>NZ_JBFRGB010000102.1:0-330 GCF_052115125.1 Ensifer sp. 2TAB8 | reverse complement strand
ACCGCGATGGCGCGGGGTGGAGCAGCCCGGTAGCTCGTCAGGCTCATAACCTGAAGGCCGCAGGTTCAAATCCTGCCCCCGCAACCAAATCTTCCAAATACAATAAGCCCCCGTGTCAAAAAAAACCGGGGGCTTTTGCCGTTCTAGACGCCGCACGGAGCGCACCACAAACGGCCAAAATCGCCAGGCCGGCGGGAAGGGGCGAATTTATCATGCCACCTCGGCAACGCCGGCGCTTGAACGATCCGAACCCGAAAGCCACGTCCGCGTCTGCGCAAGGATCTCGTCTGACAGAGCCGCATCGTCCGTCATCCGGGCCAGGATCAGCGC
>NZ_JBFRGB010000101.1:0-343 GCF_052115125.1 Ensifer sp. 2TAB8 | reverse complement strand
GAACACCAACCACGAGGAGGATCAGCCGGTCCATCTGCAGGTGAAGGACATGGAGCTGCAGAAGCGCTCCGAGCACGACATCTATGCCGGCCCGTCGACGCGCTACTGTCCGGCCGGGGTCTACGAGTGGGTGGAGAAGGACGGCAAGCCGGTCTTCGTCATCAACGCGCAGAACTGCGTGCATTGCAAGACCTGCGACATCAAGGACCCGAACCAGAACATCAACTGGGTGCCGCCCCAAGGCGGCGAAGGCCCGGTCTATCCGAACATGTGAGTTCGGGAGGCGGGCCGCACGGACCGCCGCAAGGGAATGTCGGCGAAGGCCCGGTCTATCCGAACATGT
>NZ_JBFRGB010000100.1:0-352 GCF_052115125.1 Ensifer sp. 2TAB8 | reverse complement strand
GGCTTTATGGTGCTGGTGGTGCCAGGCATTCTGCTGACGATTCTGCTGTCGCTGGCTCCGGTGATGGTGGCCAGTGAGAAGATGGGTGTCTTTGCCGCCATGCGGGCCAGCATGCGGATGGCGTGGAAGAATGTGAAGCTGATTGCCCCCGCTATTCTGCTCTGGCTGCTGGCCAAAGTGGTGGTGATGCTGTTCTTCTCTTCGCTGACGGTTTTACCGCTGAATGTCTCGTCGGTGATTTTCACCGCGGCAGGCAATGTGGTTTCGGCGATGTTGATTATCTATCTTTATCGGCTCTATATGCTGTTACGTTGATTGACGATGTGCCTTCGGGCACATTTGCAGCCAACTC
>NZ_JBFRGB010000099.1:0-356 GCF_052115125.1 Ensifer sp. 2TAB8 | reverse complement strand
GGCGTCGCGACGCTGATCATCGTCATGGCCGTGATGAACGGCTTCCGTACCGAGCTGATTTCCCGCATTCTCGGCATCAACGGGCACATGATCGTCCAGCCGATCGACGGGCCGCTCAACAACTACGCGGAGCTGGCGACCAAGTTCTCCGGCGTCAAGGGCGTCACCATGGCGATCCCGCTGGTGGAGGGCCAGGTTCTGGCCCAGGGCGTTGGCGACAGCTCGACCGGCGCGCTGGTGCGCGGCATCCGTGCCGACGATCTCGGCAAGATGAAGTCGGTCTCCGATCATATCCAGTCCGGCGACATGGTCGGCTTTGCCTCCGGCTCCGGTGTCGCGATCGGATCGCGCATGGC
>NZ_JBFRGB010000098.1:0-356 GCF_052115125.1 Ensifer sp. 2TAB8 | reverse complement strand
CTGTCATCATCAATCGCCTGCTTGCCGACGATGATCAGGCCCGGCTGTTCAGCCTCGGCCACACCCTTGACGATCTTGGCAACCGCGAGTGGCTCGACCTGGTCTTCGGTCTCGACCAGGATGGCGCGGTCGGCACCCATGGCAAGTGCTGTRCGCAGCGTCTCTTCGGCCTTGGCCGGKCCGACGGAWACGACGACGACTTCCTCCGCCTTGCCGGCTTCCTTCAGCCGCAGCGCCTCTTCGACCGAGATTTCGTCGAACGGGTTCATCGACATCTTCACGTTCGCAAGCTCGACGCCCGAACCGTCTGCCTTCACGCGGATCTTGACGTTGTAGTCAACCACCCGCTTCACCGT
>NZ_JBFRGB010000097.1:0-394 GCF_052115125.1 Ensifer sp. 2TAB8 | reverse complement strand
GTCACGGTCACCGTGAACAGAACGCCGCGCGGACCCGTCGCCGTCAGGATGTTGCCGCTCCAGCTGTAGTTGACCGTCTCCTGGCCGACCGTGCCGCTCGTGCCATGCAGACCGGCAAACGAGAAGCCGTTCGCGCCTGCGCCGTCCRGACCGACGCTGCCGCCGAGCGTGCCCGAGAAGCTCGCCGCACCGGCAACCGGGGCCGGGTTGGCGCCGRCAAGACCGTCATCGTCGACATTCGCAGMCGCCACACCGCCYGTCGGCTTGTTGGCATCCGTCACCGAGAARCCGAAGTTTGCCGTCGACGTGTCACCGTCGCCGTCCGTCACCGTGTAGTTGCCGGTGATCGGAACAGATGCGCCGACCGTCGCAGCATCCGCCTTGAACTCGTAGC
>NZ_JBFRGB010000096.1:0-411 GCF_052115125.1 Ensifer sp. 2TAB8 | reverse complement strand
ACGATCGCAACACCACCGGCACGGCCGACGATCTGCGTGTCGGAGACGCGTTCCCAGGTCAGCGAACCCGTCAGGCCGCTGGTGTCGCCGAAGGCGATCTTGGCGATCGCGTCCGAGCCCGCATTAAAGCCGATCGTGCCGGCGCTCGTCGTCGAGCCCGGGGTCGAGCCGTCGGCAAGGTTCTGGTCGTCGAGCGTCAACGAGGCCGAGGCGGATGCCGGATCTACCGTCGGGCCGGCGCCGTCGGTCACCGTGATCGTCTGGCTGTCGCTCGTTGTGTCACCATCGGCGTCCGTGGCCGACAGCGAGAAGGTGACGTTGACGCCAGCCGGATTGTTGAGGTTGCTGGCCGCGTCGAACGACCAGGTCTTGTCGGAATTGACCGTCAGCGTGCCTTCGGCAAGCTTGAAG
>NZ_JBFRGB010000095.1:0-434 GCF_052115125.1 Ensifer sp. 2TAB8 | reverse complement strand
GCGATCGCCTCCGGTCGCGCCAATGACGAGCCGATCGAGATCGAGCGCGGCTGGCGCGACAGCGCCATCGGCCAGGATTTGAAGCGGGTTCGCAACGTCAAGCCGCTGTGGTCGAAGTTCGGTACGGCGATCGGTGTTGGGCTCGGTGGTCTCGACATGTGGACCAACCAGATCTTCGGCTTCTCCTTCTTCGGCACGCTGAAGCACGGCAAGACGGACGCGCAGTCGCTCGAGCCGGCCGCCCAGCACCAGAAGATCGACTATCCGAAGCCCGATGGTGTCTTAACCTTCGACCGGCTGTCCTCGGTGTTCCTGTCGAACACCAACCACGAGGAGGATCAGCCGGTCCATCTGCAGGTGAAGGACATGGAGCTGCAGAAGCGCTCCGAGCACGACATCTATGCCGGCCCGTCGACGCGCTACTGTCCGGCCGG
>NZ_JBFRGB010000094.1:0-442 GCF_052115125.1 Ensifer sp. 2TAB8 | reverse complement strand
GGATATACATCCAGCCAGAGGCGAAAGCGATACCGGCGTAGAGTTCCTTCTGAAACACCAGCGGAATGCGATTACAGAACATGTCACGCAGTACGCCGCCAAAGACGCCGGTAATGACCGCACTTATCGCGGCAATAATCATGGCGTGTCCTGAATCGAGCGCAACCTGCGCGYCGATAATAGAAAAGACCACCAGTCCTAACGCATCGAGCACCAGAAACACTTTGCGCAGATGCGTCATCAGGGGTGCCAGGAAAGTGGTCACTACCGCCGCCGCTGCAACAATCATGATGTATTCGGGATGTTTCACCCAGCCCAGCGGATAGTGACCCAGCAGGATGTCGCGCACCGAACCGCCACCAATGGCGGTCACGGACGCGATAATGATGACACCGAACAGATCCATTTTGCGACGCCCCGCCGCCAGCGCACCCGTCATGGC
>NZ_JBFRGB010000093.1:0-464 GCF_052115125.1 Ensifer sp. 2TAB8 | reverse complement strand
CACCACTACATGGGCTGCTCGACCTTCGCCAACTACACGGTGCTGCCGGAGATTGCGGTTGCCAAGGTCAACCCCGACGCCCCCTTCGACAAGATCTGCTACATCGGCTGCGGCGTGACGACCGGCATCGGCGCSGTCATCAACACGGCCMAGGTGGAGATGGGGGCGACCGCRATCGTCTTCGGTCTCGGCGGCATCGGCCTCAACGTCATCCAGGGCCTGCGGCTGGCCGGCGCCGACATGATCATCGGCGTCGACCTCAACAACGACAAGAAGGCCTGGGGCGAGCGCTTCGGCATGACCCACTTCGTCAACCCGAAGGAGGTCGGCGACGACATCGTGCCTTACCTCGTCAACATGACCAAGCGCGGGGCCGAYCAGATCGGYGGCGCCGACTACACCTTCGACTGCACCGGCAACACCAAGGTGATGCGCCAGGCGCTCGAAGCCTCGCATCGCGGCTG
>NZ_JBFRGB010000092.1:0-466 GCF_052115125.1 Ensifer sp. 2TAB8 | reverse complement strand
ACCCAACAACGCATAAGCGTCGCTGCCGCAGCTTCGGTGCATGGTTTAGCCCCGTTACATCTTCCGCGCAGGMCGACTCGACCAGTGAGCTATTACGCTTTCTTTAAATGRTGGCTGCTTCTAAGCCAACATCCTGGCTGTCTGWGCCTTCCCACATCGTTTCCCACTTAACCATGACTTTGGGACCTTAGCTGGCGGTCTGGGYTGTTTCCCTCTTCACGACGGACGTTAGCACCCGCCGTGTGTCTCCCGTGATAACATTCTTCGGTATTCGCAGTTTGCATCGGGTTGGTAAGCCGGGATGGCCCCCTAGCCGAAACAGTGCTCTACCCCCGAAGATGAGTTCACGAGGCGCTACCTAAATAGCTTTCGGGGAGAACCAGCTATCTCCCGGTTTGATTGGCCTTTCACCCCCAGCCACAGGTCATCCGCTAATTTTTCAACATTAGTCGGTTCGGTCCTCCAG
>NZ_JBFRGB010000091.1:0-467 GCF_052115125.1 Ensifer sp. 2TAB8 | reverse complement strand
CCTGGACAGATGGCGAAGGCCGAGGTTCTCGACCCGCAGCAATACGGGCTGTTGAGACGAGGGCCCGAATGGAGGCAATGGCGGGCGCAGAGTTGTGTTCGCATGTTCGACTGTCATCGCGTCTGGTTCCTTGGATCGAGGCTGCGGCGAACGTCCTCGCCGACAAGATTGATGGAAGCGATCAGGCCGAAGAGSGCGAGRCCTGGAAACAGGCTGATCCAGTATTGGCCGGTCATCAGGTACTGGAAGCCGTTGGCAACGGCGGCGCCGAGCGAAGGCTTGTCGATCGGAACGCCCAAGCCGAGGAAGGACAGCGTCGCCTCTAGCGCCACGGCATGACCGACCTCGATCGGGATCAGAGTGATCGCKGGCGCGATGCTGTTGGGCAGCASGTGACGGAAGAGGATCCGGGAGGTCGGCAGCCGCATCAGCCGGGCCGCATCCATGTAGGGCTTCTTGACTTCGCT
>NZ_JBFRGB010000090.1:0-493 GCF_052115125.1 Ensifer sp. 2TAB8 | reverse complement strand
TAGCCGAGGCCGACCGAGACGGTGTCCTCGCCGTTCGGACCGGCCGTATGCAGCACATTGTCCTTCAGYTCGACCGTATAGGCACCCGTYGCCGCATTCGTCACGGTCACCGTGAACAGAACRCCGCGCGGACCCGTCGCCGTCAGGATGTTGCCGCTCCAGCTGTAGTTGACCGTCTCCTGGCCGACCGTGCCGCTCGTGCCATGCAGACCGGCAAACGAGAAGCCGTTCGCACCCGCGCCGTCCAGACCGACGCTGCCGCCGAGCGTGCCCGAGAAGMTCGCCGCASCGGCAWCCGGGGCCGGGTTGGCGCCGGCAAGACCGTCATCGTCGACATTCGCAGACGCCACACCGCCYGTCGGCTTGTTGGCATCCGTCACCGAGAAGCCGAAGTTTGCCGTCGACGTGTCACCGTCGCCGTCCGTCACCGTGTAGTTGCCGGTGACCGGAACAGATGCGCCGACCGTCGCAGCATCCGCCTTGAACTCGTAGC
>NZ_JBFRGB010000089.1:0-509 GCF_052115125.1 Ensifer sp. 2TAB8 | reverse complement strand
CGTGGGCGATGCTCCCGAGCTGCACCAGGCACTGCTGGCCTACGCGTCGGCCTTCCACCTGCTGGGCACGGCGACCTTCCCGCACGGCATCAGCTACTACCATCCGCACGTGCAGATGGCCTCGCTGGACCACGCGATCTGGTTCCACCGCCCGTTCCGCGCCGACGATTGGCTGCTGTACTCGCTGGACAGCCCCAGTGCGCAGGATTCGCGCGGCCTGGCCCGTGGCCAGTTCTTCACCCGTGATGGCGTGCTGGTTGCCAGCACCGCCCAGGAAGGCTTGATCCGCGTGGTTCCGGACCAGGCAGCAGCGGCCGCCGTGCCGGCCAAGGATTGACCGATGCGTCAGATTTTCAGCAGCCAGCGCGTGGAAACCGTGGAAGGCGTGGCCGAGCTCCTGCGCAGCCACGACATCCAGGTGAAGGTCACCAACGGACGCTCGTACAAGACCCGTCGCCGGGGTCAGTTCAGCTATACCGACCTGGGCAATGCAGGCGCCTACCCTGCGG
>NZ_JBFRGB010000088.1:0-527 GCF_052115125.1 Ensifer sp. 2TAB8 | reverse complement strand
CACAGGCCCCGGACGGAGATCGGGCTTTGGGTACCGACACCGATTTTTCCATGCGGAGACGATGTTACGACATACTCAGTAATCGCCCCGCCGCCATTGTTGGCCGGTGGTGTGAAATTGACCTGGGCGCCATCCGGATCGAGCGTCGTCACCGCCCCGATCGTCGGTGCGTCCGGCAAGGCCGGATTAACCGCGAACGACCGCGTGATCGTCTGTGCCGGGAAGTAAGCAGAATTGCCCTCTGCGTCCGCACTGATGGTGCAGGTGCCCGCGGAATGGAACGTCAACTCGCCCGGTGGCGTCACGGTGCAGACATCGGGCGTCGTCGAACTAAACACGACCGGGAGGCCGGACGTGTTCATCGCCGACAACACAGGCGTCGTGCCGAAGGTCTGGGGACCAGGGCTGAAGCCGATCGTCTGGAAATTTCTCGGCACCACCGCCTGCGACGCCGAAGACGACGGACCAACACCCGCCGCGTTCTTTGCGGTCACGGTGAAGGTGTAGGACATGCCGCTCCACAGGCC
>NZ_JBFRGB010000087.1:0-547 GCF_052115125.1 Ensifer sp. 2TAB8 | reverse complement strand
GCCTTCACCAACTTCGAAGGCACGATCCTTGGGCGTCACGGTGGCTGGCCGCTCAAAGGCTCGTTCTTCGGCTGCAGCGCCCCATTCGTGCTCGATACCCTGAAGGGCATCGGTTTTGAGGCGCTGTCGCTGTCGAACAACCATGCCTTCGACCTCGGTCCCTCCGGCGTGCTCTCGACGCTGGAGGAAGTCGAGAAGCGCGGCTTCCTTCATGCCGGTCTTGGTCGAGATCAAGGGGAAGTCTCGCGGGCGAGCACTGCTGTGATCTCCGGGCGGCCGGTTGCCGTCGTTGCCATGGACGGCGGTCCGGGCCCAGACTTCATGTATGCCGAAGATGCGAAGGAAGGGCGCCCCGCCCGTCCCGGCGTTAATCGGCTCGGGATTACCCAGAGGATTGAGGTCGACGGCGCCGCGTTCGAGCAATTGGCAGCGATCCGCGACCAGGTCGGTTACACCGCGATTGATCTTGCCAATGACAGCCAGCCGGACGATCGCCCGGAGCTTAACCCGGAAACCGAGATCGCGCTTGCCCGTGCCGTGTTCCGGC
>NZ_JBFRGB010000086.1:0-556 GCF_052115125.1 Ensifer sp. 2TAB8 | reverse complement strand
TTGGCGAAGGCGAGCAGGTCGGCGTTGAGCTGGTCCTTGTGCGTGTCGGTGATGCCATGCGGCGCGCCGGCATAGACCTTGAGTTCGGCATGCGGGACGAGTTTCTTCGAAGCCCGAGCGGCCGCATCGATCGGCACGATCTGGTCGTCATCGCCGTGGATGATCAAGGTCGGCACGTCGAACTTCCTCAGATCCTCGGTGAAATCGGTCTGCGAGAAGGCGACGATGGAGTCATAGGTGTTCTTGTGACCGGCCGTCATGCCCTGCAGCCAGAAGCTGTCGATCATGCCTTGCGAGGCGACAGCACCCGGCCGGCTGAAGCCGAAGAACGGACCGGACGCGATATCGCGGTAGAGCTTGGAACGATCCTTGAGGCTTGCTGCCTGCAGGCCGTCGAACACTTTCTTCGGCAGGCCGCCGGAGTTCTTGTCGGTCTTGACCATCAAGGGCGGCACCGCCGAGATCAATCCGGCCTTGGCGACGCGGCTCGTGCCGTGGCGGCCGATATAGCGGCTGATCTCGCCGCCGCCGGTGGAAAAGCCGGCGAGGAAGATGT
>NZ_JBFRGB010000085.1:0-558 GCF_052115125.1 Ensifer sp. 2TAB8 | reverse complement strand
GAACCGTCGCCTTCGATGTTGAACAGCAGCGAGAAGTCGAGGTCCCAGTTGTCGGTGTTCGACAAGGCCAACCCGGCTGAAACCCGCCCGAACAGGCCTTCGCCGTCGAGCGAGGCGAAGCCGACATCGGCACCGACCGACGGCGACAGAAGCAGGCCGTTTTCCAGTTCCAGCGTCCGCTCGACGTCGAAGCCGATGCTGAGACGCGCCTGCTCCTCGATGAAGCCCTTGAGATCGATGACCTCGCCGAGCACGTTCTTCACGCTGTAATCATCGGTCTCTTCGTTGAAATAGACCGCCCGGAGCTTCGGCGTCAGCACCGTGATCTCGTCGAGCTGCCATTCGCCGGTCAGCTTCACATCCGCCATCCAGCGGGTGGTGTCGAAACTGCCCTTGAAGATGCCGGTATCGATGTCGTTCGAGGAGCCGCCATAAAGCAGGTTCGCATCGAGGAACACGCCCTTGCCGAGTTCGAACGAGGCATAGGGGCCGGCCAGCCAGCCATTGCCCTTCAGTTCGGCATCCTCGTCGGTCGGATCGGTCATGTAGTCGTAGTGG
>NZ_JBFRGB010000084.1:0-564 GCF_052115125.1 Ensifer sp. 2TAB8 | reverse complement strand
ATCCTGACGGCGACGGGTCCGCGCGGCGTTCTGTTCACGGTGACCGTGACGAATGCGGCRACGGGTGCCTATACGGTCGARCTGAAGGACAATGTGCTGCATACGGCCGGTCCGAACGGCGAGGACACCGTCTCGGTCGGCCTCGGCTACACCGTGACGGACGCCGACAGCTCGGTTGCCAACGGCACGCTGACGGTCAACTTCAACGACGATGCGCCTTTGGCTTCGAACGAAGCCGGCGGGTCTGTTGCTGAAGGCACGACGATTGCCGGTTCGTTCGACTTTGCGGCTGGTGCGGATGGTGCAACGCTGACGCAGATCAATGGRGCTGCTGTCGGTGCGTTCGACGCGGTCAGCGGCTGGTCTGGATGGATCGACGTCGGTGCAGGCGAGATCCGGGTGAAGGCGGACGGCAGCTACGAGTTCAAGGCGGATGCTGCGACGGTCGGCGCATCTGTTCCGRTCACCGGCAACTACACGGTGACGGACGGCGACGGTGACACGTCGACGGCAAACTTCGGCTTCTCGGTGACGGATGCCAACAAGCCGACRGGCGGTGTGGCG
>NZ_JBFRGB010000083.1:0-596 GCF_052115125.1 Ensifer sp. 2TAB8 | reverse complement strand
CCCGATCTCTACATCGCCTGCGGCATCTCCGGTGCCATCCAGCATCTGGCCGGCATGAAGGACTCGAAGGTCATCGTCGCGATCAACAAGGACGAAGAGGCGCCGATCTTCCAGGTCGCCGACTACGGCCTCGTCGCCGATCTCTTCGACGCCCTGCCGGAGCTGCAGAAGGCCTCGTAGCATTCTTCGTACAAATCGATCCCAGATGGGCTGGCCGTTGTTCGGTCGGCCCACGCACGCGATTGAATCATCAACAAAAAGGATCCCACAATGGATGTACGCGCCGCCGTTGCCGTTCAGGCAGGCAAGCCGCTCGAGGTCATGACGGTTCAACTTGAAGGCCCAAAGGCCGGCGAGGTGCTGATCGAGGTCAAGGCCACCGGCATCTGCCACACCGACGACTTCACGCTGTCGGGTGCCGATCCGGAAGGCCTGTTCCCGGCCATCCTCGGCCATGAAGGCGCCGGCATCGTCGTCGACGTCGGCCCGGGCGTCACCTCGGTGAAGAAGGGCGACCATGTCATTCCGCTCTATACGCCCGAATGCCGCTCCTGCCCGTCGTGCCTGTCGCGCAAGACCAACCTGTGCACCGCGAT
>NZ_JBFRGB010000082.1:0-637 GCF_052115125.1 Ensifer sp. 2TAB8 | reverse complement strand
ACCGACCCGATCGAAAGGCTCGGCAACCGCAAGCTCATGCCAGGCATGCCCGTCGAAGTCTTCGTCCAGACCGACGAACGAACCGCTATCTCCTATATCAGCAAACCATTCACAGACCAGATGATGCGCGCATTCAGAGAAGAATGAACAGGCTCTGAGAAACCACGGGCGTCCGAACTGTCTCTTCGTGCAAGGTCGATCAATACGGTGAACAGCAAATCGTTTGCCGAGTGCCGTTAGCCTTCTGAGAAAGGTCGGGCGTGATCGATCCAACCGTCAGGGCGGGCTGCGCAGTCTCGTGGCTTGCGACGTGTATTGGGATACCCAGCGCGAACAGACGCCCTCAGGTCGGCAGGACTGCAGCCAGCAACAATTGGGACCGCGGTTGGTGTGGCGCCGATGCCGATGCGAGCCATACAGTAAACGTACTTTTCACAAGCCTTCAAATCGGCCGCCTGTGAATTTCTTGCCGACAGCAAAAAAGCCTATTGACGTCTCGGTGGGGGCAGGTCTATAAGCCCGATCACTGACGAGGGCGGCGGCGCTGCTGGCGACGACGACCTTCGCTCTAGAGTTTCCTGGATTGGCTGAGGCTGATTTGAGGGTCTGGGCCGGATGGTTCGGGCTTTGAGGAAGC
>NZ_JBFRGB010000081.1:0-670 GCF_052115125.1 Ensifer sp. 2TAB8 | reverse complement strand
CAGCCGCGATGCGAGGCTTCGAGCGCCTGGCGCATCACCTTGGTGTTGCCGGTGCAGTCGAAGGTGTAGTCGGCGCCRCCGATCTGGTCGGCCCCGCGCTTGGTCATGTTGACGAGGTAAGGCACGATGTCGTCGCCGACCTCCTTCGGATTGACGAAGTGGGTCATGCCGAAGCGCTCGCCCCAGGCCTTCTTGTCGTTGTTGAGGTCGACGCCGATGATCATGTCGGCGCCGGCCAGACGCAGGCCCTGGATGACATTGAGGCCGATKCCGCCGAGACCGAAGACGATYGCGGTCGCCCCCATCTCCACYTKGGCCGTGTTGATGACSGCGCCGATGCCGGTCGTCACGCCGCAGCCGATGTAGCAGATCTTGTCGAAGGGGGCGTCGGGRTTGACCTTGGCAACCGCAATCTCCGGCAGCACCGTGTAGTTGGCGAAGGTCGAGCAGCCCATGTAGTGGTGGATCTTGTCSTTGCCGATCGAGAAGCGCGAGGTGCCGTCCGGCATCAGGCCCTGGCCTTGCGTCGMGCGGATCGCGGTGCACAGGTTGGTCTTGCGCGACAGGCACGACGGGCAGGAGCGGCATTCGGGCGTATAGAGCGGAATGACATGGTCGCCCTTCTTCACCGAGGTGACGCCCGGGCCGACGTCGACGACGATGCCGGCGC
>NZ_JBFRGB010000080.1:0-677 GCF_052115125.1 Ensifer sp. 2TAB8 | reverse complement strand
GCGCTGGCCGCCGCTTCCTCGCTGAAACCGGAACTGGTCGAGGGCCTCGACATCCTGATCGTGCGCGAACTGACCGGTGGCGTCTATTTCGGCGAACCGAAGGAGATCATCGATCTCGGCAACGGCCAGAAGCGCGGCATCGACACCCAGGTCTATGACACCTACGAGATCGAGCGCATCGCCGGCGTCGCCTTCGAACTGGCCCGCACCCGGAACAACCGCGTCTGCTCGATGGAAAAGCGCAACGTCATGAAGTCGGGCGTCTTGTGGAACCAGGTGGTGACCGAGACGCACAAGGCGAAATATTCCGACGTCCAGCTCGAGCACATGCTGGCGGACGCCGGCGGCATGCAGCTGGTGCGCCAGCCCAAGCAGTTCGACGTCATCGTCACCGACAACCTGTTCGGCGACATGCTGTCGGATGTCGCGGCCATGCTCACCGGTTCGCTCGGCATGCTGCCGTCGGCCTCGCTCGGCGCGCCGGACGGTGTCAGCGGCAAGCGCAAGGCGCTCTATGAGCCGGTGCATGGCTCGGCGCCGGACATCGCCGGCAAGGGCATTGCCAACCCGATCGCGATGATCGCGTCGTTTGCCATGTGCCTGCGCTACTCCTTCAACCTCGTGAAGGAAGCCGACAATCTCGAAAAGGCGATCGCCAACGTGCTCGACCAGGGCAT
>NZ_JBFRGB010000079.1:0-688 GCF_052115125.1 Ensifer sp. 2TAB8 | reverse complement strand
AATCCGAGCACCTGCTTCTGCACGGTGGCATCGAGTGCCGAGGTCGGCTCGTCGGCGATGATGATGTCGGGAGACCCCGCAAGGGCGATGGCGATGACGATGCGCTGCCGCTGGCCACCGGAGAACTGGTGCGGGTAGTTGCCAAATCGCCGCTGAGGCTCGGGAATACCGACCCGTGCCAACAGATCGATGGCGCGGGTGCGGGCCTGACGTCTCGAAAGGGTTGGATCGAGCGCCAGGCAAGTTTCCTCAACCTGCGCGCCGACGCTCATCAGCGGATCGAGCGAGGCGGTATGATCCTGGAAGATTGCCGAGATGCGCTTGCCCCGAAGCGCTTCGCGCTCTCCCGCCGACATCGCCTCCAAGGGCTTGCCATCGAAGGAGATCGTTCCCGATGTCTGCTGGAACTCCGGCGCAAGCAGGCCGAGGATGGCATTACCGACAGTCGACTTGCCAGCACCGGATTCGCCGATGATGCCGAGGATCTCGCCGTGGCGGAGCTCGAAGCTGACGTCGCTCAGGATCGTCGTCGGGCCGGACCTGGACAGATGGCGAAGGCCGAGGTTCTCGACCCGCAGCAATACGGGCTGTTGAGACGAGGGCCCGAATGGAGGCAATGGCGGGCGCAGAGTTGTGTTCGCATGTTCGACTGTCATCGCGTCTGGTTCCTTGGATCGAGGCTGCGGCG
>NZ_JBFRGB010000078.1:0-688 GCF_052115125.1 Ensifer sp. 2TAB8 | reverse complement strand
AATCCGAGCACCTGCTTCTGCACGGTGGCATCGAGTGCCGAGGTCGGCTCGTCGGCGATGATGATGTCGGGAGACCCCGCAAGGGCGATGGCGATGACGATGCGCTGCCGCTGGCCACCGGAGAACTGGTGCGGGTAGTTGCCAAATCGTCGCTCAGGCTCGGGAATGCCGACCCGGGCCAGCAGATCGATGGCGCGGGTGCGGGCCTGACGTCTCGAAAGGGTTGGATCGAGCGCCAGGCAAGTTTCCTCAACCTGCGCGCCAACGCTCATCAGCGGATCGAGCGAGGCGGTATGATCCTGGAAGATCGCCGAGATGCGTTTTCCCCGCAGCGCTTCGCGCTCTCCCGCGGACATCGCCTCAAAGGCCTTGCCGTCGAAGTTGATCGTTCCCGATGTCTGCTGGAACTCCGGCGCAAGCAGCCCGAGGATGGCGTTGCCGACGGTCGACTTGCCAGCACCGGACTCGCCAATGATGCCAAGGATCTCGCCGCGGCGGAGCTCGAAGCTGACGTCGCTCAGGATCGTCGTTGGGCCGGTCCTGGACAGATGGCGAAGGCCGAGGTTCTCGACCCGCAGCAATACGGGCTGTTGAGACGAGGGCCCGAATGGAGGCAATGGCGGGCGCAGAGTTGTGTTCGCATGTTCGACTGTCATCGCGTCTGGTTCCTTGGATCGAGGCTGCGGCG
>NZ_JBFRGB010000077.1:0-707 GCF_052115125.1 Ensifer sp. 2TAB8 | reverse complement strand
CCTTCGTGCCCGACGAGGAAATCGGTTTGCGTGGCGCCAAGGCGCTGGATCTTGCCCGTTTCCCTTGTGACTTCGCCTATACGATCGACTGCTGTGAACTGGGCGAGGTTGTGCTCGAGACCTTCAATGCCGCGTCCGCCGAAATCGTCTTTACCGGTGTCAGCGCCCAGCCGATGTCGGCCAAGGGCACACTCGTCAATCCGCTCACCATGGCGATCGACTTCATCGCCCACTTCGACCGCGAGGATACGCCCGAATGTACTGCGGATCGCCAGGGTTTCTTCTGGTTCAAGGATCTCGTCGCCAACGACAGCGAGGCAACACTTACCTGCCTGATCCGCGACTTCGATACCGATGGCTTCAATCAACGCAAGCGGCGGATCGCCGAGGTGGCGGAGCGGATACGCTCAAGCTATCCCAGCGGCAACGTCCGCCACCAGGTCACCGATACCTATCGAAACATCGCCACCAGTCTTCAACACGACGACCGCGCCGTCTCCCTGTTGTTTGATGTGATGGACGAACTCGGGATAAATAAGAAGCTGATGCCGATGCGCGGCGGCACCGATGGTGCCGTACTTTCGGCGCGCGGCATCCCGACGCCGAACTTCTTTACCGGCGCCTGCAATTTCCATTCGCGCTACGAGTTCCTGCCGATCCCGGCGTTCGAAAAGTCGCTGGAAGTCGTTCGAAAAGTCGCTGGAAGT
>NZ_JBFRGB010000076.1:0-707 GCF_052115125.1 Ensifer sp. 2TAB8 | reverse complement strand
GAACACGGCGACGTCTTCGTCGCCTTCGTGCCCGACGAGGAAATCGGTTTGCGTGGCGCCAAGGCGCTGGATCTTGCCCGTTTCCCTTGTGACTTCGCCTATACGATCGACTGCTGTGAACTGGGCGAGGTTGTGCTCGAGACCTTCAACGCTGCCGCCGCTGAGATCGTCTTTACCGGTGTCAGTGCCCACCCGATGTCGGCCAAGGGCACGCTCGTCAATCCGCTCACCATGGCGATCGACTACATCGCCCACTTCGACCACGACGACACTCCGGAAAACACCGCGGATCGCCAGGGCTTCTTCTGGTTCAAGGACCTCGTCGCCAACGACAGTGAGGCAATGCTCACCTGCCTGATCCGCGACTTCGACACCGATGGCTTCGATCAGCGCAAGCGGTGGATCGCCGAGGTGGCGGAACGGGTCCACTCAAGCTACCCCAGCGGCAACATCCGCCACCAGGTCACCGATACCTATCGAAACATCGCCACCAGTCTTCAACACGACGACCGCGCCATCTCCCTGTTGTTTGATGTGATGGACGAACTCGGGATAAAGAAGAAGCTGATGCCGATGCGCGGCGGCACCGATGGTGCCGTACTTTCGGCGCGCGGCATCCCGACGCCGAACTTCTTTACCGGCGCCTGCAATTTCCATTCGCGCTACGAGTTCCTGCCGATCCCGGCGTTCGAAAAGTCGCTGGAAGT
>NZ_JBFRGB010000075.1:0-788 GCF_052115125.1 Ensifer sp. 2TAB8 | reverse complement strand
TTCGGCAGACCTTTTCGGCCTCGTCCAGGCGGTGGATCGTCCGGATTTATTCTTGCTCGCCCACCGAGATAAAAATGGTCGATCTCCACCGTGCCATCGAGCATGTGYTCGCGCGCCGCCATGAGACGYAGCGCGTGTCCCATCCGCCAGGCCGTCGGTTGGCTCACCCCCAGAGCCTCGGCCAGGCGCACCGAGGACAAACCTTTATCCGACTGCAGCATCRGCCACATGCCCTTCAGCCAGACACKCAGMGGAAGCTTTGTGGAATGCAGCGGCGTGTGKGTCGTCACCGTAAACTGGAAGCGACAATCGCCGCTGGAGCATTGATAGAGACCCGGRCGCGCACGCCGCTTGCCCATATCGCGCCCGGCGATTGCGATCGAGCGCTTGTAACCACAGGCAGGRCAAACTCTYCCGGCCGGCCACACCATGCTTTCCAGCAATCGCCGACACTGCTCCTCATCGCGAAAGGCCACGACCATATCTTCCGCGGTCCGAATGTTGGTCAGCGCTGCAAGCATCTCCGACATTCTCATCTCCTTCGGATCATACCCGAAGAATCGCACAGCAATCCATAGCCAGCAAGGCTATTGCTGTCTTTGGTTGATAAAGGCCATGTATCGACTGGAAGCCCAGAGCGCCTAGGGTCCGGACTCAATTGCACCAGTATGTGAGCGTGGCAGCGATTAGAGCTGCTGCGAGGAAATTTCTTGCCAGTTTGTCATACCGGGTGGCAATGCGCCGCCAATCCTTGAGCCTGCACCAGAGGCGCTCGACGAGGTTTCGGG
>NZ_JBFRGB010000074.1:0-854 GCF_052115125.1 Ensifer sp. 2TAB8 | reverse complement strand
CCTAGGGTCCGGACTCAATTGCACCAGTATGTGAGCGTGGCAGCGATTAGAGCTGCTGCGAGGAAATTTCTTGCCAGTTTGTCATACCGGGTGGCAATGCGCCGCCAATCCTTGAGCCTGCACCAGAGGCGCTCGACGAGGTTTCGGGCCTTGTATAGCTCACGATCGTAGGGGATCGGCGCTCGCCGGTTCGTGGTTGAAGGAATGACGACGATGGCGCCATTGGCGGCAATGGCAGCGCGGATGGCGTTGGTGTCGTAACCGCGGTCAGCGATGAGCCGATCGAAGCGACCTGCAGCCCGCTCGATCAAAGCGCCTGCCATGTTCATGTCGTTGATGTTGCCAGCCGACAGCATGAGCAGCCTTGGTCGGCCCTGGGCGTCGGTCAGTCCATGCAGCTTGCTCGTACGGCCACCACGCGAAACACCTATGGCTTGGGCRAAGGCCCCCCTTTTGCGCCGGCGGCAGAGCGGTGCGCCTTGATATGAGTGGCGTCCATTGCCACCGTGCCCCAGATGCCGTTGTGACCGGTCAGCGCCTCGAACAGGTCGAGCCAGATACCCTGTCGACTCCAGCGGTTGAAGCGATTGTAAACGGTGGTGTAGGGCCCATACTCAGGAGGGCAGTCGCGCCAGCGGGCACCGCACTTGAGCATGTGCACAATACCAGAGATCACCCGGCGGTCATCAACCCGATGTGCGCCCTTGCGTCCTCGCGGCAACAATGGCTCGATCCGAGCCCACTCCGCATCGCTCAACCAGGTCAACTGCCGCTGCTTCATCAAGGCCTCCAACTCCAAGACCTTGAATCACAATTTGGCAGAACCCGGAATCCCTATTGAGTACAGACCCTAG
>NZ_JBFRGB010000073.1:0-860 GCF_052115125.1 Ensifer sp. 2TAB8 | reverse complement strand
AAGCCGACTTCAAGCGCGATCTCGATGAGCGAAGCGTCCGTCTGGGTGATGAGGTGCTTGGCGCGCTCCAGTCGGAATTTCCGGTAGACGTGCGCAGGCGACATCTTCGCCTTCTCCATGAACAGTCGCTCGAGTTGCCGGCGCGACAGGCCGACCGAGGCCGCCAGTTCAGGGATCGAGATCGTGTTCTCGGTATTCTGCTCCATGATGATGAGGGCAGCGTTCAGGCGGGGGTCGTTGCTCTCGATCGCGAGCGGCTTTCTTGGCTGCACATGGAGATGCGAGCGGGCCTTGTCGATCTGCAGGACCTCGAGTGCATTGCGCTCTGCCTCCCGGCTGATGTGGAGACGCACGATATGGGCGGCCATGTCGGCAGCACTGCTGCCGCCGGCGCAGGAACCGCGGGTGCGGTCGAGGTTGAAGAGGCGGTCCGAGCGAACCTTCAGATCCGRGAAACGTTCGCGGAAGGCCTGGTAGTGAAGCCAGCTGACGCAAACGACGTGCCCGGCCATGAGCCCCGCTKCCGCCAGGATGAAGGTACCGGTGCACAGCCCGATCAAAGGTACTTTCTTCGCGGCCGCCTTCTTCAGGAAAGCGATCGTCTCGTCGTCGATCGGGTGTTCGTTCTTGAGCAGGCCGCCGACCATCACGATGTAGTCGAACTGCCCCGGGTCGACGAGGCCTGACGTCGGCGCGACCTGAACCCCGCAACTCGATGCGATCAGATGGCTCGTGTTGCCGAGCACCTGCCAATCGGCGCGCACGCGGCCCGATTTGTCGAGTTCGTCGCTTGCCAGCCGAAGCGTATCGACGAAGAGGGCGAAAGCCGAAAGTGTGAACGACCGGGCGAGAACGAAGCC
>NZ_JBFRGB010000072.1:0-971 GCF_052115125.1 Ensifer sp. 2TAB8 | reverse complement strand
GTCGTTCCGGAGATCCAGGAAAAGAACTGGCGGATGGATTCGATGTTGAGGCAGACGACGACGCCGAGCGCCACGCCTGCGACCGTTCCGGCGACACCGATCGCAGCACCCGTCATGAAAAAGATGCGCATCACCGAGCCTGAGGTTGCGCCCATCGTCCTCAGGATGGCRATRTCGCTGCCCTTGTCCTTCACCAGCATGATCAGGCCGGAAATGATGTTCAGCGCCGCGACCAGTACGATCAGCGTCAGGATCATGAACATCACATTGCGCTSGACCTCGAGCGYCGAGAAGAAGGTCTTGTTGCGGTCGCGCCAGTCGGTGATGAAGATCTGCCGCCCTGCCGCATCCTCGATCGGCTGGCGCAGTTCGTCGACGACGTCAGGRTGCTCGACGAAGATCTCGATCGACTGCGCAAGCCCCTCGGCATTGAAGAACAACTGCGCTTCTTCGAGCGGCATGAAGATGATCGTCGAATCGTATTCCGACATGCCGATCTCGTAGATCGCCGAGACGGTGTAGGCCTTGACGCGCGGGTTCATKCCRAGCGGCGTCACGTCGCCRTTGGGGGACGTCAGCGTGATCGTGCCGCCRACGCGGATGCCGAGCTGCTCGGCCATGCGCGATCCGATCGCGACRCCGGARCCGGAGGCAAAGCCGACCATGTCGCCGGACTGGATATGATCGGAGACCGACTTCATCTTGCCGAGATCGTCGGCACGGATGCCGCGCACCAGCGCGCCGGTCGAGCTGTCGCCAACGCCCTGGGCCAGAACCTGGCCCTCGACCAACGGGATCGCCATGGTGACGCCCTTGACGCCCGAGAACTTGGTCGCCAGCTCCGCGTAGTTGTTGAGCGGCCCGTCGATCGGCTGGACGATCATGTGCCCGTTGATGCCGAGAATGCGGGAAATCAGCTCGGTACGGAAGCCGTTCATCACGGCCATGACGATGATCAGCGTCGCGACGCC
>NZ_JBFRGB010000071.1:0-1030 GCF_052115125.1 Ensifer sp. 2TAB8 | reverse complement strand
AGGTCTCGAGCACAACCTCGCCCAGTTCACAGCAGTCGATCGTATAGGCGAAGTCACAAGGGAAACGGGCAAGATCCAGCGCCTTGGCGCCACGCAAACCGATTTCCTCGTCGGGCACGAAGGCGACGAAGACGTCGCCGTGTTCCGTCTCATCCAGCCGACCAAGCAATGTCATGATCACGGCGATCGCTGCCTTGTTGTCGGCGCCGAGCACGCTGGTACCATCGCTGACGATGACGTCTTCGCCCTTCCAGCCTGGGATCTCTGGATGCTCTGCGACGCGCAGCCAGATGTCTTCCTTGGCGTTGAGGCAAAGATCCTTGCCGTCGAAACGCAGGATCTGCGGCCGGATGAACGGTGACAGACCGACATCGACGGTGTCGAGGTGGGCGATAAAGCCGATCGCCGGCGCGTCCGGCCGGTTACCGCGTTTGACACCGGTGACGATCGCATGTGCGTCGACGACGACGTCGGCCAGGCCCAGCGCCCGCATCTCTTCGGCCAGCAGCGCGGCGAGCGCTGCCTGGCCTGGCGAGGATGGCAGACCTAACGTCCGGCCATTGCTCTGGCTCTCGATCGCGGCATAGCGGAAGAAACGGTCGATCAGTTCCTGGCGAATGTCCATACTAGCCCTCATGTGGAAGCTGCGGGCCGTGACGGCCCGCCTTGTTGTGGCGATCAGCCGGGAACATCGACTAGACGCGGACGACACCGACACCCTCAGAGATGCGGATCTCCGTGCCGAGCCGGGCCGATTGCTCTGCAAGACGTTGAAGTATGTGCTCGGCACGGGTGCCGGTCGCCAGATGCGGTGCAAGACGGCGTTCCAGCACGCCGTCCTCTAACGCCGCATCGCCGCCGATGACGACCGGATGAAGAATAACCTCCACGAGACGGTTGTCGGCGTCGAAGGTCGTGGCTGCGACCACGCTTTCCCAGACCTCCGGCGCCGTCCAGGTCGACTTCTCGGAACGCACATGGAAGATGAAGTTGCCGAGGCTGTAGAAGATCGGCCGACCCCGATAGATCT
>NZ_JBFRGB010000070.1:0-1055 GCF_052115125.1 Ensifer sp. 2TAB8 | reverse complement strand
GAACGATCCGAACCCGAAAGCCACGTCCGCGTCTGCGCAAGGATCTCGTCTGACAGAGCCGCATCGTCCGTCATCCGGGCCAGGATCAGCGCGCCCACCATCGCAGACCACGTCCCAATCCCCCGCTACGCGGACGCAATCTTCGCGCGGGCTGAAGTCGCTTGCTGATCCTTTTAGTTGCCAAATTTCCTTGTTTGCACTTTCAAATAGCCCCACCACTTTGTCCTCCCGGCGACACAATCGCTCGGACATGGCCGTCTGAAATCAGCATGACAGGGTTTGCATGAAGCACTTCACCATTCCGACCGACAGCTTCCTGGATGGACGTCGATTTCCCGCGACGACCCTGCGCCTGGCCTTGATCTATGCGGCTGCCGAGTTGCTGATCAGCAGTCCGATCTGGCTCACAATCGGTGACAATCCGCTCAAGCCGTTCCTCGGAAAGCTCGTGCTCGAAGCGGTCTTTGTCGTTCTGGCCATTCTGTTTGCGCTCTTGCTCAGCCGAATGAGAAAGCATCGCTACGCCACGCAAATCTTCGTGTGCCTGCTGCTTTCCCTGATCAGTTCGCTCGGGATGTCCCTGCTCGACTACTACCTCTACACGGTGATCATGTCGCCCGCGGTCGTGCCGTTCAATATCATGGATTACGGCTATGCGGTCTGTTACCGCATGTCGATCTTCTTTGGCTGGTCATTCCTCTTTGTCGCACTGCTCAATCACATGGACGTCCGCGACCGGGATCTGAAACTGATTGCCTCGCGCGAAGAGGCCTTGGCGGCGCAGATGCGCGCTTTGCAATATCAGATAAATCCGCATTTTCTCTTCAACACGCTCAATTCCATCACCGGCCTAGGGTCTGTACTCAATAGGGATTCCGGGTTCTGCCAAATTGTGATTCAAGGTCTTGGAGTTGGAGGCCTTGATGAAGCAGCGGCAGTTGACCTGGTTGAGCGATGCGGAGTGGGCTCGGATCGAGCCATTGTTGCCGCGGCAGTTGACCTGGTTGAGCGATGCGGAGTGGGCTCGGATCGAGCCATTGTTGCCGCGAGGACGC
>NZ_JBFRGB010000069.1:0-1320 GCF_052115125.1 Ensifer sp. 2TAB8 | reverse complement strand
GTCGCCTCGGGCGAGCGCGTGCTCAACTTCTGCGCCAACAACTATCTCGGCCTTGCCGATAGTGAAGAGCTTGCCGAGGCCGGCAAACAGGCGCTCGACCGTTATGGCTACGGCATGGCCTCGGTGCGGTTCATCTGCGGCACGCAGGAGGAGCACAAGCAGCTCGAGGCGCGGATTTCGTCGTTCCTCGGCCTGGAAGACACGATCCTCTATTCCTCCTGCTTCGACGCCAATGGCGGCCTGTTCGAGACGCTCTTGGGAGAAGAGGACGCGATCATCTCCGACGCGCTCAACCACGCCTCGATCATCGATGGCGTGCGGCTCTCCAAGGCCAAGCGCTTCCGCTATGCCAACAACGACATGGCGGCGCTGGAGGAAGAGCTGAAGAAGGCCGAGGGCAGCCGCTTCAAGCTGATTGCCACCGACGGCGTGTTCTCGATGGACGGCATCATCGCCAATCTCGGTGGTGTCTGCGACCTCGCGGACAAATATGGCGCCATGGTCATGGTCGACGACAGCCATGCAGTCGGTTTCGTCGGGAAGAATGGTCGCGGCTCGGCCGAACATTGCGGCGTCGAGGGCCGGATCGACATCATCACCGGCACGCTCGGCAAGGCGCTCGGCGGCGCCTCGGGCGGCTATACTTCGGCCAAGGCCGAGGTGGTCGAGTGGCTCAGGCAGCGTTCGCGGCCCTATCTGTTCTCCAACACGCTGGCGCCGGTGATTGCCGCGGCCTCGCTGAAAGTCTTCGACCTGATCGACAACGGCGATGCCTTGCGCGAGCGGCTCTATGCCAATGCGGCACTGTTCCGCACCGAGATGACCAAGCTCGGCTTCACGCTTGCCGGCGAGGGCCATCCGATCATTCCGGTGATGCTCGGTGATGCGGCGCTCGCGCAGGAGATGGCGGCACGCATGCTGAAGAAGGGCGTCTATGTCATCGGCTTCTCCTTCCCGGTGGTGCCGAAGGGGCAGGCGCGCATCCGCACGCAGATGTCGGCGGCCCATAGTGAAGCGGACGTACGCCGGGCGATCGCCGCCTTCGAAGAGGTCGGCCGCGACCTCGGCGTGATCTGAGGGAGGGACCGATGACGAACATGATGAAGGCGCTGGTCAAGTCGAAGGCCGAAGTGGGCTTGTGGATGGAGCGCGTGCCGGTGCCGGAGATCGGCCCGAACGACGTGCTGATCAAGGTGAAGAAATCGGCGATCTGCGGCACCGACGTGCACATCTGGAACTGGGACCAGTGGGCGCAGAAGACCATTCCGGTGCCGATGGTCGTCGGCCACGAGTTCATGGGCGAGATCGCCGAGGTCGGCT
>NZ_JBFRGB010000068.1:0-1339 GCF_052115125.1 Ensifer sp. 2TAB8 | reverse complement strand
CAGTTCTCCGGTGGCCAGCGGCAGCGCATCGTCATCGCCATCGCCCTTGCGGGGTCTCCCGACATCATCATCGCCGACGAGCCGACCTCGGCACTCGATGCCACCGTGCAGAAGCAGGTGCTCGGATTGCTCAGAACCCTCGTCGACGAGACCGGTGTCTCCGTCATTCTCGTCACCCACGACATGGGGGTGATCTCCGAGATTACCGACCGGGTGCTGGTCATGAAGAAGGGCCAGGTGGTCGAAGCGGATGTGACGGTCACCATCCTCGATCAGCCGAACCACGACTATACCAGGAAGCTGCTTGCCGCTGTTCCAACGCTTCGCATTCCGGCAAAGGCAGCGAAGGTTGAGGACGTTGGCGACAGAAGTGATCCGGGCGGCTCTGATACTGCCGACAACGCCGAGCGTCCACTCCTCGTGGCCGAACGCATCTCGAAAGAGTTCTCGCCACAGGGTTTCCATTGGGGCCTTGGCCGGAACCGGTCAAGCTTCGGTCTACGTGATATCGGTATACGCTTGCCGCGCGGCACGATCACCGGCATCGTCGGCGAGAGCGGCAGCGGCAAGACCACCTTCGGTCGCATCCTTGCCGGTCTCGACAGCGCCCATGAAGGCCGGATCGTCATCGGCGGACAAAGCTTCGAGGCGGCCGCAAGCGGCCGACGCAGTGGTCTTCTCGGCCGGGTGCAGATGATCTTCCAGGATCCGTCCGTGTCGCTCAACCCGCGGATGACCATCGGCGAGACGCTGGAAGAGAGCATCCGCTTTGGTGCTGGCTCCAGGGACAGATCTGTGGCCGAGACGGCCGGCGCGATGATGGATCGGCTGGGCCTTGCCCGCAGCCTGCTGTCCCGCCATCCGCATCAGCTATCGGGTGGCCAGAAGCAGCGGGTCTGTATCGCCCGAGCGCTGCTTGCCGAGCCTCAGATCGTTGTTGCCGACGAGCCGACCTCGGCCCTCGACGTCTCGGTCCAGGCCGAGATCGTTACTCTGCTGAGGGAGACCATCGCGGAGCGCGGCATGACGATGGTGTTCATCTCCCATGATCTCGCCATCGTCCAGGCACTGTGCAGCGCCGTCTACATCTTCAAGAACGGTCGGGTCGAGGATTTTGGGTCCTCGGACTTCATCTTCTCGCGCTCCGACAATGCCTACACCCGCACGCTGATTGCCGCCCGGCCGGAGCGCTTCACATGCTGAGGGGTGCGTCGACCCTCTGCGAGCGGATCCAACCCGGAACCATCAGATATTCGAAACGGCTGGCGCGTGTCGCCCCAGAAAGTCCTCCCATGCAACACCGCTTCACCCTCGCCGTTACCGGCCAGTCGCTGATCAA
>NZ_JBFRGB010000067.1:0-1364 GCF_052115125.1 Ensifer sp. 2TAB8 | reverse complement strand
CCATGACGATGATCAGCGTCGCGACGCCGAGCATGATGCCGATGAAGGAGAAGCCTGCGATCACCGAGATGAAGGCTTCCTTGCGCCTGGAGCGCAGGTAGCGCCAGGCGACCATGCGCTCAAAGGCGGAAAAGGGACGGCTGGAGGACCTTTCAGGCCGCGCTGCGGCCTGCACCTGAACTTGCACCACGGCGGTCATCCTGCCTTCCCTCGCCTCATCACTTCTTTGCGGTCAGCTTGATCGCAGCTTCGACGGACATCAAGGACGGCGGTTCAGGGCGAGAGACCGAAAGGCAGGCTGACATAGCGGCGCCGAGTGGTCATTACGCCCGCGGCCGCATCATCACTTCATCTCTACGACCTTGCCGTCCTCGATCGTCACACGCCGATCCATCAGCCCGGCGAGTTCATGATTGTGCGTGGCGATCAACGCCGCGAGGCCCGACTGGCGCGCCAGTGCTTCCAGCGCTTCGAAGACGTAGCCGGCGGTTTCCGGATCGAGATTGCCCGTCGGCTCGTCGGCAAGTAGTACGAGCGGCGCATTGGCGACGGCACGCGCGATCGCGACGCGCTGCTGCTCGCCGCCGGAGAGTTCCGCCGGGCGGTGATCGGCGCGGTGGCCGATGCGCATGTAGTCGAGCAGCGCCCTTGCGCGGTCGGCGGCCTCGGCCTTGGCCAAGCCGGCAATCAGCTGCGGCATCATGATGTTCTCAAGCGCCGTGAATTCGGGAAGCAAGTGGTGGAACTGATAAACGAAACCGATCTCGTTGCGGCGGATGGCCGTACGCCGATCGTCGTTGAGGCCGCCACAGGAGACGCCATTGACCAGCACCTCGCCACCGTCCGGGCGCTCCAGCAACCCGGCGACATGAAGAAGCGTCGACTTACCGGTTCCCGAGGGTGCTACCAGCGCAACCGTCTCACCGCTTCTCAACGTGAAATCCGCACCCTTGAGGATGGATAGAAAGGTCTCGCCCTCTCCGTAGTGTCGCTCAACGCCGGTAAGCTGCAGTGCCACGCGCGCATTCATTCAGTTGATGTCCTTGTCATTCGTAACGCAGGGCTTGCACCGGATCGAGGCGCGAGGCGCGCCAGGCCGGAAAGATCGTGGCGAGGAAGGAAAGGGTGAGCGCCATGACGATGACGAGAGCAGTCTCATCCGCATTCATGTCGGCCGGGAGTTGGCTCAGGAAATAAAGCTCCGGGCTGAATATCGTCGTTCCGGAGATCCAGGAAAAGAACTGGCGGATGGATTCGATGTTGAGGCAGACGACGACGCCGAGCGCCACGCCTGCGACCGTTCCGGCGACACCGATCGCAGCACCCGTCATGAAAAAGATGCGCATCACCGAGCCTGAGGTTGC
>NZ_JBFRGB010000066.1:0-1366 GCF_052115125.1 Ensifer sp. 2TAB8 | reverse complement strand
ATCGGCGCCTCTTCGTCCTTGTTGATCGCGACGATGACCTTCGAGTCCTTCATGCCGGCCAGATGCTGGATGGCACCGGAGATGCCGCAGGCGATGTAGAGATCGGGTGCGACCACCTTGCCGGTCTGGCCGACCTGCCAGTCGTTCGGCGCATAGCCGGCGTCGACGGCGGCGCGCGAGGCACCGACGGCGGCACCGAGCTTGTCGGCGACCGGCAGGATGACTTCCTGGAACTTCTCCGAGGACCCGAGGGCGCGGCCACCGGAGATGATGATCTTGGCCGAGGTCAGTTCCGGACGGTCGGACGACGACAGGGCATCGGCGACGAAGGAGGAAACGCCGGGGTTGGCCGCGGCAGAAACGCTTTCGAGTGCAGCCGAACCGCCTTCGGCGGCAGAGGCGAAGGAGGCGGTGCGCACGGTGATGACGCGCTTGGCTTCCGTCGTCTGCACCGTCTGGATGGCGTTGCCGGCATAGATCGGGCGCTTGAAGGTGTCGGCAGAGACGACCTCGATGATTTCCGAGACCTGGGCAACGTCGAGCAGGGCTGCGACGCGCGGCAGCACGTTCTTGCCGACCGAGGTCGCAGCAGCGACGATCGTGTCGTAGCTGCCGGCGAGCGAGACGATGAGGGCTGCCAGCGGCTCGGCGAGATTGTTGGCAAGCGAGGCGTCGTCGGCAACGAGAACCTTGGATACGCCCGCAAGCTTGGCGGCCTGTTCGGCAGCGGCCCTGGCGCCGGCACCGGCAACGAGGATGTGCACATCGCCGCCAATCTTGGAGGCAGCGGTCAGCGCCTTGGCGGTCTGGTCGGAAAGGTGGTTGCTGTCGTGGTCAGCCAGAAGAAGAATGGCCATGATGATATCTCCCTTTGCTGAACTTAGAGCACGCCGGCTTCGGTCTTGAGCTTTTCGACCAGCTCGGCGACCGACTTGACCTTGATGCCGGCCTTGCGGCCCGACGGTTCCTCGGTCTTCAGCACCTTGAGGCGGGCTGACGTGTCGACGCCGAAGTCGGCCGGCGTCTTCTTGTCGAGCGGCTTCTTCTTTGCCTTCATGATGTTCGGCAGCGACGCGTAACGCGGCTCGTTCAGGCGCAGGTCGGTGGTGACGACTGCCGGCAGCTTGATGTCGATGGTCTGCAGACCACCGTCGACTTCGCGGGTGACGGTTGCCTTGCCGTCGCCGATCTCGACCTTGGAGGCAAAGGTGCCCTGCGCCCAGCCGAGCAGCGCCGACAGCATCTGGCCGGTCTGGTTGCTGTCATCATCAATCGCCTGCTTGCCGACGATGATCAGGCCCGGCTGTTCAGCCTCGGCCACACCCTTGACGATCTTGGCAACCGCGAGTGGCTCGACCTGGTCTTC
>NZ_JBFRGB010000065.1:0-1414 GCF_052115125.1 Ensifer sp. 2TAB8 | reverse complement strand
GACCCGGGCGCGCACGCCGCTTGCCCATATCGCGCCCGGCGATTGCGATCGAGCGCTTGTAACCACAGGCAGGACAAACTCTTCCGGCCGGCCACACCATGCTTTCCAGCAATCGCCGACACTGCTCCTCATCGCGAAAGGCCACGACCGTATCTTCCGCGGTCCGAATGTTGGTCAGCGCTGCAAGCATCGTTTCCGACATTCTCATCTCCCCCGGATCATGCCCGAAGAATCGCACAGCAATCCATAGCCAGCAAGGCTATTGCTGTCTTTGGTTGATAAAGGCCGCGTTGTTTAGCGGACTTTCAACGCGCTGCGCTCCTCTTGCGTGGGCAGTAAGAGACCTAGCGTACGAGCGTTCGAATTCACAGACCGTGTATTGATGACAGAGGCTGTGAAAATTCGTAGTCCCCTCAAACGATTGGGCGCGTAGAAATGAACGGAGCGGCTACCATCGTTCGTTGGCGGCTCGTCCTGCGGCGCGCGGTGCGTGTGCGTGCCGTTTCGGTGACTACCTTTTGAAACGAACTCCCACCCCGCCGCCATTTTCTTCGATAAACTCGATGCCAGCCGTCTCGCAAGCCCGTCGAATAGCCGTCAAGTTGGCGCTCGTGAGTGATGTCCTTCCGTCCTCTACTTCCGCACGGCTTACGGTTGCAACGCCAATCCCGGCCGCTTTTGCAAGCTCTTTTGCGCTCCAACGGAGGAGTGCTCGCGCGGCACGTATCTGCGCGCCAGTGATTTCAGTGACATCAGGTGATTTCGAATTGATCAAGGCGAACTCGTGTGCTACCTAAGCGTTACTTCAGACTGCAGTTCGCCTCGATTGTTGAATTAAGGGAACTGACGGCTACATCCGGTGCGCGAACACCGAATGCAGCCTGACCACAACCAAGCTTACGGGAGCTCGGATCATGGCTGATTCCGACAATAGCAGAACTTTGCCTACGGTCACCCGAGGAGATTTTCATTCTCTCGTGGCGGCCCGTTTACCCACATATCCAGAGGTYGCGRCCCATCAGAATCCAGGGTTTCGCCGTTGCGGCGACGATCCCGCGGYCGCTGCCTGGCAGAGGTGGTGGGACGCCTCGCAACGTTTGAGCGAATCGAACGCGACGCAGCAGCGGATCGAGGCACGCCTGTTCCAGGCGGCAGACGGGCCGGTTGAACGAGATCCTGGCTACAGCGAAGCGCTCGAGGCCGAAGATTGCGCCGCGATCGCCGAGGACAAGGCTGCGGAAGCCTTGTGGGACATACCGGCGCAGTCAGTCGCTGGTGTAACCGCCAAACTGCATGCCATTCTCAGCCGCTCGCAGCCTTCCCCCACCAGTCCTGACGAACCCTGGCCGCAGCTCCGCGGATTAATGGCCGATCTCCTCGCATTCGACGCGGCTGTTGATCCGCCGCGTCGCCT
>NZ_JBFRGB010000064.1:0-1420 GCF_052115125.1 Ensifer sp. 2TAB8 | reverse complement strand
ATCGGCGCCTCTTCGTCCTTGTTGATYGCGACGATGACCTTCGAGTCCTTCATGCCGGCCAGATGCTGGATGGCACCGGAGATGCCGCAGGCGATGTAGAGATCGGGTGCGACCACCTTGCCGGTCTGGCCGACCTGCCAGTCGTTCGGGGCATARCCGGCRTCGACGGCGGCGCGCGAGGCACCGACGGCGGCACCGAGCTTGTCGGCGACCGGCAGGATGACTTCCTGGAACTTCTCCGAGGAACCGAGGGCGCGGCCACCGGAGATGATGATCTTGGCMGAGGTSAGTTCCGGACGGTCGGACGACGACAGGGCATCGGCGACGAAGGAGGAAACGCCGGGGTTGGCCGCCGCCGAAACGCTTTCGAGTGCAGCCGAACCGCCTTCGGCGGCAGAGGCGAAGGAGGCGGTGCGCACGGTGATGACGCGCTTGGCTTCCGTCGTCTGCACCGTCTGGATGGCGTTGCCGGCATAGATCGGGCGCAGATAAGTGTCGGAAGAGACGACCTCGATGATTTCCGAGACCTGGGCGACGTCGAGCAGGGCTGCAACGCGCGGCAGCACGTTCTTGCCGACCGAGGTCGCGGCAGCGACGATCGTGTCGTAGCTGCCGGCGAGCGAGACGATGAGGGCTGCCAGCGGCTCGGCGAGATTGTTGGCAAGCGAGGCGTCGTCGGCAACGAGCACCTTTGCAACGCCCGCAAGCCTGGCGGCCTGCTCGGCGGCGGCCTTGGCGCCGTTACCGGCAACGAGGATGTGCACATCGGCTCCAGTCCCACTGGCGATCTTGGCGGCAGCCGTCAGCGCCTTGGCGGTCTGGTCGGAAAGGTGGTTGCTGTCGTGGTCAGCCAGAAGAAGAATGGCCATGATGATATCTCCCTTTGCTGAACTTAGAGCACGCCGGCTTCGACTTTCAGCTTTTCGACCAACTCGGCGACCGACTTGACCTTGATGCCGGCCTTGCGGCCCGACGGTTCCTCGGTCTTCAGCACCTTGAGGCGGGCCGAGGTGTCGACGCCGAAGTCGGCGGGCGTCTTCTTGTCGAGCGGCTTCTTCTTCGCCTTCATGATGTTCGGCAGCGACGCGTAACGCGGCTCGTTCAGGCGCAGGTCGGTGGTGACGACTGCCGGCAGCTTGATGTCGATGGTCTGCAGACCACCGTCGACTTCGCGGGTGACGGTTGCCTTGCCATCGCCGATCTCGACCTTGGAGGCAAAGGTGCCCTGGGCCCAGCCCAAGAGGGCCGACAGCATCTGGCCGGTCTGGTTGCTGTCATCATCAATCGCCTGCTTGCCGACGATGATCAGGCCCGGCTGTTCAGCCTCGGCCACACCCTTGACGATCTTGGCAACCGCGAGTGGCTCGACCTGGTCTTCGGTCTCGACCAGGATGGCGCGGTCGGCACCCATGGCAAGTGC
>NZ_JBFRGB010000063.1:0-1673 GCF_052115125.1 Ensifer sp. 2TAB8 | reverse complement strand
ACGGTCGGCAACACGACGCAGATCCTGACACTGACGGCGGGTCAGTCTGTAGTCTTCAAGCTTGCCGAAGGCACGCTGACGGTCAATTCCGACAAGACCTGGTCGTTCGACGCGGCCAGCAACCTCAACAATCCGGCTGGCGTCAACGTCACCTTCTCGCTGTCGGCCACGGACGCCGATGGTGACACGACGAGCGACAGCCAGACGATCACGGTGACCGATGGCGCCGGCCCGACGGTGGATCCGGCGTCCGCCTCGGCCTCGCTAACGCTCGACGACCAGAACCTTGCTGACGGCTCGACCCCGGGTTCGACGACGAGCGCCGGCACGATCGGCTTTAATGCGGGCTCGGACGCGATCGCCAAGATCGCCTTCGGCGACACCAGCGGCCTGACGGGTTCGCTGACCTGGGAACGCGTCTCCGACACGCAGATCGTCGGCCGTGCCGGTGGTGTTGCGATCGTGACCCTCGACCTGGTGCGCAGCGGCGACAGCGCGACGGTGACGGCGACGCTGAACGACAATTACGCCAGCCATCCCGGCATCGACGCCGACGACCTTGCGAGCCTCGGCGCGGTCAAGGTGATCGCCTCCGACACGGACGGCGACACGGCCGAGGGCACGGTCAACGTMTCGGTCTCCGACGACGTTCCGGTGATCGGCATCACAGATCCGGAGACTTCGAATGTAGTCGAAGGTCAGTCGCTTGCCGGCAACTGGACGCTGACGGCGGGTGGCGACGGCGTCAGCACGGTGAACGTGACGGTCGGCAACACGACGCAGATCCTGACACTGACGGCGGGTCAGTCGGTAGTCTTCAAGCTTGCCGAAGGCACGCTGACGGTCAATTCCGACAAGACCTGGTCGTTCGACGCGGCCAGCAACCTCAACAATCCGGCTGGCGTCAACGTCACCTTCTCGCTGTCGGCGACGGACGCCGATGGTGACACAACGAGCGACAGCCAGACGATCACGGTGACCGATGGCGCCGGCCCGACGGTGGATCCGGCATCCGCATCGGCCTCGCTGACGCTCGACGACCAGAACCTTGCCGACGGCTCGACCCCGGGTTCGACGACGAGTGCCGGCACAATCGGCTTTAATGCGGGCTCGGACGCGATCGCCAAGATCGCCTTCGGCGACACCAGCGGCCTGACGGGTTCGCTGACCTGGGATCGCGTCTCCGACACGCAGATCGTCGGCCGTGCCGGTGGTGTTGCGATCGTGACCCTCGACCTGGTGCGCAGCGGCGACAGCGCGACGGTGACGGCGACGCTGAACGACAACTACGCGAGCCATCCCGGCATCGATGCCGACGACCTTGCGAGCCTCGGTTCGGTCAAGGTGATCGCTTCCGACACGGATGGCGACACGGCCCAGGGCACGGTCAACGTATCGGTCTCCGACGATATGCCGGTGATCGGCATCACGGATCCGGAGACTTCGAATGTAGTCGAAGGTCAGTCGCTTGCCGGCAACTGGACGCTGACGGCGGGTGCCGACGGCGTCAGCACGGTGAACGTCACGGTCGGCAACACGACGCAGATCCTGACACTGACGGCGGGTCAGTCTGTAGTCTTCAAGCTTGCCGAAGGCACGCTGACGGTCAATTCCGACAAGACCTGGTCGTTCGACGCGGCCAGCAACCTCAACAATCCGGCTGGCGTCAACGT
>NZ_JBFRGB010000062.1:0-2108 GCF_052115125.1 Ensifer sp. 2TAB8 | reverse complement strand
GCCAGATCAGGCGCCGGCGGCGAAATACCGATCCGGTTGTCGAGCCAAGGCTTTACCGTGTGGCGATCGGACGAGGCGATGTCGACCGGGCTTGCAGCAAGCAGGCTGCGGTGGTGGGTGCTTGCCACGAGATCGCTGGTGGTTTCGCTTGCCCGGTTCGCACCCAGCCAGTAGCCGCCGCTTCCCGCCGCGACGATGGTGAAGACAGTGGAGGCGGCCAGCGCCCGCCAGTCCACCTGCCAGCGTGGTTGCCGCGGAGGGGAAGTCGGACCGGAAGCGCCGGCGGCGGACTCGATCCTGTCGAGCAGCATTGTCCCAACCTCTGGGCGTTCGAGCCTGGCTAGTGCCGCGCGCGTAGCGATGATGGCCTCATGGGCCTTCCCCAGCTCCGGTTCGTCCGCGATACGGCGTTCGAGCGCTGCAGCGGTCGGCGCGTCGAGTTCGCCGTCGACAAGCGCGTTCAGCATTACAAGATCGGCTTCTGGCGGTAATCTGGCTTCAGTCACGATGGGCCTCCGCGATAGAGGTGGCGAGCAGGAGGCGCGCGCGCGACAGGCGCGACATCACCGTACCGATCGGCAACGACAAAAGGTCGGCGATGTCGCGATAGCTCAAATCATTGAATTCGCGCAGCACCAGAATCTCGCGCAGTGGCGCCGGCAACGCATCAACGGCCCGCTGGACGGCGGCGGCCTCGGCCTTGCGGATTAGTTCGGCCTCCGGCGTCAGGATCGGGGTGCCGGTTAAAGCTGCACCTGCCGTTTCGGCCAGCCGGTCTATCTCCGCGTCGTCGCCGAGCACAAGGACCGCTTTCGGGCGGTTCTTCGCCATCCAGGTGAACGCGGTATTGCGCACGATGGCCAGCAGCCAAGCACGCGGATGCAGCACAGTGCCGCGCCCAGTCGCGGCGTACGCCCTCAGGCAAGCCTCCTGCACGACGTCCTCCGCATCGTCGCGATTGCCCATCAGCCCGCGCGCGAAGATCAGCGCGTCCTGAAGGTGCGGCACGACCAGTTCCCGGAATCGGGTCGCCGGCTGATCCTCGTGCACAGCGCTCGTATCCTTCTTTGCCGCGCCGGCCGAGCGCCGCCGCGGGCGGTCATTTGACGACAATGCTACCCTTCATGAAGGGGTGCAAACCACAGAAATAAGCGACCGTGCCGGATTGGGCGAAGGTCCGGGCAAAACTGTCGTCGGTATCGAGCGGCCCGGAGCGGAAGCTGCCGTCGCCCGCCACGATCGTGTGGACCATGTCATCGGAATTGACGAAGCGCACCGTGTCGCCAAGCTCGATCGTCAACGTCTGCGGCTTGAATGTGAAATTTGAGATTACCACCCGCGCCTCCGCTGCGCCAGCCGGAGCTATCGGCTGGACAAGAAGGGCGACGAACGTGGCGGCAAGCGCCATCTTGGCGGACTTAAGCAGCGTGCCGGGCATGGTGATTGCTCCTTTCCAGCGCGTTCGCGACAGCCCTCTCAGGCGAGGGTGGTATCGGTGATCGCGAGCCTTTCCTTGCCGACCGTGAAGTCGACGGAGGTCAGGCCCAGCATCGACCGCAACTGGTCAGCCGGAACGATCACGGGGCCGGGCTTGTCGGCCGTGCCAGGTTGCGGTTGCGGAAAAGCCGTCGAGCGGGCGGTGTGGAAGACCATGTTGCCCTCCACCTTCTGGATGATCTGGTGGATGTGGCCATTGAGAACAGTCACAGAACCGAAGCGTCGAAGCAGCGCGAGTGCTTGCGCGGCATCGTCGGTGCCCCAGCCCCATTGCGGATAGATCGACCACAGCGGGATATGGGCGAAGACGACGATCGGCGTCGAGGCCGAGCGCCCGTCGAGGTCATTCTTCAGCCAGGCGAGTTGCTCGGCGCCGAGATTGCCAAGCCCCCCCGCCTTGAGATCGACGACATTGACCAGCCCGATGAAATGGACCCCGTCGCGGTCGAATGCATGCCAGCCGGCGCCAAGCGTTCCCTTTCCATAGCGATCGAGATAGGCCTTTCCCTGTCCCGGATCGATCAGGTCGTGCTCGCCGGGAACATAGAAAACCTCCAGTCCTGTGCTGTCGATGATGCGGGCGGCATCGTCGAATTCACCGTCCTTGGACA
>NZ_JBFRGB010000061.1:0-2377 GCF_052115125.1 Ensifer sp. 2TAB8 | reverse complement strand
GCCTTCTTCTCGGCTCCGCTGCTGCTCTCGCAGCAGTTTCCGGCGCACAGGCAGCAGACGCAATCGTCGCAGCCGAGCCGGAGCCCATGGAATACGTTCGCGTTTGCGACGCTTTCGGCACTGGCTACTTCTACATCCCGGGCACCGAAACCTGCCTCAAGATCGGCGGCTTCATCCGTTTCCAGACCTCGTTCGGCGAAAATGCTGTTAACGGTCGTCAGGGCTGGGGCGCTGCCGGCACGTCTGATTGGGATGCCTTCTCGCGCGCTTACATCTCGTTCGACGCCAAGAGCGACACCGAGTACGGCACGCTCACCGGCTTCTTCGCTGCTGAGTTCAACGCCGACAACGACACCGACATCGGTGACAGCCTCATCGACGTCGACGAAGCCTACATCCAGCTCGGTGGCCTCAAGGCCGGCTTCTTCTACAGCTGGTGGGATAAGGGTCTGAACGGCGAAACCGACTCGATCGGCAACGTCACCGAGTTCAACTCGATCGCCTACCTCTATGACGGCGGTTCGTTCCAGGCTGGTATCGCTATCGACGAACTCGAAGGCTGGTCGACCAAGCCGAACGGCGTTGGCGTTCAGGGTATCGTTTCGGCTTCGGTCGGCGGCGTTTCCTTCGACCTGCTCGGCGGCTACGACACCGAATTCGAAGAAGGCGCGATCCGCGCTCTGCTCTCGGCTGACCTCGGCCCGGGCGTCTTCCAGATCGCTGGTATCTGGGCTTCCGACCCGAACGCTTACTGGGCTGACTCTGAGTGGACCGTTGCTGCTTCCTACCGTTGGAATGCAACCGACAAGCTCGCTGTTACTCCGGGCTTCCAGTACTGGGGTAGCCTGCAGGACTCGCTCACCAGCTTCGGCGACGACGACAAGTGGCGCGCTGGTCTGACGCTCGACTACAAGATCACCGAAGGCCTCGCTACCCGCGTTTCGGTTCAGTATGAAGATCAGGACAACGCTGACGATCAGGTTCTCGGCTTCGTCCGTCTGCAGCGCGACTTCTAAGATCATCTGACCTCGGTCAGAAGCGAAGCCCGCAACTCTTCGGAGTTGCGGGCTGTTGCTGTTTCGCAACGTTTGCTTGCCTTGAGACGCCAGAATTGCCGAAAGGTGAAGGCGTTGGCTTGAATACAGCCGGTTTCTCCGCCTCATTCGCAAGAGGGAGAGGGAAACTGCGAGCGTGGGGCAGGACGCTGAAAAACAGGCGGGCGACTTCAGCTTTCCGGACATGCGTTCGGGATATGAGGTCAACTATAGCTTTAGCCCGCAACGTCCAGTCGGGGTGGTGAAGGAAACCACACTGGGTGAACTGCTTCAGCGCTATGCCGACATTTTGTGGGAAGAGGGCAGCCACAAATATAACGTAAAGGCCTTCATCGGCGAACTTGACGAGATTCTGATCTGCGCCAGGTTCACCACCTTCTCACAAGACATGCTCGACAGCCTCATCGGCGCACTACGCAAACGCGGCAACAGCAACGCAACCATCAACAGGAAGATGGCGGCGCTGAGCAAGTTGCTGCGGAAAGCGTACAAGATGGGTGACATCCACAGTCTGCCCGAGTTCAGGCGGCAAAAAGAAAGAGCCGGGCGCCTCCGCTTCCTGGAGGCCGCCGAAGAGGAAGCGTTGTTCCGAGAAATCGGCAACCGATCAGACCTCTACTTGCAACTTTCCATATTCCTGGTGGACACAGGCGCCCGCCTTGGCGAATCCATCGCATTAAAATGGAATGATATTTATGAGGGCAGAGTAACGTTCTGGGTCACCAAATCCGGTCGTAGCCGCACGGTACCCCTGACGTCCAGAGCGAAAGATGCGATGGAGACACTTGCGGACAGGTCTCCCGGACCATTCTCTTCGGTTGATCCTCAAAAATATCGCGCAGTGTGGAACGCCGCCAAACTGGAAGCAGGACTGGGCGAGGAAGAGGACATCGTTCCGCACGTCCTAAGGCATACGTGCGCGTCTCGTCTCGTGCGCGGCGGCATCGACCTTCGGCGCGTTCAAATGTGGCTCGGTCACCAGACGCTCGAGATGACGATGCGTTATGCCCACCTCGCGTCGCACGATCTCGACATGTGCGTGCCGGTGCTTGAACGCCACCTAAAATAACACTCCCCTAGCGAACCTTCGGATGCCCACCCGCGGGCTCGATTGTGCTGAGTTTTAGCTGGGGAGCCGACCCAGTCAGACGCGGAAAACCTTCCGATTCTGACTGGAGGTCAGAAATGAACATCAAGAGCCTTCTTCTCGGCTCCGCTGCTGCTCTCGCAGCAGTTTCCGGCGCACAGGCAGCAGACGCAATCGTCGCAGCCGAGCCGGAGCCCATGGAATACGTTCGCGTTTGCGACGCTTTCGGCAGGCA
>NZ_JBFRGB010000060.1:0-2673 GCF_052115125.1 Ensifer sp. 2TAB8 | reverse complement strand
CTGTCGCGCCGGCAACTCGAGCGACTGTTCATGGAGAAGGCGAAGATGTCGCCTGCGCACGTCTACCGGAAATTCCGACTGGAGCGCGCCAAGCACCTCATCACCCAGACGGACGCTTCGCTCATCGAGATCGCGCTTGAAGTCGGCTTCGAAAGCGCCGGACACTTCTCCAGAATATTCGCGAAGGCCTACGGACAGACGCCGAGCCGGCTGCGAATGCAGCAAACGACATAGGCCCCAACCAAAGCCATGGCCTCAAAAAGCAAAAGCGCCCGCAGGAGATGCAGGCGCTTGGCAATTATTCAGTCTTTGATGTCGCCTTAGCGGGCGAAGGCCGTGCGTGCGACGCGGTCGATGTCACCACGTTCGATGCCGAGGTCACGGAGTTCGCGGTTCGACATGCGGCCCAGCTCGGTGACCGTCTGACGATACTTGCGCCAGTTGTTGATGGAGCGTGCGATGTTCATTTGATCCCCCTTTCAATGGGCTTTCGAAGTCTGGCTGCCAGTCCGTGGCGCCTCGTTTCGCTTCGATGAACACCTTATAACTCAGGCCCTTGGTAAGTTGCAGCGCTCAAAACTCAGCGCTCCCATGTGGGAAATGCATAGGCGATCGATTTCGGTAGGAGGCGCCGCGAGGCATTCGCTTGGGCTCTTAGCTAGTGCTTCTTGATTAATTGCAGCCCCTAGCAAAACGCTCTATTTTCGCCATCTGGGTGCCTCGACGAGACGGAACGTCCTCGACTTGCCAGCGCTGCCGAACCGCCTCGGTTTTGCCGCCAATCCCGGATGCCGTTCGACGACACGATCCATAAGGAGACGAGTGATGGGCGCAACGACACCGGACAACATCATGCAGCTCGGCATGGGGTTCTGGGCCTCCAAGGCCATGCTCAGCGCGGTCGAGCTCGGCGTCTTCACCGCGCTCGCGGCCGGCCCGGCCGACCTGCCGGATCTGCAGATCAGGTTGAAACTGCATCCCCGCGCGGCCCGCGACTTCCTCGACACCCTGGTGGCCCTGAGGCTGCTCGAACGCGAGGACGGACGCTATCGCAATGCCCCTGATACGGACCACTTCCTCGACAAGGCAAAGCCCTCCTATATCGGGGGCATCCTCGAAATGGCCAATGCCCGGCTCTACGGCTTCTGGGGCTCGCTAACCGAAGCCCTGCGCACCGGAGAGCCGCAGAACGAAGCCAAGCACAGCGAGGACTTTTTCGCCGCGATTTATGCGGAACCGGCACGGTTGCGCGGGTTCCTCGAGGCCATGAGCGGGATCAGCGCTGGCGCAGCTCAGGCGATCGCCGCCAAGTTCGACTGGTCGAAGTACACGACATTCGCCGATGTGGGCGCGGCGCAGGGGATGGTGCCAGTGGTGGTCGCGCGCGCCCATCCGCATCTTAAGGCCATCGGCTTCGATCTGCCCGCCGTGCAGCCGATCTTCGAGGAGTTCGTCGCCCGGCAGGGCCTCGCTGACCGCATCCGCTTTCAAAGCGGCAACTTCTTCGACGGCCCGCTGCCGAATGTGGATGTGATCGTGATGGGGCACATCCTGCACGACTGGGATCTGGCCGAGAAAAGGAAGCTTGTGGAAAAAGCGTTCGCCGCGCTGCCGAACGGCGGGGCTCTGGTCGTCTACGATGCCGTCATCGACGACGAGCGACGCTTGAACGCATTCGGCCTGCTGATGAGCCTGAACATGCTGATCGAGACCCGCGGCGGGTTCGACTACACAGGCGCCGACTGCCAGGCTTGGATGCGAGACGCCGGTTTCGTCTCTACGCGCGTCGAGCCGTTGCTGGGACCGGACTCGATGGTGATCGGCTTCAAGCCCGACTGAACGGAAAACAGGATCCCGGCGAGCGTTCCGCAAGATCGACTATGGGAGCATGTCGATCGAAAAGCCGCGCCATCGGCGTCCGTGCCGTGAACCTGAAAAACGTGCGTCGCAATGTCTCCCTGTTCTCCTCCCCCTATCCCTCTCTATTTCGGTTCTGACCCTTTCCGCAAATATGGTCATAACTCATAGGAGACGACGTGTAGGCCATCGACCTCATGTACAGGCGATGATTGCCGAGTTGGCTTAGCGGACTATGGACGCGGCATGGACGGCAGACTTCCCGCCGGAGGGCCGCTTCATCACGAGCGACGTCAAAGGGAAACGCTATTGGTATTTCGACATGCCAGGTGGCTCTGGCGGCAAGAAGCACCGCTAAGTCGGTCCTGCCGACGATGAGGAGATCGCGCGGCGCGTTGAGGACTTCAAACGAGACAAAGTCAGGCTGAGATCGAAGGCGTGAGGAAAACAATCCCGGCAAAGTTCAGAGAATATTGCCGGGATTGCGGAAAGCACCTTTTAACCGAAGAGAGGGCGGCCGGTCATCTGCGCTGATGCGTCGATCCCCATGAGCGCAAGAAGGGTCGGGGCGACATCTGCCAGAATGCCGTCATGCAGCGCGGCAATCTCGGGCCGGCCGAAAAGGATGACCGGAACAGGATTGATCGTATGCGCCGTATGCGGCGCACCGGTCTCGGGATCGATCATGGTTTCGCAATTGCCGTGATCGGCGATGACGAGGAGGGAACCCTGCCTGCTTCGGACACTTTCGCAGATCTTGCCGAGCGCGGCATCCACCGTTTCGACGGCAACGATGGCCGCTTCCAAGCTTCCCGT
>NZ_JBFRGB010000059.1:0-3239 GCF_052115125.1 Ensifer sp. 2TAB8 | reverse complement strand
CAGTTCTCCGGTGGCCAGCGGCAGCGCATCGTCATCGCCATCGCCCTTGCGGGGTCTCCCGACATCATCATCGCCGACGAGCCGACCTCGGCACTCGATGCCACCGTGCAGAAGCAGGTGCTCGGATTGCTCAGAACCCTCGTCGACGATACCGGTGTCTCCGTCATTCTCGTCACCCACGACATGGGGGTGATCTCCGAGATCACCGACCGGGTGCTGGTCATGAAGAAGGGCCAGGTGGTCGAAGCGGATGTGACGGTCACCATCCTCGATCAGCCGAACCACGACTATACCAGGAAGCTGCTTGCCGCTGTTCCACGGCTTCGCATTCCGGCAAAGGCAGCGAAGGTGGAGGACAAGACGGCACACGCTGATGACAGTGGCGTTGACGACTGGTCCCGTGCCACGGACGAGCTCGAACGTCCACTTCTTGTTGCCGAAGGCATATCGAAAGTGTTCTCTCCACAGGGTTTCCATTGGGGCCTTGGCCGGAAACGGTCAAGCTTCGGTCTGCGTGATGTCGGCATTCGTCTGCAACGCGGGACGATCACCGGCATCGTCGGTGAGAGTGGCAGCGGCAAGACCACCTTCGGCCGGATCCTCGCCGGTCTCGACAGCGCCCATGAAGGTCGGATTGTGATCGGTGACAAAAGCTTTGAGGCTGCCTCAAGCGGCCGGCGCAGTGGTCTTCTCGGCCGGGTGCAGATGATCTTCCAGGATCCATCGGTATCGCTCAACCCACGGATGACCATCGCCGAGACGCTTGAGGAAAGCATCCGCTTCGGCGCCGGTGGGGGTTCCAGGGGCCGATCTGTGGCTGACACCGCGGCTGAGATGATGGATCGGCTCGGCCTTGCCCGCAGCCTGCTGTCCCGCCATCCGCATCAGCTCTCTGGTGGCCAGAAGCAGCGGGTCTGTATCGCCCGAGCGCTGCTTGCCGAGCCTCAGATCATTGTTGCCGACGAGCCGACTTCGGCCCTCGACGTCTCGGTCCAGGCCGAGATCGTTACTCTGCTGAGGGAGACCATCGCAGAGCGGGATATGACCATGGTGTTCATCTCTCATGATCTCGCCATCGTCCAGGCACTGTGCAGCGCCGTCTACATCTTCAAGAACGGTCGGGTCGAGGATTTTGGGTCCTCGGACTTCATCTTCTCGCGCTCCGACAATACCTACACCCGCACGCTGATTGCCGCCCGGCCAGAGCGCTTCACATGCTGAGGGGTGCGTCGACCCTCWGCGAGCGGATCCAACCCGGAACCATCAGATATTCGAAACGGCTGGCGCGTGTCGCCCCAGAAAGTCCTCCCATGCAACACCGCTTCACCCTCGCCGTTACCGGCCAGTCGCTGATCAARCATGACATCCGCGACATCACCGCTCCGGCATTCGCCAAGGTTCGCTCGCTGCTGCGCGAAGCCGATCTCGCCTTCACCAACTTCGAAGGCACGATCCTTGGGCGTCACGGYGGCTGGCCGCTCAAAGGCTCGTTCTTCGGCTGCAGCGCCCCATTCGTGCTCGATACCCTGAAGGGCATCGGTTTTGAGGCGCTGTCGCTGTCGAACAACCATGCCTTCGACCTCGGTCCCTCCGGCGTGCTCTCGACGCTGGAAGAGGTCGAGAAGCGCGGCTTTCTCCATGCCGGTCTTGGTCGAGATCAAGGGGAAGTGTCGCGGGCGAGCACTGCTGTGATCTCCGGTCGGCCGGTGGCCGTCGTCGCGATGGACGGCGGTCCCGGCCCAGACTTCATGTATGCCGCAGATGCGAAGGAAGGGCGCCCCGCCCGTCCCGGCGTTAATCGGCTCGGGATTACCCAGAGGATTGAGGTCGACGGCGCCGCGTTCGRGCAATTGGCAGCGATCCGCGACCAGGTCGGTTACACCGCGATTGATCTTGCCAATGACAGCCAGCCGGACGATCGCCCGGAGCTTAACCCGGAAACCGAGATCGCGCTTGCCCGTGCCGTGTTCCGGCGATCGGAGCGCTKCGGKCGCAGTGTCAACATCGATGAAGCGGATCTGGAGAGGAACCTTGCAGCCATCRCGRCGGCRGCGRARGAYGGMTCGCTGGTGGTCGCCTATCTGCACCATCATCATTGGGCGTCCGACTGGTATCAGGTTCCGGACTGGGTGAGCGGGGTTGCCCGCGCCTGCATYGATGCYGGSGCGTCSMTGTTCGTCAGCCAYGGCGCGCCGGTRYTGCAGCCGATCGAGATCTATCGGGGTCGGCCGATCTTCTACAGCCTCGGCAACTTCATCTTCCATGTGCGYTCCGAGAAGTCGACCTGGACGGCGCCGGAAGTCTGGGAAAGCGTGGTCGCGGCCACGACCTTCGACGCCGACAACCGTCTCGTGGAGGTTATTCTTCATCCGGTCGTCATCGGCGGCGATGCGGCGTTAGAGGACGGCGTGCTGGAGCGACGCCTGGCGCCCCATCTTGCGACCGGGGCCGGTGCGCAGCGCATCCTTTTGCGGCTCGCAGAGCAATCGGCCGAGCTCGGCACCGAAATCCAGATCTCGGATGGTGTCGGCATTATCCGGGTCTAGTCTTTTGCCGGCTCACAGCCACCACAAGGCGGGCCGTCACGGCCCGCAGCTTCCACATGAGGGCTAGTATGGACATTCGCCAGGAACTGATCAGCCGCTTCTTCCGCTACGCCGCGATCGAAAGCCAAAGTAATGGCCGGGCGTTATGCCTGCCCTCGTCGCCAGGCCAGGCAGCGCTCGCCGCGCTGCTGGCCGAGGAGATGCGGGCGCTGGGTTTGGCCGACGTCGTCGTCGACGCACATGCGATCGTCACCGGTGTCAAACGCGGTAACCGGCCGGACGCGCCGGCGATCGGCTTTATCGCCCACCTCGACACCGTCGATGTCGGTCTGTCGCCGTTTATTCGGCCGCAGATCCTCCGCTTCGACGGCAAGGATCTTTGCCTCAATGCCAAGGAAGACATCTGGCTGCGCGTCGCAGAGCATCCAGAGATCCCAGGCTGGAAGGGAGAGGACATCATCGTCGGCGACGGCACCAGCGTGCTCGGCGCCGACAACAAGGCAGCGATCGCCGTGATCATGACATTGCTTGGTCGGCTGGATGCGACGGAACACGGCGACGTCTTCGTCGCCTTCGTGCCCGACGAGGAAATCGGTTTGCGTGGCGCCAAGGCGCTGGATCTTGCCCGTTTCCCTTGTGACTTCGCCTATACGATCGACTGCTGTGAACTGGGCGAGGTTGTGCTCGAGACCT
>NZ_JBFRGB010000058.1:0-3539 GCF_052115125.1 Ensifer sp. 2TAB8 | reverse complement strand
CCTCTAGCGCCACGGCATGACCGACCTCGATCGGGATCAGAGTGATCGCTGGCGCGATGCTGTTGGGCAGCAGGTGACGGAAGAGGATCCGGGAGGTCGGCAGCCGCATCAGCCGGGCCGCATCCATGTAGGGCTTCTTGACTTCGCTTAGCGCGACGCCACGAGCGATCCGCGCATAGGTCGCCCATTGGGCGATGATCAGCGCCAGGATGATCCGGTCGATGCCCGGACCGAGCGTGACGATGGCAATCAGCGCAATCAGGATCGTCGGCAGGCTGAGCTGCAGGTCGACGAGCCGCATGATGAAGACATCGACCCATTTGCCGAAGTAGGCGGCACTAACACCGGCGGTCAGCCCGATCAGGGCGGCAAGAGCTGAACTGACGATCGACACGACCAGGCTGATGCGCAGGCCGTAGAGAATGGTGCTGACGATATCGCGGCCAAGCCCGTCGGTGCCAAGCAGATAGAGATAGCCACCGCTACCCAGTGTTCCGGGCGGAGACGATGCCTCCCAGCCAAAGATCTGCAGCGGATCATAGGGGTTCTGAGGTGCGATCAGCGGTGCGGCGATGGCAACGAGGATGTAGCTGACGAGCAGTACTTTGGACACGGTCATGACCGGTCCGTGTCGACGCTTCTTAAGCGTGCTCAGGATATGGGCTTTCATGACGGTCCCCCTTATGAAGACAGGCGCACGCGCGGATCGAGCACGGCGTAGAAAAGATCGACGAGGGCGTTGAGCACGACGAAGGCGACGGCAATAAAGGTGAGCGTCGCCATCACCACCGGGCGGTCGAGCAGTTGGATGGAGTCGATCAGCAGCTTGCCGACGCCTGGCCACGAGAAGATCGACTCCACCACCACGGCAAAGGCGAGCATGCCGCCGAACTGCAGGCCGATGATCGTCACGATCGGCACGCTGATGTTCGGCAGCGTGTGGCGCATCAGGATCCGTCGTGACGACAGCCCCTTGGCGCGGCAGAAGCGAGTGAAGTCCTGGCTCTCGACCTCGATCGTGCCGGAGCGCGACAGCCGGGCAATCAGCGCAATGTTCGGAATCGCGAGCGCCAGCGCCGGCAGCACCAGGTGCCACAGACCGTTGGCGGTGAGCCAGCTCCAGTCCTCACCGAGGACATGCACTGTTGCTCCTCTGCCACCGGAGGGAAACCAGCCGGTGAGGATGGCGCCGACGAGGATCAGCATCATTGCCAGCCAGAAGGAGGGGATGCTGAGCGCCGAGACACTGCCGTTGAGCAGGGTCCGGTCGAACAGCGTGCCCATACGCCGACCGGCGAGAAGGCCAAGCCCGGCTCCAAGCGGGGCTGCGATCAGCATCGCGATCGAGGCCAATTCAAGCGTCGCCGGCAGTTTGCTCATCACCAGCGTGAAGGCCGGCTGATGGTAGATGTAGGAGGTGCCGAAGTTGCCGCTGACGACATTGTCGATGAAGACGAGGTACTGGCGCCAGATCGGCTGGTCGAGACCGAGCGCGATGGTTGCCGCCTGAATGTCCTCGGGCGTTGCGGTTTCGATGTTGACGACGTTGAAGACCGGATTGCCAACACTGTGGATGCCGATAAAGCCGATCAGCGACATCGCGATGAGAAGCAGGAAGGCCTGGGACAGCCTTCCAAAAACAACCGAGATCATGCCCATCAGCGCTTACTCCGTCGCAGCCAGGGTCTGCATCGCCGTCGTCCAGCCGCGCGGGTGCATGACATAGGAGCCGATGCGCGGGCCGTAACCGACGATGTGGTGGAAGTGGTAGAGCGGGATGATGGGCTGGTCGGCCATCACCAGTTCCGTCGCCTCAGCAAGGGCCGCATTGCGCTCCGGCCCGACCGCGATGCTTTCGGCCTGGGCCAGCTTCGTATCGAAAGCAGCATTGCGATACTTGCCGAAGTTCAGCGCGCCGGTTCCGCGCTCCTTATCCGGCGAGGCAAGCAGCGCACGCAGGATGATGTCGACCGCCTCGCCGGAGGTTCCGCCATACCAGACCGCATAGTCGCCAGCGGCACGCTTGGTATTGAACACCGAGAACGGGGCTGCCGACGGCTGGGCGGAAACACCGATGCGGGCCCAGCTCTGGGCGATCGCCTGCAGGCTCTCGGCGTCACCCGGATAACGGCCAGCCGGCCCGGCAAGCACGAGGTTGAAGCCGTCAGGATATCCGGCCTTGGCCAGCAGAGCCTTGGCCTGTTCGTAGTCAGGCCCTTCGGGAAGGAGCTTGCCGGACGTGCCCGGAAGTCCGGTCGGAAACACCTGCGACGCCGCCGTGCCGTAGCCGGCAAGGATCTTGTCGACGAGAATGCCGCGGTCGGTCGCCAGCGCCAGCGCACGCCGGACAAGCGGGTTCTTGAACGGGTTGGCGATCGGCGCGCCCGACTTGTCGGTAACACCGGGGAGTCTGTCCCGGTCAACATCGAACTGGACGAAGTTGATGCGGGCGGCACCGACGCTGGCAATCCACGCGCCGCGCTGCTTCAAGCCCTCGACATCGCGGGCGGGAATGGCGTCGGCGACATCGACCTCACCGGTGCTGAGTGCTGCCACCCGGGCGGCCGGGCTCTCGATCACCCGGAAGCCGACCTTCAGCCAGGCGGGCTTGCCGCCCCAGTAGCCATCGTTGCGCACAAGTCTCAAGCTCTCGCCGGAGCTCCAGCTCTCAAACTTGTATGGCCCCGTTCCCACGGGTGCGGCACCGGAATTGAGCGCTTCGGTGGTCTCAAAACCTTCGGCTGGCTTGTTCATCATGAAGATCGAGGAGAAAGTGAGCGGTAGCGTAGGGACGGCACCGTTCGTCTCGATGACCACCGTCAGCGGATCGGGTGCAGAGATCGACTTGATGCCGCTCACGGAAGAACGAAAGCCGCCGCTCGGGGGCTTCAGGAAATCCCGGATGCGTTCGATCGAATAGACAACGTCGTCGGCGTCAAACACCGAGCCGTCATGAAAGCGGACACCGTCGCGGAGCTTGAACTCCCATTGGCTGTCAGAGAGCGCCCGCCAGGAGGTGGCAAGACCAGGCTTCAGGTCGAGCTTCTCATCCTGATACACAAGCCGCTCGTAGATATGCGAGAGCAGCGAGGTGTTCTCGTTGAGGTTGGCGTAGTGCGGATCGAGCGTCATCAGCTTGTAGGACGTGGCGATGCGCAGTTCGCCCCGTTCTTGCGCCAGGGCCGGCGCCGCGATGAACGACGCGCCGAGCGAGACGGACAGCAAAAGCGCCGACAGCAAACGCGGCCGAAACAATCTTCCCAGTTTCATGTGCGGTTCCTTCTTGTTTTTGACAGAATCAGAGGTTCGCGCCGGAGGGGCTCCGACGCGGTGAAAATCAACGATTGAGCCCAGGCGGGCGTGCTCAGCTATTTTGCAGCGCGGCTTTGGGTTCGTGCGCAACTAGGCGACGCGGCGGATCAACAGCCGCGTCGAATGCGAGGAGATCGGCCATTAATCCGCGGAGCTGCGGCCAGGGTTCGTCAGGACTGGTGGGGGAAGGCTGCGAGCGGCTGAGAATGGCATGCAGTTTGGCGGTT
>NZ_JBFRGB010000057.1:0-3541 GCF_052115125.1 Ensifer sp. 2TAB8 | reverse complement strand
CTGCATGCCATTCTCAGCCGCTCGCAGCCTTCCCCCACCAGTCCTGACGAACCCTGGCCGCAGCTCCGCGGATTAATGGCCGATCTCCTCGCATTCGACGCGGCTGTTGATCCGCCGCGTCGCCTCGCTGCGCACGAACCCAAAGCCGCGCTGCAAAATAGCTGAGCACGCCCGCCTGGGCTCAATCGTTGATTTTCACCGCGTCGGAGCCCCTCCGGCGCGAACCTCTGACTCTGTCAAAAACAAGAAGGAACCGCACATGAAACTGGGAAGATTGTTTCGGCCGCGTTTGCTGTCGGCGCTTTTGCTGTCCGTCTCGCTCGGCGCGTCGTTGGTCGCGGCGCCGGCCCTGGCGCAAGAACGGGGCGAACTGCGCATCGCCACGTCCTACAAGCTGATGACACTCGATCCACACTACGCCAATCTCAACGAGAACACCTCGCTGCTCTCTCACATCTATGAACGGCTGGTGTACCAGGACGAGAAGCTCCAGCTGATGCCCGGGCTTGCCACATCCTGGCGGGCGCTCTCCGACACGCAATGGGAGTTTAAGCTCCGCGACGGTGTCCGCTTCCATGACAGCGCGGTGTTTGACGCCGATGATGTTGTCTATTCGATCGAGCGCATCCGCGATTTCCTGAAGCCCCCGAGCGGCGGCTTTCGTTCTTCCGTGAGCGGCATCAAGTCGATCTCTGCACCCGATCCGCTGACGGTGGTCATCGAGACGAACGGTGCCGTCCCTACGCTACCGCTCACTTTCTCCTCGATCTTCCTGATGAACAAGCCAGCCGACGGTTTTGAGACGACGGAGGCGCTTAATTCCGGTTCTCCACCCAATGGCACCGGACCCTACCGGTTTGAGAGCTGGAGCTCCGGCGAGAGCTTGAGACTTGTGCGCAACGACGCCTACTGGGGTGGCAAGCCCGCCTGGCTGAAGGTCGGGTTCCGGGTGATCGAGAACCCGGCCGCCCGGGTGGCTGCACTCAGCACCGGTGAGGTCGACGTCGCCGACGCCATTCCCGCCCGTGATGTCGACGCCTTGAAGCAGCGTGGTGCCTCGATTGCCAGCGTCGGTGCCGCCCGCATCAACTTCGTGCAGTTCGACGTTGACCGGGATACGCTCCCCGGTGTTACCGACAAATCGGGCGCGCCGATCGCCAACCCGTTCAAGAACCCGCTTGTCCGGCGTGCGCTGGCGCTGGCGACCGACCGCGGCATTCTCGTCGACAAGATCCTTGCCGGATATGGCACGGCGGCGTCGCAGGTGTTTCCGACCGGACTTCCGGGCACGTCCGGCAAGCTCCTTCCCGAAGGGCCTGACTACGAACAGGCCAAGGCTCTGCTGGCCAAGGCCGGATATCCTGACGGCTTCAACCTCGTGCTTGCCGGGCCGGCCGGCCGTTATCCCGGCGATGCCGAGAGCCTGCAGGCAATCGCCCAGAGCTGGGCCCGGATCGGCATCAATGCCCAGCCATCGGCAGCCCCGTTCTCGGTGTTCAACACCAAACGCGCCGCCGGCGACTATGGCATCTGGTATGGCGGCACCTCCGGCGAGGCCGTCGACATCATCCTTCGCGCCCTGCTCGCCTCACCCAACCCGGAACGCGGAACCGGTGCGTTGAACTTCGGCAAGTACCAGAACCCGGCCTTCGACCAGATGCTGGCCAAGGCCGAGAGCATCGCGGTTGGTCCGGAACGGAATGCCGCATTGGGTTCGGCAACCGAGCTGGTGATGGCCGACCAGCCGATCATCCCGCTCTACCACTTCCACCACATCGTCGGTTACGGCCCGCGCATCGGCGCCTACGTCATGCATCCGCGCGGCTGGACGACGGCGATGCAGACGATCGCTGCAACGGAGTAAGCCCTTCATGGATATGATCTCGGTCGCACTCGGAAGGCTGTCACAGGCCTTCCTGCTGCTCATCGCCATGTCGTTGATCGGCTTTATCGGCATCCACAGCGTCGGCAATCCGGTCTTCAACGTCGTCAACATCGAAACCGCCACGCCCGAGGATATTCAGGCAGCCACCATCGCGCTCGGTCTCGACCAGCCGATCTGGCGCCAGTACCTGGTGTTCATCGGCAATGTCGTCAGCGGCAACTTCGGCACCTCCTACATCTACCATCAGCCGGCCTTCACGCTGGTGACGAGCAAGCTGCCGGCAACGCTGGAACTTGCCTCGATCGCGATGCTGATCGCAGCCCCGCTTGGAACCGGGCTTGGCCTTCTCGCCGGTCGGCGTATGGGCACGCTGTTCGACCGGACCCTGCTCAACGGCAGCGTCTCGGCGCTCAGCATCCCCTCGTTCTGGCTGGCGATGATGCTGATCCTTGTCGGCGCCATCCTCACCGGCTGGTTCCCGTCCGGTGGCAGAGGAGCAACCGAGCGTGTCCTCGGTGAGGACTGGAGTTGGCTCACCGCCAACGGTCTGTGGCACCTGGTGCTGCCGGCGCTGGCACTGGCGATTCCGAACATTGCGCTGATTGCCCGGCTGTCGCGCTCCGGCACGATAGAGGTCGAGAGCCAGGACTTCACTCGCTTCTGCCGCGCCAAGGGGCTGTCGTCACGACGGATCCTGATGCGCCACACGCTGCCTAACATCAGCGTGCCGATCGTGACGATCATCGGCCTGCAGTTCGGCGGCATGCTCGCCTTTGCCGTGGTGGTGGAATCGATCTTCTCGTGGCCGGGCGTCGGCAAGCTGCTGATCGACTCCATCCAGCTGCTCGACCGGCCCGTGGTGATGGCGACGCTGACCTTCATCGCCGTCGCCTTCGTCGTGCTCAACGCCCTCGTCGATCTTTTCTATGCCGTACTCGATCCGCGCGTGCGCCTGTCTTCCTGAAGGGGAAAGTCATGAAAGCCCAAATCCTCAGCGCGTTGAAGAAGCGCCGTCACGGACCGGTCATGACCGTGTCCAAAGTACTGCTCGTCAGCTACGTCCTCGTTGCCATCGCCGCACCGCTGATCGCACCTCAGAACCCCTATGATCCGCTGCAGATCTTTGGCTGGGAGGCATCGTCGCCGCCCGGAACACTGGGTAGCGGTGGCTATCTCTATCTGCTTGGAACTGACGGGCTTGGCCGCGATATCGTCAGCACCATCCTCTATGGTCTGCGTATCAGCCTGGTGGTGTCGATCGTCAGCTCAGCGCTTGCCGCCCTGATCGGGCTCACCGCCGGGGTCAGTGCCGCCTACTTCGGCAAATGGGTCGATGTCGTCATCATGCGGCTCGTCGACCTGCAGCTCAGCCTGCCGACCATCCTGATTGCGTTGATTGCCATCGTCACGCTTGGACCGGGCATCGACCGGATCATCCTGGCGCTGATCATCGCCCAATGGGCGACCTATGCGCGGATCGCTCGTGGCGTCGCACTGAGCGAAGTCAAGAAGCCCTACATGGATGCGGCCCGGCTGATGCGGCTGCCGACCTCCCGGATCCTCTTCCGTCACGTGCTGCCCAACAGCATCGCGCCCGCGATCACTCTGATCCCGATTGATCCCGATCGAGGTCGGTCATGCCGTGGCGCTAGAGGC
>NZ_JBFRGB010000056.1:0-3625 GCF_052115125.1 Ensifer sp. 2TAB8 | reverse complement strand
GCGACATCAAGGACCCGAACCAGAACATCAACTGGGTGCCGCCCCAAGGCGGCGAAGGCCCGGTCTATCCGAACATGTGAGTTCGGGAGGCGGGCCGCACGGACCGCCGCAAGGGAATGTCGGCGAAGGCCCGGTCTATCCGAACATGTGAGTTCGGGAGACAGGCCGCAATTCGCGGCCCGGCCGAAGATCAGGAAAGGTGCCGATGCTTATGGCCACGGCGCCTTTTTTCATTTCATGCCTTCGTTCAGATGCGGTCGACGAAGTCGGCAATCAGCGGTGCGATTTCCGGCAGGCTCTCTTCCAGCGCGAAGTGGCCGGTATCGAACAGGTGGAGCTCGGCCTCGGGGAGATCGGCAAGAAACGCGCGAGCACCTCTTTCGGTGAAGAACGGATCGTTGCGCCCCCAGGTGATCAAGGTCGGGGGCTTCTCGCTTCGCAGCCACTCTTGCCATTCGCCGCAGCGGGCAAGGTTGCTCTTGTAGTCGAAGGCAAGATCGACTTGCGGCTGGCGGCGGTCGGGACGGTCGAGGAAATGCTGATCCATGGTCCAACCGTCGGGTGCCACCAGTTCCGGATCCCCAGTGCCCCCGACATACTGCCCTCGGGTCATCTCCAGGGTCAGCAGTTGCCGGACCTGTTCCACTGCGCCCTCGTCTTGCGGTTCAAGTGCGATGAAATCGCGGGCGATGTCGGAAAGCCCCTCCAGATAGGCGTTGCCGTTCTGGACGATCAGTCCCGCAATCCGCTCGGGACGCCGGCTTGCAAGGCGAAAGCCGACAGGTGCTCCGAAATCGAAGGCGTAGAGGACAAAGCGCTTGAGCGCCAAGGCCTCGACGAATCCTTCGATCACTTCAGCGAGCCGATCGAAGCTGTAGACGAAGCTGCCGCCCTCATTTGTCGATGGCGGAGCGTCGCTATGGCCAAAACCCGGATAGTCCGGCGCGATCAGCCGGTATTGGCTGCCGAGCGCATCCATCAGGCGACGGTATTGGTGCGAGGACGAGGGGAAGCCATGCAGCAGCAAGATCGTAGGCACGTTGTCGCCGGCCTCGACCGGCACGCTTTCCCGATAGAAGACGCGCACACCGCCGGCTTCGACGAAGCGGTGGCGGATCGATGGAATGCGAGGTCTATTCATTTAACACCCCTATTTTTAATATTCGTGCATTAGAATTGCGCCGAGAAGGCTAATGTGTCAATATCGAAATCATGCATTAAATGAGGGTCGCATGGACCTAGTTCCTTTTGTCGGAGAGCCGCTTACTCTCGATCTCGTCAACACGCATCCGCTGACAGCGAATGGACGCGTCGATCTGATCGCGGATGGGGAAGGGCTGGCGGATTGGCTTGAGTTGGAGCGGGCCCGTCTTCCGGACGCGACGCTTGACGGGATCGGTGCGATAAGTACTGCAGACGTTGCGCCTGTGCTTGCCGTCAGGGCGCACATGACCTCGGCAATCGCGTATGTCATGAGCGGGCAACCCGTTCCGGCGACCGATATCGAGGGCCTCAATGCGGCAATGTGCGCGGCGCCGCTCGTGCGGCATCTCGACTGGAGTGACCCGCCACGTCTTGTCAGCGAGCGGCTGGCTGCACCCATGGTCCAGTTGGCGGGATTCCTGGCCGAGGATGCCGCGGCGCTGCTGGTGCATCCGGACGCCGGTCTGATCCGCAAATGCGAGGCGGAGGATTGCGTCATGCTCTTCGTCGGCAACAACGCCCGCCGGCGCTGGTGTTCGGCTACGCGCTGCGGCAACCGGGTTCGGGTGTCACGCTATTATCAGCGCAGCAAATCGACCTGATCTGCGCCTCAGCCATCTTCAAACATTAGGAAAGGCACCCGTTGACGCAAATGGGAAAGTCCTTGCCGGAAAACCCCGTTAGCTTTCATGATGCCATCGGCTCGAAGCCGACGGACCTGCAGGCCTTTCGGTCCCTGTTGTTTCGAGTTGGACCGAGCTCTGTGACGCTGTCGATCCCCGCGGTGAGATCGGCAGTGCGATGAGATGCACCGCCAAAACAAAGGGAACGGAAATGAAGAAGCTTCTTGCAACGACCTGTCTGGCCGCCGGCCTCCTCGGCCTCGCCGGCGCCGCTTCGGCCGCCGAATGCGGTGACGTGACGATCGCCAACATGAATTGGCAGAGCGCCGAGGTGCTGGCGAGCGTCGACAAGATCATCCTGACGGAAGGCTACGGCTGCAATGCCGACCTGGTCGTTGGTGACACGGTTCCGACGATCACCTCGATGATCGAAAAGGGACAGCCGGATGTTGCGCCGGAAGGCTGGGTCGACCTGCTGCCGGATGTCGTCAATCGCGGTCTCGAGGAAGGCAAGCTCGTCGGTGCTGCCGTTGCGCTTTCCGATGGCGCCGTTCAGGGCTGGTGGGTCCCGAAATACATTGTCGACGCCAATCCTGACATCAAGACGATCGACGACGCGCTGAAGCACAAGGAGCTGTTCCCGGATCCGGAAGATGCCAGCAAGGGCGCCGTCTTCAACGGTCCGCAGGGTTGGGGCGGTACCGTCGTGACCACGCAGCTCTACAAGGCCTATGGCGGCGAAGCCGCGGGCTTTACGCTTGTCGACACCGGCTCGGCCGCCGGCCTCGATGGCTCGATTGCCAAGGCCTATGAGCGCAAGCAGGGCTGGGTCGGGTACTACTGGGCGCCGACAGCACTTCTCGGCAAGTACGAGATGGTGAAGCTCGAGCATGGCGTACCGGCCGATGCGGCCGAATGGAAGCGTTGCAACACCGTCGCCGATTGCCCGGACCCGAAGAAGAACGACTGGCCGAAGGACAAGGTCCAGACGCTTGTGACCAAGTCCTTCGCCGATCGCGCCGGCCCGGCCATGGACTACCTCAACAAGCGCGCCTGGACCAATGACACGGTCAACAAGCTGATGGCCTGGATGACCGACAACCAGGCGAGCGGAGAGGAAGGCGCCAAGCACTTCCTTCAGGAGAACCCCGACCTCTGGACCAAGTGGGTCTCGCCCGAGGTTGCCGAAAAGGTCAAGGCCGCACTCTGAACGCACTGATTGAAACCATGGGCGGCGCGATCACCTGCGCCGCCTCTTGTTCGACGTCTGGCAACAGCAAAACAACAAACGCGGCCGGCGAAATGTGAAGGGGAAATGGAATGGACTGGTTTACCCAGTTTCCGCACATGGACGACGAGAGCCTGCGGGCGTTGAAGAAAGCTATCGACGAGGGATTCCGGTCGTTCACGCGCGCCTACGGCGACGCAATCGAAGGCTTCTTCGAGCCACTGCAGTTCTTCCTCATCCAGTCGGAGCGCTTCATGACGAAGACGCCCTGGCCGATCATCCTGGTGCTGATTGCGCTGATCGCCTGGGTGGCGAGCCGGAATTGGAAGATCGTCGCCGGTTGTATCGGTACGCTCCTGCTCATCGGCTATTTCGACATGTGGGACGATACGATGAAGACGGTCTCGATGATCTTCGTCTGCACTGTCCTGTCGATTGCCATCGGCATTCCGATCGGCATCGTCATGTCCCGTTCGGATCGCTTCCAGAATATCGTCAATCCGATCCTCGACGTGATGCAGACCATGCCGAGTTTCGTCTATCTGATCCCGGTCGTCATGCTGCTTGGCAT
>NZ_JBFRGB010000055.1:0-4353 GCF_052115125.1 Ensifer sp. 2TAB8 | reverse complement strand
CTCGATGCGATCAGATGGCTCGTGTTGCCGAGCACCTGCCAATCGGCGCGCACGCGGCCCGATTTGTCGAGTTCGTCGCTTGCCAGCCGAAGCGTATCGACGAAGAGGGCGAAAGCCGAAAGTGTGAACGACCGGGCGAGAACGAAGCCGATCTTGAGGCGGGTCGTCGCATGTGCGCTGGATTTTATGGTCATCGTCATTGAAAACCTATCGGGCAGTCCGCATCCTCGTCACCGAGCGCGGGCGGTTCGTGGTAGTCGAGGGGTTCTTCAACCTCACTCTGCGATCCTTCGTCCACGTAGCGGTCAGCGAGCGGTTCATCCCTCGCGTCCGGCTCGAAATTCCTGCAATCGGATCACCGAGTTTATCCCGAGCCAGGCAAAAGGCTCTGGCGGAAGCCGGCTAGGGCCTCGCTGATCCATGTATTCTTCGAGTTCCGGTGACACCGTCCCCGTCGCGAGGTCGGCGACCATCATGCCGGCAAGGGTGCTCTTGACGGTACCAAGCCCATTTTCGCAGCAGGCGGAAAAGAGCCCATCATCGATCTCGCCAAATGCCGGCACGTGATTGAGGCTGAGGCAGAGGCGGCCAGCCCAGCTGTAATCGAAGGGTATTTCCTTGAGGTCAGGAAATCTCGCGTCCAGCGAGCGTCGGTGCGCTTGCGCCATTTTCGAGATGCGATGTTGCGTCAGTGTGACCGTCGTGTCGTAGGTATACTTGGTGCGGATAACGATGCGCGATTGGCCACCGGATGTGATTTTGCGCACGGTAGCCCCCATGGCGTCGGCTGGGAGCAAGGCCCAGCGATCCCGACCGGAAGCTCTGTGCCCGAGATCGTCGGCTGGAAACGGTGCCGTCATCGAGGCGTAGGCGAAGATGTGCATCAGCCGCCTGCCAAAATGCCCGAAATCTTCTACATGGCCGTTGACCCCCAGGATGACCTTGGGAGCGCTGACCGTTCCGCGTGCCGCCGACGCTGTCCAGATTCCGTTGTCGCGCCTAAGTGACGTCACGGGAGACCGTTCGAAGAAATCGACATGATGCGAAAGGCCGGCAGCGAACTGGCGCACGTAGTCCGCCGGCTGGATGAGCACCGAACCGGGTGTGTAGAGGCCACCGAGGTAGTAGTTCGACCCGGTTATCTCCCGCATGTCGGAGGCGTCGAGGTAGGCGTGCTTTTCGCCCGCATGGCCGAGCGACTGGCCGAAACTCCTATTGAGCTTCATGCCGCGCGCCGTCGCGGCAGCATTGATCTTGCCGGCGGGATCGAACGTCTCGTGCGACATTCCGTAGGCTTCCGCCGCTCGCCTGGCGAATTCGATGGCGTAACGGTTCTGGGCCATTTCCCGGCGCGTGATGTCAGCGGTCCCGCTGGAATACTCGCTGGATGACAGGTTGTGCGGAACGTCGATCATGTAGCCGGAGTTCCGACCCGATGTGCCCTTGCCAACTTCACTCGCCTCGAGAATGACGATCTTGTCATCGGGGTGCAGTTGCAGCAGGCGGCGTGCTGCCGAAAGCCCGGCAAAGCCGGCTCCGATGATCAGCCAGTCTGCGCTCACATTTTCGTCGAGAGCCCGGACCGGAAACAAACGTTGACTGATTGCCTCCCAGCCCGAAATGCCATTTTCGACCGGCAAGCGTTTGACGGGCCGTGTAATCATCGGATCGTCTCGCTCATCAATTGAAGGCGCAACGTGCCGGTCCCGAAGGTACGCCAGTGAACGCCCGTCGTTGTTGCCCCGTGCTTGGTTGCGATCATTCGCTCACGCATGGCTGGTTCCCGAGGTGATCTGGGCGACGGTATGCTTCAACGTGGCGATGATCGTCTCGAGCGCTTGTTTTTCTTCGGCGCTAAGCGGGCCGAGTGGCGCTCTGACCGGCCCAGCCGGCAGGCCCGCCAGTTCGCAGCCGTATTTGATCGACTGGACGAACTTCCCGCATTCAAGAAAATCCATGAGTGGCAGCATCGCCGTCATGATCGCCCGCCCCTTGTCGAAGTTCTTCTCGACGACACAGGCCTGATAGAGGGCGACATGTTCCTTCGGCAGAAAGTTGGAGCCGGCGCAGACCCAACTCCTTGCACCCCAGGCGAAGAATTCGAGTGCCTGATCGTCCCAGCCGCAGGAGAGCGCGATTTGAGGATACTTCCTGGCCAAAAGGTGCAGATTGGCCATGTCGCCGGAACTCTCCTTGATGGCCACGATGTTTCTGGATGCGCTTACGCGCGAGAAATACGCGTCCCCCATCATCACGCCCATGCGGGCCGGATAGTTGTAGAGCATGATCGGGAGGTCGGCCGCCCGGTCCACCGTTAAAGCGTGGACCGCGTTCTCCTCCTCCGTCGGCAATGCGTAAGGTGGCGATGATACGAGAATGGCGTCGGCGCCGATCTCTTTGGCCGCCTTGGCGAACGCCACGGAGTCTTCCGTTCTCGTGGCACCCGTCCCGACGATGAGCGGCAGCCGTGAGCCGACAATTTCCTTGGCGTGGGCGGCAAGGTCGAACCGTTCCTGGGCGCGCTGGGCATAATATTCGCCGGTAGATCCGCCAATTATGATGCCGTGAACTCCAGCTTCGACAAGGGTTTCGAGCACCGCTGCAAAACCCTTGCGGTCGATTTGCCCGTCGTGCCCGATCGGTGTGATGGCTGGAGTATAGATACCTTCGAACTTCATGACGTATTCTCCATCGATGGGGCCGGAGATCGGACGCGCGGTTTCGCCGCGGGCGACGTCTGGCCCTGCTTCCTGGGGTTTCGTGGATAGGTCTACCGCCGCTCAGTGCGGCGTGACGACCGCCGCTGCCAGCCGCTTCAGATCGACGACACCGACAGGCATTCCGGCAGCATCGACCACCACCAGATCCTTGGCATCCTTGTGCGCCAGGATCTTAAGTGCGGCTTCGATCGTGCTTCCCTTGCTCAGCGTCGCGCCATTGACGGCGTGATCCGCAGCGACGGGTGCCATGACGGCCTCGACATGAACGACCCGGCCACGGTTCACCTCCTTGACGAAGTTGGCGATATATTCGTCGGCGGGCCTGAGAACGATGTCCTGACTGGTGCCTTGCTGGATGACTTCCCCATCGCGCAGCACGGCGATCTGGTCGCCCAATCGCAACGCTTCGTCGAGGTCATGGGTGATGAAGACGATGGTCTTCTTGATCTCCTTCTGCAGATCGAGAAGAACCGTCTGCATGTCCATGCGGATCAGTGGGTCAAGGGCCGAATAGGCCTCGTCCATCAGCAGCACCGGTGCGTCGTTGGCAAGTGCACGCGCGAGGCCAACACGCTGCTGCATGCCGCCCGAGAGCTGATTAGGATATTTGTCTTCAAAGCCCTTGAGCCCCACACGCTCGATCCATCGCATGGCGATGTCGACACCCTTCGCGCGCTCGAGGCCCTGAACCTCAAGGCCATAAAGTGTGTTGTCGAGCACGTTGCGATGGGGCAGCAGCGCGAACTTCTGGAACACCATGGCCGTCTGGTGCCGTCGGAACTCGCGCAGTTCGGCTTCGTTCATCTTCACGACGTCGATGCCGTCGACGAGCACTTCGCCGGCCGTCGGATCGATCAGGCGGTTGATGTGCCGTATGAGGGTCGATTTGCCCGACCCCGACAGGCCCATGATTACCTGGATGCAGCCGGAGGGGATTTCGATGTTGATATCCCGCAGCCCAAGGACATGTCCGTGCCGCTCGTTGAGTTCTGTCTTCGTCAGCCCCTTGCGCACTGCATCGACATGGGCCGCGGCGTCCGGGCCGAAGATCTTGTAGAGGTGGCGGATCTTGATGCCGCCGAAAGCGTGATCAGCCATGGACGATCTCCCGATGCTTCTGCAGTCTCTCGCCATAGGCCTGGCTGACCCGATCGAAGATGATCGCAATGCCGACGATCGCAAGGCCGTTGAAAATGCCGAGGGTAAAGTACTGGTTGGCAATCGCCTTCAGCACCGGCTGACCGAGACCTTGAACACCGATCATCGAGGCGATGACCACCATGGCGAGTGCCATCATGATTGTCTGGTTGATCCCGGCCATGATCGTCGGCAAGGCGAGTGGCAGTTGCACGTTCTTGAGCTTCTGCCAGCCCGACGAACCGAAGGCATCGGCAGCCTCCAGCACATCCTTGTCGACGAGGCGGATGCCGAGATTGGTGAGCCGGATCATCGGCGGGATGGCGTAGATGACGACGGCGATCAGGCCCGGCACCTTGCCGATGCCAAGCAGCATGACGACCGGGATCAGATAGACGAAACTCGGCATGGTCTGCATCACGTCGAGGATCGGATTGACGATATTCTGGAAGCGATCCGAACGGGACATGACGATGCCGATCGGAATGCCGATGGC
>NZ_JBFRGB010000054.1:0-7579 GCF_052115125.1 Ensifer sp. 2TAB8 | reverse complement strand
AAGAGCCTTCTTCTCGGCTCCGCTGCTGCTCTCGCAGCAGTTTCCGGCGCACAGGCAGCAGACGCAATCGTCGCAGCCGAGCCGGAGCCCATGGAATACGTTCGCGTTTGCGACGCTTTCGGCACTGGCTACTTCTACATCCCGGGCACTGAAACCTGCCTCAAGATCGGCGGCTTCATCCGTTTCCAGACCTCGTTCGGTGACAACGCCTCGCAGAGCCGTTACAACCAGGAAAACCATCGTTTCGGTGGCCTCGCTGGTCCGAACTACTCCACGTCTGACTGGGATGCCTTCTCGCGCGCTTACATCTCGTTCGATGCCAAGAGCGACACCGAGTACGGCACGCTCACCGGCTTCTTCGCTGCTGAGTTCAACGCCGACAACGACACCGACGAAGGCGATAGCTTCATCGACGTCGACGAAGCCTACATCCAGCTCGGTGGCCTCAAGGCCGGCTTCTTCTACAACTGGTGGGATAAGGGCATCAACGGCGAAACCGACTCGCTCGGCAACGTCACCGAGTTCAACTCGATCGCCTACCTCTATGATGGCGGTTCGTTCCAGGCCGGTATCTCGGTTGATGAGCTCGAGGGCTGGTCCACCAAGGCTAACGGCGTAGGCATCTCGGGTATCGTTTCGGCTTCGGTCGGCGGCGTTTCCTTCGACCTGCTCGGCGGCTACGACACCGAATGGGAAGAAGGCGCGATCCGCGCTCTGCTCTCGGCTGACCTCGGTCCGGGCGTCTTCCAGATCGCTGGTGTATGGGCTTCTGACCCGAACACCTACTGGAATGCTTCCGAGTGGTCCGTTGCAGCTTCGTACCGCTTCAACGCCACCGACAAGCTCGCCATCACCCCCGGCGTTCAGTACTTCGGTAGCCTGCAGGACTCGGTCACCAGCTTCGGCAACGACGACGCATGGCGCGCTGGCGTAACGCTCGACTACAAGATCACCGAAGGTCTCGCGACCCGCGTTTCGGTTCAGTATGAAGATGCTGACAACGCTGACGATCAGGTATTCGGCTTCGTCCGTCTGCAGCGCGACTTCTAAGATCGTCTGACCTCGGTCAGAAGAGAGAAACCCGGCTTTCGAGCCGGGTTTTTTTGTTTGGAAGTATCCTGCGGTGCGGTGGCAGCCTGCGGCCGACTATTTGCCGGGGCCTGTGCTTGCTGAAGCCAATGGTCCGTTGATCCGCTTGCCGTGGCGGTGATCGCCAGGCTCGGTGCTAGCGCCCTGGTGCGAGGCCCGAGAGGAAGGTAGCAATTGCCTGCCGAGGGCCGTCGAGATGCAAAAGCGGTGCGTGGCCCTGGCCGGGCGCAGTGAACGCCGCCATGTCAGGACGTCGATCGCTCATCTCCTGCAACGTTGCTTCAGACAGAATCCGGGAATACTGGCCTCGGATGCCTAAAAGCGGCATTCGAGAGAGGGCATCGAATTGCGGCCAAAGGGTGGGTAGCGGCGTTTCAGCTGTGAGACCCAGCAACTGGTGGGCGATGGCTGGATCAAAGTCAGGCACGGCAGCGCCGTCCTCATCGCGATAGATCGCCGTTGCCATCTGCAGCCATTCGCGGTCGCTGAGAATCGGAAAATCGGCTCCGTGCAGGTTCTTCAGATACCGGGGTGCTGTCCCCCAGCTTATCGCGCCGCTCGGCTCCCTGTTGAGATAGTCGCGAATGGCCAGCAGGCCCTCGATTTCGATGACTGGTCCAATGTCATTCAGCACCGTGCCTGCGATAAGGTCAGGCGCGACGCTGACGAGGTGGTGCAGGATCAGCCCTCCGCGGGACGTGCCGATGAAAACTGCGCGATCGATCTCCAGATGAGCGCAAGCCGTGATGATGTCGTTCGTTTCGGTCGCGATCGAGTAGTGGCTCTTGTCGGCGTCTCGTGCCGAACCGCCGCGACCGCGATAGTCGAACGAAAAGACGGTGTGTCCGCCCCCGGACGGTGACGCGAGCAAGATCGCGAGCTCGTGAAAGTCACGGCTGTTGCGCGTGAGGCCCGGCAGGCAGATGACCGGGAGCGTCGTTGTGGGGCGGGCGGGGCCATAGCTCCGGGCGTAGAGCTGCAGGCCATCTGTTGCGGGGAAGCGATGTTCCCGAAACCCGTCTTCTTTCATTGCCAGTCTCCACCCCGATATCGGTGGGATGGTAGCTGCTCGAAGAGAAAGGGCAAGGCATACACTTGGTGGGGTGAGCCTGTGCGTTCGCTTGCGACCGACGCACTAGCGAACGCATGGGCTAAAAGGGGCGAACTGGCTTCACAGCGAAAGCGGTCATCTGCCCATCAATAAGGTGAACTGCACTGACGCCGCGGACCGCCATAAGGCTGATACGAGTTGTCCCAGGCGCGATAAGAACGATAGCGGGCGTAGCACCAGCGCGTATGCGCGTCACCGCTGACTGCTCGCGGCCCATTGTAGTACCGCGGCTGGTTTATCAGGCCGCCTACGATTGCGCCGGCCGCAAGTCCACCGATGAAAGCGCCAGCGTCATTGTTGTGGTGGTGGCGGTATCGGTCGCGATAGTAGCCATCCCGGTAATAGCCGTCCCGATAGTATCCGTGTCGATCGCGATAATCGCGATCACGATAGCTGTCACGTCGGCCCTGAAGTTCGCAATAGGGGACGGCGCAACTGGAACGGTTCTTGCGATCTTCGCCGCGCTCGTTTTGGAACTGAGCCTTCTGGACGTCGCTCGTTTGCGAGACCTGCGGAGCGATCGGGAATGCACCGGCAGCCGGAATGCTGCTCATTGCCGTCGCCAAAGACAGGGCGATCATGGGGAAGGTCTTCATTGTGTTCACCATTTCCTTCAGGAAAGATCGAACCTTCAGAAGGGAAATGGCTTGGGCCGCATTTTGTGCCGCCCGCTGTCATCACGATTATTTGAACGGCCCGGGTCGCGCCGACTATTGGCGCCCCATCCTCAGATCCTCGACGATGTCGGCCTTCTGCCCGAGCCTCGACTTGTAAACCTGATAGTTTTCCATGACCCGCTGCACATAATTGCGGGTCTCCTGGAATGGAATGCGCTCGATCCAGTCGACGACTTCGTCGATCGGCTTGCCGCGTGGGTCGCCATAGCGGCCAAGCCACTCCGGTACACGGCGCGGCCCGGCGTTATAGGCAATGAAGGTCAGGATATAGGAGCCGCCGAAGCTGCTGATCTGTTCGCCGAGGTAATGGGCGCCGAGCGTGGCGTTGTACCCCGCATCGCTGGTCAGCCGATCCTGCGAATAGGCAAGGCCATAGCGACTGGCGACGCCCTTGGCGGTGCCCGGCATCAGTTGCAGCAAGCCGCGGGCATTGGCGGTGGAGATGGCTGCGGGATTGAAGGCGCTTTCCTGCCGCGCGATCGCATAGGCAAGTGCCTTGCCGGAACCGTCGATATTGGCGCTCGAAGGGATCACGCCGACGGGAAAGGCGAGGGCAGCGACATCGATGCCGCGTCCGAATGCAATCTTGCCGATCTGGAGCGAGAGCTGATGGTTTCCGGCCTTCTCCGCGCGCGCCGAAAGCAGGGCGAGCTCGCCGGGACTGGTCAGCTCCTCGGCAAGCGCACGGTAGATGCTGTCGGCGCGCCAGGCGTGGCCGGCGCTTTCAAGGCGGGAGATCGCGCGCACCGCCTCACGGTTCTCGAACTGTGCCCGGTCGTTCGCCGATGGGGCAGGGTAGGCGACGTTCAACGTCTTGCGGCCAAGCCGGGCGGCTGCGAGTTGCCCATAGAAGGTTCCGGGGTAACGGGCGGCATTGGCGAAATACTCGCTGGCATCGCCCGGTCCGCCGGCCTCGGCCGAACGGCCCAGCCAATACCAGGCGCGAGAGGCGGAAAGCGGACGGTTTGAAACGTCAAGGATGCGGCGGAAGTGGCGCGCTGCGATCGCCGGATCTTCCATGCCACGCAATGCGTACCAGCCAGCGTGGAATTCGGCATCGACAACATCGGTCGCCTCCGTTGCTAGATGGCTGGCCGCGATCCGGTAGGCGCCTTTGAAGTCGCCCGCGTCAAGCAGGCCTCGGCTGACAACACGCTGCTCGACCCACCATTCGCCAGGATTGACGAGCACCCCTCTGTCCTTCGGCATACGGGCAAGCAGCTTGGCCGCCTCCTCGTATTTTTTCTGCTTTCGCAAGGATTCGATCTGAATGAACAGGTAGGCCGGGTCCTTGCGCCAGGAGGGATCGACCGCCGCGATCAGCGCATCGGCCTTGTCGTTGCCCCGATTGACCGCTGCCCAGGCACGATAGAGTGACTGTGCCTTGCCGAGATCACCAAAGCGCTCGGCCTGTTCGACGCGGTTGCGGTAAAGGAGCATGGCCATGCGCCGCTGATGATCGGCTGGCGTCAGCAGAGCGGAGAACTCAGCCAGGATCAGGCTCTCCATATCCTTGTCGAGCGCATGCCGTTGCCAGATGCCGCGCAAGCGTTTCGCGGCTGCTTCTGTTTGTCCCTGGGCGACAAGCGCGCGCGCCAGAATGAGGGTTCCTTCGGTCGTCTCAGGCTGTGTGTTGCCAAAGGCGGCAAGGACATCGGCGGCCGTCGGATTTTCGCGAAAGAGGGCCCTCTCCGAATTGGCGCGCAGGGATTTCAAGCCGGGCCATCCCTGAAGTTCGCGCTGGGCGTCGGCGATCTCAAAGGAAGGAATGCCGCGCTGGCCGGAAACGGCAATCGCCCAGGTCAGGATGTGCCGGTCGAGCGCATCGCGGCTCATGGCATTGCGAACGGCAATCGCTGCCGCCGGCTGCCGGTTGGACAGAGCGTCGAGGCCCGTCTTCAGATCGCTGTTGATTGGGGCAACGATCGCAGGAATGGCATTGGTGGTCTCGTCGGCGGCAACTTGCGCAGCCTTCCCCGACATGTCGGGTTTGCGAGCCGGAACCGGTATTCGCTCCAGCGTTTCGGAACTGAACGCCGGCGATGTGAGCAACGCAGCGCCGACGATGGCGGCGACAGGCAGAAAGTTTGATCCGCGCATCAAGAGGCCGTGTTCCCCGTGTCTCACATTCATCTGCCGCCGGATTGCCTGAGACAAGACTAGCGGCCAATATTGATCATGGCAATCGCACCTTGCCGCCCCACGCCTAAGGCGGAGCGGGACCAATATGTGGGCTGAACGTCAAGCTTTTGCACGAAAACCGGCGTGAAATGCCGTGTCACGACGCTTGCCGCAGCCTCCTCACATGATTATGGTGCGGCAGTTTTTTAACCGTCGATTACGGCCAAAGCATGAGTGCATTTTGCGTCTTTGCGCCGTCAGGAGTTGTGCATGTTCAAGGGTTCCATTCCCGCTCTCGTAACACCGTTCACCGCGACCGGCGCGGTGGATGCGGATGGTTTCGTCGCGCATGTGGAATGGCAGATAAATGAGGGTAGCCATGGTCTCGTGCCGGTCGGCACCACCGGGGAGTCTCCGACCCTTTCCCATGAAGAGCACAAGAAGGTCGTCGAACTCTGCATCGAGGCCGCCGCCAAGCGCGTGCCTGTTATAGCAGGCGCCGGCTCCAACAATACGACAGAAGCGATCGAGCTTGCACAGCACGCCGAAAAGGCTGGTGCCGACGCGATCCTCGTTGTCACGCCTTACTACAACAAGCCGACGCAGAAGGGCCTCTTCGCGCATTTTGCCGCGATCGCCGAGAGCGTGAAACTGCCGATCGTCATCTACAACATTCCCGGCCGTTCGGTCGTGGATATGAGCGTCGAGACCATGGCTGCGCTTGCCAAGGCCTATTCGAACATCATCGGTGTCAAGGATGCGACCGGCAAGATCGAGCGCGTCTCCGAACAGCGCATGGCCTGCGGTCCGGAATTCGTCCAGCTTTCGGGCGAAGACGCAACTGCGCTCGGCTTCAACGCCCATGGCGGCGTCGGCTGCATTTCCGTAACGGCCAATGTGGCTCCGCGGCTTTGCGCCGAATTCCAGGAGGCAACGCTTGCCGGTGAGTTCGCCAAGGCGCTCGATTACCAGGACAAGCTGATGCCGCTGCACAAAGCGATTTTCATGGAGCCCGGTGTTTGCGGCGCGAAGTATGCGCTGAACCGCCTCGGCCGGATGAGCCGCGCCGTGCGCTCGCCGCTGCTGTCGACGCTCGAGCCGGCAACCGAAGCGGCGATCGATGCGGCGCTGAGGCATGCAGGATTGATGAACTGATGGCACCCAAAGGAAGCCAGCGCACGGTCAACAAGGTTGTGGCGGAAAACCGGAAAGCCCGCTTCAACTACGAGATCGTCGATACCTACGAGGCCGGTCTGGTTTTGACCGGCACCGAGGTCAAGTCGCTGCGCGAAGGCAAGGCCAACATTGCTGAGTCCTATGCGACGGACGAAGGCGGAGAGATCTGGCTGATCAATTCCTATCTGCCGGAATATCTGCAGGCGAACCGCTTCAACCATGAAACGCGGCGTCGGCGGAAGCTGCTTCTGTCGAAGCGCGAAGTCAATCGCCTGCAGGGTGCGGTCAACCGCGAAGGCATGTCGCTGATCCCGCTGCGCATCTATTTCAACGAGCGCGGCCGTGCCAAGCTCGAGCTGGCGCTCGGCAAGGGCAAGAAACTGCACGACAAGCGCGAGAGCGCGAAAGAGCGTGATTGGAACCGGCAGAAAAGCCGCCTGCTGAAGGATCGCGGCTAAGCGATCCTTGGTGCGCGAAGTCGGCTTGCATTAATTCCAACGAAAACGGCGGGCGATCTAGGAAGATGTGCGGCTGGCTGCGTGTCATTCGCTGCCACCGCATGCCCAGAGCCTTCAATTGTTCTTTTGATTTACGATACGCACCGACGCCTTGAAACGGCAGTTCCTGCGATCGTCGCGCTTCAAATCTCGACGGGGTCCGCCACCGGCTCGGGGGTGTGGCGCGGCGTACGTTCGGAAGGCTCGCGACCGATCTCTGCCCGCAGGGTGGCGAGATCGATGAAGTGATCCGCCTGGCGACGCAGGTCGTCGGCGATCATTGGCGGCTGGGTCGACATCGTCGAGACAACGGAAACCTTGCGGCCCCGGCGCTGCAGGGCTTCGACGAGCGTTGTGAAATCGCCGTCACCGGAAAAGATGACGAGGTGATCGACCGTTTCAGACTGTTCCATGGCATCGATCGCGAGTTCGATGTCCATATTGCCCTTGATCTTGCGGCGACCAAGTGAGTCGGTGAATTCCTTGGCCGGCTTCGTCACGACCTTGTAACCGTTGTAGTCTAGCCAATCGATCAGCGGGCGGATCGAAGAATATTCCTGATCTTCGATGAGTGCGGTGTAGTAGTAGGCGCGCAGCAGATAGCCGCGTTTTTGAAATGCTTTCAGGAGTTTGCGATAGTCGATGTCGAAGCCGAGACTCTTCGATGCCGCGTAGAGATTTGCGCCGTCGATAAAAAGTGCGATCTTTTCGCGGGGATCAAACATCGTCTTTCCTTTTCAATGCCGGCGCATCCAGTGCCCGCTGCCGGCCGATACGCAAAAATAAGTCGTTTACATTAATAATTGCTGATATTGCAAATAATGTAGGCTAGGCATTGCATTATTCCAGCAGAGCGCTCGCGAATATAGCTAGTTTTAGCAGTTGCTATAGATAGTCCACATCCGTGG
>NZ_JBFRGB010000053.1:0-14196 GCF_052115125.1 Ensifer sp. 2TAB8 | reverse complement strand
TCCTGACGGCGACGGGTCCGCGCGGCGTTCTGTTCACGGTGACCGTGACGAATGCGGCRACGGGTGCCTATACGGTCGAACTGAAGGACAATGTGCTGCATACGGCCGGTCCGAACRGCGAGGACACCGTCTCGGTCGGCCTCGGCTATACCGTGACGGACGCCGACAGCTCGGTTGCCAACGGCACGCTGACGGTCAACTTCAACGACGATGTTCCGAGCATTCAGTCCATCAGCAATGCCTATATGGCCAATGGAGTCGGCGCCCTCGAAGGTGTCATCAATGCGACGCCCGGCGCAGACGGCATCGCGATCTACAAGATCGACAGCGTCAACGGCCTGCCGTCGGGCTGGAGCGCATCTGGTACGGGAACCGGCCAGGTGTTGGTCAAGGATAACCTGGGTAACGACGTGTACCGTCTTACGACGAACACGGATGGGACCTATCAGCTAGAGCAACTGAAAGAACGCCCAGGGACCCCGGTAACCATCGAGGCTGCCAACCAGTTTAGCAACAGCCCGGTCACCAGCTACGACTTCGGGTTTGCGAAATTTACGGCTCTCGCGAGTGCGTCGGGGCAAATTCGCTTCAACGCGAATACCTCGCCAACTGGCGGCAATGAGTTCGGTATCGGCAACACCGCATTTACGACAGGCGAGAAATTCAAAATAGAGTTCGACAAGGACGTGTCGTCTGTAACCTTGCAGCTTGGCACAGTGCAAAATGGCGGAGCCATTCAGTTCACGGTCAAAGATGGGAATAATCCGGCAATTAGTTTCAGCAAGTCTGTGAGTGTTGGTCAGACGACTGTGACGATCCTTCCGAGCGATGTCGGGTTCAAGTTCGATTACATTGAGGTTCTCGGCACTAGTGGCATCAGTGCATCCTTCAAGACGGTGAGTTACACTGAAACGGTTGCCGCATCAGACCTGACGCTGACCTTCGGCATTGTGGGACGCGATCAGGATGGTGACCTTTCCAATTCGTCCACACTGACCTTTGTTTCCGACGGGTCAGACACGACGGCCAATATCATCACGGGAAGCGCGCAGGATGACGTCATTTATGGCGGCGTCGGCGATGACACCCTCAGCGGTGGCAATGGCAATGACGTCATCTATGCGAGTGCCGGGAACGACAAGATCGACGGTGGCGCTGGCGTTGACCTGCTCGATCTCTCGGATGCCACGGGACCGGTCACGTTTACGCTGGTGCAAAGCAGCTCCGACACGTTCGTAAACCTTACGAGCGTCGGCCTGGGTAACGAGACCTACAAGAACATGGAAGGCGTTAAGGGTTCGGATTTCAACGACACCCTCAACGGCAGCAGCAGCAACGACGTTCTCATGGGCGGTGCGGGCAATGACACGCTCTACGGCAATGACGGCGACGATCTGCTTTTCGGCGGCATCGGAGACGATACGCTCTATGGGGGCAATGGTGCCGATACGCTCTACGGGGGGGCTGGTGACGACACGCTCTACGGCGGTCTCGGTAACGATGTCCTCAATGGCGGCTCCGGCTCCGACCACATGACAGGTGGCTCTGGCGCTGACACCTTCGTGATCGACTCGGATTCCTTGCTCCCGGGCATCGACGACGTCATCACGGACTACAAGTACGCCGAAGGCGATAGCGTTGATCTGACGGCTCTCCTGGGCAACCTGCCGTCGGGAACTGCCTTGCAAGACAACTTCGTGCGCGTTCAGGACGCAGGTGGCGGCAATGCCAATCTGCAGGTGGACACGGACGGCAGCGCCGGCGGCGGCACCTGGCATACGGTCGCCGTTCTGGAGAACTTCCAGGTCTCGTCCGATGTGGTGAAGGTCCTGTTCAACGAAAATGGGACGAAAACGCCACAAGATGTTCATTAGCATCTTATCGATCTCGACAGTTCAGCGGTTCTCGGTAATCATCCGGGAACCGCATTTTCCAGGGGGAATGTTTTCATGATCAGAAGCATGCTGGTGGGGGCGATGGTCGCTCTGATACCCGTTTCAGGTTTCGCGGCCGATCTCATCGTCGATTATGCGCCACCCGCGCAGCAGTGCGCAGAAGCCAGCCAATCCTCGCTCACCGTTGACCAGGACGTCTCGACCTTGACCAAGGAAGTCGTGTCGCGCATGGACGAGGCGATCGCGGTCGCCGATGACCCGCACTGGATCTCGTCGACCCGGCCGACCTTCGTCTGGGCATCCGAGACCAAGGTTGCCTGCGGCAAGGCCTATGGCTACCTGCAATCCAACTGGCGCGACGAGGACTACATCTCCAAGTGTGATTGCTTCTATACCAAGATGCGGAATTACATGAATTGAGGCTGGCGGTTTGATCGTCATGTCCCACGCTGTCGTTTCACCGACCAGGCGGGCGTCGTCCTGTCGGCGGTGGCTGGTCCTTGGCGCGCTCGCGCTTGGCACACTTGCAGGCTGTCAGGGCGCGCCCACACCCCAGGACGTGCTCGACGTGGAATCTCCGCAGGCGAGGCACGCGCGACGCGCGGCCGAACATGCGGCGAAGCCGCAGGAAACCTTCGGCAATGGCGCTACACGGATCGCGCTGATCACGGCATTGATGGCGCCGTCAGGGGAAACGGTACGCGAACGCGACATCCGCGACGGCGCCTCGCTCGCGATCGAAGAGGTGGGGGGCGGCCAACTCTCGCTGCTGGTTGAAAACACCGACGGTTCGCCACAGCAGATCCAGGAGGCGGCGAAGCGGCTTGCGGGCCAGAACGTCGCACTCGTCGCGCTGTCGGTTGCCGATGTGCCGGTCAGCAGCGTGCGGCAAGGGCTCGGCTCTTCCCGCGCACCGCTTTTGGTTATGCGCGGCAACGGCGCCGAACGGCCACCGGGCACCTACGCCTTCGCGTCCGACCGTATCGATAGTGCGGTCGAGGGGGCATCCTATGCGGTGGCGTCCGGTCGCAAGCGGCTTGTTGTGCTCTTGCCGAGCGATGTTTCCGCCACCGAGCGGCAAAGGCTTGATCGCGGGCTTGCCGGCTATGGCATCAAGCCCATACTGGTTGCCGTGACGGGAACCACAGCATTCGCGGGCGACGCAGCCTCAAAGGCCAAGTTGAAGGACACCGATAGTGTGCTCGCGATCGGTTCGGGAGATCCGGATGTCGGCGCGCTGTCGCAACTCAAGGCTAACGGCTACCTAAAACCGGACGCGATGATCATCGGAAGCTCGGGCTGGGCGAATGCCGCTTACAAGCGCCCCGAACTCTCGGGAAGCCATCTCTGTCTCTTCGGCCCGGAAAACGGATCGCGGATGACCTCGCGCTATCTCGATCGGTACGAGCGGGCCGCCGGCACAGATGCGGCCTATGGCTTCGATGTAATCGCGCTTGCTGCCGGCCTCGTGCGCAGCCAAGGCGAAACCGCCATCACGCAGGAAAGCTTGCGCTCTCCAAACGGCTTCATCGGCGCTGCGGCCGCCTTCCGCTTCGAGAAGAATGGTTCGGTCGAACGAACCTGCGCGGTCTATCAGGTCACCTCCGGTAGCGTGAAGCTCCTCGATCCAGCGCCACGTTCCTTCTAAAGCGCTCGCTGGTCTAGTACTTCGCCCAACTGTCTGAAGCGCGGCAATCCTCGGGCTTGCCGCGCCTCTCGTTTGGGGCCATGAAGTGAGCGCTCCGGGCGCCGAAGTCGCTCGTTGAGGGTGTCCGCGAGGCGTTGCGCTGACCTTAGTCGAGCGTCAGCAGCGTGCTCGTGCTCACGCCGCCATTTGCAGCGTCCTGATCCTGACCTTGTCGATGTTGCGACCGTCGAGCGCGACTACCTCGTAGGATAGCCCACCGAAGCTCACACTCTCGCCCTGGTTCGGCAGATGCCCGAGCCGCCAAAGAATAAGCCCTGCCAGCGTCGAATAGCGGTCGGCCTCGTCGACGAGATCGACCTCCAGCAGCTTCGAGACATGCCGGATGTCGATCCATCCATCAACAAGCAGCGCGCCATCCTCTTCGTGCTCGACGGTCAACTGATCGTCGCCGTCGTCGGCAAAATCGCCCGCGATCGCTTCGAGCAAATCGGTCGGCGTAACCATGCCTTCCATCGAGCCATATTCGTCAAGGACGATCGCCACCTGAAGCGGCGACTGGCGCAACTGCTCGAGCAGGCGGAGCGCGCTGACGGTCTCGTGCACGACCAGGGGCTGGCGAAGTGATCGGTCGAAATCGATCTTGCCCGTTTCCAAGAGGTCTCTCAAAAGGTCCTTCGCCAGCGCGACGCCGAGGAACTCGTCGAGATTGCCGCGTGCGATCGGGAAACGCGAATGCCCCGTTTCGATGATCTTGCGGCGCAGTTCGTCGTCATTCTCCTCGATGTCCAGCCACTCGATATCGAGCCTCGGGGTCATGACCGACTTTGCGGGCCGGTCTGCAAGTGTCAGCACGCTCTCGATCATCTCGTGCTCGACCGGCGTGAACAGTTCGCCTTCCGTCGCCCTTTCTGCAATGACATCGGCCGTATCGCCCAGGGACGTCTCACTCTTGCGTCGACCAAGGAGCGAAAGAACGGCATTCGCCGTGCGCTCGCGCAAGTCGCCTGTCGTCATGAAGCGCTCACGGTTGCGACGACCGATCTGGTTGAACGCCTCGATCAACACCGAGAAGCCGATCGCAGCGTAAAGATAGCCCTTGGGAATATGGAAGCCGAAGCCTTCGACGATCAACGAGAAGCCGATCATCATCAGGAAGCCGAGGCAAAGTATGACGACGGTCGGGTGCTTCGAGACGAAGGCCATCAGCGGCTTCGAAGCGAGCAGCATCACACCGACGGCGACAATGACCGCGATCATCATGACGGAGAGATGCTGCACCATGCCGACGGCGGTGATGACGCTGTCCAGCGAAAAGACGGCGTCGAGGACCACGATCTGCACGAGGACCTGCCAGAAGACGGCATGCTCGACTTTGCCATCCTTGTGGCCGGAATGCCCCTCGAGGCGCTCGTGCAGCTCCATCGTTCCCTTGAACAACAGGAACAGACCACCAAACAACAGGATCAGGTCCCGGCCGGAAATTTCCAAACCGAGCACGGTGAACAGGGGCGTGGTCAGCGTCACGATCCAGGCGATCGACGCAAGAAGGATGAGGCGCATGCCAAGCGCCAGACCGAGGCCGATCAGTCGGGCCTTTTCCCGTTGATGCTCAGGCAGTTTGTCCGCGAGGATGGCGATGAAGACGAGGTTGTCGATACCGAGCACGATCTCGAGAACGATGAGGGTGGCGAGACCCGCCCAGGCGGCCGGATCATTCATCCATTCGAACATCATTGGGTTCAAAGGCCAGCCCCAAGGGCAAGGCCAATCCTTCTGTTGTTAAGGGGAGAAAACAAATTTCGCCCGACGCCTGATGAACAGCCGCGAGCGAGAGGGCAGTGTGATTTTGGGCCGCGCGCCAGCGCGGTCGAAATACGACCTGGCAAACGTTGGTCAGGTTCGGCGTCGTCAGGCATCCCGTATAGTCCACCGTGCCGGGCATGCCAGGGACCGTTCGGCATTCAGCAGGCCGAAAACTGCGCATTCTCCGCGTCCGGGCAGATGGTTGCCCATCGTTTCCGGAAAGGTACTAGATCGAGGGTTTGGCGCGGGTGAGGTCATGAGGAAGGTTGTCTCTGAGGGGGCGGCTTCCGGGGGAGGGGGATGAGACCCCGGAAGCCAAAAGCGGCGTCAAATGTCTTCGTCGCCGCCGAAGTCCATGTCGTCAGCCGGTTCTTCCGGCGCCGGGGCGGGGGCGGCGGCGGCCTGAGCCTCGTTACCACCGAACATGCCCGCGATCGCATTGCCGAGCAGGACGCCACCTGCGACGCCCATCGCGGTCTGCGCGGCGCCGGCGAGGAAGCCGCCGCCGGTGCGCTGTTGCATCGGCTGGCCGTAGGCCTGGTTCTGGTTACCCCATGGCGAGCCAGGTGCGGCGCTGCCATAGCCGGGCTGCTGCGGTGCCTGGCGCTGCGGGGCGGCGTTGCTCCTGAACATGGAGGAGAAGAACCCGCCGCGCTGTTGGCTCTGGGTGGACTGAGCCTCCAGTTCGTCAATCCGACGTTGAGCCGCCTCCAATGCCTGCTCCTGCACGACAATCGTTTGCGCCATGTAATAGGGCGCGCCCGGCTGCTGGCCGATCCGCTCCTGAATGAAGCGGTCGGCTTGCGCGTCGCGCAGCGCGGATTGGCGCTCCGCCTGGGCAAGTTTGGAGAACAGGCCGTCAATGGCCTGCTGATCGTTGCGATCCATGAGATATGTCCTTGATATCGACGACGGTTATTCTTCGCGCTGGCCGGTGAAGTTCAGCAGCAGCTGGAAGATGTTGACGAAGTTCAGATAGAGCGAGAGAGCGCCGAAGACCGCCAGCTTCTGCTGGGACTCCTGGTCGAAGTTGTCGGCATACTGTTCCTTGATGTTCTGCGTGTCCCAGGCGGTCAGGCCGACAAAGACGATGATGCCGATCACCGAAACGGCAAACTGAAGAGCGCTGGAGCCGAGGAAGATGTTGACGATCGAAGCGATCATCACGCCGATAAGGCCCATGATCAGGAACGAACCGAACTTCGCGAGGTCCCGTTTGGTCACGTAGCCGTAGAGGCTCGTCGCTCCGAACATGGTGGCGGCGATGAAGAAGGTGCGGGCGATGCTGGCGCCGGTGAAGACCAGGAAGACCGAAGCAAGCGACAGGCCCATGACGGCGCAGAAAGCCCAGAAGGTCATCTGTGCCGAGGATGCGGACATCGAATGCATCTTGAACGAAAAGAAGAAGACGAAGGCCAGCGGAGCCAGCATCACCACCCATTTCAGCGGCGTGGAGAAGATCGGCACGTAGAGCGCCGGCGTGGTGCCGACGATGAAGGCCACAAGGCCCGTGACGACCAGGCCGAGGCCCATATAGTTGTAAACGCGCAGCATATGCTGGCGAAGGCCCTCGTCGAGGGCGGCGACAGACGCCCGGCTCATGCCGCCGAAGCGGTTCTGGTTCGAATACATGAAGGTTTCCTCAGTAGAGTGAGTTCTTGAGAAGCTCGGCCTCATCGCTGAGGCCGATGCCCGGCGTGCTTGAAACGACGGCATAGGCGACCTCGCCGACCTGCCACCAGGCAGCCTCGGCATTGGAAAGGTTGAGGTCCTTCACGGGCTCCACCGCGAAGTGACCGGGCCTGCCGGCGAAGAGGGAGATGAGTGTGCCGGCATCGGTCTTGACGCTCGTCTCGACGCTGGGCCCGAAATCCGAGGGGAAGACCTGGACATCGACGACGTTCCAGTCCTTCGGAAGTTCTGGCATGACGATCGCGGTCGCGGCACGAATGTCATCCCGGTCATAGGTCTGCACTTCCGGCTGCGACGGCATTCCCGCCCTGAGGGCAGAGGTCTGGTGCGCGCGGATGGCCTGCTCGACGAAGGCCGGCGGGTGGGCCGATGCATTGACTTCGCTCGGACCGACCGACGAATGTGCGATCCAACCCACCGAGACCATCAAGCCGACCGCCGCTACCTTCTGCAGGGCGTTCCACACACGCGCGTTCGCCAGTCCCGACGAAAGGCGCCGGGCCGCCTCGCGGGTCTCGGGACGGCCGGCAACGACATCCGACGTCATCGCCAGCTTGAGCGTGGTTCGCATGCCGAGGTCGGCCATGACGCGGGCCGCCGCGTCCGGGTTCCTGGCAAGCCAGGTCTCAACGCGGATGCGGCCGGCGGCATCGAGCTGGTTGTCCACATAGGCATCGAGATCCGTATCGATAATCGTGTCGACGTCAGTCATTGCCGCCTCCGACAAGCCTCAGGTGGTTGGGCTTTTTCGTTCCGTTTTCGAAGTCTCTGAGGCTCGCTCTGGCGCGGGAGACGCGCGACATCAATGTCCCGACGGGAATGTCGAGTATGTCGGCAGCCTCCTGGTAGGAGAGATCCTCGACGGCGACGAGATGAAGGGCTTCGCGCTGCTCTTCCGGCAGCATCATGAACGCTTCGCGAACCTGGGCGAGGCGTACGCTGTGCTCCTGGTGGGCCGGATAAGATGCCCCGGCCCCTTGTGCCGTCTGATCGTCACGCTGGCCGCGGGAGATCGCGGATCGCACCCGGTCGATATGCGTATTGCGAACAATGGCGAAAAGCCAATGCCTGAGGCTTGATCCTGAACGGAAGGTCGAGCGCCGCTCAAACGCTCTCACCAGCGCGTCATGTACGAGGTCTTCTGCATCGGGCGAATTGCGTGCAAGCGAGCGCGCATAGCGCCGCAATGCGGCCAGCTGCCCGATAACGTCAAATGCGCCTTTCTTCGAATCCATACCCGCATATACGGAGCCGATGCGGTTTCTCATCCATCGCGCAGAAAAAAAATTAAAGAAATCTGATCAGCGCCACCGCGACGCCGATCCAAATGGATAGATCGCGACCAGATTGCGGGCTTGCCGAAAGCCTCAGGCCGCATAGAACCCATCCTCTTTTCTGCTCCGCACTACAAACGACCTCGGACCACCGCGCGTTGGCACGATGGTCCGAAACCCCTGTTGTCTCCTCAAAACCCGCGGGGATGCGGAGACCCCTGGCTCCATATCGTGTCGGTAGCCTATTCGATGGCCCATCGCGGTGTCGTCGAAACCCACCTGTCGAGCCTGCGCGTCAGCCGGACGCGCACTGTGGCGCTGTCCTACTTCACGACCGCGCCCCACCTGCTGCTGCAGTCGGACCTGATCTTTTCCACCAGCCGTCATTTTGCCAGCTTCTTCGCGGGGGCTCTTACCGCTCGTCGTGCGCCAGCCGCCGATCGAGTTCCCGCAGATGGTCTTTCACATGCTCTGGCACGATCGTTCGCATCATTCACCGATGCACCGTTGGTTGCGCGAGATCATCATGCAGGCGCGCAACAGGATCGCCACGTAGGTTTCGGTGTGAAGCCGGTCGTACCGCAGGTGCGCGGTCATAGGCGCATGTCATCGCCTTGCCGGTGGCGGGCCAACAGAGTTGCGGACCACCAGGTCGGGTCTCAGCAGGATTTCCGTTTCTGACGGTGCGCGGTCCGAAAGCATCTCGAGGAGCAACGCCATCGCGTGCTTGCCGATCGCGGTGCGTGGTTGCCTGATCGTGGTCAGGGAAGGGGTCATGAAGCTGGCTTGCGGGACATCATCAAAACCGGTGACAGAAAAATGCTCCGGTATGTCGTAACCCCGTGCCTTGAGGCCAAGCGCAACACCAAGGGCAGTCTGATCGTTGACGCACATGAATGCTGTCGGGAGGTCGTCGCGCATGAAGAGCTGTTCCAGCGCCAGCCGGCCGCTTTCCACCGTTCCATCGCCTTCGAGGATGAGGCGGCGGTTTTGGGGGATGCCGGCAGCGGCAAGTCCGGCTTCGTAGCCCGAGCGGCGACGGCCATAGGCCAGCCGCGTATGGGAGTCGCCGATGAATGCGATCCGCCGATGCCCTTCGGCAATGAGGAGGTCGACCGCCTTGCGCGCGCCTTCGACGTCGTCGACGCCGACATAGGGAATGCCTCCGTTGAAGACCGGCTCGAATACGCCAACGGTCGGCGGTAGCCGTGGTGTTACTTCCTGGTGGCCGAAAGGAAGAATGCCCGTAAACAGGATCAGGCCGGCTGCCTGGTTCGAGTTGAAGAACTTCAGATATTCCAGGCCGCGCTGGGCATCATTCTGGGTATGCCCAATCAGTACGCCATAGCCATGGGCGCGGGCTTCGTTCTCAAGGCCGACCAGAATGCTGGAGAAGTTGGGATCGCCGATATCGGGCGCGACCACGAGGATCATGTTCGAGCGGCCCAGCCTCAGGCTGCGCGCCATCGCGTTGGTGGTGTAGCCCGTCAACGCGATGGCCTGGTTGACCTTCAACCGCGTCGACTTGGCAACCTTTTCCGGCATGTGGATTGCCCGCGAAACCGTCGCGATCGACACCTCGGCGATCCGTGCGACGTCTTCAATGGTTGCGGGGGTGGAATCGGACACTCGGTTGGCCTCGGGCTTGGTTGCGAGACACTACACAGACTTGCCTGACGGTCAAACGCGCAGGCCGAAAAAATTGTCGAACAAGCACGATGTAAACCTTTACATCGGTCCGTGTAAAGGTTTACATCATTGAAAAAGCGGTGGAGGCCGCAGGGAGGGGAAAATGACCACGGAGGTTGTCGACGGGGCTCCCGTCGTGCTGTCCGCGCGCCGCATCAGCAAGTCCTTCAGCGGCGTGCAGGTGCTGTTCAGCGTCGATTTCGAGCTGCGGCAGGGCGAGATCCACGCGCTGATGGGTGAGAACGGCGCGGGCAAGTCCACGCTCGTCAAGATATTGTCCGGCTTCGAACAGCCGACCTCAGGCGAGATCCTGCTCGACGGCCAGTCGGTAAAGCTCCCGGCAAACGGTGCTGCCGAGGCGCTCGGCATCGTCATCATCCATCAGGAATTCAATCTGGCCGAACATCTCACCGTCACTGAGAGCCTGTTTCTCGGCCGGGAGGTGACCAGGTTCGGCGTGCTCGACCGCAAGTTCATGCGCGCTGAAACGTGCCGTGTTCTCGATCTGCTCGGCTCTCACGTCGACGAGAATGCGATGATCGGCTCACTGTCGATTGCCGAAAAGCAGATGGTGGAGATTGCCAAGGCGATCAGCCGTGACGCGCGTGTCGTCTTCATGGACGAGCCGACGGCCGTGCTTTCCCGCGAGGAAACGAACTTTCTGTTCCGCCTGGTACGCAAGCTGCGCGACAAGGGCACGAGCTTCGTCTTCGTGTCGCACAAGCTCGACGAGGTCATGGAGCTTACCGATCGCGTGACGGTTTTGCGCGACGGCCAATGGATCAAGACGTCTCCGACCTCGATCCTCGACGGCGAGGCAATCGCACAGTTGATGGTCGGCCGGGAGCTTTCGAGCCTCTATCCCGCCAAGACAGAACCCGACGTCGACGAGGAGGTCGTGCTGCGCGTCAGTTCGGTCTCGACAGGTTACGTCAAGGACGCAAGCTTCGAGGTCCGCCGCGGCGAAATCCTCGGCTTTTCCGGGATGATCGGTTCGGGCCGAACGGAATTGATGGAGGCGATCGTCGGGTTGCGCTCGCGTCTGGCCGGTGAGGTCTTCGTTCGTGGCCAGCCGGTGGCGTCCGGTGACGTGCATGCGGTCAACAATGCCGGCCTCGCCTACATGACCAAGGATCGCAAGGCAAAGGGCCTGCTGCTCAATGCCGGCATGATGGCGAACCTCACGCTGCAATCGCTCGATCGGCATACCCGGCTCGGTTACCTCGATCCCGGAAGCGAAGAAGCGGCTCTCGTCAAGGCACGCCGCCGGTTTGACATTCGCGTCAGGGACGACAGTGTCGTCGCCGGACGCATGTCGGGCGGCAACCAGCAGAAGCTGCTGCTTGCCAAGGTCATGGAGACCGACCCGAGCATCATCATCATCGACGAGCCGACGCGCGGCATCGACGTCGGCACCAAGCAGCAGATCTACCATTTCATCTCGGCGCTCGCCCGGGACGGGCGCTCGATCATCGTCGTTTCATCGGAGATGCCCGAGGTCATTGGCCTCTGCAGTCGGGTGGTGGTCATGCGCGAAGGCCACATCGCCGGCATCCTCGAGGGTGACGAGATCTCCGAGCAGGAGATCATGCGCTACGCCGCAGGCTTGAAGAAGAAAACGGCAGCTTGAGGCAGGGCCGGCGCATCCTGCGAAGATGCCGAGAACAATAAGATTCCCGAGAGCTGGGACGGAGGTTCAATTGGATATGAGCGTAAACGAGGAAGGCAGCCAGGGCGCAATTCGCCGTCGCAGCTGGCGCGACATCGATCTAAGGGCCGTGGCGCCGTTTGTCGCGCTGGCGTTGCTGCTGCTGGTTGGCGCCCTGGTCAATCCCAACTTCATCAGCATCAACAACCTCGCCAATGTCGCCACCCGCAGCGCCTTCATCGCCATCATCGCGGTCGGCGCCACCTTCGTGATTTCGTCGGGCGACCTCGATCTCTCCGTCGGAGCCATGGTCGCCTTCATCGCCAGTCTGATGATCCTCTTCATGAACTCCGGGGTCATCGCAGATCCCGTGCTCATGCTCCTGGCTGCGATCCTGTTCACCATCGTTGCCGGCGCACTCTGTGGCCTTACCAACGGCTTGATCACCACCGTAGGAAAGATCGAGCCCTTTATCGCGACGCTCGGCACCATGGGTATCTATCGCGGCTTGACAACCTGGTTGTCGCAGGGCGGCGCGATCACGCTCAAGGAACCGGAGCTTCAGGAGATCTATCGTCCCGCCTATTTCGGCACCATCTTCGGCGTGCCGGTTCCGATCGTCGTCATCCTCGCCGTGACCGCTGTCGCCGCCTTCATCCTCTACCGGACCCGCTACGGACGGCATGTCGTCGCCGTCGGCTCCAATCGCGACGTCGCGCGCTATTCCGGCATCTCGGTCAACCGCGTCCGCACCGTCGCCTTCGTGATCCAGGGCCTCTGCGTGGCGGCGGCCGTGCTTCTCTACGTGCCGCGTCTCGGCTCCACCTCGGCAACGACGGGCATCCTGTGGGAGCTGCAAGCGATCACCGCCGTGGTCGTCGGCGGCACGGCGCTCAAGGGCGGAGCGGGTCGTGTCTGGGGCACGATCTGCGGCGCGTTCATCCTCGAACTGGTCGGCAACATCATGCTGCTCTCCAACTTCATCAGCGAATACCTGATCGGCGCCATCCAGGGTGCGATCATCATCATTGCGATGCTCGTCCAGCGCTCGCTGGTTCGGAAATCGTGAGACGGCCGGGTCCACAGGTCTCCCGGCCTGCAACAGGCTGACCTGATATTTGGGAGGAACTTAATGCGTAATAAGCTATTCGGCCTGACCCTCGCGGCCATGACCGCCCTTACTGGCGTGTCGCACGCGCAGGAAGAAAAGAAAGTGACGATCGGTGTCTCGATCCCGGCGGCCGACCATGGCTGGACCGCCGGCGTGGTCTTCCATGCCGAGCGCGTCGCCAAAATCCTGATGGAACGCAACCCGGGCCTCAACGTCATCGTCAAGACATCTCCCGATCCGGCGAGCCAAGCCAACGCCGTACAGGACCTCGAGACGCAGGGCATCGACGCTCTCGTCATCCTGCCGACCGATCCGGATCCGCTGGTCAACGCCATCAAGGAAGTGAAGGGCAAGGGGACCTTCGTCGCTCTCGTGGACCGTGCGCCGAGCGTCAACGACAACTCCGTGCGTGACCTTTACGTCGCGGGCAACAACCCCGCACTTGGTCAGGTTGCCGGCGAATACATCAAGGCAACGACGCCGGAAGCCGAAGTCGTCGTCATCCGCGGCCTGCCGATCCCGATCGACCAGCAGCGCCAGGACGGCTTCGACAAGGGCATCGAAGGCTCGAAGGTCAAGGTTCTCGATCGCCAATACGGCAACTGGAACCGCGACGACGCCTTCAAGGTCATGCAGGACTACCTGACCAAGTACCCGAAAATCGACGTCGTATGGTGCCAGGACGACGACATGGCTGTCGGCGTACTGCAGGCGATCGAGCAGGCAAAGCGCACCGACATCCAGTATGTCGTCGCCGGTGCAGGCTCGAAGGAAATGATCAAGAAGGTCATGGACGGCGACAAGATGATCCCGGTCGACGTTCTCTATCCGCCAGCGATGGTCGGTACGGCGCTTGAGATGACCGTGGCCAACTTCTACGGCCAGGTCCCGGTCCGCGGTGTCTACACGATCGATGCGACGCTGGTGACAAAGGACAATGCCAAGGACTTCTACTTCCCGGATTCGCCATTCTGATCCGGAGTTGAGGCAAAAGGCGGCCCGCGATCTGCGCGGGCCGCCATCAGTCTGCGCATGCGCGCAACAGGCCAGTCAGGCTGGCAGCGCTACACATCCGGAAATCCGATGTGACGTCGTCTTGGGCCCCGTGACGGTTCCGGGGGCGTCTCCGATCGTCCGGCAAAGCTTTCCAACGGAGGAGACGAGACATGAAAACCATCAAGGGGCCAGGGCTCTTTCTTGCACAATTTGCCGGTGATGCGGCGCCGTTCAATTCCTGGGATGCGATCACCAAATGGGCGGCCGATTGTGGCTACAAGGGCGTGCARGTCCCGAGCTGGGACGCACGGCTGATCGATCTGAAGAAGGCCGCAACCTCGAAGACCTATTGCGACGAGTTTGCCGGCAAGGCCCGCGACAACGGCGTCGAGGTGACGGAGCTTTCGACCCATCTGCAAGGCCAGCTGGTCGCCGTGCAA
>NZ_JBFRGB010000052.1:0-16965 GCF_052115125.1 Ensifer sp. 2TAB8 | reverse complement strand
TGCCGAAAGCGTCGCAAACGCGAACGTATTCCATGGGCTCCGGCTCGGCTGCGACGATTGCGTCTGCTGCCTGTGCGCCGGAAACTGCTGCGAGAGCAGCAGCGGAGCCGAGAAGAAGGCTCTTGATGTTCATTTCTGACCTCCAGTCAAAAGTTTCAAACGGGTCTGGGTATTTTGCTGAAGGACAGCTTTCCCTGCCCCATCCCCAACGTTCAAGAAGTCGGACGATCAACCGCCCTTGCTTCCGGAGTTGAAAATACAAGACCGGATCATCGGCGCAACGTCCAACTAACGAGATCACGTGCTTTGCGTCGCCCTTCGCCGAACCCTGTTGCTGAAACGACACAAAATCGCCGCAGACCCCAGAAGAAAATTAACAAAGCATTAAGAAAACCCTTTGACGGCGGGGGTTTAGCCTAGGGGGACTACCCATCGGCTGTTTCAGAAAGAGGCAGAAAGCTGCCCAAAATGGGGGAAAGCGCGGCCACAAACGGTGAGTTCGCCTCGACAGCAAGCGGCTAAAACAGCATTCGCTCCAAGAAATGAGAACAAGATGGACCACCCGACTCCGAAAGTTTCATCAGAATCAACGCCGAGATTCGCAAACAAGACGCATCGGTGATTCTAGCGCAGCGAGAATCGCGGCCAGCGCGGCGAGAACGGAGCGTCCAGTGACGAACCAAACCCACAGAGAGCCTAGGCGACGATCGATGCCTGAGCGAGCGAGAGAGTGCGTGCGATTGGCGCGGACGTCGACGATCCAACTGCGAACCTGTCGGCGATGAGCGAAGGCGATAGACACCTGCCGAACGCTCCGGATTTTGCAAAGACCATTTGCGGGATTTTCAGGAGCCGCTAACCGACTGGCTCCAACGTTCAGCGCGCTGCGTCAGTCCGTTACCAAGTTGGCGAGGCCACGACGCTGCCCGGAAGAAGAAGTCCCGCGTGCCACCGACAACCGGCCCGGCGCTATGCCGGCTACCCAAGCCTTGGGATCAGGAAGCTGTTGGTGTTTTTCGGATCTCGCCAAGGGAATGGCGGAGAAGAAGGGATTCGAACCCTCGATACCGTTTCCGGTATACTCCCTTAGCAGGGGAGCGCCTTCGACCACTCGGCCACCTCTCCGTTAGCGCCTGACTAGTGTCACTCAGCGGCCAATGCAAGATTTTTTTGTCGGTTTCCGACAATTCCTCTCATTTTCATGTGGGTCCTGCCGGCAGGAAGCGAAGGTGTGGGCGAAGCAACAAGCTATTCCCGCAGAATAGCGGGGGACATGGGCACCGTTTCGAGATTTGCCGTCGACCGATTCTCACACCTGGTAGGAAAGACCCAAGTCCGCCCGCCTTCATCTCGAACGCTAGGATTTGCGCGCGAGACGCTCGATCGCCTGCTGCGTGGCGGCGCCGAAGTCGCCGTCAATCGGTCCGCCATAGTAGCCGCGATCCCTAAGCAGGGCCTGCATCTCCTTGCGGAAGGCCGGCGTGAAATTGTTGGGCTGCGTCCTCACCTCTTCCAGCTTGGCCGGGTCGCCGCCCTCAATGCTCGCTGCCGCCCAGCGAACCGCCTCCTTCGCATCCGCTTTTGTGCCGAGGCCAAAATCATAAATGCGGCTCAGATTGCCCATCGCGTAGGCGCTGCCGGCATTCGCGGCCATCTCATACCAGGTGCGGGCCTGCACATAGTCCTGCGAGACACCATTGCCGATGTCATAGAACCAACCGAGCAAGGCCATGGAGTAGGAATCGCCCATATTGGCCGCCTTCTCGTACCAGACCTTGGCCTCGCCGTAGTTCTGCTCGGCCCCCAAGCCGTTCTGATAGGCCCAGCCGAGCGAAGACATGGCATTGGTGTCGCCGCTTTCGGCCGCCTTCTTGTACCAGGAGAGCGATTGCGCCAGATCCTTGGGCAGTCCGAGCCCCTCCCGGTAGAACCAGCCCATCGTCGCCATGGCATTGGCATAGCCCTGGTTGGCCGCCAGCTCGTACCACCGGGCGGCCTCGGCATAATCCTGCGCGATGCCGCCATAGCCCTCACGATAAAGCCAACCGAGCGACGCCTGGCCGTAAGCGTTGCCGCCCTTGGCCGCCTGCTCGAACATGCGCTTGCCCTGGTCGACGTCCACCGGCCCATCGGTTCCATAGATCGAGAACCAGGCGAGATTCGTCAGCGCATACATATTGCCGCCGTCRGCAGCCTTGCCGTAGTTGCGCCGCGCGTCGACGTAGTTGCGGCCGGCATCCTGGGCCCGTCCCAGCATGTTGACGAGCATCATGTCATCCGGGTTCTCGTTGACGGCCTGGGCACAGGCAGTCAACGCCCGCTCGGAATCAAGCTTCAGGAAATTGACCCCGAGGAAACCCGGCATCGATTGCGGCTCGCCCGCGAGCAGATAACAGTCCCGCGAGGCCTGCGTGTCCTTTCCGGTCGGCGAGACATTGAGACCCTTTTGCGGCTCGAGCGCTGCGATCTGCTGCTCGGCCTCCGCCTTGTACCTGCTGTCGGGATAGCGCTCGATGAAACGCGTCAGGGCGGCTGCGTCGGTCGATAGTTTGAGCGCATCCCAGGCGATTTCGTCAGGCGTCACGCTCGACGTCTGCTCGGCCTCGGTCAGCAGCTTCAGCTTCTTCTCGGCAAGCATCTTGTAGACCGGATCGGAACCGTGCTTCGCGAGGAACGCCGCGATCAGATCCTTGTCTGCAAGATCGCGAATGTTCTGCCAGTCGGCAGCCGCCTCCGATTGGCTGTTGGGCGAAAGCTGGCCACCATTGTTGGTGATGTTGATGTTCACCTCTTTGATATTGAGGAAGATCTGCGCACCGCCGAGCGAGCCATAAACGAACGGCTCCTGGCCGCGATTGGTCGCCGAGACCACTTCATCGCGCACCTTGCCAAGGGCAATACGGACATCGACCCCCGGTTCGGTCAGATATTTGGCAAGCGCCATGGCGAATGGACTGTTCTTGCCCTCGCCGTCGAGCGCAACCGTGCCGGCCTTGGAAGCAAAGGCGACAAGCAGGTCGGCCGATTCAGGCTCGACACGCGCCAGCCCGCGTGAGACCGCCCTGGTCGAGATCGAGCGGGTCATGCTCTGTTCGAAGGGATTGTTGCGGCAGGCGTCGAGGATGACGAGCTTGAGCTTGGTCGCGCCTTCGAGCGAACGCTGAACGCGGTCGAGCCCGATCGCCTCGTCTTCCACATCCTTGTCCGTCTTCAGTTGCACGTCGACGGGAAGCAGAAAATTCTCGCCATTCATCTCCATGCCATGGCCGGAATAATAGACGATCGCGACTTCGGCGCCGGTCGCTAGATCTTCGAAGTCGCGCAGCGCCTTGACCATGTCCTGGCGGCTGACATCGTGCACGGTCGTGACGGAATCGAAGCCTGCCTCCTCGAAAGAGACCTTCATCAGTTCCACGTCATTGGCCGGGTTGTTCAGCGGCGACGTCGCTTCATATTTCTCGTTGCCGATCAACAGTGCGACGCGCTTGGCAGCCCATGCATCGGACACCGACACAAACAACGCCATACAAAGAATAGAGAGCGGCAGCCAATGCCGCGAATGCCCCGTGAACATGCCATTCCCTCCGGCACCGACCATCGTTCTTCGCCTTGCCCGGCTTGCAAACGACGGACGACGCCCTCGCCCATCTGCCCTCGGAATCACCACATCGGGCGCCCCGGTCATGCCTGACGAAAGTATTACGTATGAGATGTGGGCTTTCAATGTACGCACGCGTCATAATTTGCCCGCCACGCGCCTGGACGGCGCAAGGTCGAAGCAAGTCGATGTGCTTAGCTCAAACACGATAGCGGCACCGTCGTCGATTCTTTCGATGACAGCGCTGCGGGAGTTACGAAAGGCATCGGTCTCGGAGCTTGCCATGTCCATGAAGATGCATGTCGCGGAAGGAAAGCCGGGCCAGCTTGCGACGACCCATCAGCACTATTTTATCGAGCGCCCCTGTCGCATCCTGGTCATCGGCCAGCAGTTGAAAGCGAAAACCAAGTATCAATGCCTGCTGCGCCATATCTCGGTTGCCGGCGCGATGCTCGATTTCAATGCTACGATCCTGCTGCCGAAACATTTCTTTCTGGAGATCGAAGGTTTCAAGGAGGAAATCGGCTGTTCTCAGGTTCACCGGGAAGGCACCGAACTCGGGGTGCGTTTCAACATGCTGCTCTCGCCCGATTTCTTGCGGCGCCTCATTCGGATCCAGTTTTCCAGTGGCGGGCTCTGACTTTCGATGCAAAGCGAGCGACATTAGATTTTTAGTGATCGATTTCAGGGGATTGCAAGTTTCTGCTGCCAAGCTGATTCTAGTAACGGTGGAAATTGCCCACCGAAACGATGTGGGACAAATGAATTGTCCGGGGTCGAAGGATGCGCTCAGAAACTCAGCGCGCCGACTGATCCGGCACTGGCGGAGAACGACGCATGCAGAACCAGACAATGTATTCGTGCGTCCCCTCGCCTTTCTACGAGCGACGCTATGAGCGATTCTCCATCGGGCACGCGGGCACGCTGACAGCGGTGCAGCCGGGTCTCGCAAATGTTTCCGTGCGTCCTTGCCGGATGATCGACATATCGCGCGGCGGTGCCAGCTTTGCGGTCGATACCAATATCGGCCTGCCACAACACTATTATCTGCATATCGTCGGCACTTCGCTGAGAATCGGCTGCGCCGAGGTCTATCGCAACGGCGAGCGCATCGGCGTCCAGTTCATCAAGCCGATCGAGCAGACCTTGCTGCGCGAGATCATCCGGCAAGAATTCTTCACCGGCCAGGTGAAGAATGCAAAGCCGCGGCGGTAAGGTCACCGATCAGGGCAAAACGGACGACCAAGGAATTCGAGCAGTTTTCTCGCGGGAATGATTCCGAATTGCGGCGGCATGCGCTAAGTTCCCCGGACTTTGTTCGAACGGGGCTCATTCTTCAGCATGTCCGCTTTCTCTCGCTTCACGCCGCTCATCCAATCCCTTCCCTCCACCATTCCGTTTGTCGGCCCCGAGGCTATTGAACGGCAGCGGGGGCGAGCCATCGCAGCCCGTATAGGCGCCAACGAAAGCGGGTTCGGTCCAGCCACAAGTGTCCTGGCGGCTATCAATGAAGCGGCAGGCGGAACGTGGAAATATGCCGATCCGGAAAACCACGACCTGAAGCAGGCAATTTCGGCTCATCTCGGCACCACGCCAGCCAATATCGCGATCGGTGAAGGCATCGATGGATTGCTCGGCCAGATCGTCCGCATGGTGATCGAGCCTGGCATGCCGGTCGTCACGTCACTCGGCGCCTATCCGACCTTCAACTATCACGTCGTCGGTCACGGTGGTCGGCTGGTGACGGTGCCCTATACCGGCGACCGGGAGGATCTCGGCGGGTTGCTGGACGCCGTGAAGCGAGAAAATGCGCCGCTCGTCTATTTCGCCAATCCCGATAATCCGATGGGAAGCTGGTGGCCGGCCGAGCGCATCGTCGAATTCGCCCAGGCTTTGCCCGAGACAACCCTCTTTATCCTTGACGAGGCCTATTGCGAGACGGCACCGGCCGATTCGCTGCCGGCCATCGATGCCTTGATCGACAGGCCGAACGTCGTGCGTACGCGCACCTTCTCGAAGGCTTACGGTCTTGCCGGTTCGCGCGTCGGTTATGTCGTGAGCACGCCGGGCACGGCGCAGGCCTTCGACAAGATCCGCAACCATTTCGGCATGAACCGGATCGGTGTCGCGGCAGCGATCGCCGCGCTTGCGGACCAGAATTACTTAAAGGAAGTGACTAGGAAGATTGCAGCATCCCGCGAGCGCATTGCGGCGATTGCAGTGGAAAACGGCCTGACACCGCTCGCCTCCGCCACCAATTTCGTAGCGGTCGACGGCGGCCGCGATACGGTCCATGCGCGTGCAATCGTTGATACCCTGATGAGCGACCATGGCATCTTCATCCGGATGCCGGGCGTGGCGCCCCTGAACCGCTGCATCCGCATCAGCACGGGACCGGAAGTGGAGATGGACCTGCTTGAGGCCGCCCTGCCCGAGGTTCTGAAAAAGCTGGCCTGATCCAGCTTCAGATCCCGGTCGTTCGGCCGGCGGCCGTTCGGCGGCCGCCTCATTCGTTCAGTGAACGGTCATCCATTCGCGAGCGGCGCGCAGCGCTGCTGCAAGGTCTGCCTTGCTCATCGTCATCGCCAGATCGGCACGCAGGTCAACGGCGCGGTCGCAGCCCTTGATCGCAGCGATGTTCAGCCACTTGTGGGCGGCGACGAGATCGACCGGGCGGCCGTGGCCCGTTGCATAGGCGAGGCCCATTTCACAGAAGATTTCCGCCTGGTTGTCACCACCCATCGCGGCATCCGAAGCAATCTGCATATCAAAGCGTGCCATTGTCTTGTCCCTGTTTTGCCTGGTTGGTTTTCCCGAAGCGGCCCGCCCGTTTCGGGCGAGCCATGCTCCAGATCAGCACTTGTTTTGGTCCCTGTTCGACCTTGCCTCTTTGCGGGCCTTTCCGAAGCGCACCATCTTTTTGCGGCGTCGTCTTCGGTGGTTTGTCGGAGCGTTTTTGTCCGCTCGTCTTATGGCTCCAATATGCAGCAGGGCTTTCAATGCGCGCTTAAAATGCATGCTTAATTTGCGACAAACAAAGTTCAAACACTTGGTAAACTTGAGTTTTTGTTAAACATCGGAAGTCCGAGAATCCGGCGCATTCGCTTCAAAATTTACGAAAAATTCAACTGCCGATTTCAACCAAACGCTAACCACGAAAAGATCGACGGTGGCGGAGGCGCCAAGATTTCCTAGATTTCGACCGGCTTGAAACGACCCAGAAAAAGCATCGGAAGCCGCCGCAGGGCTTGTTTACCTTTACGTGCGCGTAAGCTACCGTGCGCGCGGCGGTGAGGAGCCTGCCTTTGCACACGAGGACATCTCAAGAGCAGCCGACGGAGCGGACCACGTCGGCGGTCTCGATCTGGAGGACTGGAATGTTACGTACCTTGCTCATGACCGCGACACTCGCCCTTGGCATTGCCGGGACGGCTGCAGCGGCAGAATCGATCGTCGGCAACTGGAAGACGGCAAGCGGAGCGACCGCGGAGATTGCCCCTTGTGGCGGCGCCTTCTGCGTGACGCTGAAGACCGGCAAGCATGCCGGCAAGCGCATCGGCAATCTTTCCGGCACCGATGGCAGCTATTCGGGCGAAATTACCGATCCCGATACCGACAAGACCTATAGCGGTTCGGGCTCCGTCGACGGCAATTCGCTGAAGATGAAGGGCTGCGTCCTGAAAGTGCTCTGCAAGTCGCAGACCTGGACGCGCCTCTAGGCGCCGCGCGGTACTAGACGCATTGACTTATCGAAAGGGCGGCCATCGGCCGCCCTTTTCGCATGCGCAGTCCGTGGCTTAGTCACTGCGTCCCACCGCTATGCCCGGCGTTCTTGCCCCTTCGCGCATTGCGGCACTTAGGCCAATCGCACCCCATCGCGGCGTTCGGCATCACCCGGATCGAGCGGCAGCACGCTCAAATGCAACCGAAGATGAACGCCAGATGAACGGACATCTCAGCATCAATTCAGTTTGGGTATGCGAAAACACACTCAATCGATTTGAACCTGCCTCCAAACAACGGACAGAACCATGGATATCCTTGCTCGGCGCCTCACCATCATCAGCCTTCTGATGGTCGTTTTCGCTGTAACTCTCGCCGCTGCTGTCAGCGCGGACACCGAACGTCGCCGCAGCAACACCTATCTCGGCTCGCTGACGGATTGCACCGCACATACGGCGCAATACTGCCAGGCCAAGCTCTAACGCGGAACGGACCGGGCTCGCCCTGCTCCACCGCCAAGTGAAACCGATCACCTCGTGATCTGATAGAGAAACGAACATGCTGGCCGCTCTTTCGACATCCGCGTTTCTCTCGCTGCGTGTGCTTGCACTGGCCGGCCTGCTGATGGCACCGGTTGGGGCGCTTGCCTACTCGAAGGCCAACGGCGCCGGCATCGGCAAGCAGGGCGCCGGCCTTGTCCTCTTCGTCACCCTGCAGCGCCAGTCGATGACGTGATGCAGGTGCCACCCGATCGGATTTCATGAAAAGGGGCGATCGCGCCCCTTTTATCTTTCCGGCTTGCACTTGATGCCGCTTTCCTGTCCTCTAGCATCGACAGCGCCGCATTTTTTTGAGACGCGCTACGGTCGCCGCCGCACTTTGAGTTGTTGCACGGTTTTCCGATCAAAGGACACCTGCAGCAGGATTTGCCACAACAAGCCTTGTCAGCCCGATGCCCGCCTATCTCGTCTATACGCTTGCCGCCCTTGCCGAAATCGCCGGCTGCTTTGCCTTCTGGGCCTGGCTGAAGCTCGACAAGTCCATCCTCTGGCTCGTCCCCGGCATGGTATCGCTCGCGCTTTTTGCCTGGCTCCTGACCCTGATCGACAGTCCGGCTGCGGGCCGAGCCTATGCTGCCTATGGCGGCGTCTATATCGCCGCCTCGCTGCTTTGGCTTTGGCTGGCAGAGGGCGTCAGACCCGACCGATGGGATCTCGCTGGCATGACTGTCGCGCTCCTCGGCAGCGCCATCATCCTTGCCAGCCCCCGTTGAACCCATCGACAGGCTGATCGCGACGCGGTTGTGCACGCAGATATCTTGTCGTTTGCTTGTCAGAAGCTGCAGCCTATAATGCGACATGAACAAGCGAATCTCTTCACACTCCGTCCTTTCCGTCGCAACGCCTGAGCCTTTCGAGCCGCAGTACTTCGACGATCCTGCGGCTGCTGTCGATTGCCTCGAGGCGCTTTACGAGCGCAACACCCGGTTCCTCTGCGAGGCTTTCGAGGGGCTTGGAAAAACCGACGATCCGCTGACACGCTATCGCGCCTGCTATCCGCAGGTCAGCATCGAGACGAGCAGCTTCGGCCATGTCGATTCCCGCCTGTCCTACGGCTATGTCAGCGCACCCGGTGTCTATACGACCACGATCACCCGGCCGAAGCTCTTCCGGCATTATCTGAAGGAACAGCTCGGCCACTTGATGCGCAACCACGGCCTCGGTGTCACGGTCTCGGAATCGGCGACCCCGATCCCCTTGCATTTTGCCTTTGGCGAGAGCGCCTATGTGAAGGCCTCGGCAGCGAACACCATCGACATTCCACTGCGCGATCTGTTCGATGCGCCTGACCTGACGACGACTGACGACGAGATCGCCAACGGTTCCTACGAGCCGGGTCCTGGAGAGCCCTCGCCGCTCGCGCCCTTCACGGCCCAGCGTATCGACTATTCGCTGGCGCGGCTCAGCCACTACACTGCGACGAGCGCCACGCACTTCCAGAACTTCGTGCTCTTCACGAACTACCAGTTCTATATCGACGAGTTCTGCGCCTGGGCCCGCCAGCAGATGGCCGAAGGCGGCAACGGCTACACGGCCTTCGTCGAGCCCGGCAACATCATCACGCCGGCCGGCGCCGACAAGCCTGAGACCGACTTTACGCTCGCACGGCTGCCGCAGATGCCCGCCTATCACCTGAAGAAGAAGGGGCACGGCGGCATCACCATGGTCAATATCGGCGTCGGCCCGTCCAATGCCAAGACGATCACCGACCATATCGCCGTTTTGCGCCCGCATGTCTGGCTGATGCTCGGCCACTGCGCCGGTCTTCGCAACAGCCAGCGTCTTGGCGATTACGTGCTCGCGCATGCCTATATGCGCGAGGATCATGTTCTCGACGACGACCTTCCGGTCTGGATCCCCTTGCCGGCGCTCGCCGAAGTGCAGGTGGCACTCCAGGATGCCGTTGCCGAGGTCACCGGTTACCGCGATTACGATCTCAAGCAGATCATGCGCACCGGCACCGTTGCGACGATCGACAACCGCAATTGGGAACTTCGCGACCAGCGCGGCCCGGTCAAACGCCTGTCGCAGGCGCGTGCCATAGCACTCGACATGGAATCGGCGACGATCGCTGCCAACGGCTTCCGCTTCCGCGTGCCCTATGGAACCTTGCTCTGCGTATCGGACAAGCCGCTGCATGGCGAATTGAAGTTGCCGGGCATGGCGACCGCTTTCTACAAGACGCAAGTCAGCCAGCATCTGAAGATCGGTATCCTGGCACTGCAGAAACTGGCGGCCATGCCACCGGAGAAGCTGCATTCCCGCAAGCTCAGAAGCTTCTACGAGACCTCGTTCCAGTAGAGCTAACGCCGTCTCCCGAGCGCCATCGACAACATCGTGCCCGCCACCGCGGACACGATGATCAGAAGGTGCGCGTTGACGCCGGCGGCCGCGAGTTGCTCCAGCCCGGCGCGATCGGCATGAGCGCCGAAGGATATGGCCCCGGCTGCGATCGCGGCGGGATAAGTGCCGACGCCGGCGGGCGCATGCATCGGCAGCACCGATGAAAGCTCGCCGCCGAGGGCGCCGCCGAAACAGGCGGCCAGCGGCGCAACGCCCATGAAGGCCAGCACCCAGGCAAGAACGATGACCTTGACCGCCCAGTTGAGGATGGTCATGCCCCAGGCGCGCAGGAACGCGACGATGTTGGCGGGAACGCCCGCCTCCAACTCGTCCACGATGGCATCGAGCTTTGTCGGCAACAGCCGGCGCGCCAGCGCAATCACTTGATCCTTCAAAAGAAAGAAGAGAAGCGGCGAGACGAACGCGGCAAGCCACGCGACCCAAAGGACGGCTGACCCACGCCCGATGACAAGGCCGACGGCGGCGACAACGAGAAGCGCGTGCAAGTCGAGCAGACGCATCACCAGGAGAGCGGACGTTCCGCGCGCAAGCGGCACGGAAAACTCCGAGCGCATCAGGAGCGGAAAGCTCGTCTCGCCGGCGCGAAACGGCAGCATGATGTTCAGAAGATTGTGAACCTGGGTGACGCGAAATAGCGGCAGGAAACGGCCAGCGGTTTCTTTCGGGAAGTAATCATAGATGCGGTAGCAACGAATGAAATAGGTCGCGACAAGCAGCACCAGCGCCGAGACTGCCGAACCGAAGCCGATCTCCGACCATTGCTTCAACAGCGCCGGCCATCCCCAGAACCATTCGACAAAGGCCGCGTAGGCCGCAATGGCAGCTGCCGAAAGCAATGTCATCCGGTTGCGGGCGAGCCAGGATCGCCGGTCGGACTCGCAATCCGAAATCATCAGGTCTCGATTTCCCGTGTTGACACGCAAGATTGAACGTTGGTTATCACCGATAACTGTGCAAGAAAACGATTATGTAGCCCAATCCAAATCTTGCGGCACCGCAAGCGCCGCCGCATGTACGAGCTGTTTCCATGTACTCCATCGAACTATCCGTCGTCATTCCCGTGTTCAACGAGGAGGACAGCATCCAGCCTCTGATCACGCGGGTCCGCGATTCGCTGGCGAACTTTCCCTCTCCTTGGGAACTGATCCTCGTTGACGACGGCAGTACCGACCGAACGCTTGTAAATGCGAGGAAGGCGCTTTCCGACCCCGGCCTCGACCTCAAGATCGTCGAACTGCAGAAGAACTTCGGGCAAACGGCGGCGATGCAGGCCGGCATCGACGCTGCTGCCGGGCGCCTGATCGCCACGCTCGACGGCGACCTGCAGAACGATCCGGCTGACATCCCCGAAATGGTCAAGGCGATCGAGGAGCGCCAGCTCGACCTGCTCGTCGGCTGGCGAAAGAACCGGCAGGACGGCCTCCTGCTCCGGAAGATCCCGTCCTGGTGCGCCAACCGCCTGATTGGAAAGATCACCGGCGTCAGGCTGCACGACTATGGCTGCAGCCTGAAGGTCTACCGGACCTCCGTCATCAAGCAGGTGAAGCTGATGGGGGAAATGCACCGCTTCATCCCCGCCTGGGTCGCCGGCGTGGTGCCGAGCAGCCGCATCGGCGAGATGCCCGTTACCCATCACGCGCGCCAGCATGGCCAGTCCAAATATGGGATCTCCAGAACCTTCCGCGTGATTCTCGATCTGCTGTCGGTGCTGTTCTTCATGCGGTACAAGGCGCGCCCGGGGCACTTCTTCGGCTCGATCGGGCTTGCGACCGGCGCGCTCAGCGCGTTGATCCTGGTCTATCTCGGCTTCGACAAGTTTATCCTCGGAAACGATATCGGCACGCGACCGCTGCTGATCGTCGGCGTCATGCTTTTCCTCTCGTCCGTCCAGCTCATCACCACGGGCATCCTGGCGGAAATGATGGCGCGAACCTATTTCCGCGACGACGATACCACCAACTACATCGTGCGACAGATCTTCGCCCGGGACCCAAGCGATGCTTGACGTCGTCAATCGTCGGCCAAACATCACCGTTGCGCTGATTGCCGGTTATTTCCTGCTCTGCATCGGCTTGCGCCTCGCCGTTTCCACATCGCTCGAGATCGACGAGTCGGAACAAGCCTTCGTCTCGCAGTTCCTGATGCTTGGCTATGGCTCGCAGCCCCCGTTCTACAACTGGCTGCAATACGGGCTCACCTCGCTCTTCGGGCCGTCGCTCGCGACGATGACGGTGCTCAAGAACGGGCTCCTGTTTCTCTGTTGTCTCTTCTACGGCCTCGCGGCACGCGAGGTCCTGAACGATCGGCGCCTGACAGCCATCGCAACGGTCGGCGTCCTGACTTTTCCGCCGATCTTCCTGCTCGCGCAGCGCGACCTTTCGCATACGGTCGCCGCGCTGTTTGCCGTGTCGCTGTTCCTTTACGCCTTCATCCGGACGATGACGCGGCCAAGTCTGTTCGCCTATATACTGACGGGCGCGGCGGTCGGCATCGGCGTCATCTCGAAGTACAACTTCGCACTCGTCCCAACCGCCGCGATTCTTGCGATCCTGCCCGAGCCCAGGCTGCGCGCACGGATCTTCGACTGGCGCATCCTGGTTGCCATCGCCGTCTGCACACTGATTGCGCTGCCGCACGGCTACTGGATTCTCGAAAACCTCGGTGCTGCCTCGCGCAATACCCTCCATGAAATGGGAACGGCGCAACAGACGAGCTACCTGACGAAGGCGCTCAAAGGGGTCATCGCACTGGTCGCCGCCTCACTTCGCGGCGCCGCCATTCCGCTGGTCGTCTTTGCTCTGGTATTCCGCAAGGACCTGGCGGCGATCTGGCGCGCCGAAAGCCCCTGGACACGCGTCATCGGGCGCATGCTGCTTTTGTGCCTCGGTGCCGTACTGCTGATCATGCTGGCCGTCGGCGCCACGCACATGCGGGAGAAGTGGCTGGTTCTCTTTCTCGTCCTGCTGCCGCTTTACCTCGCCCTCAAGGTCGAGGCATCCGGCGTCGACACCGCGCGAAGCGTTCGCCCCTTCCTGCTGCTCGTCGCCTTCATCGTCGTTACCACCGTGGTGGTCGTGTCGGCCCGCGCCGTCGTTCGCCCCTGGTTCGGCAAGCTGTCGCGGCTGAGCATCCCCTATAGCACCCTTGTCGACACCGTCGTGAAACAGGAGGGAGCCGAGCCGGCGATGGTCATCGCCTCGGACAAGCTACTTGGGGGCAATGTGCGCACGCGTCTGCACGGCGCCAAGGTTTTCGTGGCTGGAAACAGCAGTTCTCCGATCGAGCATCTGACCGGACCGCTCCTCGTGGTCTGGAGCGACAACGGAAAGCTCGATGCTCAACCACCTGAAGGGCTTCTCGACATCTTGAAGTCGCTCGGCGTGGCTGAGGAGGCGATGAAGCCGCAGCAACTCGCCCTGCCCTATCTCAACGGCAATCTGCCGGATCGCTACGGCTTCGGCTACTTCTGGATCGCCGACCCTTCCCGATGAGTGGACGACCCGTCGCGTTGGATGGGCGCGCCGTCGCGGTCGGCACCGACGAGCAATTTGAGTTCACCGGGGTGAATACGAAGCGCGACGTCACGGCCCATCGGCAGGAGTTCCCCGTCGATGACGCAGTTGATCTTACGCTCCACCTTGGGAAAATGCAGATCGAGCGCATGACCGCTCATGGTGGTAATCAGCGGGCTATCGCGAAATTTACCGCGCATGACATCGAAGGCGAGCTTGGCGACGCCCGGCGGACTCAGGGGCGGAGCGGTATAGAAGCCGAGATGGCCGGCCGTAACATCATCGGCATACATCAGCGTGTCGCGCCCGAACGGGTTGTTGGAGACGGAAACCGCTGAAACATGGCGGCTTTCCTTGTGTCCGTCGACGTCGAACTCGATCTCGAAATCAGGCGGATTGAGAATCACGCCAACGGCGGCACGCGTGCTGGCGGCGATCTTGCCCGCCCTCGAACGAAAGCTGAAGGACTCGCGGTAGCGCACCATGCGGGCATGCAGGCCCATCGAAAACTGGTGCACGAAGGCCCGGCCATCGGCGCTGCCGATATCGCCGTCGATGATCACTCCGTTTGCCAGCACTTCCGGCACCTTCCAGATATCGAGCGGCAGCTTCAGCGTGCGGGCGAAAAGGTTCATCGTCCCGGCGGGAACGACGCCAAGCGGCATGTGGTTCTTCCAGGCGACCCCGGCAGCCGCAGAAATCGTACCGTCGCCACCGCCGGCAAGGATCGCATCGAGATCGTCGCGGCGGCATGTGCGCTCCAGCGTCTCGCGCATTTCATTTCCGGAAACGGCGGCAATCTCGATCCGATGTCCAGCGGCGTGGAAGACCTCCTCAACCTTCTGGCCATAGGCCGCCATATCCGTCGTGCGGAAGGTTCCGCCGTCACGATTGAAGATCGCCTTGATTTTCATGAATGGGTCACTGGCTCCGTTGCCGCGGCAAAGCTGTTCACCGCGATCAGATAATCGCGATTGCGGCCAATTCCAGAACCTTACTGAAACTTAACGGGAATCAATCGCGTGCCGGCGACGCTCCGAGACCGGCAATCGCCCGGCGTTCAGCGCGGCTCGGGCAATTTCAGAGGCCCACCCGTCTTGATCGACCGGATCGCGAAGTTCGAGCGGATATCGGTCACACCCGGCAGGGCAAGCAGCGTATCGGTCAGGAGCTTCTCGTAAGCCGGGAGGTCCTCGACGACGACCTCTGCGAGAAAATCGGCATTGCCCGAGATCAGGAAACAGGACACCACCTCGGGAATGGCGAGCAGCGCCTCCTGCTGCAATTGTGCATTCTCGCGGCTGTGCCGTCCCACCTTGATCTCCACGAAGACCGTGAGCCCGAGGCCGGCTTCCTTGCGGTCGATGTCGGCGCGATAGCCACGCAGGATGCCGGATTTTTCCAGATTGCGGATGCGCCGCAAGCAAGGCGACGGCGAAAGATTGACCTTTTCGGCGATCTCGACGTTCGTCGCGCGCGCATCCTCCTGGAGTATCCTGAGGATGGCGAAGTCAAATTTATCGAGATTTGGCATGATCACAAACTTCAGAGGTATCTATTGGCACATTATTGCTAACTATAGCCTGCTTTGGGCATAAATCGCAAGGACATGCCCTGCCTTCAGGGCGTAATCTTCCTTCCGGACCCAAAAGCCCCTGAGATACTCAAATCGGGAAGGAAATTCAAATGGTTGCGCTCGCCTTCGATCGCGGCAATACGACGCCTGTCGCCGCCGGCTATGCCGGTGCCTTCGTGACCGTCCTCATATGGGCGGGTTGGATTCTCGCGACCCGCCATTCGGCGGGCACTACACTCGGCACGATCGACCTCGGCCTGATCCGCTATGGCGTGCCGACCCTCCTGCTTGCGCCGGTCTGGCTGAAGGCCGGCCTACTGCCGCGCAAGCTGCCGGTCCTGCTTCTCGGCCTCATGGTCGCGGGCTCGGGTGCGGTCTTCTTTCAGGTCTCGGCATTTGCGATCCATTCCGTTCCCGCCTCCTCCGTCGGCATTCTTCTCGGTGGCTCGATGCCGCTTGCCACCGCCCTGATCAGCATCACCATCTTTGGTGAACGTCCGGACCGGATGCGGATGGCGGGTTTTGCCGCGATCGTCGCCGGCGTCGCCATCCTGCTGACGCGCAATCTCGCGGCTTCAGCGTCCGCCGGCTGGATCGGATATGCCCTGTTGCCAGCGGCGGCGACGCTTTGGGCGATCTACACCCACGCATTCCGCCGCTCCGGGCTGAGCCCGCTGCAAGGAAGCGCCTTGATTGCCGTCTGGTCGTTCCTGATCCATCTGGCGCTTGCAGCCTGTTTCGGAAGCACGCTTGCCAGCGTCCCGGCCCAGGAGATCGCCTTGCAGATCACCAGCCAGGGCATCCTGTCCGGTCTCGTTGCCATGGTTGCCTATGGCTTTGCGGTGAAGAGCCTCGGCGGCACCCAGGCCGCAGCCTTCACCGCACTGACCCCGGTGCTCGCGATGATCGGCGGCGCGGTCCTGCTCGGCGAGCAGATTGGCCCGTTCGAAATGCTGGCCGCGATCCTCACGGCTGGTGGTGTCGCACTTTCCACCGGCATCCTCTCTGCCCGTACGTGAGCCTTTCCCGAAAGAACAAAGGTCCCGGCGCTTTCGCACCGGGGCCTTCACTTTTCTTGATCCCCAAGGCTCAGCCGTGGATGATCTCGCGATGCTTCTGCAGGCGGTGGCCATAGGCCTGGCTGACACGATCGAAGATGATCGCAATCCCGACGATGGCGAGGCCGTTGAAGATGCCGAGGGTAAAGTACTGGTTGGCGATCGCCTTCAGCACCGGCTGACCGAGACCTTGAACACCGATCATCGAGGCGATGACCACCATGGCGAGCGCCATCATGATCGTCTGGTTGATGCCGGCCATGATCGTCGGCAGGGCCAACGGCATCTGCACGTTCTTGAGCTTCTGCCAGCCCGACGAACCGAAGGCATCGGCAGCCTCCAGCACATCCTTGTCGACGAGACGGATGCCGAGATTGGTGAGCCGGATCATCGGCGGTATCGCGTAGATGACCACGGCAATCAGCCCCGGCACCTTGCCGATGCCAAGCAGCATGACGACCGGGATCAGATAGACGAAACTCGGCATGGTCTGCATCACGTCGAGGATCGGATTGACGATATTCTGGAAGCGATCCGAACGGGACATGACGATGCCGATCGGAATGCCGATGGC
>NZ_JBFRGB010000051.1:0-17652 GCF_052115125.1 Ensifer sp. 2TAB8 | reverse complement strand
TCCGGCGCGGCGTCGATCTGGTCATACGCCTTGAACTCGCCGAAGTACTTCGTGATCGCTGCGGTCAGCGACGTCTTGCCATGGTCAACGTGGCCAATCGTGCCAATGTTAACGTGCGGCTTGTTGCGCTCAAATTTGCTCTTTGCCATTTCCGGCTCTCCGTTCTCTATCCCCTCGCGGGGAAAACTTTTTTATCTGCGTTCAGCGTATCGGTATTCCGGTCACTTCTGACCGGAATACTTTGCCTGGATTTCCTGTGCGACGTTCGACGGGACCGGCGCGTAGTGATCGAAGGTCATCGTGTACTGTGCGCGGCCCTGCGACATGGAGCGCAGGTTGTCGACGTACTTGAACATGTTCGCCAGCGGGACGTTTGCGTTGATCACGACGGCAACGCCACGCGATTCCTGGCCCTGGATCTGGCCACGACGGGAGTTGAGGTCGCCGATAACGTCGCCGACGTAGTCTTCCGGCGTTACGACTTCAACCTTCATCATCGGCTCGAGAAGCTGTGCACCGGCCTTCTTGGCAGCTTCACGGAAGCAAGCACGCGAAGCGATTTCGAAGGCCAGAACCGACGAGTCGACGTCATGGAATGCACCGTCGATGAGCGTCGCCTTGACACCCAGCATCGGGAAGCCAGCGAGCGGACCGGAAGACAGAACGCTTTCGATACCCTTCTGAACGCCCGGGATGTATTCCTTCGGAACAGCACCGCCGACGATCTTGGATTCGAAGACGAAATCTTCGCCATCCGGGTTCGGTTCGAATACGAGCTTGACGCGCGCGAACTGACCGGTACCACCGGACTGCTTCTTGTGCGTGTAGTCTTCTTCGTGCTGACGCGTGATGGTTTCGCGGTAGGCAACCTGCGGCGCACCGACGTTGGCTTCAACCTTGAACTCGCGACGCATACGGTCGACGATGATGTCGAGGTGAAGTTCGCCCATGCCGGCGATGATCGTCTGGCCGGATTCCTGGTCGGTCTTGACGCGGAACGACGGGTCTTCGGCTGCCAGGCGGTTGAGCGCGAGGCCCATCTTTTCCTGGTCGCCCTTGGACTTCGGCTCGATCGCGATCTGGATAACCGGCTCGGGGAATTCCATGCGCTCGAGGATAACCGGCTTCAGCGGGTCGCAGAGTGTATCACCCGTGGTGGTTTCCTTGAGACCAGCCAGAGCAACGATGTCGCCAGCAAAGGCTTCTTCGATGTCTTCACGGCTGTTCGAGTGCATCTGCAGCATACGGCCGACGCGCTCGCGCTTGTCCTTGACCGTGTTCATGACCGACGAGCCCTTTTCGAGCTTGCCCGAGTAGATGCGGGCGAAGGTCAGCGAACCGACGAAGGGGTCGTTCATGATCTTGAACGCAAGCATCGAAAGCGGCTCGGCATCATCAGCGTGACGCTCGATCTCGGCTTCGGTCTTGGCGTCAATGCCCTTGATCGCCGGAATGTCGAGCGGCGACGGCAGGTAGTCGACAACGGCGTCGAGAAGCGGCTGAACGCCCTTGTTCTTGAACGCGGTACCGCAGAACATCGGGTGGAACTTCACGTCGATGGTGCCGCGGCGAACCAGTTCGCGGATCTTGTCGTTCGAGGGCATGTTGCCTTCGAGGTAGGCTTCCATCGCAGCTTCGTCGATCTCGACAACAGTCTCGATCAGCTTTTCGCGATATTCTTCGGCCTTGTCCTTCATGTCGTCCGGAATCTCGACGACGTCCCACTGGGCGCCGAGCGATTCGTCGCGCCAGACGAGAGCGTTCATCTCGACCAGGTCGATAACACCCTTGAACTCGGTTTCAGCGCCGATCGGCAGCTGCATGACGACGGCGATCGCGCCCAGGCGGGTCTTGATCATCTCGACCGAGCGGTAGAAGTCCGCACCGGTCTTGTCCATCTTGTTGCAGAAGATCATGCGCGGAACGTTGTACTTCTCGGCCTGGCGCCAGACGGTTTCCGTCTGAGGCTCAACACCTGCGTTGGCGTCGAGAAGCGCAATGGCGCCGTCGAGAACGCGCAGCGAGCGTTCGACTTCGATGGTGAAGTCAACGTGACCGGGCGTGTCGATGATGTTGAAGCGGCGGGTCTTGCCATCGCGACCCTTCCAGAAGGTCGTCGTAGCAGCGGACGTGATGGTGATGCCGCGTTCCTGCTCCTGCTCCATCCAGTCCATGGTCGCGGCGCCGTCGTGGACTTCGCCGATCTTGTGGGACTTGCCGGTGTAGTAGAGGATGCGCTCGGTCGTCGTGGTCTTGCCAGCGTCGATGTGCGCCATGATACCGAAGTTACGGTAATCTTCGATTTTATATTCGCGTGCCATAGTGGACTGCCTCTTGAGACGTTCGCGCCAGAATTACCAGCGATAATGCGAGAACGCACGGTTGGCATCAGCCATCTTGTGCGTGTCTTCGCGCTTCTTCACGGCGCTACCACGGTTGTTCGCTGCGTCCATGAGTTCGCCGCAAAGGCGATCAACCATGGTCGTCTCGTTACGCTTGCGTGCGGCCGCGATCAGCCAACGGATGGCGAGGGCCTGGCGACGCTCCGGACGAACATCGACCGGAACCTGGTAAGTAGCACCACCGACGCGGCGCGAACGCACTTCAACGTGCGGCGCAATGTTGTCGAGCGCGGAATGGAATACGGTGATCGGCTCTTGCTTCAGCTTGACCTGAACCGCATCGAACGCGCCATAAACGATGCTTTCCGCAACGGACTTCTTGCCGTGCAGCATGATTGCGTTCATGAACTTCGTGACAACCAGATCACCGAACTTCGGATCCGGGTTGATCTCACGCTTTTCTGCTCTGTGACGTCGGGACATACTTCTCGTCTCTTTAACTGTTTCAGCGCTTTACCACGCGGAGGACCTCGCGCAGCGCCGGGATTTTCAAAACCGAATTACTTCGGACGCTTCGCACCGTACTTCGAACGGCGCTGCTTGCGGTTCTTGACACCCTGGGTGTCGAGAACGCCACGGATGATGTGGTAACGAACACCCGGAAGGTCCTTTACGCGGCCGCCGCGGATCATAACAACCGAGTGTTCCTGAAGGTTGTGACCTTCACCCGGGATGTAGCCGATGACTTCGAAGCCGTTCGTCAGGCGAATCTTGGCAACCTTACGGAGAGCCGAGTTCGGCTTCTTCGGGGTCGTCGTGTAAACGCGGGTGCAAACACCACGCTTCTGCGGGTTTTCCTGCAGAGCAGGAACCTTGTTGCGCTTTACCTGTGCCTGACGAGGCTTGCGGATCAGCTGGTTTACGGTAGGCATATACCCATCCTTGCAAAATCTTGTCACGTTACCCTTGCGGGCGGATCGTTGCCGTCGCCGGCGATGTCGAACGCCTCATGAAATGCGCAAAACAGGGGCCGATCCGCTTTTCCGCAGATGGCCCCAAATAAAGCAGAGGACGCACTATATTGCGCGTCATGCGTGCAGCATTGTTGTCGTCAGCGTGCGTTTCGAACCTTGTTTGAGGCGAACTCCAGAACGCGACGTTCCGAACCAGCCAGCCTCACATGGGCTCCGATGCGGCGGGGTGTACTGATTTCAAGGCCAACAGTCAAGGGCAATTAAGAAATATTCTATCGCGCACAGGCCTGACATGCCTGCAAAACAAGGCTTTTGCACATGGTTCCGTACCCGGCGTCCGCCTCTTTGCCCCTTCAGCCCGCAGAGTGTCCGACAGGGTTAAGGAATCGGCAACCWCTTTGTGGCGGTTTTCCACCGACTTCGAGTCGGCCCCAGGAGAAGCGTTCGAAGGGCACTGCATTTCCGTCGCGCTGGGTTTAAAAGGACGCTAAGGTCCCGCCAGTCATTCGAAAGGAAACAAAATGGCCGTCACCCCAGACAACGACAATGCCCCGGACGAACCGATGGTGTTCATCATCATCGGCAAAGCCTACGAGACCGACGGCGACGGAGACGGCGTGGACATTCACGTGATGCTCAAGGCGCCCGACGACGATACCGCCGTTCGCGAAGCGCTGAACGCACTTGCCGAAGAAGGTTTTCTCGAGGCTGACCTGGACCAGATCGGTACATTGACCGAAGTCCCGAGCGAAGAGCCTCACGCCTCAGCCTACCAGGGTGCGCTCGAAGGCGAAGTGGCGATTATCCGCTTCAGCTAAGTTCACGTTCAAAAGATCGTCCCCCTCGGCTTTGCCGCGCGCGGTGACCGCTCAAAGGAAAAGCCACCGAGATCGCTCTCGGCGGCTTTTCTTCGTTGGCTCAAAGGGCGGAGACCGCCCCCTCGCTTATTCGGCTGCTGCGTTCTCGTTGGCGAGATCGGCGAGCATCGGCGTTGCGACATCCGCACCCGTGCCACGACGACGCTCTTCCAGGATCATTTCGTCGCGCGCGGTTGCGATGCGACGGATCTGGGTCATCGTGCCACCGGTACCGGCCGGGATCAGACGGCCGACGATGACGTTTTCCTTCAGGCCCTGCAGGCCGTCCGTCTTGCCGGCGATCGCCGCTTCGGTCAGGACCTTGGTGGTTTCCTGGAACGACGCTGCCGAGATGAACGACGGTGTCTGCAGCGAGGCCTTGGTGATGCCGAGCAGGACCGGATCGCCGTATGCCGGCTTCTTGCCCTGTTCGATCAGGCCGTCGTTGACGTCTTCGAGCTCGATACGATCGACATTGTCGCCGACAATGTAGGTCGAGTCGCCTGCATCGGTGATTTCCACCTTCTGCAGCATCTGACGGACGATCACCTCGATGTGCTTGTCGTTGATGACAACGCCCTGCAGTCGGTAGACTTCCTGGATTTCGTTGACCAGGTAGGAAGCAAGTGCTTCCACGCCCTTGATCGCCAGGATGTCGTGCGGCGCCGGATTGCCGTCGAGGATGTAGTCGCCCTTTTCGATGTAGTCGCCATCCTGAAGATGGAAGGGCTTGCCCTTCGGGATCAGGTATTCGACCGGCTCAACACCGTCTTCCGCCGGCTCGATCAGAACGCGACGCTTGTTCTTGTAGTCGCGGCCGAAGCGGATGGTACCATCGATCTCAGCGATGATGGCGTGATCCTTCGGACGACGAGCTTCGAACAGTTCGGCAACGCGCGGCAGACCACCGGTGATGTCCTTGGTCTTGGCGCTTTCCAGCGGCGAACGTGCAAGCACGTCACCCTGGGAGACCTTCGTGCCCGGTTCCACCGAAAGAATGGCGTCAACCGAAAGCATGAAGCGGGCGTCACCACCACGCGACAGCTTCATGACCGCACCATTCTTGTCCTTGATGACGATCGCCGGCTTCAGGTCCGTACCACGCGGAGTCGAACGCCAGTCGATAACCTGACGCTTGGTGATGCCGGTGGATTCGTCGGTCGCTTCGAGCACCGAGATGCCGTCGACGACGTCTTCGAAGTGAACGGTACCTTCCACTTCCGTCATCATCGGACGGGTGTAGGGATCCCACTCGGCGAGACGCTGACCGCGCTTCACCTTGTCACCATCGTCGACGAGGATCTTCGAACCATAGGCAACGCGCTGCGAAGAACGCTCGACGCCGCGCTCGTCCAGGATCTGGACCGCCATGTTACGGCCCATCGCGACGAGAACGCCGTCCGAGTTGCGCAGCATGTTGCGGTTCTTGATCTGAACCGTGCCTTCGTAGGACGCTTCCAGGAACGACTGGTCGACCACGGTCGCCGTACCGCCCAGGTGGAAGGTACGCATGGTGAGCTGGGTGCCCGGTTCACCGATCGACTGTGCAGCGATAACGCCAACCGCTTCGCCCATGTTGACCGGCGTACCACGTGCCAGGTCGCGGCCGTAGCAGACGCCGCAAACGCCCGTCTGGATTTCGCAGGTCAGTGCCGAACGGATACGGATCGACTGAATACCAGCCTTTTCGATCTCGATGACGTCGGGCTCAAGGATCATCCGACCAGCGTCGACGAGGCGAGCGCCGGTGACCGGGTGATCGATGTCATCCAGAGCCGTACGACCAAGGATACGCGCGCCAAGCGAAGCCACAACCTGACCGGCGTCGACGATCGCCGTCATGGTGAGGCCGTTCTCGGTGCCGCAATCGACGGAGTTGACGATGCAATCCTGCGCCACGTCGACGAGACGACGGGTCAGGTAGCCCGAGTTCGCGGTCTTCAAGGCGGTGTCGGCCAGGCCCTTACGGGCACCGTGGGTCGAGTTGAAGTACTCGTTAACGGTGAGGCCTTCCTTGAAGTTCGAGATGATCGGCGTCTCGATGATTTCGCCCGAGGGCTTGGCCATCAGGCCGCGCATGCCGCCCAGCTGACGCATCTGGTTCGGAGAACCACGGGCGCCGGAGTGCGACATCATGTAGATCGAGTTCATCGGCTTCTGACGGCCGTTGTCGTCGAACTCTACAGCCTTAATGCGGGCCATCATTTCGTCGGCGACCTTCTCGGTCGCCTTACCCCAGGCGTCGACAACCTTGTTGTACTTTTCGCCCTGGGTGATGAGGCCGTCATTGTACTGCTGCTCGTATTCCTTCACGAGCGCTTCAGTATCGCCGACGATCTTCACCTTGGTGTCCGGAATGACCATGTCGTCCTTGCCGAACGAAATGCCGGCGCGGCAGGCATGGGCAAAGCCGAGCTGCATGATGCGGTCGCAGAAGATGACCGTGTCTTTCTGACCGCAGTGACGGTAGACCGTGTCGATCATCTTGGAGATGTTCTTCTTGGTCATTTCCTGGTTGCAGGTCTCGAACGGCACGTTGACGTTGCGCGGCAACAGTTCGCCGATGATCATGCGGCCAGGCGTCGTTTCGTAGATCTTCGAAACCGGGTTGCCCTCGGCGTCGACGGTCTTGAAGCGGCCACGAATCTTGGCGTGCAGGGTCACGGCCTTGGTTTCGAGCGCGTGATGCAGCTCGCCCATGTCCGAGAACGCCATGCCTTCGCCCGGCTCGTTCTGGTTCAGGATCGACAGATAGTAGAGACCGAGAACCATGTCCTGCGACGGAACGATGATCGGCGCGCCGTTTGCCGGGTGCAGGATGTTGTTCGTCGACATCATCAGAACGCGGGCTTCAAGCTGCGCTTCGAGCGACAGCGGCACGTGAACGGCCATCTGGTCGCCGTCGAAGTCGGCGTTGAAGGCCGTGCAGACGAGCGGGTGCAGCTGGATCGCCTTGCCTTCGACCAGGGTCGGTTCGAAGGCCTGGATGCCCAGGCGGTGCAGCGTCGGTGCGCGGTTCAACAGAACCGGATGCTCGCGGATAACCTCGTCGAGGATGTCCCAGACTTCCGGCTTTTCCTTTTCGACGAGCTTCTTGGCCTGCTTGACGGTCGAGGAGTAACCCTTGGCGTCGAGGCGGGCGTAGATGAACGGCTTGAACAGCTCGAGCGCCATCTTCTTCGGAAGACCGCACTGGTGCAGCTTCAGTTCCGGACCGGTCACGATGACCGAGCGGCCGGAATAGTCGACGCGCTTGCCGAGCAGGTTCTGACGGAACCGGCCCTGCTTGCCCTTGAGCATGTCGGACAGCGACTTCAGCGGGCGCTTGTTGGCGCCGGTGATGACGCGGCCACGACGGCCGTTATCGAACAGCGCGTCCACAGATTCCTGCAGCATGCGCTTTTCGTTGCGGATGATGATGCCCGGAGCGCGCAGTTCGATCAGGCGCTTCAGACGGTTGTTACGGTTGATGACGCGGCGATAGAGATCGTTCAGATCCGACGTCGCGAAACGGCCACCGTCGAGCGGGACGAGCGGACGCAGATCCGGCGGGATCACCGGAACGACCTTCATGATCATCCATTCCGGACGGTTGCCGGACTCCATGAAATTCTCGACGATCTTCAGCCGCTTCATCAGCTTCTTCTGCTTCAGATCCGAGGTCGTCTCGGCCAGTTCCGCACGCAGATCGCCGGCGATCTTTTCGAGATTCATCGAAGCGAGCATTTCATAGATCGCTTCAGCACCGATCATCGCGGTGAACTGATCTTCGCCGAACTCGTCGACGGCGAGCATGTAGTCTTCTTCGCTGAGGAGCTGGTTTTCCTTCAGCGACGTCAGACCAGGCTCGGTGACGATGTAGTTTTCGAAGTACAGAACGCGCTCGACATCCTTCAGCGTCATGTCGAGCAGCGTCGAGATGCGGCTCGGCAGCGACTTCAGGAACCAGATGTGGGCAACGGGAGCGGCGAGCTCGATGTGGCCCATGCGCTCACGGCGAACGCGCGACAGCGTGACTTCGACGCCGCACTTTTCGCAGATGATGCCCTTGTACTTCATGCGCTTGTACTTGCCGCACAGGCACTCGTAGTCCTTGATCGGGCCAAAGATGCGCGCGCAGAACAGACCGTCGCGTTCCGGCTTGAACGTGCGGTAGTTGATCGTCTCCGGCTTCTTGATCTCACCGTAAGACCAGGAAAGAATCTTCTCCGGCGAGGCGATCGAAATCCGGATGGAATCGAAGGTCTGTGCAGGCACCTGCGGATTGAAAAGATTCATGACCTCTTGGTTCATGCCTGTCTCCTTTACGGGCTTTACGCCCTGAGCTTGGCGAGGGTGCCGACAAATCCCGGGCGCCGGCCCCTGCCCCATAAACAGCTAAAACCGCATTGGCTGCGGCTCTGTTCCTGCCGAAGACGCCAGCGTCTTCAGGCGGAAACGGTGCGCGCCGCATCGCGGCACGCACCATGGATCGTCTTACTCGGCTGCGTCCGGCAGTTGCGTCGCGCCAGCTTCGTCGACCTTCGAGTTTTCGAGTTCGACCGAGAGGCCCAGCGAGCGCATTTCCTTGACGAGAACGTTGAAGCTCTCCGGAATGCCCGCCTCGAAGGTGTCGTCGCCACGGACGATCGCTTCGTAGACCTTGGTACGACCCGCAACGTCGTCCGACTTGACCGTCAGCATTTCCTGCAGGGTGTAGGCTGCCCCGTACGCTTCCAGCGCCCAGACTTCCATTTCCCCGAAGCGCTGACCGCCGAACTGCGCCTTGCCGCCCAGCGGCTGCTGGGTGACGAGCGAGTACGGACCGATCGAACGAGCGTGGATCTTGTCGTCGACGAGGTGGTTGAGCTTCAGCATGTAGATGTAGCCCACGGTCACCTGACGGTCGAACTGATCACCGGTACGGCCATCATAAAGCGTCGACTGACCGGTCACCTTCAGGCCTGCCTGCTCCAGCATCTCGTTGACGTCGGCCTCGACAGCACCGTCAAAGACCGGCGTTGCGATCGAAACACCACGACGGGTCTGCTCGGCCAGGCGTACGATCGATTCATCGTCGTATTGCTTGATCGGCTCACCCTTCGGGCCCGACCCGATGACGCTGTCGATGGTGTCGCGCAGCGGCTGAATATCGGCACCTGCCTTGTAAGCATCGAGCATCGCACCGATCTTCTTGCCCATGCCGGCGCAAGCCCAGCCAAGATGGGTTTCGAGGATCTGGCCGACGTTCATGCGCGAAGGCACGCCGAGCGGGTTCAGAACGACGTCGACATGCGTACCGTCTTCGAGGAACGGCATGTCTTCGATCGGCACGATACGCGACACGACACCCTTGTTGCCGTGACGGCCGGCCATCTTATCGCCCGGCTGGATCTTGCGCTTAACAGCGACGAAGACCTTGACCATCTTCATGACGCCCGGAGGCATTTCGTCGCCGCGCTGGACCTTCTCGACCTTGTCCATGAAGCGCTGTTCAAGGCGCGACTTGGATTCGTCGTACTGGGCCCGCAGAGCTTCGATTTCGCCCTGAGCCTTTTCGTCTTCGACGGCGAACATCCACCACTGCGAGCGGGGGTATTCGCTGACGACCAGGTTCGAAAGCTCGGTGCCCTTCTTGAAGCCCTTCGGGCCGGCAACGGCCGTGTGGCCACGCAGCATATCGACGAGACGTGCGTAGACGTTACGATCGAGGATCGCCTGTTCGTCGTCGCGGTCCTTGGCGAGGCGTTCGATTTCCTCGCGCTCGATTGCCATCGCGCGCTCGTCCTTCTCAACGCCGTGGCGGTTGAAGACGCGAACTTCGACGACGGTACCGAAGGTGCCCGGGGGCATGCGCATCGAGGTGTCGCGAACGTCGGAGGCCTTTTCACCGAAGATGGCGCGCAGAAGCTTTTCTTCCGGCGTCATCGGGCTTTCGCCCTTCGGCGTGATCTTGCCGACGAGGATGTCACCCGGCTGAACCTCAGCACCGATATAGACGATACCGGCTTCGTCGAGGTTGCGCAGCGCTTCTTCCGAAACGTTCGGAATGTCGCGGGTGATTTCTTCCGGACCCAGCTTGGTGTCACGCGCCATCACTTCGAATTCTTCGATGTGGATGGAGGTGAACACGTCGTCGCGCACGATCCGCTCGGAGAGCAGGATCGAGTCTTCGTAGTTGTAGCCGTTCCAGGGCATGAACGCGACGAGCGCGTTGCGGCCGAGAGCCAGGTCACCAAGGTCGGTCGACGGACCGTCAGCGATGATGTCGCCCTTGTTCAGGACGTCACCGACGGTCACCAGCGGGCGCTGATTGACGCAGGTGTTCTGGTTCGAACGCTGGAACTTCTGCAGACGATAGATATCGACGCCCGACTTCGACGGATCGAGGTCTTCGGTCGCGCGGATAACGATACGGGTCGCGTCAACCTGGTCGACGACACCGCCACGACGGGCTGCAATCGCAGCGCCGGAATCGCGGGCAACGACCGGCTCCATGCCGGTACCGACGAACGGAGCTTCGGCGCGCAGCAGCGGCACGGCCTGACGCTGCATGTTCGAGCCCATCAGTGCGCGGTTGGCGTCGTCGTTCTCAAGGAACGGGATGAGCGCGGCCGCGACCGAAACGAGCTGCTTCGGCGAAACGTCCATCAGGTTGATGTTGTCGCGCGGCGCCAGCATAACTTCACCGGAGTGACGGCAAACGACGAACTCTTCAGAGAACGAGTTGTCTTCGTTCAGCGTCGAGTTTGCCTGCGCCACATGGTACTTCGCTTCTTCCATCGCCGAGAGATAGACGACGTCGTTCGTCACCTTGCCGTCGACGATCTTGCGGTACGGGCTCTCGATGAAGCCGTACTTGTTGACGCGGGCGAAGGTTGCAAGCGAGTTGATCAGACCGATGTTCGGGCCTTCCGGCGTTTCGATCGGGCAAATACGACCGTAGTGGGTCGGGTGAACGTCGCGGACTTCGAAGCCAGCACGCTCGCGGGTCAGACCACCCGGGCCAAGAGCCGACAGACGGCGCTTGTGGGTGATTTCCGAAAGCGGGTTTACCTGGTCCATGAACTGCGACAGCTGCGAGGATCCGAAGAACTCGCGAACGGCGGCAGCTGCCGGCTTCGCGTTGATCAGATCCTGCGGCATGACCGTGTCGATTTCGATCGAGGACATACGTTCCTTGATCGCGCGCTCCATGCGGAGCAGGCCGAGACGGTACTGGTTCTCCATGAGCTCGCCGACAGAACGAACACGGCGGTTGCCGAGGTTGTCGATGTCGTCGATCTCGCCCTTGCCGTCGCGCAGCTCGACGAGCATCTTGACGACAGCCAGGATGTCTTCCTTGCGCAGGATGCGCACGGTGTCGGCGACCTCGAGGTCGAGGCGCATGTTCATCTTGACGCGACCAACGGCCGAAAGGTCGTAGCGCTCGGCATCGAAGAACAGCGTGTTGAACATGGCTTCCGCGGAATCCATGGTCGGCGGCTCACCCGGACGCATGACGCGGTAGATGTCGAACAGGGCGTCCTGACGGTTCTCGTTCTTGTCGGCTGCAAGCGTGTTGCGGATGTAGGCGCCGACATTGATGTGGTCGATGTCGAGAACCGGGATCTCGTCAAAACCAGCCGAGAGAATGAGCGGAAGCGTCTTCTCGTCGATCTCGTCGCCGGCTTCGAGGTAGATCTCGCCGGTCGCGAAGTTGACGACGTCTTCGGCAAGATAGTTGCCATAGAGATCGTCATTGGTCGCCTTGAGCGCCTTCAGACCCTTGTCCTGCAGCTGACGAAGCAGACGCGGGGTCAGCTTCTTGCCGGCCTCGACGACGACTTCGCCGGTATCGGCGTCAACCATCTCAGTGATGGCCTTCTGACCCTTCAGGGCATCAGGCTGGAACGGCACGCGCCAGCCTTCGCCGTCGCGCTGGTAGAGCGACTTCGTGTAGAAGGTGTCGAGGATTTCCTCGCCGTCCATGCCGAGCGCCATCAGAAGCGACGACACCGGAATCTTGCGGCGGCGGTCGATACGGGCGTGCACGATGTCCTTGGCGTCAAACTCGATGTCGAGCCAGGAACCACGGTAAGGAATGACGCGGGCTGCAAAGAGCAGCTTGCCCGACGAATGGCTCTTGCCCTTGTCGTGGTCGAAGAACACGCCCGGCGAACGGTGCATCTGCGAAACGATGACGCGCTCGGTGCCGTTGACGATGAACGTACCGTTGTCAGTCATGAGCGGCATGTCGCCCATGTAGACGTTCTGTTCCTTGATGTCCTTGATCGACTTTGCGCCGGTATCCTCGTCGATATCGAACACGATGAGGCGCAGCGTCACCTTAAGCGGCGCTGCGTAGGTCAGATCGCGCTGACGGCATTCTTCGACGTCGAACTTCGGCGGCTCGAATTCGTACGAAACGAATTCAAGCATCGATGCGCCCGAGAAATCCTTGATCGGAAAAACCGACTTGAAAACAGCTTGAAGCCCTTCATCAGGGCGACCGCCCTTGGGCTCTTCAACCATCAGAAACTGGTCGTAGGATGCCTTTTGAACCTCGATGAGGTTCGGCATTTCTGCGACTTCTGGAATTTTACCAAAAAACTTGCGTACGCGCCTGCGACCGTTAAACGAAAGGGTCTGAGCCATCGTCGCTCCTTGTCAATCTTGCATCCGGGCCTGCAACGGACGGGAACCGATGGCCAGTCGACCCCGTCAATCAATGAGTAGTTCAATCTCGTCCAACTCACGGAAAACGCTCAGCGCGGATTGCTGTGCTGCCTTCCGTTCGAGACCATCCTCTTGAAGAACCCATTACCCAAAAGCCGTTTTTCGACAGGCTTTTGGGTAATATGTTCTAAAAACGGTCAAAGAGAGGCGGCCTGAAAAGGCCACCTCCCCTTGCATGTAGCCGAATTACTTGACGTCAACCTTGGCGCCAGCTTCTTCGAGCTTCTTCTTGAGGTCAGCAGCTTCAGCCTTGGAAACAGCTTCCTTGACCGGCTTCGGAGCGCCTTCGACCAGGTCCTTGGCTTCCTTGAGGCCGAGGCCGGTGATAGCGCGGACTTCCTTGATGACGTTGATCTTGTTGGCGCCAGCGTCAACGAGGATAACGTCAAACTCGGTCTTTTCTTCTTCAGCAGCAGCCGGAGCAGCAGCGCCGCCAGCAGCAGCGACAGCTACCGGAGCAGCAGCCGAAACGCCCCACTTCTCTTCGAGCAGCTTGGAAAGCTCAGCGGCTTCCAGAACGGTCAGCGAGGAGAGGTCTTCAACGATCTTTGCGAGATCAGCCATTTTACTTTTCCTTTTGTTCGGTTCGAACTGGTTTTAAATACAACAGCGAAAATCCGCCTTAGGCGGCTTCGTCCTTCTTGGCATAGGCCGAGAACACGCGAGCAAGCTGGCTTGCCGGTGCCTGAACAACCGTTGCGACGCGGGTTGCCGGGGCATTGAGAAGGCCCAGCAGCTTTGCGCGCAGCTCGTCGAGCGAAGGCAGGGTCGCAAGCGACTTGACTGCTTCGGCGTTGAGCGTGGTCGTGCCCATGGCGCCACCGAGAACAACGAGCTTGTCGTTGGTCTTGGCGAAATCCATGACAACCTTAGGAGCCGTGATCGGGTCTTCGCTGTATGCGATCAGCGTCTGACCCTTGAAGAGATTGGTCATCCCTTCCGACTCGGTGCCCTGAAGAGCGATCTTGGCCAGGCGGTTTTTCGCGACTTTGACGGTGCCGCCAGCAGCGCGCATTTTCGAACGGAAGTCGTTCATCTGCGCAACTGTGACACCAGCATAGTGGGCCACGACAACCGAACCGGAAGCCTTGAAGACTTCGTTCAGCTCCGTGACGAATTCGCGTTTTTCCGCTCTTTCCACTGTCTGTCTCCAGTAGGCAGGGTTGCAAAATGCAGCCCTGCCGGGTTTGCCTTTGTCACCCGAGATCGAGCTCGATCCCTGATAACGCTTAAGGATCCTGTCCCTTGGCGTTCCCGGAAGAGCCGGGTCTGACACAAGGCAAGCGAGGTTCGAACCGAATTTCGACGCCTCCGGCGTCATAGTGAAATTCAGATCTTACCCGTCTCATGCAGGCCGAAGTGATTAAGGTAAAACCACCCGCAATCTCGGACAGGAATTCCGGACTTGACGTCCGGATTCCCGGCCCCGAAAGGCCGGGAATTCAGTCTCGGGCCGAAGCCCGAAATTCATTAGGCGACRCTGAGCGTGGCGGGGTCGATCTTGAGACCCGGGCCCATGGTCGACGAAATTGCGACGCGCTTGACGTAGTTGCCCTTGGCACCGGTCGGCTTCGCCTTGACCACGGCGTCAGCGAAAGCACGGATGTTTTCTTCCAGCGCCTTGGCGTCGAAGGACGCCTTGCCGATGCCAGCGTGAACGATACCGGCCTTCTCGACGCGGAATTCAACGGCGCCGCCCTTGGAAGCCTTAACGGCACCAGCGACATCCATCGTAACCGTGCCGACCTTCGGGTTCGGCATCATGCCGCGCGGGCCGAGAACCTTACCGAGGCGGCCGACGAGCGGCATCATGTCCGGGGTCGCGATGCAGCGATCGAAATCGATCTTGCCGCCCTGGACGATTTCGACGAGCTCTTCTGCGCCAACGACGTCAGCACCAGCAGCCTTGGCTTCGTCAGCCTTGGCGCCACGTGCGAAAACGGCGACGCGAACCGAGCGGCCGGTGCCATTCGGCAGGTTGACAACGCCGCGGACCATCTGGTCGGCGTGGCGCGGGTCAACGCCGAGGTTCATCGCAACTTCGATGGTTTCGTCGAACTTGGCAGTTGCGCGTTCCTTGACCATCGAGACGGCTTCGGTGAGGCCGTAGATCTTCGTCGGGTCAACGCCCTCGCGGGACTTCTGTACTCGCTTTGCAATCTTCGCCATGGTCTTAGCCTACCACTTCCAGGCCCATAGCGCGGGCAGAGCCCTCGATCATGGCCATTGCGCCTTCGATATCGGCAGCATTGAGATCCTTCATCTTGGCTTCGGCGATCGACTTGATCTGAGCCTTGGTGAGCTTGCCAGCCGAACCGCCCTTACCGGGGGTCTTCGAACCGGACTGGATCTTTGCTTCCTTCTTCAGGAAGTAGCTGACCGGCGGCTGCTTCATGACGAAGGTGAAGGACTTGTCCTGGTAATAGGTGATGACGACCGGAATCGGCATACCCTTTTCCATTTCCTGCGTGGCGGCATTGAACGCCTTGCAGAATTCCATGATGTTAATGCCACGCTGACCGAGCGCAGGACCGATCGGCGGGGACGGATTGGCCGACCCAGCCTTCACCTGCAGCTTGAGCTGGCCTGCAACTTTCTTAGCCATTTCTCTCTGCCTTTCTGAAATCCCCTTGCGACGGATCGCTCCGAGGATCAATTGCGCCGGTTGCCCGGCTTGTGCCGATCACTGGGACCGGCGGCTGCGGTTGCGTGGTGCGGAACATCCGACCCGGCTAAGGCCGGCCTCCTTCCACGCGCATGCGGATTTCTCCGCCAGAATGGGCCGAAACCCACCCTATCCTTTTAAGGCCTTATCAGACCTTCTCGACCTGACCGTATTCCAGCTCGACCGGGGTCGCGCGACCGAAGATCGAAACTTCGACCTTGAGGCGCGAACGCTCTTCGTCGACATCCTGAACGACGCCGTTGAACGAGGCGAACGGACCATCCGAAACGCGAACCTGTTCGCCGATCTCGAACGAAACCGAAGGCTTCGGACGCTCGACGCCATCCTGGACCTGACCAAGGATGCGCTCAGCCTCATGGTCCGGAATCGGAACCGGCTTGCTGTCCGTCCCGAGGAAACCCGTCACCTTCGGCGTGTTCTTGATAAGGTGGAAGGCCTCATCCGTCAGATTGGCGCGAACCAGAACGTAGCCCGGGAAGAACTTGCGCTCGGCGTCGACCTTGCGGCCGCGACGCACTTCGACAACCTTCTCGGTCGGCACGAGAATCTTCTCGAACAGATGCTCGAGACCCTTCTGCTTGGCCTTTTCCTCGATCGATTCGGCGACCTTCTTTTCGAAGTTCGAATAGGCGTGAACTATATACCAGCGCGCAGCCATGCTACCCTCCACCCAATCAAGCGCCAACGTTGAGGATGAGGCCGATCAGCCAACCCATCAACTGGTCCGCAGCAAAGAAGAAGGCGGCGGCAAAAAAGACCATGACAAAAACCATCAGCGTCGAGATCATCGTCTCGCGCCGGGAAGGCCAAGTCACTTTCGACGTCTCAGAGCGAACCTGCTGCAGAAACGTTACCGGATTCGTTTTGGATGCCATGTAATGCTCACGCCATTACGGCGCGTAAAGCCGATGATTCAGCCCCACGCACCGCGTGTCTGTTTGGACCCTACATAAAGACCGATTCCAAAAACTACAAGAGCCAATCAGTCTTTTCTGTGAATTTCGTCGACCGTATAACCGGTCCTTAAACTTACTCTGCCGAACCCTCAGTTTTTGAAAGCCTGAGAAGAATGGCAGGGGCAGAGGGGCTCGAACCCCCGACCTGCGGTTTTGGAGACCGCCGCTCTACCAACTGAGCTATACCCCTATTCGGTTGCGTCCTCGTTCAACAACGTGTCGCCGCCTCAAGTCAGCGGCTTCATATTCAGTTTGCCGGAGGATGACAAGCACCTTTCAACGCCGATCCTAAAAAATCCGCATTCAATTGCATCTATCCCCTGCCCTGCCGGCTGGAGCGCCCCACAAAGAAGGGCAAGTCATTGCCTCGCCACTCAGAAATGGTCGCAGCGCTGTGGCCATTCGCTATCCTGCCAGAAGCCCCCTCACCGAACTCGATTCGCATGTCGCGCGTCACACTGGTCGAATATGATCCCTTCTGGCCGTCACTCTTTGATGAGCGGGCGCTTTCCATCACCGCCCTGCTCTCGCCTTTCGTCCGCGAGGTCCATCACATCGGCAGCACGGCGATACCCGGACTGGCAGCAAAGCCGAAGATCGATATCGATGCGGTGATGGTGGACGTAGGGGCGTTGCCGAAGCTCAGCGCTCGCCTGCAACGCGGGCTACACCTTTCACGGCGACCCGCGCGCAAGCGGCCTACGGACGTTTACGACGGCAACGCTTCCCTATGGCTCGCGGCTCTACCTCTGCGGAGACGACAACGCCGCCCATGCGGATCGCCTGCTCTTCCGGAACCGGTTACGGGAAAGGCCGGACTATGCGGCGCAATATGAGGCGTTGAAAAGACGGCTCGCCACGGAGGCCGGAAGCGATTGGGATTATTACGCTGGCGGCAAGCGCGCCTTCATCAACGCGGTGCTGGCGACTTGCCCAACGAAAAAGGCCCCGCCGTCGCCGGCGGGGCCTTCCTACTGACTCTTAATCAGCAGATTACTCGACGATGGAGGCAACGATGCCTGCGCCGACGGTACGGCCGCCTTCGCGGATCGCGAAGCGCAGCTTTTCTTCCATCGCGATCGGAACGATCAGCTCGACGGCAACCGTGACGTTGTCGCCCGGCATAACCATTTCCGTGCC
>NZ_JBFRGB010000050.1:0-18781 GCF_052115125.1 Ensifer sp. 2TAB8 | reverse complement strand
GTTGTGTAGAATTCGGCGGCGTAGCGGCCCTGCTCGCGCGAGCCGTGGGACGAGCCTTTGCGGCCGCCGAAGGGCACGTGGAAATCGACGCCCGCGGTCGGCAGGTTGACCATCACCATGCCGGCTTCCGCATTGCGCTTGAAATGGGTCGCATGCTTGAGGCTGGTGGTGGCAATGCCGGACGAGAGACCGAAGGGCGTGTCGTTGGCGACAGCGAGCGCCTCATCGTAATCCTTGACGCGAATGACGGATGCGACCGGGCCGAAGATCTCTTCGCGGCTGATGCGCATCGCGTTCGTCGCCTCGGTGAACAACGCCGGCTGCAGGTAGAAGCCGGGCGCGTCGCGCTTCAGCAGTTCGCCGCCGAAGGCGAGCTTCGCGCCCTCCTGCTGGCCGATGGCGATATAGTCGGTGTCCTGGTTGAGCTGGCTCTGGTCGACCACCGGACCGATATGGGTGCCGGCCTTCAAGGCGTCGTCGATCGTCAGCCCCTTCATCCGCGCGCCCATTGCCGCGACGAAACGGTCATGAATGCCTTCGGTGACGATGATGCGCGAAGAGGCAGTGCAGCGCTGGCCGGTGGAGAAGAAGGCGGAGTTGACCGCCGCCTCGACCGCGACACTGAGATCGGCATCGTCAAGCACGACGAAGGGGTTCTTGCCACCCATCTCCAGCTGGTATTTGCGATTGTGCTCGACCGAGGCCAGCGCGACACGTTTTCCCGTGCCGGTCGAGCCGGTGAAGGTGATCGCGTGGATATCGGGGCTGTCGAGCATCGCCTGGCCGACAACCGAGCCCTTGCCCATGACGAGGTTCAAGACGCCCTTCGGCAGACCCGCGCGGTGGAGAATGTCGACGATCGCGTGAGCGCTGCCGGGCACCAGTTCGGCCGGCTTGAAGACGACGGTGTTGCCGTAGCAAAGCGCCGGCGCGATCTTCCAGGCGGGGATGGCGATCGGGAAATTCCAGGGCGTGATGATGCCGACGACGCCGACCGGCTCGCGGGTGATCTCGACGCCGATATTGGGTCTTGCCGACGGCAGCACTTCGCCTGCCAACCGCAGGCATTCGCCGGCGAAGAAGTCGAAGATCTGGCCGGCACGCACGGTCTCACCGATGCCTTCGACCAGCGTCTTGCCTTCCTCGCGTGACAACAGCCTTCCGAGCTCGTCCTTGCGGGCGAGGATCTCGTCGGCGGTTTTCCTCAGGATCGCATGACGATCGAGGATGCCGGAACGCGACCAGGCCGGAAACGCTGCCTTGGCAGCGGCAATCGCCGCACGTGCATCGTCGGCCGAGGCGCGGGCATATTCGCCGACCACGTCATTGGTGTTGGAAGGGTTGATGTTGGCAACCCCGTCACCACCGACCCATTCGCCGGCAATCAGGTTCTGGTGCAATGTCATAGGCTTCGAGCCTCCTTCATGAGCGCGCATGACCGTCACTCGTGAACAGTCGCGCTTCGGAGATGTGTCAGAGCTGGCGTATGGCGACCTTTTCCTCGGCGGCGATCGCAAGCGCGTTGCGTAGCGGTAGGCCGAAACCATCGGCCTCGATCTCGAACACATCGCCTTCCTCGGTGCGGACGCCGTCGCCGAAGGACAACGTCGCCGTGCCGAACATGTGAACGTGGATGTCACCCGGCTGGCGGAACAGGCCGTACTTGAAATGATGATGCTCAAGATTGGCGAAACTGTGCGACATGTTGGTTTCGCCCGACAGGAACGGCTTCTCCCACAGCACCTGGCCGCCCCGCAGGATGCGCGACATGCCGCGGATATCCTCCGGTGCGACACCGATGCGGATTTCCGGACCGAAGCTCGCCTGACGCAGTTTCGAATGCGCCAGCCAGAGGTAGTTGACCCGTTCGGTCTTGTGGTCGGAAAACTCGTTGGCGACGGCAAAGCCAATCCGGAACGGAACGCCCTGGTCGGAGATCACGTAGATGCCGGCCATTTCCGGCTCTTCGCCGCCATCCTCGGCAAAAGAGGGCGAGACGAGTGCCGCGCCCGGTGCAACGGCTGATGTGCCGTTGCCCTTGTAGAACCACTCCGGCTGCACGCCGGTCTCGCCGGCTTTCGGCTTGCCTCCCTCAAGCCCCATGCGGAACATCTTCATCGAGTCCGTCAACGTTTCCTCGGCCGCCTCGCTCGTCTTCTTGTGCATGGCGTCGCGGGTCGCGGCCGAACCGAGATGGGTGAGGCCCGTGCCGGTCAGGTGCAGGTGCGCCGGATCCGGATGGGTGATCGGCGGCAGGAAGCGTCCCTCCGCATAGGCCTTGTCGAGGTCGACGGCGGCGCCGACACCCTTGGCCTCGATCGTCTCCTTCAGGCTCCGACCGGAGTTGGCAGCTTCCATCGCCAGAGCATAGACGCTTGCCGCCCCCTTCACCGCATGCGCGGTTTCGCCGGGCGACCGCACCGCGACCGTTATCGATCCGTCTTCGTTCCTGACCTGCGAAATCAGCACAATACTGTCCTTCCTGTCTTCATCAGGGTCGCGGTCGTTGCCCTTTCAAGGCAAAAGCGTACCCGTGGGTGACTTTCGCCACCCAATTCCGGCGGGCCAATCCGCCGATCCTGGCAGCCGCTGCTGCCGGTGAATGTTACTGGTTCGCGTCGGGTCTTATGGCTTTCCGCTCAACCCTTGTTCTTGTTGTAGACATCGAAGAACACGGCAGCGAGCAGCACGAGGCCCTTGATCAGCTGCTGGTAATCGATGCCGATGCCCATGATCGACATGCCGTTGTTCATCACGCCCATGATGAAGGCGCCGATGACGGCCCCGATGATCTTGCCGACGCCGCCGGACGCCGAGGCGCCGCCGATGAAGCAGGCCGCGATGACGTCGAGCTCGAAACCGACGCCGGCCTTCGGCGTTGCCGAATTGAGGCGAGCGGTGATGATCATGCCGGCGAGTGCGGCCAGCACGCCCATGTTGACGAAGGTGTAGAAGGTCAGCCGTTCGGTGTTGATGCCCGATAGCTTTGTCGCCTTGACGTTGCCGCCCATCGCATAGATGCGGCGGCCGATCGTCGAGCGGGTGGTGATGAAGGTGTAGAGCGCGATCAGCACCGCCATGGCGATCAGCACGTTCGGCAAGCCGCGATAGGTCGCGAGCTGGAAGCCGATGAACAACGCCACCGCAGCGATGACCGCCATCTGCACTGCGAAGAAAATGAACGGCTCGTTTTCCGTGCCGTGCTGCTCGTTGATCTTGCGGTCACGAATGCCCGCATAGATCGCGTAGCCGACGAGCGCGATGACGGCGACGAGCGCCACCATGTTCTGAATGGTCTCTGGCGCCGGATTGAGGAAATAGAGGAAATCCGGAACGAAGCCTGTCGAAAGCAGCTGGAACTCCTTCGGGAACGGACCGATCGGGCGGCCGCCGAGCACCACATAGGTGAGCCCGCGGAACACCAGCATGCCGGCCAGCGTCACGATGAAGGACGGGATCTTCTGGTAGGCAACCCAATAGCCCTGGGCCGCTCCCATGATGCCGCCAACGATCAGACAGGCGGGGATGACGACAATGGCCGGCAGCCCCCACTTGACCAGCATGATCGCCGAGATCGCGCCGATGAAGGCGACGATCGAGCCGACCGACAGGTCAATATGCCCGGCGACGATGATCAGCAGCATGCCGAGCGCCATGATGACGATGAAGGAGTTCTGCAGCACCAGGTTGGTGATGTTGACCGGCTTGAACAACACGCCGTTGGTCACGAACTGGAAGAACAGCATGATTACCACGAGCGCGACCAGCAGGCCGTATTCGCGGATGTTGTTCTTGAGATAGTCCCCGATCGAGGGCTTGTTGGCTTGGGTGCTCGTATCGGCGACCATTAGTGTTTCTCCCCTGAACGCATGATGGCACGCATGATGGATTCCTGGCTCGCTTCCGCCTTCGAGAGCTCGGCGACGATGCGGCCCTCGTTCATGACGTAGATACGATCGCAGGTTCCAAGCAGCTCCGGCATTTCCGATGAAATCATCAGGATGCCTTTGCCCTCGGCGGCAAGCTGGTTGATGATGGTGTAGATTTCATACTTCGCGCCGATATCGATGCCGCGTGTCGGCTCGTCGAGAATGAGAACTTCCGGATTGGTGAACAGCCATTTGGACAGCACGACCTTCTGCTGGTTGCCGCCTGAAAGGTTGACCGTTTCCTGATAGATCGAGTGCGAACGGATGCGCAGCTTCGAACGATAGTCAGAGGCGACCTTCGCTTCCTTACGATCGTCGATGACGCCGTTTGCGGCCACCGCCTTCAGGTTGGAGAGCGTCGTGTTCTCCTTGATGTTATTGATCAGCACGAGACCGAGCTGCTTGCGGTCCTCGGTGACATAGGCAAGCCCCGCATCGATGGCACGCGGAATGGTGCTGACGTCGACGGGCTTGCCGCGCATCGACACGTCGCCGGTGATCTTGTGGCCCCAGGACTTGCCGAACAGGCTCATCGCCGTTTCGGTGCGTCCTGCCCCCATCAACCCGGCGATGCCGACGACCTCGCCGGCGCGCACGGTGAAATTGACATCGTGAAGGAATTGCCGGTCGCGGTGCTGCTGGTGGAAGACGTTCCAGTTCTTCACTTCGAGCAGCGTCTCGCCGATCTTGGGTTCGCGCGGCGGATAACGGTCTTCCATGGCACGGCCGACCATGCCCTTGATGATCCGATCTTCGCCGATGTCTTCGCCGTGACAGTCGAGCGTCTCGACCGTGCCGCCGTCGCGCAGGATGGTGATCTGGTCGGCGACCTTCCGGATCTCGTTCAGCTTGTGCGAAATGATGATCGAGGTCATGCCCTGCGTGCGAAACTCCATCAGCAGCTTCAAAAGCGCATCGGAATCGGTTTCGTTGAGCGAGGCGGTCGGCTCGTCGAGGATCAGCAGCCGCACCTTCTTCGAAAGCGCCTTGGCAATCTCGACCAGCTGCTGCTTGCCGACACCGATGTCGGTGATCAGTGTCGCCGGGCTCTCGCTGAGGCCCACCTTCTTCAGCAGTTCCTGAGTACGGGCAAAGGTCTGCGGCCAGTGGATCACGCCGTTGCTGGCGATCTCGTTGCCGAGGAAGATGTTCTCGGCGATCGAAAGCAGCGGCACCAGCGCCAGTTCCTGGTGGATGATGATGATGCCGAGGTCTTCGCTGTCGGAAATCGTCGAGAAGCGACGGGCTTCCCCGTCATAGTGGATCTCGCCATCATAGGTGCCGGCGGGATAGACGCCGCTCAGCACCTTCATCAGCGTCGACTTGCCGGCGCCGTTTTCGCCGACGAGTGCGTGAATCTCGCCTTCGCGGACCTTGAAGCTGACATTGTCCAGCGCCTTGACGCCCGGAAACGTCTTGGTGATGCCCCGCATTTCAAGAATGATATTGTCCATGTTCAGTCATTCCAGCGGCAGTCTTCAAGAGAGTACCGGCTCCGTCATCTGGATAAAAGGGCCCGCGCGCATGCACGGGCCCCCACGCTCAAAAAGATCAGTTGTTGATCTGGTCTTCGGTGTAGTAGCCCGAGCTGACGAGCACGTCCTTGATGTTGGACTTGTCGACGGCAACCGGCTTCAGCAGGTAGGACGGTACGACCTTGACGCCGTTGTCATAGGTCTTGGTGTCGTTCACTTCCGGCTCCTTGCCTTCCATGATCGCATTGACCATGCCGACGGTGACCTTGGCGAGTTCGCGCGTGTCCTTGAAGATCGACGAATACTGTTCGCCGGCAAGGATCGACTTGACCGACGGCAGCTCGGCGTCCTGGCCAGTGACGGCAGGCATTGCCATGTCGCCCGAGCCGTAACCGACGCCCTTCAGCGCCGAGATGATGCCGATCGACAGACCGTCATAGGGCGACAGCACGCCATCGACCTTGGCATCGGTGTAGTTCGATGACAGCAGGTTTTCCATGCGGGCCTGGGCAACGGCACCGTCCCAACGCAGCGTGCCGACCTGGTCCATGCCCTTCTGGCCGGACTTGACGACGATCTTTTTGCTGTCGATCAGAGGCTGCAGGACCGACATCGCACCGTCGTAGAAGAAGAAGGCGTTGTTGTCGTCAGGCGAACCACCGAAGAGCTCGATGTTCTTCGGCTCGGTCGCGCCGTCGAGCTTGAGGCCCTGGACCAGCGAGGTCGCCTGCTGCACGCCGACCTGGAAGTTGTCGAAGGTGGCGTAGTAGTCGACATTGCCCGAGTCACGGATCAGGCGGTCATAGGCGATGACCTTGACGCCAGCGTCGTGAGCCTTCTGCAGGATGTCGGAGAGCGTCGTGCCGTCGATGGCGCCGATGACGAGAACCTTGGCACCCTTGGTCACCATGTTCTCGATCTGAGCGAGCTGGTTCGGAATGTCGTCGTCAGCAAACTGCAGGTCCGGGGTGTAGCCGGCTTCCTTGAACAGCTTCTCCATCGTCTCGCCGTCGGAAATCCAGCGGGTCGACGTCTTCGTCGGCATGGAAATGCCGACCGTGCCCTTGTCCTGCGCAAATACCGGCGCAGCGAAGGACGCGATCGAAATCGCAGCGGCTGCGAGAAGCGAAGTCATCAATTTCATCAGTTCTCTCCCAAAAAAGTTGAAGCCGGCAGGCTAAGCCTTTCCGTCTATGCGCAGCAATCCGCCGCCCGAGATCTTCGTCTCCGGCTGCGATCAAGGTGAAGGAGAGGCCTCCCCGCCTCGCATGCTCCTACATGCGCTGGCACATGGGTAAAAACTGGAATCAAAACATATAACTGTCAAATACAATATCGCTTTGAATGCATACCAAAAACGATATAGCACTTGCAAACAGTGTGATTTTTGAAAATCCTTGAAAACCGAGCGAGAATTAGAGAGGCCGAAAATGCGCGACCAAAAGCCCGGTGCGGCCGCCAAGCCCGGTGAACTCTTCGATTCCGCGCTCTTCCGCTCCGGGCTGAAGATCAGCCATCTCCGGCTGATTCTCGCGATCGACGATCATCGGCGCATCAGCGCTGCCGCCGAAGCCCTTGGAATTTCACAGCCGGCGGCCTCGCGCATGCTGTCGGAAATCGAGACCATGCTGAAGGCGCCGGTCTGCGAACGCGTCGCCCGCGGCGTCGAACTGACGCCCTATGGCGAGGCCCTGGCGCGGCGCGCGCGCACCATCTTTCTGGAGCTTCGCGAAGCCTCCCGCGAAATCAGCGAACTCAAGACCGGCAGCGGTGGCTCGGTTTCTCTCGGTTCGGTCACCGGCCCGGCGCTCAATCTCGCCGTCCCCGCCATTCGCCAGGTGATCACCGCCTATCCCGGCATCGAGATCAACGTCCAGATCGAAAACAGCAACGTGCTGGCGAGGGAGCTGCTGGCCGCGCGGCACGATTTCATCATCGGCCGCATCCCCGACGACCAGCCGCCGCGGCTCTTCAACATGGTGGAGATCGGCTACGAGGAAGTCTGCCTGATCGTGCGCGACGGCCATCCGCTGCTCGACAAGCCCATGGTCGGCGCCGAGGACCTGCCCTCCTACGACTGGGTGTTCCAGCCGCCGGGCACGCTGCTGAGGCGCGCGGTCGAGGACAGTTTCGTGTCGGCTGGCGTCAGGCTGCCGGCGACCGTGATCAACACCTCGTCGATCATCCTGACGCTCTCGATCGTGCGCAACACCAATGCGATCGCGCCGGTGGCGCTCGACGTCGCCAACCTGATTGCGGGCAACGGCACGCCAGCCGGCGAAATCCGCATCCTCAAGACCGAGATCCCGATCCGCATCAAGCCTTACGGGCTGATCACCGCCGAAGGGCGTGCGTTGCCGCCAAGCGCCAAGCTGCTCTACGACCTGATCCTGAAGCAGGGGCGAGCATGACCACGCGGCATGATCAACGTGATCAGCCCGGCATGATCAATCTGATCAGCCCGGGATAATCTCCATCTGCGATCGTGCGGCTCCTGTGGAGGCAACATGTTTGGAATGTCAGTCTTTCAGTCGGTGCTCGAGCGGCTGAAATCGGAAGAGGATATCGAACCGGCAACGGTCGAAGCGACGCGTGTCGCCACGGCTTATGCCCCAGCCTTCGACAGCGGCTTTGCCGCCGAAAGCGTCGGTCTGGCTGCCTTCGGCGCAGTCGAGCGAGCCTATCTCGACGCGTCATTCGTGGAGCCGCCACCTCCACCGGTGATGCCGGACTATCTCAACCGCACCAGCCTTGCGGACGTTGCCGAGGAACTGGCACTTGGCGACGGCGAAACACAAATGACGCTTGCGGCGAAGCGGCGGGCGTTCGCGGCCCTCAATCATCCCGACCGCTTGCCGGCTGCCTTCCGCGCCAATGCGACCGTGCGCATGAAGCTCGCCAACATGCTGATCGACGAAGCCTCGCAGCAGATACGCGCAATCAATCCCGCAGCGTGATCCTCAGCTCGCGGCGCCGTCCCCGCCGTCCTTGCCCTCTGCATCAGCCGCTTTTTCCTCGCCCTTCTCGCTCGGCTTGTAGAAAACCAGCAGCGCTGCCGAGGCATAGGCGGTCATCGCCAGGAAGATCATGCCCCACATCGCCTGTTCGCCCAGAAATTCGACCACCGTCCAGCCGGCGCAGAAGGCCACGATCAGCAGGCGGACCCATAGTGGGCGGTAAAAAGGGTGGTCCGGGTCAATGAACTTGAGCATTCTGTCCTCTGGTGGCCTTATCGTGTGCGCCCCATTTACGGGATATTTGTCAGGGACAGCAAGTCCAGCGGCCTTCAGGCTCTTGACGGACGCAATTAAAATGGAATAAAAATTCCGAAATTACCAACATCGGCCACTTCATTCCAAATGATTGAAAAGGCCGAGTGGGTGCGGAGGTACCAAGGGAGAGGCTCTGGCGCAGCGTTCCAACGCGCGGTCTTTCGTGACAATTCTTCAACCGATTCGCGGAAACAGCGTTCCGCGGCGCCTTTGCGCGATGAGCGCCGATCATCACGCCCCTTCCCGGTCGCGAACCGGACTTCGAGAGAAACAGAGATGACAGTCAGATTTGGTCTTCTGGGTGCCGGCCGTATCGGCAAGGTTCACGCGAAAGCCGTCAGCGGCAATCCGGACGCCGTGCTTGTTGCCGTTGCCGATGCATTCCCCGCCGCCGCCGACGCCATTGCCAAGCAGTATGGCTGCGACGTGCGCACCATCGAGGCGATCGAAGCGGCCAAGGACATCGACGCCGTCGTCATCTGCACCCCGACCGACACCCATGCCGACCTGATCGAACGCTTCGCCCGCGCCGGCAAGGCGATCTTCTGCGAAAAGCCGGTCGATCTCGACGCCGAGCGCGTCAAGGCCTGCCTCAAGGTGGTGAGCGAGACCAAGGCCAAGCTGATGGTCGGCTTCAATCGCCGCTTCGATCCGCATTTCATGGCTGTCAAGAAGGCGATCGATGCCGGCAAGATCGGCGACGTGGAAATGGTGACGATCACCTCGCGCGATCCGGGCGCCCCGCCGGTCGACTACATCAAGCGTTCGGGCGGCATCTTCCGCGACATGACGATCCACGACTTCGACATGGCCCGCTTCCTGCTCGGCGAGGAGCCGGTCTCGGTGACGGCAACCGCCGCCGTTCTCGTCGACAAGGCGATCGGCGAAGCCGGCGACTATGACAGCGTCTCGGTCATCCTGCAGACGGCCTCCGGCAAGCAGGCGATCATCTCCAACTCGCGCCGCGCCACCTACGGCTACGACCAGCGCATCGAGGTCCACGGCTCGAAGGGCGTCGCCTCGGCCGAGAACCAGCGTCCGGTTTCGATCGAGATCGCCAATGGCGACGGCTATACCCGCCCGCCGCTGCACGATTTCTTCATGACCCGCTACACCGAAGCCTATGCCAACGAGATCGAGAGCTTCATTGCGGCGATCGAAAAGGGCGCGGAAATCACGCCTTCGGGCAAGGACGGCCTCGCGGCCCTCGCACTTGCAGACGCCGCCGTGAAGTCGGTTGTCGAGAAGCGTCAGATCAGCGTCGGCTGAGGCACCTGCAAGTCTCCATAGATCGTCCCCGATCTAAGGACAAAGACATGCAGAGAATCAAAGCATTACAGCGCAGCATCAAATGGAAAGGCCGGGCGCCAAACGCCCGGCCTTCTTCATATCCGCATTTGGCAGATGCTAGCTTCAGCCCTCGGCGCGTGCCGGCATCTTCTCCCAATGTCGCGCTTCCTGGCCGGTGCTGGGCGCAGCCCCCGGCCGTCCGGAGAGGTAACCCTGGATCTGCAGGCAGCCTTCCTCCGCCAGGATCTGCCTCTGCCGCTCAGTCTCGACGCCTTCGGTCACGACAGCGAGCTTGAGACTGTGGCCGAGCGCGATGATCGCCCGGACAATCGCTTGAGCTGAGGGGTCCTGCTCGATGGCAGCGGTGAAGCTGCAGTCGATCTTCAGCTTGTCGAAGGGGAAGGTCTGCAGGTTGCTCAGCGACGAATGCCCGGTGCCGAAGTCGTCCATGACGATCCTGACGCCGAGGACCCGCAGGCGCACCAGCACCGCCAGCACATCCTCGCGATTGTGCATGAGCGCCGCCTCGGTGATCTCGAGCTCCAACCGCCAGGGATCAAGGCCAGTGCGATGCAATATGCTTGCGACCTGATCGAAGAGATTGGGCAGGAGGAACTGGACCGGCGAGATATTGACGGAAATCGGCAAGGGCTCGTTCCACTTTACCGCTTCCGTGCAGGCCTGCTCCAGCACCCATTCGCCGATCTGGATGATGGAGCCGCTTTCCTCCGCGATCGGGATGAACACGTCGGGCCCGATCAACCCGCGCTGCGGATGGTTCCAGCGTAGCAGAGCCTCGTAGCCGATGATCCTGTCGCTCTGAACTTCGACCAGCGGCTGGTACTCGAGAAAGAATTGCCGGCGAAGCACCGCATGGCGCAGGTCGTTTTCGATCTGCCGGCGGGTGCGCAACGCTTCGTCCATTTCCCGGTCGAAGAAGCAGGCGATCCCCTTGCCGCTCTGTTTGGCGCGGTAGAGTGCCGTGTCGGCGTTGTTGAGCAACTGGTCGGCCGTCTGCCCATCGATCGGGTAGAGTGCCGCACCTATGCTGACGCCGACGGCGGTCGGGTCGCGGTTGGTATCCATTTCCGCGGCAAACAGCGTCAGGATACGATCCGTCAACTGGCGTGCAGCCTGTGGCTGCTTGCCGCCCACCTGAACGATCGCGAACTCGTCGCCGCCGAGCCGGGCGATGGTGTCCTGCTCTCCGGCCGCCGCGCGCAGGATATCGGCAACCTTGCGCAGGATGCGGTCGCCCTCGCCATGGCCGAAGATATCGTTGACCGCCTTGAAGCGATCGAGGTCGAGGCAGAGGATCGCCAGGTCTTCGCCGCGCGCCGTGGCGGCCGCCAGCGTCTGGGCGAGCCTGCGATCGAAGAAGGCGCGGTTCGGAAGGTCGGTTAGCGCGTCATGGTGGGCAAGATGCTCGATCGTGCGCTCCGCTTCCTTGCGGGCCCTCAAGTCACGCACGAAGATCACATCGCATTCCCGCCCGCGATACTCGATCGTCCGGCACATGAATTCGACCGGGATGGTGCGCCCGTCGTCGTTGAGGAGATCGATCTCGCCGGGGCCGTCGCCGCGCCTGTGTGCCTCCAGCCCCTCCTCGCCGAAGGCGAAGATCTCCGATGGACGGCTCCCGGACAGCTGCGAAAACGTCCGACCGGTGAGGCCGGAAAAGCGCTCGTTGGCTTCGACGATGACGCCATCGAAAACAATCGCCATGCCTTCGAGCGAAGCGTTGGCAAGCCCTCTGAGGTCGGTGAGGTGCCGATCGACGAAGAGGGCACCAAAGGCGAGCACGATCAATGTCGTGGAGGCGGCAATGACCCCTCCTGCAAGCCAGGCGGGATGAATGGTCTCGGCAACGGCGACATTGGCCTCCGGCACCAGCATCACGCCGCTCATCGACGTGAAGTGCATGGCGCAGATTGCCAGGACCAGCAGCAGTGACGAAACCACCAGCCGCCGCAGGCTGCGCAGCGTATGAAAGGCATGAAGCGCAGTGCCTGCCAACAATGTTCCTGCGACAACGGCCAGAAGCGTCGCCTGCGGATCGTAGGCAATGTGCCCGTGGATCTCGATCGCCCGCATCCCGGTGAAATGCATCGCCGCGACGCCGGTGCCGAGGACGAAGCCGCCGCAGGACATCGAAAGACGCGAACCACCGCCGAGGCCGATGGCAAACGCGACCCAGGAGGCGGTGATGGCGACGATCACCGAAAGGGCCGTGCCCCAAAGACCGTAGGCAACCGGCACGCCACCATCATAGGCCAGCATCGCTATGAAATGCGTCGACCAGACGCCGATGCCGCAGGCAAGACCGCTGGCGGCAACCCAGCGACTTCGTTGACCGCCTTCGCTTCGCTGGGCACGCAGCAGCAGCAACATCGTTGCGGCGCTGCCTGCCAGGCAGACGATCGCGGCAGCTACGATAAGACGCCAATCATGGTCGTCGCGTATGCAAGCAATCACTGAAAACATAAGCGTCTCCCGCGTCACGGCCACATTGACAAGGAGTCGCTAAATAACTGTAAATTGTACTGGCTTGGATGTTCGCCCTCGATACAACCCCAAAAATGGTTACGCCTGACGATGCACCTCGACCGTGTGTCAAGAATGGCCGGTGGCGGCAATCTCGCCATCGATGGCGCCCAGCGCCCGCTCCAGATGCCCCTCGAAGACGAGACGTTGTTCGTCGAGCACGACCGATATTTCGGGAGCGCCCTGGAGCCGGACTTGCATGGACTGCGCAAGTCCCTCCTCGATCCCCGGAAGCATGAGATCGAAATAACGGATGCCAGGCCCGGTAACGTGTACCGGCATGCGCTCGTAAAGACTGAGCATACGCGAGATACCATTGCCGAGCGCGATGCCCGCCTGGCGGAATGCGTAGCCAGCCATGCGATGACCCTGCCGGGCGCTGGCGGCAATCTTGTCGAGTTCGGCGACCGGAACGAATTTGGCGGGAATGGTATCGGCCGGAACCTCGAAGGCTGCCCGCAGAATTCCATAGAAGCCGGCCGCCGCTTCGATGCAGCCATAGGCGCCGCAGCGACAAAGGCCGGCGGACGGCGCATGCAGCATGTGGCCGAAATTCGGTGCGCTGACATCCATCTCGCCGCTCTGGCTCTTGCGGGCAACGCCAAGCCCGATGCTATGACCGAGGGAGATCGCCGCGAGCGCCCTGAACGCGCCCTCCGGCTTGCGCGCGGCTTGCGCTGCAAGCGCCTGCGCAACGAGCAGCGTCTCGTTGCTGAGCATCACTTTCGCCCGCCATTGCGGTGCAAGCAGCGCGGCGAAGTCCAGTTCCTCCGGCCCGAAGACCGGCGACCACAGAAGCCGCGCAGCCTCGTTATCGACCAGCCCCTTGCTGCTGATCGATACGGCGAGCACCCGATCCCGCTCCAGCCGCGAACGCTGCAGCAGGCGTTCGAGCGCATCCACGAAGGCGCGGGCGAAGGGGACCGTGCCGCGCTCGTCGTGGTTCCGTGTTTCGTCGAAACGGTCGAGCAGGGTGCCGCCATAGTCGACCAGCGAGTATTGCACGATGTCGGAGGAGATCCTGACGACCACGAGATGGCCATGGTCCCGGCGCGGCGTAAAGAGCACGCGTGGCCGCCCTCGCCCGCCCTGAACCTGTTGCTCGGCCTTGGCGAGTATGCCTGCTTTTTCCAGCTCGGCCGTAATTGCCGAGACGGTCGCGGAGGCGAGCCCCGTTTCCGCCGAGATTTCCGTATGGGAAAGATTGCCGGCGCGCCTGAGCGCCGCAAGGACCAGCGCGCTGTTTTGCTGACGCACGAGCTCAGTGCTGGACTTGGTCAGCATGAGACGTCCCTGTCAGTGGCGGATCCTTCGAACACATGCCCCTCCCAAAGCATCTGTTGAACGGCAAGACAAGGCGCGGAACACCTTGTCGACAGCCTTGTGGCACCGATTTTCTCGACGGTCGAGAAACAACGGACGCGGCCGCTCGCGAAGCACTTTGTTGATGCCGCAACCACCGCGTTCACGCCGTGTTGACAGCCTCCAAAATCCATGACATTCATTTTCTCGACTGTCGAGAAAATAATTCCGCACTCTGTAGCGGGACGATCTACGGCAGCGTTCCAAGGCTGGCGGAGGATGGTGCGGGAGGTTCGCACGCTCGGCCGGCCCTCACTCGGGAGGATGAAATGAAATCCGTTTTGAAGCTGATGGCAGGTGTTGCCGTCATCGTTTCCCTGCACTCCGTTGCCCAGGCGAAGGACCTGGTCGTCGGCGTTTCCTGGTCCAACTTCCAGGAAGAGCGCTGGAAAACCGACGAAGCCGCCATCAAGGCGGCCCTGGAAGCATCCGGCGACAAGTACATCTCCGCTGACGCGCAGTCGTCAGCCGCCAAGCAGCTGACCGACATCGAGTCGCTGATTGCCCAGGGCGCCAACGCACTGATCGTGCTTGCCCAGGACAGCGACGCCATCGGCCCGGCGATCGAAAAGGCCGCCGCCGAAGGCATCCCGGTCGTCGGCTACGACCGCCTGATCGAAAACCCGGCTGCCTTCTACATCACCTTCGACAACAAGGAAGTCGGCCGCATGCAGGCCCGCGAAGTGTTCAAGGTGAAGCCGGAAGGCAACTACGTCTTCATCAAGGGCTCCTCGGCTGATCCGAACGCCGACTTCCTCTTCTCCGGACAGATGGAAGTGCTGAAGGAAGCCGTCGATGCCGGCAAGATCAAGAACGTCGGCGAAGCCTATACGGACGGCTGGAAGCCGGAAAATGCCCAGAAGAACATGGAGCAGTTCCTGACCGCCAACGACAACAAGGTCGATGCGGTCGTCGCCTCCAACGACGGCACCGCGGGCGGCGCGATCGCGGCTCTCGATGCGCAGGGCCTCGCAGGCTCCGTTCCGGTCTCCGGCCAGGACGCGGACAAGGCGGCGCTGAACCGCGTCGCTCTCGGCACGCAGACCGTCTCGGTCTGGAAGGACAGCCGTGAACTCGGCAAGCGCGCTGCAGAAGTCGCCGTCGAACTTGCCGGTGGCAAGAAGATGGAAGAAGTCTCGGGCGTCACCACCTTCAACGGCGGCCCGAAGGGCGTGGCCATGCAGTCGGTCTTCCTGGCACCGCTGCCGATCACCAAGGACAACCTGAACGTCGTCATCGACGCGGGCTGGATCTCCAAGGCTGAAGCCTGCCAGGGCGTCAAGGGCGACGTCGCGGCCTGCAAATAAACCGCATCAGCAGAACTGAGCGCTGACTTCAGACAAGCGCCGCAACGCAACCCGTTGCGGCGCTTGCGCAAGGTGCGTGCCGGGCGGACAATGCCCTACGCGCGACCGGCGCAACCTAACGAAACCGCTCGATCTCTGCCGTCGCACCGGGCTTGTCGCGTCGATCCCGGCTCTTGGTGCCACCTGACGCGACGACATCAACACAAAAAAGTGGGGGAAGGCACGTCCATGGCCGACATCACACAAGGCAACACGCAGGGCGCACAAGCAAACCGCGCCCGCACAGCGGACGAAAACCCGGTGAAGCGCTTCTTCCGCGCCACCGAAATCGACACCCGACTGCTCGGCATGGTCGGCGCCCTCGTCATCATCTGGATCGGATTCCAGATCATGACCGGTGGCCTGTTCCTGACGCCGCGCAACCTGTGGAACCTGACGGTCCAGACCTCCTCCGTCGCCGTGATGGCAACCGGCATGGTACTGATCATCGTCACACGCAACATCGACCTCTCCGTCGGCTCCGTGCTCGGCTTCTGCGGTATGGTCATGGGGGTCATGCAGGCGAAATTCCTGCCGCAATATCTCGGCCTGGAACATCCGGCCATCTGGATCATCACGCTCTTGAGCGGCATTGCCGTCGGTGCTGCCATCGGCGCGCTGCAGGGCTCGATCGTCGCCTTCCTCAACGTGCCCGCCTTCATCGTCACGCTCGGCGGATTGCTCGTCTGGCGCGGCGCCACCTGGTTCGTGACCAGCGGCCAGACCGTTGCGCCGATGAACGCCACCTTCCGCCTGATGGGCGGCGGCACCGAAGGCTCGATCGGCGCCACGGCAAGCTGGATCGTCGGCATCCTCGCCTGCATTGCCATCGTCGCCGCCATCCTCAATTCCCGCAAGCAGCGCAAGCGCTTCCGCTTCCCGCTGCGTCCGGTCTGGGCGGAGTATTTCCTGGCGATCCTCGGCTGTGTCCTGGTGCTCGGCGCAATCACTGTTGCCAACAGCTACTACTGGCCGACCAACATCGCCCGCAAATATGCCGACGCCAACGGCATCGCCTGGCCGGAAGGCGGGCTGCAGATCTCGCACGGTATCGCCATTCCGGTGCTCGTCGCCATCGCCGTCGGCATCGTCATGACCTTCATCGCCACGCGCCTTCGCTTCGGCCGCTATGTCTTCGCGCTCGGCGGCAACCCGGAAGCAGCCGAACTTGCCGGCATCAAGACGCGCTGGGTCACCGTCAAGATCTTCACGCTGATGGGCATTCTGTGCGCCATCGCCGCGGCAATCTCGACCGCCCGCCTCAACGCGGCGACCAATGCGCAAGGGGAACTCGACGAACTCTACACGATCGCCGCCGCGGTCATCGGCGGCACGTCGCTTGCAGGCGGTGTCGGCACGATCGCCGGCGCCATGATCGGCGCGCTCGTCATGCAATCTCTACAGTCGGGCATGGTGCTGCTCGGGATCGACAGTCCGTTCCAGCGTATCGTCGTCGGCGTGGTTCTCGTCGTCGCCGTCTGGCTCGACACCATCTACCGCGCCCGCGCCAAGTAAGGAGTACGATCCATGAAAGACCAACGCACTCCGCTCGTGGAAATGAAGAACATTTCCATCTCCTTCGGCGGCATCCATGCCGTGGACAACGCCTCCGTCGATCTCTACCCCGGCGAAGTCGTGGCACTGCTCGGGCACAACGGCGCCGGCAAATCGACCCTGATCAAGATCCTCTCCGGCGCCTACAAGCGCGACGCCGGCGAGATCCTGATCAATGGCGAGGCCGCCGACATCAACAACCCGCGCGACGCCAAAAAGTACGGCATCGAGACGATCTACCAGACGCTCGCCGTCGCCGACAACGTCGACGCCGCCGCCAACCTTTATCTCGGCCGTGAGCTCAGGACCCCCTGGGGCACGCTCGACGACGTGGCGATGGAGGCAAAGGCCCGCGAAGTCATGGGGCGCCTCAACCCCAACTTCCAGCGCTTCAAGGAACCGGTGAAGGCGCTTTCGGGCGGCCAGCGGCAGTCGGTGGCGATCGCACGCGCGATCCTCTTCGACGCCCGCATCCTGATCATGGACGAGCCGACGGCAGCGCTCGGCCCGCAGGAGACCGCCCAGGTCGGCGACCTCATCAAGCAGCTGAAGCGCGAAGGCATCGGCATCTTCCTGATCAGCCACGACATCCACGACGTGTTCGACCTCGCCGATCGCGTGTCGGTCATGAAGAACGGCCAGGTCGTCGGCCAGGCCCGCACCGAGGACGTGACCAAGGACGAGGTGCTCGGCATGATCATCATGGGCAAGGTACCGCCCAAGGCGATCCCCGGCCCCGGCGCCATGCAGGTCGCCTGAACCAACAATCGAGAGGGCGGGACCTCAAAGCCCCGCCCTCTCGCGCTTTCTGCCCGGGAGCGGACACAGCGCCTTTGCTGCATTTTGGCAGCAACCGCAAATTCCCCTGCGAACTCCGCCATTTCACCATTGATGCGGCGCCAAAGCTAAGCTATGAACCGCTTCACAGCCTGCTTCGGCGGCCTTGCCGCCAACGGATGCACCCGTAGCTCAGCTGGATAGAGTGTTGGATTCCGATTCCAAAGGTCACAGGTTCGAATCCTGTCGGGTGCGCCATTTAACAAATTGAAATCCCTTATATTTCAGTCTTGCTCCTCTTTGCCGTCGCGCATGATGCAACGAGCTGGCCCTGCAATGCAGCGCTTCGGAATTTCTCAATGATTTCAACGTACGTACCACGCGAGAGCTCGCTTCGGGCATTGCTGTCGCACAGGCGACACCAGAAATACCCGCGCGCCGGCAGCCAGAGCTATCCATCGCCGGCTGCAGAGGCCGCCGCCACCGATGGCTCCACGGTCGTCTATTTCGGCCCTGACCTGCCAAAGGGCGTGGCGCGCGGTAACTGGGTCCAAACTGACCCCAAGAAGGGCTGGTTCGCGATCCTGCGCCTGTACAGCCCGCTACCCTCGTTTTTCGATAAAAGCTGGCGGCCGAGCGAGGTCGAATTTGTGAAATGACGAAACAAGCCCGCCTTGCGCGGGCTTGTGATACGTGCCTTCCACGCCACCGAACACAGTGGAAGCCGCATCGGTATGGGCTCGACCGTCGATCCGGTGCAACGCGCCGGAGGCCGCCATCAGACGCAGTCCGATGACACAAGCGGCGTCGGCTTCTTCTGCGAGCGGCTCCGGACGGTGTTCTCATCTCCTGATCGACGCCGACTTCTCCGCCAGCCGTTCCATGAACCGTCCATAGTCGATGATCGCGCGCTGATGCGTGCCCTCCCCTATGACGCCAGCGTCGTCACGGCAGATCACCTTGAACGACAGGACGCGCCCCGATATCGCGGTAAGCTCGACATCCGCCGTGACGGCCATGCCGACGGGGGTGGCTGCGACATGGGTGACGTCGACTGATGTCCCGACCGTCCTCTGCTGATGACCTAGGGTCCGGACTCAATTGCACCAGTATGTGAGCGTGGCAGCGATTAGAGCTGCTGCGAGGAAATTTCTTGCCAGTTTGTCATACCGGGTGGCAATGCGCCGCCAATCCTTGAGCCTGCACCAGAGGCGCTCGACGAGGTTTCGGGC
>NZ_JBFRGB010000049.1:0-19194 GCF_052115125.1 Ensifer sp. 2TAB8 | reverse complement strand
ATGCACTTCCTGAAGCGCGTCAAGATTCCGGAGCAGGCGAACAAGTATCCGGGCCAGCTCTCGGGCGGTCAGCAGCAGCGCGTGGCGATCGCCCGCTCGCTGTGCATGAAGCCGAAGATCCTGCTGTTCGATGAGCCGACCTCGGCACTGGACCCGGAAATGGTCAAGGAAGTGCTCGACACCATGGTGAGCCTTGCCGAGGAAGGCATGACCATGCTGTGCGTGACCCACGAAATGGGCTTTGCCCGCCAGGTTGCCAACCGTGTGATCTTCATGGACCAGGGCCAGATCGTCGAGCAGAACTCGCCGGCCGAGTTCTTCGACAATCCGCAGCACGAGCGCACCAAGCTCTTCCTTAGCCAGATCCTGCACTGACAGAAGGCGTTGCGCCATTCGCGCGCCCGCGCCCGGTCCATATCGAAGCCCGCTCGACGTCACCGTTACCCCGGCCGATCATTTGTCGGCCGAGGTCCGGCTGCGACCCGGCCGCCGCCATCGCGGGAAACCGCGACGCACCAGCCTCACCGACACCCTGTCGAATCGAGTCTCCTAGGTCGACGCTCGTTAAGTCAGAGCTTCGCCTTCGTCGACCGCGGCGTGGACAAAAGAAGGCTCGTCTCGCTGCCCATAATGCCGGGCACGAGACGGATCTTGCGCAGCACGGCATCGAAGTTGGCCAGGCTCGATGCGCTGAGTTCCACTAGCAAATCCCACCGGCCATTCGTCGTGTGAATCTGCGAGATTTCAGGAAAGCCGCCGAGCGTGCGGATCACCCGATCGGTCACATGGCCCTCGATCTCAACCATCATCACCCCACGAACGACATCTTCAAGCGCATCAGCGCGCAGCATCACCGTGTAGCCGAGGATGGTCCCGTCCTGCTCCATCCGCTCGATGCGCGCCCGCACGGTCGCCCGCGAGGCGCCCGTTTCCAGCGCGAGGTCCGAGACACTTCGACGCCCATTGCCGCGCAACAGCATCACGATCTTCTGGTCGAGAGCATCCATGCCGATTTGGATTCCGTTCTTATCAATTTGGTCAAACTAGCATCTCGATATGCCAAAATTCAATGTTCAATCCGCCATCGATGACTTTTATAATCATGAAAACAAACGGGAGTACACTATGGACTGCACGCTCATCGGCGCGCCCCTGCAAATCGGGGCAGGGCAGCTTGGCTGCGAGATGGGGCCGAGCGCCCTGCGCATCGCTGGCCTTCGCACGGCACTGGAAGAACTGGGCCATTCGGTCAAGGACAATGGCAATCTCAGCCCGCGTGCGTTCGACGAGATGCCCCATCCGAACAAGGCCGTCCATCACCTCGGCGAAACGGTCGCCTGGGTCGAAGCTCTGTCTGCTGCTGCCTACGAACACAGCAAGGCAGGTATGCCCATCTTCCTCGGCGGCGACCACGCCATCTCCGCGGGCACCGTTCCGGGTCTCGCACGACGAGCCGCCGAACTCGGGCGGCCGCTGTTCGTGCTCTGGCTGGACGCCCATACCGACTTCCATACTCTCGAAACGACGGTCAGCGGCAACCTGCACGGCACGCCGGTCGCTTATTATACCGGCCAGGCCGGTTTCGATGGCTATTTCCCTGCGCTCACCCATCCCGTTGCGGCAGAAAACGTCTGCATGATCGGTATCCGCAGCGTTGACACCGCAGAAAAGGCCGCCATCCGCACCACCGGCATCACGGTGCACGACATGCGCGTGATCGATGAGCATGGCGTGGCCGTCCTCGTCCGCAATTTCATCGAGCAGGTCCGCGCCGCAAACGGCCTCCTGCATGTCAGCTTCGATGTCGACTTCCTCGAGCCGGACATCGCGCCGGCCGTTGGCACCACGGTGCCGGGCGGAGCAACCTTCCGCGAGGCGCACCTGATCATGGAGATGCTGCATGACACCGGCCTGGTGACCAGCCTCGACATCGTCGAGCTCAATCCGTTCCTCGACGAGCGCGGCAAGACCGCACGGCTGCTCGTCGATCTCGTCGCCAGCCTGATGGGCAAGCGGGTGATGGATCGCCCAACTGTAACTGGCTGATTTCGATTGTTCTTTGGTTGGAGGGAAAATGAATACTGATCCGAAACTGAACGTGGTTCCGTTCGTAAGCGTCGACCACATGATGAAACTGGTTCTGAAGGTCGGCATCGACCGGTTCCTGACGGACCTGGCGGCCACCATCGAGGAGGACTTCCGTCGCTGGCCGGTCTTCGACAAGACCCCGCGCGTCGCCTCCCATTCGCAGGAAGGTGTCATCGAGCTGATGCCGACGAGCGACGGAACGCTCTACGGCTTCAAATATGTCAACGGTCATCCGAAGAACACGCGCGACGGCCGCCAGACCGTGACGGCCTTCGGTGTGCTCTCGGATGTCGGCAACGGCTATCCGATGCTGCTCACCGAAATGACGATCCTTACCGCGCTGCGCACCGCCGCAACCTCCGCGGTCGCGGCAAAATACCTGGCGCGGCCGAACGCCCGCACCATGGCCATCATCGGCAATGGCGCACAGAGCGAATTCCAGGCCCGCGCCTTCAAGTCGCTGCTCGGCATCGACAAGCTTCGCCTCTACGACATCGACGCCTCCGCCACCCGGAAATGCGCGCGCAACCTCGCGGGCCTCGGCTTCACCATTGAGGAATGCACGTCGGTCGAAGAGGCGGTCGAGGGCGCGGACATCATCACCACGGTCACCGCCGACAAGCAGTACGCGACGATCCTCTCGGACAACCATGTCGGCCCCGGTGTCCACATCAACGCGGTGGGCGGCGACTGCCCCGGCAAGACCGAACTCAGCAAGGACATTCTGCTGCGCTCGGACATCTTCGTCGAATATCCGCCGCAGACGCGCATCGAAGGCGAAATCCAGCAGCTGCCGGCCGAGCACCCCGTCATCGAACTCTGGCAGGTCATGACCGGCGAGACGGACGGCCGCAAGAGCCCGGATCAGATCACGCTCTTCGACAGCGTCGGTTTCGCCATCGAGGACTTCTCCGCCCTTCGCTACGTCCGGGCGCAGATTGCCGAACATGGCATGTTCACAGAACTCGATCTCCTCGCCGACCCCGACGAGCCGCGCGACCTCTACGGCATGCTGCTTCGCTGCGAGAAAAAGCTTAGCGCCGCCTGACATTGCCGATGAAAATGCCGCCGCCCATTTGCCCAGGAGGTGAACGGGCGGCTGTGCGCCGGCCCTCGACCGCACGGAGAAGGCGGGCCGCAACAAACGCCGCGGCCGATCGAGGGTGTCGAAGGCGGCATACCTCCCCGATGGGGCAGAGCGGAGCAGGTCGATCCTCAGAAACGTGAGATTCAAGTCAGGGTTCAAGCACCGCCCCCTTCAGACCGCAGAGCGAAGCCGACGAGAACAGCACTCCGACTGAACGTACACGCGGGACTGTTACCCCAGTTTCGCGGTCGCAACACCTTGATCCAAGAGCCAGCTTCTCAAGATCGCAACCTCCGGCCGCGCAAGACTGGCGTCAGGTGTCATGATGACATAGGGCTGCCTAATCGGCAGCGATATCCCGAAGGCATCGACCAGCCGCCCGGTACAAAGCTCGGTCTCGACGAGGAAATCTGGAACTAGAGCGAAGCCGGCGCCCGACAGACAGGCTTCGATCGCAAGGTGCACCAGATTAAACGACAGGGTTGACCGCAGTTCGAGATGCCCAAACCCGGTTGCAGCAAACCATGCTTCCCACCCTTCGTCGTGCCACCCCGGCTCGGCATAATCCACCTTGATCAGGGGCCGGGACAGCAGGTCAGCGGGCGTCGACGCGGGCGGCAGCGTGCCCGCCAAGTCGGGCGAACCGACGACAATCAGGCTGCCACTGATCAGCGTGTCCTGTCGGACACCCGGAATCGTTCCACGGCCATGATAGATCGCAAGATCCGGATCCGGCTCCCTGGCGCTCCACCGGTGCGGCAGAGCCATGACAGAAACGGAGATGTCCGGATGAGCCTTGCGAAACGTGCCAATGCGAGGCGCGAGCCACTTCGTTGCGAGTGAGAACTGGCAACGGACGGTGACGGTGCTGAGCCCGCCAGGCAGACGCGCCGCAGCGCCGACGGCGGTGAGTTGATCGAAGATCGCACCGAGGCGCGTTGCAAAAACCCTGCCGGTCTCTGTCAATCCCACGCCATTGGCACGCCGTTCAAACAGCGGTCCACCGACCCACTCTTCGAGCTGCTTCATGTGATGACTAACTGCGCCGGGGGTCACGTTCAGCTCACCAGCCGCCCTGGCGAAGCTCAGATGGCGCGCTGCGGTTTCGAAAGCGCGCAGTGCGGGCAGAGGCGGCAAATGACGGGCCATGTCGAGACTCAATCTGGCTAATGGTAACGGAGAGAACTTTTGGTTTGCTTGCATATTCTTCCGCATGACATCGTGCTGTCAACGCAATGAATGAGCAGGATTATGTCTAGGGATCAATCTATAGCCACCGCAGTCGCCTATCTGGCCAACGGCCGCTTCCTGGCTGATCTGACTCGGCGCGTCGCAATCGCGACCGAGAGCCAGAACCCCGCACGGCGGCCGGAATGCCTGCGCTATGTAAACGAGTTCAGACAGGATCTCGCAAAGCTCGGCTTTACCGGCGACGTTCTGGACAATCCGGACCCTCGAGGCGGGCCGCTGCTGATCGCAAGGCGCAACGAGGCCGGACATCTGCCGACGCTGCTGGTCTACGGACATGCGGACGTGGTGGCTGGCATGGAAGGCACGTGGTCGGATGGCCGTGATCCCTGGCGCGTGAGTGTCGAGGGCGACCGCCTCTACGGCCGCGGTACCGCCGACAACAAGGGCCAGCACACAATCGTGATGCTGGCTCTGGAAGCCGTTCTGGCAACGCGCGGATCCCTCGGCTTTAACGTCGTGGTGCTTATCGAAACGTCCGAAGAGACTGGTTCGGCGGGACTCCACCAGATTTGCTCGGAACATCGTTCGAAGCTCAAGGCCGATTGGCTGATCGCATCGGACGGACCTCGCCTGGCCCGCGACCGCGCGACACTTGATGGCGGCACCCGTGGAACCGTTGATTTCGATCTGATCTGCGATCTCAGGGCCGGCGCACATCATTCCGGCAATTGGGGCGGTCTGATTGCCAACCCAGCCGTAATCCTCGCCAACGCCATCTCCAGCCTGGTGTCGGCGACAGGTCAAATCAATGTTCGAGGAATTCTGCCTGTTGGCGTTCCTCCAGGCGTGATGGCCGCACTCGGCCGAATTGAGCTTCAGGCCGAAGATGGCGGCCCGGAACTCGATGGCTGGTGGGGCGAGCCAGGGCTGACACCATCGCAGCGCGTCTTCGGCTGGACGGCCCTTGAGGTATTGGCAATGACGGCAGGCACACCGGCTCAACCGATCAATGCCATACCGCCCCGCGCATCTGCGCGGCTACAGATCCGCTACACGGTTGACACCGACCCCACCGGTTTCATGCAGACAATTCGCGCCTATCTTGATGAAAACGGCTTCGGCAATGTCGCCGTCGTTCCAAAGGCCACGGAACTGGAATGGGGCGCCACACGTCTCGATCCCGAGCATCCCCTGATGCGCTGGGCGGCCGCATCCGTTCAACGGACGACCGGGGTGGAACCGACAATTCTGCCGAATGCCGGAGGCTCTTTACCGAACGATTGCTTCGCAGATCTGCTCGGAATTCCAACGGTCTGGGTGCCGCACTCCTACTCCGGATGCTGCCAGCACGCGCCGGACGAACACCTACTGACGCCGCTCGTCGCCGAGGGGCTTGCCATCATGGCAGGCCTGTTCTGGGACCTCGGCACGGACGACCGGCCCGAACGCTTTTAGGCCTGCCAAAACAAATCAAAAGGGGGGACAATCATGAATGGAAAATGGACGGAACGGCTCGCAGCCTTGGCGCTTGCAGCATTGTTCGCAACGCCGGTCTTAGCTGAGGACTTGCCCGAAGTGCGCATCGGAACGGATGGCGGCTATCTGCCCTGGACCTCGATGACGCCAGCGGGAGAGCTGACCGGCTTCGATATCGAGCTGGCGAAGCTCGTCTGTGAGCGAATGCAGCGCAATTGCCGCTTCACCGCCCAGCCCTGGGAAGGGCAGATCCCCGCTCTCGAGCAGGGTAAATATGACATCCTGGTCGGCGGGATATCGATCACCCCGGAGAGGCAGAAACGCCTTGCCTTCACGCAGAGCTACGGCAACCTGCCGATCAATTTTGCCGCCGCCAAAAGCTCTGGCCTGAACGGGAAAAGCTCCTGGGCTGAACTCAAGAAGGCACTCATCGGCAAGACGATCGGCGTTCAATCCGGCACGCAAAGTCAAAAGTTCATGGACAATGAGCTCAAGGGCGAGGTTGACGTCCGCCTCTATGACAATCAGGACAGCCTCAATCTCGACCTATTGGCTGGAAGGATTGACGCGGCGCTTGCAGGGCGTTCACCATGGATAGCGCTCACGGGTTCGTCGCAAGGCGAAACGGTCGAGATCCTGTCCCCTAATCTTGATTTCGAGCAGTTCAATTATCTCGGCGTCGGTGTCGGCGGACTGATGCGCAAGGATACCGACGAGCTTCGAAAAGCTTGGGACGTGGCCCTTTGCCAACTGAAGAAAGACGGCGAAGTCACGCGGATCTCGCAGCAATGGTTTGGCTTCGACATCTCGACAAAAGCCGACCCGAAGATCTGCGGGGAATGATCTTTGATGGCTGCGGACGCGTCCATTCTTCAAATGCTCGCCTGGGGCGATCAGGGCTGGTCCAGGCCGCTCCTGTTCGGGCTCGGCGTCACCATAGCCTGCGCGAGCCTCGGCTACATTCTCGGTGTCGCCCTTGGGTTTGCGATTGCTCTGGCGAAGCTCGGAAACAATCGATGGATCGCGAGCGCAGCCAATCTCTATACGACGGTGGTGCGCGGGGTGCCTCCCTTGCTCGTCATTTTCCTTCTCTTTTTCGGAACCAATGGAGCACTGATGTGGGTCGCGCGCGGCTTCGGCTACACCGGCTACATCGAGATAGATGCGTTTACGGTTGGTGTGATGGCTGTCACCCTCGTCTCGGCATCCTATAGTTCCGAAGTGTTCCGCGGCGCGCACGGCACAATTCCTGCCGGGCAGTTCGAGGCTTTCGCCGCGCTCGGCCTTCGTCCGTTTCCGGGACTTTGTTTGGTCATCATGCCGCAAATGTTCCGGCAGGCTCTGCCGGGCCTCGGCAATGTCTGGATCATGGCCATCAAGGAGACGACACTGCTTTCCGTGATCTCCGTGGCCGAGCTCATGCGGGTCGTCGGCCTCGCGGGGCGCACGACCGGACAACCCTTCGTCTTTTACGGGGCCGCGGCTGTCATTTATTTCGTTCTCGTCGCCGTATCCTCGCGTGTGTTCATCGCCGTCGAGAACAGAATGCGCTGGGGCTGATCATGGATTTCGAAACCACACTTCACGTAGCGAGCGAACTGGCTGGCGCAATCTGGGTCACGCTGGCGCTGGCGGCAGCAACTCTTCCACTTGGTTTTATCCTCGCGGGTATTGCCACATGGGCGCGTGCCTCGCGTCATGGGTTTCTTCGGGTTATCGCAGCAGCCTATGTTCTAGCGTTCCGCTCCACGCCGCTGCTGGTTCAGATCTTCGTCCTCTATTATGGTCTCAGCCAGTTCGCGTGGCTGCGCCAAAGTCCAGCATGGATCCTGTTGCGGGAACCTTTCGCCTGTGCGGTGATCGCCATGAGCCTTTGTTCGGGCGCGTATACGGCCGAAGTGATGCGCGGTGGCCTGGCCGCCGTGCCCAAAGGCGCGATCGAGGCGGCACGCGCGCTCGGACTGTCGCCGCTCAAGGTCTTTTTCCTCGTCACCGCTCCGATCGCTGTGAGGCGCGCCTTGCCCGCCTACAGCAACGAGATCGTCGTGACGCTCAAGGCGACGTCGCTTGCCAGTACCATCACGGTGATGGAACTGACCGGTGTAGCAAAGGATCTGATGAGCGAGACCTTCGCCGTCATCCAGGTATTCTGCATGGTCGCCGCCATATATCTGGTCATCAACTCGGCACTGATCTTCGGATTGCGTTTGTTGGAAATCTACCTTGCCCCGCGACACGAGCGGCCGCTTGGGCATCAGCGCGGCGGAAAGCGAAAGGCCGAAGTAAGACCAGCGGACGCATGAGTTGAAGCCACGCGTATTCAGAACTCGACGCACTTGAGGGGTACCGAACCGGCGCTCGTTCGCTCTGAAAAGAGGAACGGCTAAGGTACGCGGCGCTGATGACGCCCAAGCTGCGCACAACGAGCGGGGCAACGACTGGGGTGATCATATGTTCCTGAAGAGAGCTGCGGTGACACTCTGGCACCCAACGGGGTCACTCTGCCGCCAGCGTTTGCGCAACCCCCAGCAGAGTGCGAGCGCCGATTAGGATGTGCTCGTCCGATACGAACTCAGCCTCATTGTGGCTGATACCGTTCCTGCATGGCACAAAGATCATCGCGGACGGCGCGACACGACTAACGAACAGGGCGTCGTGGAAAGCACCGGATACCATTGGGCGCCTGGCTATCCCAAGAGCACGACACGTATCTTCAATCGCCGCCGTCACGCGTGGGGCAAACCGGCCCGGCGGCATGTCCACGCGCAGCTGGATCGAGGTCTCGCAATTCCGCCGCGCGCCTGCGGCGCGGCATTCAAGCGTCACACGCTGCTCAATGGCGGCAAGCGCTTCTGCGTCCGGATGGCGGATATCGATGGTGAAGGTAACTCGCCCCGGTATGACATTGATCGAACCCGGCTCAGCCGTGATGCGCCCGACCGTCAGGCGCGCCTGGGGATCGCAGGGCATGACATCGTCCTGAATGCGCGCAATCGCAGCGGCGGCCGCCGCCATCGGATCCCGCCGGAATTCGAGCGGCGTAGTCCCTGCATGGGCCGCCTCACCCGAAAAGGTAATCTCCAGCCACTTCGTACCCTGCACGGCGGTGACGATACCGATCGGGATCTCCTCACGCTCGAGAATGGGGCCCTGCTCGATATGCAGTTCGACGAAGGCCGCGATCGCGTGTCCGGCTGGCCGCACCTCGGCTTCCGGCATCGCCCGAAGCGTTTCGGCGAGTTCATCGGCAAGAAGCCTCCCATCGGTCGCCTGCGCGTCGCTCCAGTCCGCAACGGCTCCCGCGCCGGCGAAAGCCATGGAGCCCATGCACCCCGGCGAAAACCGGCTTCCCTCTTCATTGGTGAAGGCGACGACCTCGATCGCCCGGTCCGTTTTCAGATCGGCATCGGCCAGCGCTTCAAGCACCTCGAATGCGCTGAGCGTACCAAGCGCGCCGTCGAAGCGACCTCCCGTCGGCTGACTGTCGAGATGGCTGCCAATGAGGAGCGGCGCCAGCGCCGCGTCGCGGCCCTCACGCCGGATGAAGAGATTGGCGGCCTCGTCCTGAAACACTGAAAATCCCCGCGCCCAGGCGCGTTCGGCAAGCAGCCGACGAGCGGCGCGGTCTTTCGCGCTCAGTGCCGGCCGGTTGACGCCGCCCGCCGGCGTCGCGCCGATCGCCGCAAACTCGGCAACGGACTGCAGCAACCGCCCGATGTTGACCGCAGGCGTGGCAGTCATCGGCCGAGACCTGCAATGAAACGCTTGACCCGGTCGGGATCGACGGCGTTCCACCACACACCGTCATATTTGAGGGCGCTGGCGATGATGACGCCATCGGCAACACCTAAGATGTCGTTGGCATTGTCATGGGTGACGCCGCTTCCGACCAGTGTCGGGAGCGAACCCGCCTCCTTGATCATGCTGATATAGTCGAGATCGGCGGCATGCCCCGTCCGCTGGCCGGTTGCGATGACCACGTCAGCATCGAAGAAGACGAGATCCTTGACCTGCTCCTCCACCGGCCGGTCGGCGACGATGGCATGGGCGCCATGCTTGACATGGGCATCGGCAAAAATGCGGATGCCGCGGGCGCGAAGCTGGGCGCGGTATCGCATGGCACGGGCTGCCTCGCCCTCGACGAAGCCTTCGTTGGCCACGTAGGCATTGGCCCATTGGTTGACGCGAATGAAGGAGGCGGAGGATGCCGAGGCGATGGCCAGCGCCGGGATCGCCGCATTGGCGAGAACGTTGATGCCGATCGGCCGACCAAGCTCGCGACGGATGCGATCGGCAATCACGGCCATGTGGGTCGACGTCTCGTGACCGATATCATCGGGCTTGGCGAAAGGCACGTCGCCGTGGTTCTCGACGATCAGGGCATCGCATCCGCCGGCAAGGTAGGCGCGCGCGTCCGAAAGCCCACGTTCGTAGATCGCCTCCACGCCTTCGTCATCGTAGCGCGGGGCGCCCGGCAGCGGCAGCAGATGCACCACGCCGATCACCGGCTTGTCGCGCCCGAAGAGCGCCTTCAGTATGTTCTTGTCCTGACGTCCGATGGGGTTGCTCATGGCGATCACACGTTTTCCAGTTTCAATGTCTTGGTGAGGGCGGCAATTTCCGCCCGGCTCGGAAAGGAGGCGAGCGTGCCGGGCCGCTCGACCGCGATACCGGCCGCTTCAGTTGCAATTCTGGCTGCATCGGGGAGCTGCGCTCCGCGCGCCAGAAGCCCGGCAAGCACACCGGTAAAACAATCTCCGGCACCGCTGGTGTCCAGCGCTTCGGCCCTGCCCGCCGGCAGGTGCATGGCCGGCGCGGACGGGGCTTCGAGCACCAGTGCGCCGGCATTGCCAAGCGTGACGATGGCGCTGCCCGCACCCATGGCCAGCAATCGCCGCACGGCGTTCTCCGGTTCCGTCTCGGTGGTCAGCGCCGCGGCCTCAGGCCGGTTGACGACGACGAGCGAAACTGCCGCCAGATCGAGAGGCTCTGTGGACAGCGGGCTCGGATTGAGGATCGTGAACAGCCCGTCCGCCCTGGCAGCGGCAAGGCAGGTCGCCGTCACTGCCGGCTGCAGGTTTCCCTGCATCAGCAGGATGTCGTCCACCACCCATGTCTGTCGAAGCGTCGTCATCGCAAGCGGATCGAAGGCTTGCGCGCAGGCGGCTGCGGTAACGATGGCGTTTTCGCCATGGCGGTCGATCATGATCACCGACCGGTCGCAGGGCATCGCAAGCCGATGAAGGTGTCGCGCGGGGATTTCCGCGGCGACAAGCGTCTCCATCCAGCCGCTCGCCGCGTCGTTGCCGACCGGTGCCCACAGCGTGACCGCCGCGCCGGTGCGGGCGGCGGCAACGGCCTGGTTGACGCCTTTACCCCCAGGCCCTTCGCCGGCAGCCGACGCGTTCAACGTTTCGCCCGGCGCCGGCAGGCGTTCCAGGCGAAAGCTCGTATCGACGCACAGGTTGCCGACGACATGAATGGCCATGGAGAGCTCCGAAAGACGCCTAGTTGTCCGTGGCCCAGGCGAGCATCTGGGCAAACAGCGTCTTGTAGCCGGGCCAGGCGATGAATTCCGGCGGCAGCCAGTGCGGACCGACATCGGACGTCCAGACCACCGTGCGGCCGCGGCCGTAGGTTCCGGTCACGAGCAGCGGCAACGAGCCATAGTCGGAAGAAACCGTCATCAGCTGGTTGGCGCCGTCCTTGAGCGTGACTTCGTTGAAGCCGAGGAGATAGGGGAACTCGCCGGAAACGCCCGAAAGGATCGGGTGTGACGCATCGCCCGAAACGACGGGCGTAAAGCCCTCCGGCACCTCGACACGGTCGTCCATCGGCAGGCACGCAACCGGCAGGACCTCTTCGACCGGCGTGTTGCGGAAGCGGGCGCCGCCGTTGATGCCCTGGAAGGAATAGTACCCGCCGAACATCAGCAGCGCGCCGCCATTGGCCACATAGTCGCGCAGCAGTTTCAACCGGTTCGGTGTGCGGCGCGAGTGGATCCAGGTGTCCGGATGGAGCAGCAGCGTGTTGGCGCCGATGTCCGAGAGCACGATCGCGTCATAGGTCTCAAGGCCCTCGATGGTGTTCGGGAAGTCGCGCTGCGCCTCGTGCGCCGGCATGAAGCTGACATCGAAGGGGCTATCCTTCAAAGCCTTCAGCAGTTCATCGGCACCGGTGTGATAGGTGACGGTCGGAAACTGGTCGAAACCCTTGATGTGGGTCGCGGTCGAAACCCAGGATTCGCCGGCGAGCAGAACTTTCTTCTTGGTCATTGGTATCTCCTTCAAACAATGGGGCCGGCGGGCTCAGGCCGCGGCGGAAAAGACGGATCTGGGATTGGCGACGAGCATCCGGTCGATCGCTGCCCGATCGACGCCATGGCGCTGCAGCCGCGGCAGGAAGTGCTTCAGGATGTAGCCGTAGCCGAAGCCGCCATAGCGGGTGAGCATGATCTTGAGGAAGACATCCTGCGACAAAAGCAGCCGGTCGGCATGGCCACTGTCGATCAACGCGGCAATGGCGCGGGCATTCTCCTCGTCCGAGGGCGACTGCGCGTCCTGGTCGGCGTAGTAGTAGTCCATGCCGATCATGTCGTATTCCAGGAAGGCGCCGCGCCGTGCGAGCGCCTTCTGGTAATCGAGATCGTTGTGGCTCGGGTTCATGTGGCAGAGCACGGTGTGTGCCGGATCGGCACCCTCCTCCTCCACCATGTCGAGCACGCGATGGGCGAGACGCTCCCAGCCCGGCAGGTGGATCGACAGCGGCAGGCCGGTGATGCGTGCCGCCCGCGCCGCGGCACGCAGCGACTTTTCCTCCTCGGCGGTGAAGTGGCGGCTGACGCCGATCTCGCCGATGATGCCGGCCATGATCTCCGGCTGGCTTTCGCCGCCGCCGACGTCGTCGACGATGAACTGCGTCACCTCTTCCACATCCATGGCCCTAAGCCATTCGGGATGGGTATGTTCGAGGTAGAAGCCGGTGCCCATGATGATGCGCAGCCCCGACATGCGGGCGATGCGAGCAAGCCCTTCCGCATCGCGACCGATGCCGAAGTTCGTGGTTTCCACCAGCGTGCAGCCGCCGAGCGCCTGGAAGCGCTTCAATTCGCTCAGCGCCAGGTCGCCGTCGTCGAGCGAGACGTTGTCCCGGTTCATATAGGGGTTCATGCGCAGCTCGCCGATGATCTCGATCGAGACCTTCTGTTCGGCGATTGCCTTTTCGTCCGGATGGCAGGGGCAGATCCAGCTGCGCGCGCCGTCGAGAAAGACATGCTCGTGCATGAGCGTCACACCGAGTTCGTCAACCGGGACGGGGCCGGTGACCGTCATCGCCGTTCCGGAGCGCACGCCGATCGGATGGCGGGTCTTCGGGGTATCGGCAAAAAGGTGGTCGAACATCTCAGCGCCCCCTCGCCCCGCCACGGAAGAGGCGGAAGTTGAGCCAGATCGCCACGAGGATGATGAGGCCGGTCACGATCGGCGTGAAGAACGGCGAGAGATGCGACAGGATCAGGCCGTTCGCCAGCACCGCGACGGTCAGTGCGCCGAGGACCGTGCCGACAAGCGAGCCACGGCCGCCGAAGAGGCTGGTGCCACCAAGCACCACGGCGGCGATGACGTCGAGTTCGAAGCCCTGCCCCGCATTCGACGAACCGGACCCGAGACGGGCAGAAAGGATGACGCCCGCGGCAGCGGCCGCCGTGCCGGAGAGAACATAGACCCAGAGGATGATCCGCCGGGTGTTGACGCCGGCCCGGCGGGTTGCCTCCGCATTGGCGCCGACACCGGTGACGTAGCGGCCAAAATGGGTTTCGTTGAAGGCGATGTAGGCGACGATCAGCGCGACGATCGCGATCAGCGCCGGCGCCGGAATGCCCAGTACCCAGGCCCTGCCAAGCGCCACGAAGGGGCTCGCCGGATCGATCGGGATCGAATAACCGCCGGTGATCAGCAGCGCGAAGCCGCGGATGACCGAGAGGCCGGCGAGCGTGACGATGAAGGCGGGGATGCGTTCATAGGCAATGAAATAGCCCTGGATGATGCCGACCACGGCGCCGAGCAGGAGCATCAGCAGGATGGCAAGCGGCCAGGGGATGCCGGCCTGTAGCGCGGCCGCCGAAAGTGTCGCCGAAAGCGCCAGCACCGAGCCGACCGAGAGGTCGATGCCCCCGGTGGTGATGACGAAGGTCATTGCCGCCGCAACGATCAGCAGCGGCGCGGACTGGCGGATGACGTTCAGAAGGTTCGGCGCCGTCAGGAAGGCGTCGGTCGCGATCGAAAAGAACAGGCAGCAGACAATGAAGAACAACGCGATCGACATGACGCCGCCATTCGCGATGATCCGATCCAGAAGCGTTGCTTCGCGCAGGCGCGGCGGATGGCCGGAATAGGTGTTGGATTCGGACGAGCTCATGCGCCTCGCTCCTGGCTGTGACCTGCGGACCGGGCGGCAAACTTGCGCCCGACGATGAGATTGACGACTTCCTCGATGTTGGTGTCCTCGATCCGCCGCTCGGCGACGTTGCGCCCCTCGTACATCACCTGGATGCGGTCGCAGACCAGGAAGAGATCCTGCAGGCGGTGGGTAATGAGGATAACCGAGACGCCACGCTTCGACACGGTACGGATCAGTTCCAGCACCGCTTCCACCTCGGCGACTGCCAGGGCCGCCGTAGGCTCGTCCATGATGAGCACCGAGGGGTTGAAGGACGCCGCGCGACCGATCGCGATCGACTGGCGCTGGCCGCCGGACAGGTTCTCCACCTTCATGCGGGTATCGGGAATGACGATGCCCAGATTGGAGAGCATGTCGCGCGCCCGCTCATGCATGAGCTTCTTGTCGAGCATCGGCACGCCCGCAACCCGCCTTTTCGGTTCGCGACCGAGGAAGAGATTGCCGGCAACGTCGATCGTGTCGCAAAGCGCGAGGTCCTGGTAGACCATTTCGATGCGTGCCGCGCGTGCATCGGCGGGAGAGGTGAAGGAGACGTGCTTGCCGTCGATCTCGATGGTGCCGGTATCCGGAATGACGGCGCCGGAGAGCACTTTGCTGACGGTTGACTTGCCCGCCCCGTTGTCGCCGACGAGGCCGAGGACTTCGCCCGGCATGAGGTTGAGCGCAACATTGTCGAGCGATTGCAGCGCGCCATAGCGCTTGGATATGCCGGTCATACGGACGCGGCTGACATGCGTGTCGGTCATGTTCATGGCCCTTGCAGAAAATCCGGCTCCCCGACCCTTCTTAAGGCCGGGAAGCGGTGACACTTCGGCTTACTTGAACATGTCGCGATAGGCGTCGACGTTCGCCTTGGTCACGATGGTGACCGGAACGTTGATGATCGGGTCGATCGTCTCGCCCTTCTTCACCTTGACGAGTGCTTCGACGGCGGCCTTGCCTTCACCGGCCGGATCCTGCTGGATAACGGCAGTGACGAAGCCCTGGTCGATGCCGTCGATCGCCGACTTGGTGAGATCCCAGCCGAATACCTTGATGGAGTCCTGCCGTCCCTGGCTGGCGACGGCGGAGACCGCGCCCAGCAGCGCCGGCTCACCGGTGGCATAAAGCGCCGTCATGTCCGGGTTTGCGGTCATCAGGTTTTCGGCGGCCGAGAGGGCCACGTCCTGCACGTTCTGCCCGTCGACGGTGTTCAGGAATTCGACCTTCTGGCCGCCTTCCGTGACGGCTGCCTTGAAGCCGTCGAGACGCTGGTTCTGAATGAACGAGTTGAGCGCGCCGACGACGCCAATCTTGGCCGCGCCGCCCATATCGCTCTTCACGTAATCGGAGAAGAATGTGCCGATCTCGCCGCCCGCCTTGGTGTTGTCGACACCGACGAACGCGATGTTGTCACCCTCCGGAATCTGTGCGTCGATGGCGATGACGGGAATGCCGGCGGTCTTGGCGGCGGTGATCGCCGGCTTCACGCCGTTGACGTCGATTGCGACCAGGATGATGCCATCGACCTTCTGGGTGATGTAGGTCTCGATCGCATCATTCTGCGCCGAAGGCACGTTGTTGGCGTTGAAGATGACGAGTTCAGCTCCGGCCGCCTTCGCGGCCGCACTGGCACCTTCGTTGATCTGGTTGAAGAAGAGTGCCTGCTGATTGATGGTAACGAGAGCGAAAGTATCGGCAAAGGCATTGGAAACGCTCATCGAGAGCGCCATAGCGGCGGCCGCTGCGCAGCCGAGCAGGTATTTGGTCCGACCCATTTTGGTTCCCCTTATTGTGTTGCCGTGGGCAGGCAACAGGAATTTACGCAAGCCAGTATTCAAGAGACTTGAACACTTGTCAAGTAACTTGAATGGACCGTTTCCGAGGCGCAATAAGGGAGGATATTGTCTGAAAAATCAGAAGGTTGGCGGCGTGTTCACCCAGAAGATGGAGGCGCGTTCCGTGCCAACGTTGCGATACCAGTGGGCAAGTTCCGAGTTGAAGACGAAACTGTCTCCCGCCGAGAGGCGAAAGGTCTTGTCGTCGATCATCAGCTCGATGTCGCCGACCAGCACGTAGCCGACTTCTTCGCCCACGTGCTGGATCGGGCCCGCGCTCTGGCCGCCCGCATCGATATGGTGGATGTTGCACTGGAGAAGATGGCCGGTCGAATAGGGAATGATGCGCTCGAGCGAGATGCCCTCGCCGCGCCGAAGCGGGTCAAGGGCGATATGCGGCCGCGTGCCAGCACGAAACACGACCCCTTCCTCGCCGTCTGTTTCCTCAAACATCCAGCCAATATTGGAATCGAGCGCCTGCACCAGCCTGTGCAGCATAGGAAGAGAGGGGGAGGCCTTGCCGTTCTCGATCTTGGAAAGCAGGCTCTCCGAACAATCCGCCGCCTGCGCCAAAGCTTTCAGGGTCAGGCCGCGCGTCTGCCGGGCAAGCTTCAACCGCCCGCCGAGCCGCACGGGATTCGACTGGATCTTTTCCTCCCGGCCGCCTTCGGGCGGCAAAGGCGACTTGGCCATATTCATGTGTGAGTATCGCATTGATCGAGTTGCAATCATAATTCCTTCAAATGACCGATGTCCAGATATGACCTCGGCCAAGAGGCTTGCCGAGCCAAGCACCTTCAAGGTGTTCCTTGGCAAGGCAATGCTACTTCTCAGCTAACGCCAACGGGGGCCCGAGCGGCACGGCTGCCGTCTATCCTGATCGACAGTCCTCCAAGCGCCGTGCTCGAGCGCGTTCGATATCGACACAGGAACAAAATGAGGCAGACGAAATCCGCAGGTACTTCGAGCCTCAGCAAGTAACTTTGCTGTCCATACAGTGTCGCCATGGCGACGTTCTGCGCCACTATGGTCGAGGATCAGGCGGCACCGGTCATGCAAGCCAATTCGGCCGGTCATCCCTCACCCGCTGTCGGAGTTTGACGGCGATCAGCAATGCACTGGTAGCGCCGCCAGCGCCGCTTCAGCGCGGGGCAACCGCGCCAGCATAGAAACCGCCGTCGCCACCGTAGTAGTCCTGTCTGACACTGCTCGCACCGCCGCCGGTCTGGGAGCATCCGGCGAGCACGGAGAGTACGAGCAGGAATGTGACAATACGCATTGGGTTTGATCCTTTCTTGGCTGCCGCACAGATAGTCGTTGGCGACTGCCCGGACAACCTGGCGACACAACTTTCAACCAAACCCTGTATCCGAACGAGCACGTTACTGTAACGAAGACACACAACCGGTAGACATTGGCCCCACCAACCACCGGGCCAATAGCGCCAACTCATCCATTTGGCTTCTCATGGGATGAGCCACTTCGCACCCTAGCGCCGGCCGAAACGCCGGTAGATTCACGTCCCAAGAGCATGCGTTCCCCCAAGGCGAGTTTCCTGAACCGAGCTACGCGCCTTAGCTGGAAAGCAATTCGTCGAGTTGTTCCAACTGCTCCGGCAATGCGGTCGCCGAGCCCTGAAGGGCTTCCTCAAGTGCCTCCTTGGACGGATAGATTTCGCGGAAAACCAGCAGCGTCTTCCCGCCCTGGTCCTCGAAGGTTACGGTCGTGACTGCGCCCTCTTCGCCTTCTTCGTTGGTCCAGACGATGCGCTCGTTCGGCACCACCTCTAGATACCTGCCGTAGAAGGCCATGGTGTCCGAACCGCCGGCGCCGAATTCCAGACGATATTTGCCGCCCGTGCGCACGTCCATATCGCACGATACGAGCGAAACGCCGGATGCCGATTTTGGCACCCACCAGCGCTGGAACAGCTCGGGCTGGCTCCACGCCCTGTAAACCGTGCTCGGCGGCGCGTCGAATGTCCGTGTTACGACCAGTTCACGATCCCCTTTGCGCTCGACTGACGTGCGGTTCTGCGCGCCACCTGCCCTGTCAGCTTGATGTGTCATCGCTTCCCTCCAGCTTCATTTCGCCGATGATTTCGTCCAATGCTTCGAAGCGAGCCTCGAAGAGCTTGCGATGCGCTTCGATCCACTCGGCCTCCGCCTGCAGGCCGCGTTTCCCAAGCTTGCAGGTTCTCACCCGTCCGATCTTCTGCGTGACGACGAGCCCCGCACGCTCGAGGACCTGAACGTGCTTCTTCATGCCGGTCAGCGTCATCTGGAACATATCCGCAAGACTGGTGATCGACGCGTCCCCTCGCCCAAGCTGATCGATGATCCCGCGGCGGGTCGCATCGGACAGCGCCGCGAAGGCAAGATCGAGGGTAGGACTTACATACTGAACCATATAGTTCAGTTTTAGCCTGCTCGGGCCGGAAACGCAAGCGTGGTCAGATTTCCCGCAAGCAAACGCGCTCGTCAGGGCGACAAACGCGCCTTCGCCTTCCAGAGATGATCCGCAGCATCATCAACGCCCTCAACGGCCGGAGGCTAGCTGGTGGCCGCTTTGAATCGAGCCACTTCCGATAGTGCCGGAGCAGGCCAGACGGTGTTGGATCGGTCATGCCGAAAGGGTGGTCTTCGAAGGCGTAGCCGTGGCGGGACCGGCGGGACCAGCCAAACCCGCGCCAGTCGGGAGCGAGCAATCTGAAGTTTTAGGCGTGCTGCGGCCCTCACATGTTTGAACAGACCGGGCCTTCGCCGACATTCCTTTCGGAGGTCCGTGCGGCCCGCCTCCCGAACTCACATGTTCGGATAGACCGGGCCTTCGCCGCCTTGGGGCGGCACCCAGTTGATGTTCTGGTTCGGGTCCTTGATGTCGCAGGTCTTGCAATGCACGCAGTTCTGCGCGTTGATGACGAAGACTTGCTTGCCGTCCTTCTCCACCCACTCGTAGACCCCGGCCGGACAGTAGCGCGTCGACGGGCCGGCATAGATGTCGTGCTCGGAGCGCTTCTGCAGCTCCATGTCCTTCACCTGCAGATGGACCGGCTGATCCTCCTCGTGGTTGGTGTTC
>NZ_JBFRGB010000048.1:0-21757 GCF_052115125.1 Ensifer sp. 2TAB8 | reverse complement strand
GGCGAGAACTATGCCAGGCATGACACTGTGAAGCATTCCAGCCGCGAATATGTTCGTGACGCCGTTCATGTCAATTCGGTCGAAGGTTTCAATGCCCGCGTCCGCCGCACCATTGCCGGCGTCTTTCATCATATCAGCCCGCAACACGCCGACCTGTATTTCCACGAGATCGGTTTCCGCTGGTCACAGCGCATTGTGACGGGCCAGGCTGTTCGGAAAACCCGAAATGGCAGGGAACGCATGAAAACCATGTGGTCGCGAGTGCCGCCGGCGCTGCAATTGCTGCAAATCTTTCGCGCCGCGACCGGCCGTCAGCTGCGCAGAAGTCAGGATGGTGGGATCATCGTCAAATCAGCCGTCGCTGTCTTTGGTTGATAAGGGCCGCGTTAGTTTCCCGCTAAACAACGATAAGGGAGAACGAAACCTGAATGCCCTCACGCCGCTCGCTGTTTTCCAGATAGGTTGAGCGGTTTCCGGCCGGTTGTCTTCGCGGCACGATCCCAAAGGAAATCGCCGGAGAAGGCGATGTGCTCCCATCCAACCGGTGAGGTATGGGTCAAGAGATCGTCCAGGACAATTTCGCCTTTGGAGCGTAGGTGCGCCACGGCGTCGGCCATATAGATCGAGTTCCAATAGACGATCGCCGCGATGACGAGGTTCAAGCCCGACGCCCGGTATTGCTGGGCCTCATGGCTGCGGTCTATGACGCGCCCCTGCCGGAATGTATAGATGGCTTGCGTCAGGGCATGGCGCTGTTCGCCTTTGTTGAGCCCGGCGTGGCATCGGCGCCGCAGTGCAGGATTCTCCAGCCAGTCGAGCATGAACAGGGTCCGCTCGATCTTGCCGATTTCCTGGAGGGCGATATCCACCTGGTTCTGGCGCTTATAGGCGGCAAGCTTCTGCAACATCATCGAGGGCGCGACATGGCCAGCCTTTAGCGAGGCGACGAGCCGCGTGACGTCATCCCAATGCTCGCGGATGACGTCGGCGCGGATCCGCTTGCCGAGGAGCGGCGCGATTGCCGGGTAGGTCGTGGGATGCTCGATCGGGATCAGTCTGCGGTCCGGAAAGTCGCGCAGTCTCGGGCAAAAGCGGAAGCCGAGCATGGCGCAGAGCGCAAACACATGATCGGTGGCGCCGCCAGTGTCGGTGTAATGCTCGATGATTGAGAGATTGCTCCCGTGGTGAAGCAGGCCGTCGAGGACATAGGGCGCCTCGTGCGTCGCCGCCGAAATCACCTTGACGTGATAGGGGCCGTGCTGGTCGGAGACATGGGTGTAGAAGCTGAAGCCGGGATCAACGCCGTAGCGGGCGTTGATGTCGCCGCCCGAGGCGCCGCGCTTTCCGCCGCGGAAGAACTGCCCATCCGAGCTCGACGTCGTGCCATCGCCCCAGATACGGGCGATCGGCAGGCGATGTTGAGCGTTGATGATGGTGGCGAGCGCTGCCCGATAGGTATCCTCGCGGACATAGGCATCCTGCGACCAGATGAGCTGATCGCGCGTCACGCCCTGGCTGGCCGCCGCCATCCGGGAGAGCCCAAGATTGGTGGCATCGGCGAGAATGGCGGCGAGAAGAGCGCTCTCGTTGGGGCAGCTTTCGCCGGTGCGCAGGTTTGTAAAGGCCGCCATGAAGCCGGTTTCGCGAGCGACTTCGTGCAGGAGTTCGGTGATGCGAATGCGCGGCATCATCGTGTCGAGCCGATCGGCGAGCACTTCCGCTTCGGAGGGGACTGTCGTCTTCACCGGCGAGATCTGCAGCCGATCGTCGACAAAGCGCACACCGTCGAGCTGATCCCGTTTGAGGCGCTGCGCAAATTTCTTCAGCCGCCAGTCGAGTGCGCGGCCACGTTCTTGGAGCCAATCGTCGGCGGCCGTTGGCAGTCCGAGTTCGGCAACGATCGGAGCGGCGGCAGGCTCCGGCAAGAGATAGCTGTCGAAACGGCGATAGGCGGAAGATCGCTCGACCCAAACGTCGCCCGAACGCAGCTTGTTACGTAGGTGAGCGAGCATCGCGGTCTCGTAGAGCCGGCGATTGATCCTGCCGTTCGACCCGATCACGAGTTTGCGCCACTCCTTCTTGAAGGGCATTGGCGCATCGGGCGGCACATCTCGTTTGCCCGATCTGTTGAGATCGCGAAGCAAATGAATGCCGGCGCTCGTCCGAGCGCTTCCTCGTCCGGCCTTGAAGTCGAGCGCCTCGATCAGCGCCGGAGCGAACTTTCTCAGTGTCGCATAGCGGTCCACCGCCACCATGAGCGGATCCACATCCGCCGTTTCGGCGAGTGCTGCGACTTCGGCTCTTGCCTTGAGCAAGTTCACCCAGCCGACGGTCTCGTCGATCGTCTCGATCGGGTCGGAGTCGTTGTCGAGAGCGGTGGAAAGTGCGTCGATCGTCCCGTGAAACAAGCGCATCAGTCGGCCGACGTCCTTGGCGGTGGCAGCGTAGCGCCGGGTTTGTTTGTTCTGGGCACGGCTGAAGGCATTACCGATCAGCTTGTCGGTCAAGCTAATGGCAGCGTCCGTCAGACGTTCTTCCAGATCGATCAGGCAAGCGACCAGTGTCGCGCGCCGGCGTGATGTCGTGTAGCGTTCGAGCAGATAGGCTGGGGACGCTCGACCCTCGCGCACGAACTGTCGATATCGGTCGGGATGCACGGCGGCTGTCAGTTTCGCCGGAATCCCGATTTCCCTTACCATTCGCAGGCGCTCGAGAATGTCGCGAACGTGATCGGGCTTTGCCGCCGTCGGGATTGTCTTGAGCCACGTGAGCGGCATGGTACCCTTGCCGGCATCGGGGATCAGCAGGGCATCGAGCGCGTCCAGTTGCATCGGCCGAAGACCGGCGACAAGCGCATGAGCCGCCTGTTTCCTGGCCCGCGCCCGGCCCGCAATGCCGGCGCGCTCGATGGTTGAGATCGCGGGGAGGAGAATGTTGGCCTGGCGCAGCGCGTCAATGATGCGGGCGGCGATCACCATGCCTTTATCTGTGTCCAAAGCCGCCTCGGCAGCCGCGTCGATCATGAAGGGGATATCGGTCCTGCTTACGCCGCGAAGGGCAAGCGCACCGGAGAGCTCGCGGGCGTGATCCGTCATTGTCTGCTCTCGGCCTGCATAGTCGGCGAACGAGGCCGCCGGTATGTCGAGCTGCTGGGCGACGAAGGAGACAAATTCCCCAGGGAGCGATGTGGATCGCAGGAGAATCTGGGCGAGGGTCATGCCAGGGTGGCGAAACAGCGCAAGCTGTAGCGCAACACCGAGGCGATTGCGGTCCTCCCGGCGAAGCCTGATCAGGTCGAGGTCGCGGCGCTCAAAGGTATATAGCCGGGCGAGATCGTCACGCTCGGTCGGGACTCCCAGCAACTGTTCCCGCTCCGCTTCGGTCAGCAGTTCGTGCTTCCGCATTTGCTATCCTCCCGGCGTCCATAAAAGGCTCATGGATTTCATGGACAGGCAAGGGTAAAGAGACATATTCTGTGGACGGAATCAGAGCCGTTCCACAGGTCAATGACGTTTGTCCACAGAACGGCCGTTTCGGAGACAGGAAAATGGGAGATATTCTGGGTTACGCGCGTGTGTCCACCGGCGATCAGGACGTCGCCGGTCAGACCATGCGCCTTGAACAGGCCGGCGCCATCAAGGTCTTCACCGACGTCAAATCCGGGAAAAGCATGGATCGGCCTGGCCTGGCCGAATTGCTTGCCTATGCCCGCATGGGCGACACTCTAGCGGTCGTGCGGCTCGATCGCCTCGGGCGATCGCTGGCAGAGTTACTCGAAACGGTGAAGATGCTACGCGAGCGGAAAATCGACCTTCTTAGCCTCGAAGAGAAGATTGATACGTCATCGGCAGCCGGCGAACTCGTATTCCACGTATTCGGCGCCATAGCACATTTTGAGCGGCGGCTGATCTCGGAGCGGACGAAGGATGGCATCGCCGCCGCAAGGGTGCAAGGCAAACGGCCAGGCCGTCAGCCCCTGGACATGAAAAAAGTTGAGGCAGCCATGAAGCTCGTCAGCACCGGAATGCCACCAGTTGAGGCCGCCAAACAGCTCGGCCTTGGTCGTTCGACCGTGTATCGCGAAATGCGCCGGCTGGGTGTCAGCCGAGCTGCTTAGCGCAACTTCGCTTTCGAGCGTGTCCGGGCGCATCTCGATCCTCTCGGGATCGTCGACAACCGGACGAACTGGAGCTGCCTCTCGATTGTTGAGAGAGAGGAAATCGAAAAGGAGGCGGATGTGCTCAAGCGTCTCGACGTCATTCTCGCATGCGCCGTCGGCGACGGAGGACTATGGTAGTGTGCGTTCTTGCACGGCCGAGCTCTTCGGCAGCCACAACCTCGTTGGTGACCGTCTTCACCACGTCCGGCCCGGTTACGAACATCTAGGAGCTGTCGCGAACCATAAAGATGAAGTCAGTCATAGCGGGCGAATATACCGCTCCGCCCGCGCAGGCCCCATGACTGAAATCTGCGGGACGACACTGGACGCGTCGACGTTGCGCTTGAAAACGTCTGCGTAGCCGGCGAGTGAGGCCATGCCTTCCTGGATGCGGTGGATGCGGGCGCTGCGGGTGTCGTTCAATCCGATGACCGGAGTCCCGTTCTTGAGCGCCATGTCCATAAACTTGCAGATCTTCTGAGCGTGGTCTCAGACAATGAGCCGCCCAACACGGTGAAGTCCTGCGAGACGACGTAGGCCTGCCGAGCGTTGATGATCCCCCATCCCGTTACACGTACATTCAAACTCTTGGAACGATCGCTCGTCCAAGACCGCGAGGAGAGAACGTGGTAAACTTTTTTGCGACCGGAGCTTGCCGTAGCGAGCTAGCTCTACGAAAGCGACGTCATCATCCGGCAAAATGCGCTCTGAGAGAGGTGCTTTGTTGCCGAGCAATGACGGGACAATCGAAAGTGCCACACAGCCGGCGAGGCCTGACAGAAGGCGCTTGCCCGTTTCCTTGCCAGAAATACCTGACCTGACAATGACGACGAATGCTGGCTTCCGCATTCAAAGCGCTCCAAAAGTGGAGAATAGCGCCATGTCAAATCGTCTTGTTTTCTCTTTATTACTCGTCGCGATGAGCATCGTGCTGGTTTGGGCGTTTCGCCCGCCGCCTGTGATTTTCAGCGGTCATGAAGTCGCCCCCGCAGCGCAGCAACGGCCCCAGCCCGAAAATCCAACCGAATGATGCCTAGGGGCATCATTCGAACCGATGTCGATGGATATCCAAGGAGGTTGTCGGAGCAATCGTGTCGAGGACCACCACCCTCTCGCTACGATCTTAAGTCCTCCCTAGCCCGCAAACCGTGACCATCCCCAGATGTCGGTGGCATGTTGAACCGAGCCTGGAAACCGCCGGCGGCGCGCATGGCTGTACTGTCTGCATAGGTGTTCCGTGGAAGCACTGTTCTCCGCGGGCCAGTGCAAGGATTGCGGCCGGAAAACTCAATTGTTCCGCCACATCTTGAATAGACCGCAATTGCCGCGCATCCTTCCAAGGTCGACTTAGGCCAGCTTGGCTTCTCGCGGCGTCAGAGACCCGACCCGCCACTTTTTCCCCTTCTCGATTGTCGTGACGGTGTGTCCTGCCGCGTGAAAGCGACGGTTCTGGCGCACCCACTTTCGACATAAGCGAGTTCGCGTGCCAGCAACGCCGGCAGTGCCGGTGTCAAAGGAGATGACATGTTCAACCGAACGAAACACCGCACAATCCACTTCGACCGGCCTTTTACATTGCGGGGCGTCGCTGAGACGATCGCGGCTGGTGATTACGAAATCGATGACGACGAGGAGATGATCGAGGGGCTTTCCTGGACTGCCTATCGCCGCGTCGCCACCTTCATCAAGCTGCCCGCGACCGGCGAGAACCGCTTCCGCATGCGGTTGATCCAGATCCAACCCGACGAACTGGCGCGCCTGGTCGCGCTTGGCGGCGCCGAGATTTCGAACTTGCCCAAACCATGAGAGCTGACCATGTCACAGCATCGCTACCCCGTGGGACTGTCCGTTCGCCTTAGGGACCCAGTCATCTATCGCCGCGCGCGGCGGAGACTTACCGCATCACGGCAAGGATGCCCCTGCGAGACGACGCCCCTCAATATCGAATTCGCAACGACGAACTCGGACAGGACCGCGCTAGCAGTGAGGATAACCTTGAACCGATCGACTGGGGCATGACCCGTAGGCACCGAGGGGATTGCCATGACCTATGTCGAAAAACTGGAGCAGCTGTTCAAAGGTATGCGTGAACCCGTCACCATAATTTTCCGTAGGCCCACGATTAGCAGGCCGGAAGCCAACCACAGCGATGAACAAGAGCGCGACGACAGTTCTGGGACATTGAGGCGTAACCGGGAAATGCTGGAACGGCATCAGCTGCTGTAGCGCGACCTTTAAGGATTGAACTGCTATGGAAGCGCTCTACGAAACCACGCACGTAGCACCGAACGTTGGCAGCGAAATGGTGGCGCATGCGACAGCACTGCTGCCTTTATCAATACGGACCGACGTTATGGAATGCGACGGTTCCTAAGTGACCTCCTCACCGGAACACCGGCGTGGAGTTCTGGACAATGATGAACCCGCAACCGATGGTCAGCTGCTTCCGATCCTCATTGCTCCATAGAATTACAACGAGGAGACGTAAATGTCCGCATTCAGCGAAAATGGACTCGTGGCGATGACCGTCGCAGAGGTCGACATGCTGCGGCGTGTATTCGAGGCGATTTGCGCCGAGTATCAGGTACCGCGAGAAGGAATTCGCGCGGAACACCTCGCTCGATTTCTGATGGGCAAGTTTCGTGTGTCCGTTTCAACGGAAAGATCTCTTCTGGCAGCCACCCGTAAAACCTATCCCAAGCGGGGAACGCGCCGTCCGCGAGCGAAGGGAGGGTGATGTGAGGTTTCGTCTTCCTCACCAACTCTATGCCCATGACTACCGCCGCTCGCTCGGCTGGGCCACCGTTGCGCTCGCGATCGGTTTCATAGCCTGCTTGGTTCTGCTCAGCGATATCTGAGCGCGACACGAGGTTGATCATGGCCCTTTCCTTTCCTTTCCCAATCGCAGCCGAAGTTTCAACGAGGCTAGGAAAGCTGTCCGGTTCTTGGCTCATGACGGCATGTTCGAGATTCCGTTCTTCGTCGAATCCGGGGCGCTGTTGAAATCCGCCGCTCCGCACGCGACCGAAGCCGAGTGTCTTTTGGCTTTCGATGCGGCGCGGGGCCTGATCGAAGATGTCGCACAGTCCTTTTACTCCAGTGGGCACAGGTCGTTGTACATTCTCACAAGAAACGACTTTCTATGACGGGTAGCGACAGGGTTTGCGCGCGCCGCCCTATCTGTCGGAAAGCTGCTTCACTCGCTCGCGATGTCCGGCCGCGCGGCACCAAAAGTCTCGCACACCGCCGTCATCCCAACCAATCGTTGGTCGCTTGCAGCCCTGCTCGTTGCGAGAGGCGAGTCGAGCGATGCAATCTGGTCGCCGCCTGTTTCCAATGCCCCCAAAATGTTACTGGACCGGCCCAGCCTGGCGGAGGATGATCCTTATTTGAGGTGCCCCTATTACGAGATTGGGAATATTAGTTTCGCCCAATTAATCTTCGTGACAAAGCCCGCGGTTGGCGGGCTTTGCTTTATGCGAAATGGCGGAAGTAGATTTATATTATTTTTCGCTCCGGTACCTACCAAACGACGTCGTAGAACGTAAAACAAGCGACCGCCCCGAGCGCCAATACAAGCGACGAGCGGATCAGGAACTCAACCGGTCTGAAACAGTATCCAAAACTCCCAACATGCGATTTCACTGACTTTCTCCCGTGTCGGGGTCGGTTCCGGTAGGGGGCGAACATGGCAGTGCGCCGGGAGACCGGCAAGGAGTAGATGGTGCAAGTCCGTCACGATGAAGGAGTGGCAACCCACATCGGCCCCGAGCCGGAACCGACCCCGTGTCGTTTTGTTGTTTGATTATTTTGATGTTTCTCGCAGCAGGCCCTGTAGATGTGGGCCATCCTCCTAGCGTGACCTCACCTGCGCACCTGTCTGCTAGCCGTGACCTGGTTCTTGGCGGCAGCAGAACGCCCGCGCGGCAGCGAGAAACATGTCTTCGTCTCGTGGATGACGCCGAAACTCTGCCATCAGAAAGTTTGCAACTCCTTGGATGCGCTTCCCTCTGCGCGGAATTTTGAATTCGATACAAACTGCCTCGAATACGCGCCGCAGGGTGCGCACCTCGGTCTCGCTCAGGGCTGCGACGATATCGTCTGGGTAGCCGCGCATCGCTTATTCCGGAGCCACTTGTGGGGCATTGAGAACGCGCAGCGCCCGCGCAGCATTCTTGGGGCTGAGCCCCTCCATCGTCCAGGAGCCTATCCTTGCAACCTCGCCCGTAAAGACATGGTAGATCGTATAGGTGCCGTCTCCCTCGAAACGGCGGCCATATTGATAGAGTCGTCCGGATCTGTCGGGCGCACCGCCTTCAGACTCCCATGCGTTGATCGCAAGGGCGTGCTCTTCGTGTTTGCTTTTCATCTTGTGACCCTCCTCGGGGCGAGCCGCCGCTGTACTTCAGCGGAGGGGTGTCATGCTCCATTCGAGCGGCTCCAAATCATCTTCCCCGCTGACGCCCCTTGGCATCTTCGCGGATGCAATACTGAGGCCAATTGCCCTGCAACGGAGCTTGGCGGCGATGCGATCGGCTTCCGCCGCACCGGGGAAGTATTTGTTCGAACTCTGAGGCGCACCGACGGCCGATAAGCCGGATCGATGATCGGTGAGTTTGGTGGGTCTAGAGCCTCTGAAAAGGCCGAACTGGCCTTAGGACGAGGTTCAAGCTATACGAGTTGATTGAGGCTTTACTAAGTGTTTTAAAAACAAATCCACCGCCACATGAAAATGAAGCCGCTTGGTGATGACATTGATAAATTGATACGTAATAATATTCGAACACGAATGATGTGTCCTCAAAGTTATTCGTGACTTTTAATTTGGGTATATTTTCCAAGAAACATTGTTGACGTCTATTTACATTATTTAAGTTAGAGCGCAGGGTGAAGAATCTGGATTGCCATTGGCTCCTGGTCGGAGCGCGGGCCCGCAACGATCCCGATAATCACCTGATTAGAGGGAATAAAATCATGACATTCGAGCAAATCCTTGAACGGACAAAACCCTACGCGATTGGTTTGGTTGTCGGGCTTTTCTTCAGTCCCATCATCGGCTTCAATGCGGGATGGCTCACCACCACGACTGCCAGCACTCTGGCGGCAGAAACGGCTAGAGTGGATGCGTTTGCCGGCATTTGTTCAGGTGCGGCAGGACGAATGGCTGCTGCCGCCAGCACCGATCTCGCAACGCTTAAGGGCTACGACAATCGCGCGAAGCGCGACGAGCTCGTAGCGACCATTATGGCCGATATCCAAGTTCCGGCGGACGTCCTCGGCAAGGTCAGCACGAGTTGCAGTCGCTCGCTATCCTGAAGCGCAGCCGACACCGAGCATAGTTAGGCCAACCAGAACGAAAAAATAGGTGATCGCTATGAAAAACCTCATCCCCGCCCGCTTCCATACCTACGACTTCACGCGCCTGTTCGTATCGCTTGCGTTTACGCTGGCGATTGCTGTGATTGTCTATTCGGTTCTGTTCGGAAGCATCCTCTAGTCGTCTGATCAAGCGTGCTTCCGCTCTACGGAGCTGGAAAAACACCCTGGACGGACGTTCGGGGTGCCGCGCGGTTGAAAGAAGCTGGTAAGTTATCCCGACATTAGCTCTTTCATGCGCGTAAAATGGACTTGGCATTGCGAAGAGTGGTCGGGACTTTATCGATGACACAGGCTCAGGCTATCGCCTTCGCCATTCTGATCGGCCTGATGGTCGCTTTCATATGGGGACGGCTCCGCTACGACCTCATTGCGGTTCTCGCGTTGCTTGCCGCGGTTTTCACCGGCATCGTGCCGCACAAGGCAGCGTTCTCCGGCTTCGGCGACGACATTGTCATCATTGTAGCCAGCGCGCTGGTCGTCAGCGCCGCGATTGAGCGCAGTGGTGTGATAGGGGCATTCCTCCATCGGGTGGCGCCCAGCGTGATCTCTGTGCAGGCTCAGGTTGTTATTCTCGTAACGACCGTCTCGGTTCTCTCCGTGTTCATCAAGAACATCGGCGCGTTGGCGATGATGATCCCGGTCGCATTCCAGATGGCGCGCCGGTCGAAAGCTTCCCCTTCGTCCTTTCTCATGCCGATGGCGTTCGGTTCCCTGCTTGGTGGGCTCATGACCCTCATTGGCACATCGCCGAATATTGTCGTTTCCCGGATGCGCGAGGAACTGACGGGCCGACCTTTCAACATGTTCGATTTCACTCCTGTCGGCTTAGGGCTTGTCGCAGCGGGGGTAGTCTTTCTGGCGTTTGGCTACCGACTGCTTCCCCGGGGACGCGAGGCGGTCGCGACAATGGAGAAGGCGCTGAACATCAAGGACTACATGACAGAGGCCCGCATTACTGCGAGTTCGACCGTTCTCGGCAAGTCGATCGGTCATTTGTCGACCTTGTTGGACGAGGAGGTCCTTGTCACCGGCCTTGTCCGCAACCGGGTCGAGCGCCTGATGGCACGGCCGGACGTCGTCCTTCGTCAGGGCGATATCGTTCTGTTGGAAGGTGACCCTCAAGCGTTGGAGCGAGGCATCAGTCGCGCGCGTCTGGAACTGGAGGGGCACGACCGCCCCACGGAAGCAAAAGGAGTTGACGAGGAGATTGCCGGGATTGAGGTGGTGATCGGCCCGAAATCAGTCTTGATCGGGCAAACCGCCAAGCGCTTGGCGCTACATGACCGTTTCAATATCAATCTTCTCGCGGTGAGCCGGAGCAGCAAGCGCTTCACCGAGCGTTTGCGCGACATCGCGTTAAGACCAGGGGACGTTCTCGTTTTGAAGGGCGATCTCGTGCTTCTCCCAACCAGGTTGATGGAACTCGGTCTTCTTCCGTTAGCCGGGCGCGAAATCCGCTTGGGGAACCCCCGAAAAGGTCTGGTTCCGGTGGTGGTCCTGACTGGTGCCATGATGCTAACTGCATTAGGCCTGCTGCCCGTTGCCACGGCTTTCTTTACGGCTGCTGTCCTGACGGTACTGCTCGGTTCACTTTCGCTTCGGGAAGCTTACGAGGCTGTGGACTGGCCCATCCTGATAATGCTCGGCGCTCTCATTCCGGTCAGCGAGTCGATCCGTGCGACCGGTGGTGCCGACCTTATCGCCGGCGGCCTCGCTCAGCTCTCCAACACCTTGCCCCCCTACGGCGCCCTTGCAATGATCATGGTAGCAGCAATGGCGGCGACGCCGTTTCTGAACAATGCAGCCACCGTTCTCGTGATTGCCCCGATCGCGGTAACGCTTGCTCAGCGCCTTGGCTACAATCCGGATTCGTTTCTGATGGCAGTCGCTGTGGGGGCGGCCTGCGATTTTCTCACGCCTGTTGGACATCAGTGCAACACTTTGGTGCTGGGTCCCGGCGGTTATCGCTTCGGTGACTATTGGAAGTTGGGGCTGCCGCTCTCGTTCATCGTGGTCGTGCTGGGCGTGCCTCTGATCCTGTGGTTTTGGCCGCCAGTTTAGCGCGGTGGCGTCGTTTCAATTTCGCCGATTTCCGGTTTACCGGGTTCACGGTGGCGTCAGCCTAAAGTCTGCCCGTAAGGACCAGAATGAGCTGAACGATCGCCACGACGCCTCATCAATCTGCCCGTGCTGCTCGGTCTGTTCGGGCTCGTTGGCGGTGTCCTGGCCTTTGGATTAATCGGGCTTCTTCTCGGGCCGACCCTGCTGGCGGTGGCCTACAACCTCCTTCTCGAGTGGGTCGCAACGGAACTCGAAGAGCGAACGCTATCGGCGTCGCCTTCTGTTGCGGCTGACCACACTTGGAAGCCGATCCAAGGGATTGAGTTGACAGATCTCTGTTTCAGAAAAAGGTCCGGCTCGGCTGATCCTCGCAAGCGGTTCCGGCGCCACGCTCCACGCCGCTTCCTCCCGGCGCCGCTTAACAACAGGCTGGCTGCCGACGGGTTGATACAGTCTCTGCTTTTCTCCGGCCAGATTTGGATCCCAACTTAATCAATTGATCAAAATGTCGGTGTCTAAACGCCATGCTGCCGCCTTCGTTCTCCCAACGCCTCTCATCCTCTTTTTGAAGCGGATCGGCGATCGAAATAGGCGAAGAAGGCGAGGAGAACACCTTGATCTGGCGCATGAGCGAGGCTGAAAGCGCCGCTTCCGAATGAACGCCATCCTGGAAAGCTGTGATGAGATATCTCGCCGCATCCCGCCTTTTTTCTCGGTGCCAAGCGCTATCGACGTCAAACAGTCCTGTTGTGTCAAGCACACGCTTCAACATCTTGATGTTGAGCGAGGTAAGGTATTGCTGGGTCAAGGTGGAAGACATGCTGTCCTCCTTCAATTGGGGCATCTCGGCGGAACTCCGCGGGACCGTGAGGCGTGCGCTAAAAATTTTGGCCTTGATCACAGCATGGACCCTTCCGAGAGAATTACAATCAATTATCACCTCCGAAGGAAACCGACCCACACGCGCGAATCCGACGTTTTATGGCACCCGCGCATACCGACCCGGTTTCGTGCTACAATAGAGGGTAAGATTGCGGTCATCCGCAACCATCGAGGACGTCGATCGAACCGAGAGATCTGGACGGAGCAACGCCAATGAGATTGCGCGAGATGCTACCCAGTGAATGCAGCATACTCATCGCCGAGCAGCGCGTAGCCCGGCTTGGATGTTGCCGTGATAATCAACCTTATGTTGTGCCAATATATTATGTCCGAGCAGAGGGCCAAATTTTCAGTTTTTCGATGCCGGGAAGAAAGATTGAATTCATGCGGAGCAATCCGCTTGTATGCGTTGAGATCGAGCATTCCACTGATCAGCACCGATGGAAATGCGTGGTCATTGAGGGCAGGTACCGCGAATTCCACGAAGACGCGGAGAAGAAACACGCGTGGGGGCATACTGAACGTTTACAATGATTGGTGGGAACCAGGTGCCCTTAACTGGGGCGCGGATGAGAAGCCACCGGGATACCTTCCCATTTTTTTCGCCATCAGCATGGACAAAGTGACGGGCCGTGAAGCGCTTGTGGGTTAGTTCGTTGCCAGGCTGCTAGTCAGCGAATGTCTTAAACCGGATCGCCCGGAGACTATCCGAGTGCCATGTGCCAACGAACCTATTTGTTCCGATCGATGAGAAGGCCTGCCACCAGGTCGATTTGTTGCTGCTGCTTTTCAATAAGGGATTTTAGTTCAATGTCACGGATCTGATCCAGCTTGTCATGCAGCGCCATGATCTCAATTTCCGCCTTCAGATTGACCTCATAGTCGTGTGCCGCATCGACCCTGTCTTTGACCGAGTGCCTATTCTGGCTCATCATGATCACGGGTGCCTGAACGGCGGCCAGCATCGATAGAATGAGATTGAGAAAGATGAAGGGATAAGGATCGAAGGCGCGGACTGTTGCAAGTACATTCGCTCCGACCCACAGCGCGAGTACTAGCGCGAAGGTCATGATGAAGGTCCACGAGCCGCCGAACTCGGCCACTTTGTCCGCCAAACGTTGCCCGTACGTCAGCTTCTCGTCAAAAGAGCGATTCGAGTCCCGCGTTATCGCGCGCCGGTCGAGATGGCGTCGAAAAACCGCGCGTTCCCGATCGGTGAGCAACTCGACCGGCCTTCCCAAATAGCGGCTCGCACTATCGGCAATCTCTTGCCGTTCGTTGATGTTCTCTTCCGTTTCCCTGGACATATCTTCCTCCATCCCGTCGCCTTAGGCGCTCGCCAATTGCAGCCTTCACCCAATCGCCGGTTCTGCAAGGAGCAACAGTCGCATGCAGAACGGTCACTCCAAAGCTTGAACCTTCACTCCGGCAAACCTTTTCCGTCAGGTTGACAATGATCCGCGCAAGCTCAGACCAGCACGGTAAATCCGCACTCCGTCGGGTTTACCCGAATGAGCTGCGCCAATGCGTCCGCGATCGCGGTTTGAACATCGCCAAGATGGGCGGCCACTATGTCGCCGGCGTCTATCGCGAGTTGAGGGCAGTCAATCGCCGATCCAGACTATAGAACGCGGATCGGCATCCTGCTGCGGCGTGCTGGTCCTGATCGTAGCGACCGTGCTGCCGGTCGGAACGAAGATCGGCAAGGGGCCCGCTTTTGCTGTGAACCCGCCGACGGAGCGAGCTGGACTACCGTCTGCCAGGAGACGTCAGCCAGGTCAACGCCAGGAGACCGAGGGCTGCCGAGATGACGGAAGCGCCGAGAACGCCGAGCTTGACGGAGTTCAGAAGCTCTGGCTCGAAAGCAAGCTCGGCAATGAACAGAGCCATGGTGAAGCCGATCCCGGTCAGCAGGCTTCCGGCTGCCAACAGGCTCCACGGGAGCTCGTCTGGACGAGTCCCAAAGCGCAGTTTCACGGCGAGGAAACTGAAGAGCACAATGCCAACGGGTTTGCCGACCACGAAGGCGGCGACAATTGCGGTCGTGAGGGGAACGTCGAAGTTTGCATCCGCTATTGGGACGCCGGCGTTAGAGAGGGCGAAAATTGGCGTGATCACGAAGGCGACCCAGGGATGGAGAGCAATCTCGAGGCGCTCGATCGGCGACAGTGCCTCGCGGGTCGCGACGCCTGCCCGACGGAGGTCGCTGCGTGCCGCCGTGTCGCGGCTCCCATGATCGCCGCGCGGATGGGCGCTCACGCGGTCGAGTATCGCATGGAGGCGGGTGTCGCTTACCCAGCTCCGCGCCGGCGTCATTAATCCAAGAACAACGCCGGTGAGCGTCGCGTGGACGCCCGATGCGTCGAATGCCAGCCAGATGCCGCCACCGATCGCGAAATAGACGGGAATGCTGCGGATGCCCAGACGCGCGATACCTGCTACGATGGCTAGTCCGAGGCCGGCGGCTCCGAGTGCGACCCAATTCAAGGATTCGCCATAGCCGATCGCCACGACCAGGATGGCGCCGACATCGTCGAAGATCGCAAGAGAGAGCAGGAACAGCCGTAAGCTCCCTGGTATCCGCGAACCGAGCACGGCAAGGCACCCGATGACGAAGGCCGTATCGGTGGACATCACGGTGGTCCAGCCGCTCGCACCCGGCCCGCCGCCGACAAGCAGCGAGAACAGACCGGCCGGCACCGCCATCCCGCCGAAAGCAGCGGCGACAGGTAAAGCGGCGATACGCGGGTTGCGTAACTCCCCCAGCACCAGCTCGCGCTTCAGCTCAAGGGCGATGACGAAGAAAATGAGCGTCATCAGACCGTCGTTGATCCAGTGCTTCAGCGAACGGGAGATCTCAATGTCGCCAACTCTGACGCCCGCAGGCATCTCCCACAAGGCGAGAAACGACGACGACCACGCTATGTTTGCGAGGCCCAGCGCCAAGAGTGTGCTGAGCAACATGACAATGCCCGCAGTAGCCTCGATGCGGAGAAATCGCATGAACGGCTTGGTGAGCCGATCTGCGGGTTCCCTGGGAAGCCGTGAGAGGCTGTCGTTCATGCCGTGAATCGCTCCTGCGTTTTGATCGCGACTGGCAAATGTTCCCAGCGGCTATTGCAAGGCCGGCACCTCATAGGTCCACACCCGGAACGACTTCAGGACGTGCGGCCCGAACGAGTTGATGAGGGGGACATCGGCCGCGTCACGCCCGCGTGCAACCACGATCCTGCCGACACGCGGCGTATTGTTGCGCGGATCGAACGTGTGCCATCCATCATCCAGGAAGACCTCCATCCAGGCACTGAAATCCATCGGGTCGACGACCGGCACGCCGATGTCGCCGAGATGACCGTTGATATAGCGTGCGGGAATGTTGAGGCATCGGCACAGCGTGATGGCAAGATGTGCGAAGTCGCGGCAGACACCGACGCGCTCGTGAAAGACCTCAAAGGCCGTCCGCGTCGACCGGGCCTGCATGTAGTCGAAGCGGATATGGTCGTGGACGAAATCGCAGATCGCCTGCACACGCCCCCAACCGGGCGTGACCGCGCCGAACATGTCCCAAGCGCTCTGGCTGAGACGGTCGGTTTCGCAATAGCGGCTGCCCATGAGGTAGGCGAGGCAATCGTCCGGCAACTCCGGCACTGGGAGTTCCTGGGCGGCTGGCAGCACGTTGTCCGGCTTGCCGTCGTCCTCGATCGTGGCATCGCCCCATATCGTCAGGTCACCCGCCGGTGCGACAAGCCGCCGGCATCGGTTGCCGAAGAGATCGCGATAGGTCGATGTCGGCACGTCGGGCGCGGTGAATGTCGTTTCAGGAACGCGGATATCGGCCGCGCGATCCTCGTGGACCGACAACAGGCATACCAACGCGGTCGGTTGCTGGCAGTTCAACGTGATCTCATAGCCGTAGCGGATCAGCATCTGGATCCATCCTAGCGGAAATCGGCGGCGGTCAGTGTGTAGGATTCTGGCGGCCACTGGAATAGGCCTTGCGTGCGACGTCGTAGATGGACGGACGCAACGCGTCGAAAGCGGAAAGGAGCTTCGATTCCGAGATTTCCGACCTGTCCAATTCGGCATCCGCTCTCATCAGCGCCCCGGCCTCGACGAAGAACCGCACCTCGAACATACCGTCATGGCCGATGAAACGGATGGCGTTTCGCTTTTCATCGAAGCTGCGGCTCGCATTCGGAAATAACAGCGTCATCCTCAGCGAGCCTCCGTTTCGCGCGACACGGGCCGTGCTGGCGCCGATAAGCTGATCCGCTTTATCCGCCGCTCTATAAAGCGAAGGTTATCGTCGACACGCGCCGGTGCACCTATGGACACGTGGTAGATCCGCCAGGGGCGATCCGTTTCAATGTGGCGGCCGTGTTGATGATCCATTGGCTCGGGGGCTGACGTCGCACCTTCATTTTCCCAGATGCTGATCGCATGTGCATGTCGCCGGGCTTCAATTTCATTGCAGTGGGCGTTCATGGTGGTGGCCTTTCATCAAGATTTTCGATGATGTCGAGCCTGCTTGGATGGATCGTGCTCCCATCAGCGTCGGTGATGGTCATGGCGTCCGGACGCCACGGCATGTCGAGCGTCCTCAAAAGCTCCAGCGCAATCTCTATCGCCTCGTCGAGATCGGCAGCTTCCGCGGGTTCGCGGCCGACGATCGCATGCGCGTCGTCCGCATCCCGAATACGGTAGAAGGCACTCGCGATCTTCATCGCCATCCTCTCCGTTGGACAGAAGGGTCGTAACTGTCAGTTCTTGCCCTTGTCGAGCGAGGCGCTGCCGTTCGCAGCCGGCTTGATCTGGTTGCCAAACGTCCTTTCGATGAGAGTGGCGCCTTCATCGGCGGACGACATGCGCACCGGTTCGAGCCCGTCCTGCGTCGTCACCCGCTCATGACGTGCGTTTTCGTTTCGAATGCGGTATTGCGGCGAGCCGCCGCTCGGCGGGAGCGTGCCCGTGATGTGATAGATGTCCGCCGGCAAAGCCGATCCACGATACCCGCGCTTCAGCCGAACAGCCTGACCGACGGTAAAGAGATGTGGGACGGCGTCGCGGCGGACCGGACGGCCATTGCGTTGCAGAATGTTTGTAGTGGTCATAATTGCTTGTAATCCTTTTTGGAGTGCGGCTTTGAGATCAGCCGGATTGGTCGGCATCATGTATTGCGTCGACCTTGGATGCGCCGCGGGCATATGGATGAAGGCACCGAGACGTTGCCCGACACATGGGAGGCGTCTGCGTAGTGCGACTGGTTCATGACGGCGCTCCGCGCAGAAGCACACGAGGCGGCCTCGCATCCTCTGCCCAACCGAAACGATCCGTGATCCGCGCTCGAGTGTCCGTGCCAGGTTCGAACGAAGCGACACTGCGCGTCCTATCGGCTGCATCAAAGTTCGTGGTGAATGGCGGGTCCTCTGACGCCGCGAAGCCAAATTGGCTAGTGCAGCCAAATCAACGCGTTTCTTATATGTGGGCCTCAAATCCCTTTCAAACAAGGTTATCCGTGCACCAACGCCGTTCGGGCACAGTTCTCAGTATCCCATCCCGCCCATGCCGCCGTTACCGGCCGGCCGTGCAGATTCTCTTGAGGGAATGTCGGCGATCATCGCTTCGGCAGTGATCAGAAGTGCCGCGATTGAGCCGGCGTCCTGCAAAGCGGTGCGCACGACTTTCGCCGGGTCGACGATGCCGGCTTTGATCATATCGACATAGGTCTCCGTCTGCGCGTCAAAGCCCTGGTTGTAATCGCTGCTGTCGGTGAGTTTTCCCACGACGATCGAGCCTTCGACACCGGCGTTCTCGGCGATCTGCCGGATCGGGGTTTCAAGCGCCCTGAGCACGATCGAGATGCCGGCCGTGACGTCCGCATTCGCTCCGGTCAGTCCGACCAGGACCGACCTGGCGCGCAACAGGGCAACACCACCGCCAGGAACAATGCCTTCCTCAGCCGCGGCGCGCGTGGCGTTCAGCGCATCGTCGATGCGATCCTTCTTTTCTTTGACCTCGGTTTCGGTCGCGCCGCCGACGCGGATTACCGCGACGCCGCCGGCGAGTTTCGCCAGCCGTTCCTGCAGTTTTTCCTTGTCATAGTCGGAGCTCGTCTCCTCGATCTGTGCCTTGATCTGCTGGATGCGCGCCTGGATGGTCGCTTTATCGCCGGAGCCGTCGATGATCGTGGTGGTGTCCTTCTCGATCAGCACGCGCTTGGAGCGGCCGAGCATGTCGAGCGTGACGTTCTCGAGCTTGATGCCGAGATCCTCGGAGATCATCTGGCCGGCCGTGAGGACGGCAATGTCTTCCAGTATGGCCCTGCGGCGGTCGCCGAAGCCCGGCGCCTTGACGGCAGCGACCTTCAGGCCACCGCGCAACTTGTTTACGACCAACGTCGCCAGAACCTCGCCCTCGACGTCCTCGGAGAGGATCAGCAACGGTTTGCCGCTCTGCACGACCGCCTCGAGTATCGGCAGCATCGCTTGCAAATTGCCAAGCTTCTTGTCGTGGATGAGGATGTAGGGGTCTTCCAGCTCCACGCGCATCTTCTCGGCATTGGTGACGAAATAGGGCGAGAGATAGCCGCGGTCGAATTGCATGCCCTCGACAACGTCGAGTTCGGTCTCGGCCGTCTTGGCTTCCTCGACAGTGATGGCGCCTTCATTGCCGACCTTGTCCATCGCCTTGGCGATCATCTCGCCGACCGTCGCGTCGCCATTGGCGGCGATGGTGCCGACTTGGGCAATCTCGCCCGCGGACTCGACCTTCTTGGCGCGCGCCTGGATTTCCTTGACGACAGCAGCGACACCAAGGTCGATGCCACGCTTGAGATCCATCGGGTTCATGCCGGCGGCGACGAGCTTGGCGCCTTCGCGCAGGAGGGAGGCAGCGAGCACAGTCGCCGTCGTGGTGCCATCACCGGCGAGGTCGTTGGTCCTAGAGGCCACCTCGCGCACCATCTGCGCGCCCATGTTCTCGAACTTGTCGGCCAGCTCGATTTCCTTGGCAACGGCGACGCCGTCCTTGGTGATGCGCGGCGCGCCATAGGCTTTGTCGATGACGACATTGCGGCCCTTGGGACCCAGCGTCACCTTGACGGCGTTGTTGAGCAGCTCCACACCGCGCAGCATGCGATCGCGCGCATCAGTGGAGAATTTGATTTCCTTGGCAGACATTATGTTCGTCCAGTTCGGTCTTGAGATTGCGGGGTCGGAAATCGACCGTCAGGCAGCTTTCTTGGTCGCGACGGTCTTTTCGACGATGCCCATGAGGTCGGCCTCGTTCACGATCAGTTCCTCGCCGTCGATCTTCACTCGGGGCCGGACCATTGCCGAACAGGATCGTATCACCGGCCTTAAGGTCGAGCGGAATCAGCTTACTGCCTTCATCACGCGTGCCTGGACCAACGGCGATCACTTCGCCTCCCCGCGACATTTCCTTGGCAATGTCGGAAATGATGATCCCGCCCTTGGATTTGAGATCGCCTTCCGCGCGCCGGATGACGACGCGGTCATGGAGTGGGCGCAATTTCATCGAGATTCTTTCTGCGGCCGACGCATGGGGCGACTGCAATCCTTACATAGCACCTTTGGCACTGAATTGATAGGAGTGCCAAGAAATATTATTTATACAACGAAAAATGCCGGTAAATATAAGCCAACAATTATTAGCAGTACCGCCGTGAGTTCCAATAAATATACAGAGATTATACGTCACTCCATACATTGTTATTTTCTTAATCTAAGAATTTGTTAATGTGACTTCGTGGGAAAACCTTGATCACGCCTTGATTGGAACCCAATCGAGGCGTGGAGGTCGGAAAGCCGAAGCAGGAAAAGGCTCCACCGAAAGCTGAGAGCATATTAGGCAGTGCTGGATCTTTATTGGTGTGGTTAAGGCAAGAGGCAATATGCTCCCCCCGACCGGCGAAGTATGGACCGGCAGGTCGTCCGGGGCGGTTTCGCCGGCCGATCGGAGATGCCAACGGCGGCGGCCATGTCGGTCGAGTTCCAGCAGACGATCGACGTATTTCAGATACAGACCTCATGGATGCCATCATCATCGAAGCATCCGGGGCGGGTTTCGACGTAGACATCCCGGATCCTGCTTCCGCGGCGCGGATGAGGGATTCGCTTGAAGAATGGGATAATCAAGGCGGCGCAGTCGAAAAACCGCTGCGCAGGGAAACTCAAGGCAGGAGTGGCGATGACGCGGATGGAGGCGGCGGGCAAAAGCGACCAAGGACCGGAATGAACTGCTCCAGCGAGGGTCAAGCGAGTCGGTCAGCAGTTCGACAACGAGCCTTTTGCGAATTCAAGTCCGCCTGGCGCGCAGGTATGTTGACGACTTCGTCCAATCCGCACCGGAAGGGCGGGAAAAGCGGGCGGAGAGCACTCCCGGCCGGCGGCGTCGGCTGGGTCGAGTAGTGGCAAGCCTTACTCAAAATACGTTTAGTGATCTGAGCAACGAGACGATACCGACGATTACAACGACGATCTGAGCCATCTGCTTCATCGTCGAATCAATCGGAAGTTTTTGCACGAGGTACAGCGCCAAGGCGATGACAAGGACCGTGATCAGGATGCTGATTGTGATGGACATGCCCCACGCCCCTTGAAGGAACCGCCTTCCGGCACTGAAGGTGTAAATATGGCTGAGTTCTATAAAGGGAAGGGCGGCGAGGCCGCGACACAGAACGCTCGCGCCGGTCCCACCTGCGCGGGATAGGCATCCCGGCCGCCGTTTACCGTATCGTGTGGACTCTGGCGACTCTCTTTGGATTGAGCCGCAAACGTGACTGGCAGAAGACCGCTGATCCTGTCGATGAAGCGGCGGGCAACGTGACGGGGTTCGGGCTTCGTTCCCCCTTAGCGTTGTTGGCCCTTATCAACCAAAGACAGCGACGGCTGATTTGACGATGATCCCACCATCCTGACTTCTGCGCAGCTGACGGCCGGTCGCGGCGCGAAAGATTTGCAGCAATTGCAGCGCCGGCGGCACTCGTGACCACATGGTTTTCATGCGTTCCCTGCCATTTCGGGTTTTCCGAACAGCCTGGCCCGTCACAATGCGCTGTGACCAGCGGAAACCGATCTCGTGGAAATACAGGTCGGCGTGCTGCGGGCTGATATGATGAAAGACGCCGGCAATGGTGCGGCGGACGCGGGCATTGAAACCTTCGACCGAATTGACATGAACGGCGTCACGAACATATTCGCGGCTGGAATGCTTCACAGTGTCATGCCTGGCATAGTTCTCGCCAAGGGCAAGGGC
>NZ_JBFRGB010000047.1:0-22092 GCF_052115125.1 Ensifer sp. 2TAB8 | reverse complement strand
TTGCCGGCTTCCTTCAGCCGCAGCGCCTCTTCGACCGAGATTTCGTCGAACGGGTTCATCGACATCTTCACGTTCGCAAGCTCGACGCCCGAACCGTCTGCCTTCACGCGGATCTTGACGTTGTAGTCAACCACCCGCTTCACCGTGACCAGGATCTTCATGTTTGCCTCCCAAATCGTCAGCAGCCAAATCGTCAGCAGAATGTGCGGAAGCGCTCGACCATCACGTCGAGGACTTCACCCGGATCGCGCTTCCACCAGTTGTTTGCGGAAAAGATCTCGACCTCGCAGGGGCCGGCATAGCCAGCGTCTTCGACGCTCTGCCGCAGGGCCTTGAGATCGGCGACGCCGTCGCCCATCATGCCCCGGTCGAGAAGCACATCGCGCGTGTCGGCAAGCCAGTCGCACAAGTGATAGCCAAAAATCCGCTCGGCACCCGCGCGCAGCAGATGTGCCGCGATCTCGCTATCCCACCACACATGGTAGACATCGACGGCAATGCCGAGGTTGGCCGCACCGACCGCGTCACAGATATCGACGGCATCGCGCAGCGTCGTCAGGCAGGAGCGGTTTCCCGCATAGACCGGATTGAGCGGCTCGAGCGCCAGTCTGACCCTGCGGCTGGCTGCATAGGGCGCGATCTCTGCGACACGATCGGCGACGATCTTCAGGCTTTCGCTCGTACCCTTGGTGCTCGGATGGACACCACCAACCACAATCGTCAGCACGGATGCGCCAAGGCCTGCGGCCATGTCGATCGACGCCTTGGCCTCGTCGATGACCCTTTGTCGATCTAAGGCTTCCGTGCCGACGAGAAAAGGCGTCCGGCAGAGGCCGGCAACCGAAAGGCCGCTCGCCCGCACTCGCTCGCCGATCTCAATCGCCCGCGATCCGATTTCGCGACGCCAGAAGACGACCGAGCCGAAGCCCCGCTCGGCACACGCATCGATGATGCGCTCAGGTGACCACCCCGCACCGTGGCCTTCGAGATTGTGACCCAGGCTGGCGGTGTTCAGCGCCAGGGCGGAATGGTCCGTCGTGAAGTCACGCATCGTCATGCCCCGTAAAGGGCAAGCAGCTTCTTCATGCGCTCAACCGCAAGCTCCGGTTTGCGCAACAGCCCGCATTGATCGGCAAGACGGAAGACTTCGATGAAATAGGGCAGCGGCCGCATGGCCTGCGCCCCGTTCAGCATCACGAAATGATCCTGGAACCCGTTCAGCCAGGCGAGGAAGACGACGCCGGTCTTGTAGTATTGCGTGGGTGCGCGGAAGATCAGGCGCGCAAGCGGCACGGTCGGATCGAGCGTCGCGCGGAAACCGGCACGATCACCCTCCCCCAGTCGCTCCACCGCATAGGCGGCTGCGGGCGCGAGGGGATCGAAGATGCCGAGCAGGGCGTGCGAAAAGCCTTCGCTGTCGCCCTCGATGAGTTCGGGATAGTTGAAATCGTCACCCGTATACATCTTCACGCCGGCCGGCAGCTGGCGGCGCATGACGATTTCCTTCTCCTTGTCGAGGAGAGAGATTTTTATGCCGTCGACCTTGGCCGCATTCTCGTTGATCACTGCAAGTGCGGTCTGCATCGCCGGGTCGAAATCCCTGTTGCCCCAATAGCCGGCGAGCTGCGGATCGAACATCTCGCCGAGCCAGTGCAGGATCACAGGCGCGTCGCAGGCGGCCAGCACCTCGGAATAGACCTTGATGTAATCTTCCGGTCGCTGCGCGACCCGCACCAGAGCGCGAGACGCCATGAGGATGAGGCGCCCGCCCACTTTCTGGATCGCCTCGACCTGTTCCAGATAAGCTCTTCGAACGTCATCGATGCTGGTGACCTTCGCCAGATCGAGATGGTCCGTGCCGCAACCGTTGGCAACAAGCGCGTCCGGCAATTCTTCGCGTGTGCGGCGGATGAGTTCGAGCGCGCCCGGCCAGTCGAGGCCCATGCCGCGTTGGGCCGTATCCATCGCCTCGGCGATCCCGAGCCCGAGGCCCGCGAGATAGCGACGGAACTCCATCGTCTTTTCCCAATCGACGGCGGCTCGGCCGGACGGGTCACTGGCCGCGAACGGGTCGGCCACCACATGGGCCGCGGAATAGACGACGCGGGCCGGGTTCCGGCCGAGCCTCGCAGCCGCGATCGGTTTGCCGCTCAGGACATAATCAGAAAGGCGGCCATCGGTATCGGGAAGCGCGATTTTCATTGGAACCTCAAAAGCGCGGGACGAGCATGCCGGCATCGGCCGGGATCGTCATTCCGGTGGTGTAGGGGAGTCGTCCCGTCGCAAGCGAAGCGATCAGGGCGCCGACTTCCTCGGGCCTTCCGACGCGCGGAAAGAGCGTGAGCCCCTGCTCCGCGCGCTCGCGGTAGGCGTCGATGACGGGTGCGGTCATCTCCGTGGCGATCAGGCCCGGTTGAACGTCGTAGACAGCGATATCTTCGCGTCCGAGCCGGACGGCGAGCGCCTTCGAAACCATCGCGGCGGCGGCTTTCGATGCGCAATATTCCGACCGCTGTTCGGCCACGGCGACGGCATTCGACGAGGTGACGTTGATGATCGAGTGGAAGAGCGGCCCCTTGCTGCGGGCAAGCAGACGGCGGGCGAAAGCCTGGCTCAGGAAGAACATCGCTTTGGTGTTGACGGCGAAACAGCGATCCCAGCTCTCCTCCGACACCTCAAGCATGTCGCCGCGCCTGAGAACACCGACACCCGCATTGTTGACGAGCGTGGTGATCGGCCCGAGCTCGGCCTCAATGGCTGCAAGCGCCGCGTCGTGGCCGGCAATCGTGCCGACGTCAAAGGCTGCAGCCATGACCAGAGCGCCAAGGGCGGCAATACGCTCGACGGCTGCCGGCAGCTCCGCATCATCCGGCATTCCGTTGATGGCGACGGCAAATCCCTCCCGCGCCAGGGCTTCCGCGGCCGCAAGCCCGATGCCGCGCGAGGAACCGGTCACCAGCGCGACCGGGCGACGGTCCAAGCCGGTCATGCCCGTGCACCCTTCTTCAGGAGTTCGCGCGCGATGATCATGCGCTGGATCTGGTTCGTGCCCTCATAGATCTGCGTGATCTTGGCATCGCGGTAGAGGCGCTCGACTTCGAAGCCGCGAATGTAGCCGGAGCCGCCAAAGACCTGCACGGCATCGGCCGTGCGCTGCACGGCGACATCGCCGGCAAAGCACTTGGCGATGGAACACGCTTTGGTGGCATCCGCGCCGCTGTCGATCTTGGAGGCGGCGGAGTGGACGAGCAGGCGCGCAGCCTCGATATCCTTGGCCATATCGGCAAGCAGCCACTGCACGCCCTGGAAATCGGCGATAGCCTTGCCGAACTGCTTGCGTGTGCCTGCATAGTCCAACGCTGCTTCAAGCCCGGCCTGGGCGATACCGACCGCGAGCGATGCGATGCCGACCCGGCCTTTGTCGAGCACCGACATCATCATGTGGAAGCCGCGCCCTTCCGTGCCCAGCAGGGCGTCGGCCGATAGCTTGACGTCGTCGAAGTTCAGCGCGCCGACCTGGCTCGCCCGCTGACCCATCTTGTGTTCCTTGGGTCCCTTTTCGACGCCTGCCGCATGCAGATCGACGATGAAGATCGACATGCCGCGGTTACCCGCTTCCTTGTCGGTCCTGGCCAGTACGAAGCCATAGTCGGCGACCGGCGCGTTATGGATCCAGATCTTGCCGCCATTGAGCCGCCAGCCGTTGCCATCACGCTCGGCCGTGGTGCGAATGCCCGAAACGTCGGTGCCGGCTTCCGGCTCGGTGATGCAATAGGCAACCTTGGTCCGCATACCGAGGATGTCCGGAAGCATCGCCTGCTGGCTTTCCGTTCCGTGACGGACGAGCAACGTCGAGATGAGCTCGATCAGTCCGCACTGGTCTGCGACCGAAGCGTAGCCGCGGCTGAGTTCCTCCATCACAAGTGCGTAGGTCAGCGTATCGAATCCCGGCCCGCCAAGTTCCTCCGGCACGCCAATGCCGAAAAGGCCAAGCTTTGCCATCTCGTCGTAAAGCCCCGCCGGGAAGCGCTCCTCGCGATCAAGTTCCTCGGCCATCGGGCGGATCATTTCATCGGCAAAGGCACGCGCCATATCGCGCACCTGCTCCTGCGTTTCGGTGAGATACATCAGCCTCGCCTCATCTCTAGTAACTATCTAGTTACATATATTCCGAAGTCGGATGGCGTCAAGCCGAAAAACTCCGGGCACGGAAACGAAGCTGCTTGCACAGCGGTTTAGCGGCATGCATACTATTCACCATTCGGTTACTTATGGAGGAAAATATGCATCCTGGTGAAAAGCGGAAGTTCGGGCGAACGGATCTGGAGGTCACGGCTTTCGGGTTCGGAACCGCACCGCTCGGCAACATATTTCGCGAGATCGACGAGGCGACCTCGGAAACGATGTTCGCGCGTGCCTGGGAGGCCGGCGTGCGTTTCTTCGATACAGCGCCGATGTATGGCCACGGCCTTGCCGAGTTGCGCACGGGGCACGCACTGCGCTGGAAGAAGCGCGACGACTTCGTCCTCGCATCCAAAGTCGGCAGGCGCCTGCGCCCGGCGCGGCGCGACAGCATCGATTTTGCCCCGTGGACGAATGCAGCGCCCTTCACGATGCATTTTGACTATAGCTACGACGGTACGATGCGCGCCTTCGAAGACAGCCTTCAACGGTTGGGGCTGGAGCGCATGGACATGTGCTTCATTCACGACATCGACGTCTTCACGCGCGGCAGCGAGCAGCCGGAAGTTTTCGAGCAGGCGATGGACGGCGCATGGCGGGCGTTGGAAAGGCTGCGGGAAGAAAAGGTCGTGACGGCGATCGGCGTCGGCGTCAACGAATGGCAGGTGTGCCATGAAGCGCTACGGCGCCATGACTTCGACTGCTTCCTGCTGGCGGGGCGCTATACGCTCTTGGAACAGGAAGCGCTCGATAGCTTCCTGCCGCTCTGCCTGGAGCGCGGCGCCGCCGTCGTCGTGGGCGGCGGTTTCAACTCGGGGATCCTGGCGACCGGCGCAAAGGAAGGCGCCAAGTATAATTATGCGCCTGCGCCGCGCGAGATTCTGGAAAAGGTTGCGAAGATCGAAACCGTTTGCGCCACGCACAACGTGCCACTCGCCGCGGCCGCCCTGCAGTTCGTTGTCGCCCACCCCGCCGTCCCATCCTTCATGGCTGGCACGCGCACGCTTGAGCAACTGGAGCAAAACCTTGCCTGGTTCTCGCATCCGATCCCCGCAGACTTCTGGGCAGACCTGAAGCACAAGGGCCTGCTGCGCGAAGACGCACCCGTTCCAGCCTGACGCAGCGACGAACCCGCGCCGGCAACGGCGCGGGTCCTGCTATCGGATCAGAACCGCCCTGAAATCGTTGACGTTGGTTCCGGTCGGCCCGGGGACGAACAGCTCGTCGAGGTGGTGGAATGCTGTCCAGGCATCGTTGTTGGCCAGCAATGCTGCAGGATCCMATCCCAGTTTTCGCAAGCGCTCCATGCTGAGCCCGTCGGCAAAGGCGCCGGCATTGTCTTCGGAACCGTCAATGCCGTCGGTGTCGGCAGCGATCGCCGCAAAGCCGACCCCCTCGGCTGCAAGAGCAAGCGATAGCAGAAACTCCGTGTTGCGCCCGCCCTTGCCGCCCCCTTTGATCGTGACGGTGGTTTCTCCACCCGAGAGAATGACCGTAGGGCGTGAGAACGGACGGCCGCGCCTTGCGACTTCCCGGACAATAGCCGCGTGAACGCGGGCGACATCACGAGCTTCACCTTCGATGGAATCGGACAGGATGACCGCGGGGACACCAAGTGAGGCGGCGCGGGCAGCAGCGGCCTCGAGTGAAAGGCTGGCCGAGGCGATCACCCGCACCTCGTTGCCGGAGAAGACCGGATCGCTCGGCAACGGCGCCAGACCGGCATCGTCCTCCAGCCACGCGGCAACGCGGGGCGGAAGGGCGATGCCCCAGGCTTTAACCAGTTTACGCGCCTGCGCGCGGTCCGTCTCATCTGGAATTGTCGGTCCGCTGGCAATCTGCGCCGGATCGTCGCCCGGCACATCCGACACCACCAATGTCACGACCCTTGCCGGATGACAGGCGGCCGCAAGGCGCCCGCCCTTGATGCCCGAAACCTGTTTGCGGATGGCGTTCATGACCGAGATCGGCGCGCCACTTACAAGCAGCGCTTCGTTCAACATCGCCTCGTCTTCCAGCGTGAGCGCCCCCGGCGGGGATGGCAGCAGTGCCGAGCCACCGCCGCAGATCAAGGCGACCACGAGGTCGTCTTCCGTTAGGTCCTGCACGGCCTCGAAAAGCGCCTGGGTGGCCTTAAGTCCGGCCGCATCGGGCACAGGGTGGGCGGCCTCGAGCACGCGGATGCGCTCACACGGAACGGCATAGCCATAGCGTGTCACGACAACTCCTTCGAGCCGGGCCGGCCAAACCCTTTCGAAAGCGGCGGCAAGTTGCGCTGCACCTTTGCCCGCGCCGATGACCACGGTACGCCCGCGCGGCACACCCGGGAGATTGGCGCGCAGCGCATTTTCCGGGTCCGCAGCCTCGATCGCTGCGCGAAAGAGGTCCGCAAGGAATTCCTTGTCGTCAGGTTTCATGAGACACCGCCGTGATGGGCCGGGTCGCCGGAGCTGGCGAACGGCACCGTTCTATCTTCTGAACTCGGGCGAACGCTTCTGGCGATAGGCCGCCAGACCTTCCGTCAGATCGCTCGACGCTGCCGCCACCGCGCCTGCGAGCGCCTCGACGACGCGTTCGCCTTCCTCGCCCTCGGCCGCATTGATCAGCATCTTCGTGAGTTCCGTCGCGCGCGGCGAACGTTGCAGCACGCGTAGGGCAGCAGCATCGGCGGCAGCTTGCCCTTCGCCTGTTGCGACGACCCTGTCGACCAGTCCGAGCGCCAGCGCCTCCTCGGCGCCGTAGACTTCACCGAAAAGCGCCATGCGCCGCACCAGCTGCGCTCCGAAGCGCCGCGACGCACGCTGCGTGCCCGACCAGCCGGGGATGATGCCGAGCCCCGGCTCCGGTTGGCCGATCTTCACATGCGCCTCTGCGATACGCAGGTCGGCGCAGGCTGCAAGCTCCAAACCGCCGCCAAGCGCGTGGCCATTCAAGACGGCGATCAGCGGCATGGAGAGCCGTGCCAGTGCATCGAAGGCATCGTGGCCATCGCGCAACCAGCGACGGGAGAACCTATCGGCATCGAGACTGCTCCATGCGTCGATGTCACCACCAGCACAAAATGATCTCTCGCCTTCGCCAGAGAGGATGGCCACGACCGCGCCGGAACGCTCGGTGGTGCGACAGGCCTGTAAAAGCGCATCCACCATATCCGCATCGATCGCATTCAGCTTCTCCGGCCGACGCAACGTCAACCGCGCGACACGATCCTTGACGACAAGTTCAATCCGCGGGTCGCTCACAGCGTAAGCCCCATGGCTTCGGGGTGAAACAACGCACTATCCATCCTCTTGAGCGTCTTCGAAACCCGAAGGGGCGTCGCCGCCTGATCGAGGACATCCCGTTGAAGGTCGAGACCCGGGGCAACCTCGGTGACAATCAGCCCCTCGCTATCGAGGCGGATGACGCAACGTTCCGTGACGTAGCTGATATCCTGCCCCTGAGCGCGGGCGCGCTTGCCGGAGAAGCTCACCTGATCGACCTTCGGCACGAACTTGGCGATGCGCCCCTCCTTGTCAATGACCAGCCGGCCATCCTCGACGCGCATCTTGGCGCCGGCATTGAAATTGCCGGAGAACACGATCTTCTTCGCACGCGACGTGATGTCGACGAAACCGCCAGCACCGGCCGTGCGGTGCGGCGTTGCCGCAAGACGGCTGACATTGACCGAGCCCTCGGCGTCGATCTCCAGGAAGGACAGCAGCGAACAATCAAACCCGCCCGCCTGGAAATAGCAGAACTGGTGTGGCGAAGCGACGAAGGCCTCGGCGTTCGACGCGCAGCCGAACTTGAAGTCGAGAAGCGGAACGCCACCGACCGCGCCCTGCTCGATCACCCAGGTGACCTTGCCGTGATGCCCTTCCTCGATGAGGATGCGCGGCACGTTCGCGGAAATGCCGAAACCGATGTTGACAGCCCAGCCTTCCTGAAGCTCCCGCGCCACCCGGCGAGCGATGACCTTGCCGACATCGAGGTCCGGCGTGCGAAAGGTTTCGAGCGGCCGGAACAGCTCGCCAGAGATCGCCGGGTCGTAGAGTGTTGCCGTCGTTTGCAACTGATCCGGCGCCTCGACGATGATATCGACGAGGATACCGGGCACACGCACATCGTGCGGACGAAGCGTCCCGCTTGCCGCAATGCGCCTGACCTGCGCGATCACAAGGCCGCCGGAGTTGCGGGCGGCGAGTGCCATTTCCATCGCGCCGAGCGTCGCTCCCTCCTGTTCGAAGGTCAGGTTGCCCTTCTCGTCGGCCGTCGTCGCCCGGATGATCGCTACATCCGGTCGGATGGCCGGGAAATGCAGCCAGTCCTCGCCCTCGAACGACACGCGCTTGACGATCGGTTCGGCGCGCGCGCTGGCGTTCATCGCGCAGCCGTCCTGTTCGGGGTCGACGAAGGTCTCCATGCCCACCTTCGTCAACACGCCCGGACGCTTGGCGGCACCCTCGCGCAGCATGTCGAAGACGATGCCGGAGGGCACGTTAAAGGCGGCGAGTTCCTCCTTCAGGATCATCTGCCAGATGAGCGGCGGCTCGGCGTTGCTCGGCCCGGAGGGATAGGAGCCGCCGATGATCTTCACCAGCATTCCGGGCTTGGCGATGTGATCGACGCCGCGCGTCCCGAAGAAGTCACCGGCGGCGATCGGATGAACGGAGGTGAGGCCGCGCGGATGACCTTCGCTGTCAAAGCGTTCGCCGAGCGCCTTCAACACGGCATCGGGGCAGCACAGGCCCGAAGAAGAATTCACGGCAATGGTGGAGCCGTCCTTGATGAGCCGGACCGCTTCCTGCGCGCTCTTCACCTTCTTCATCGCCTGAACCTCCATTTTTCATTGCTTGAAGTAACTAACTAGTTATATGTTAATCGCGAACAAGACAAGCTGGCAGATGCGATTTTCGGACGACCGGCAATCGACCAAAGGGGGAGGCATGAACATCTACTTCCAGAAGAGCTTTCAGCGCGGCTTTGGCACGTACCCGCTGAAGGGAGACGAACTGCGAGGGGCGATCGGGGCCGCGATCGAGGTCGGTTATCGCGCCTTCGACACGGCGCAGATGTATGGGAACGAGGCTGACACGGGCGAAGCACTGGCGGAATGCGGTGTTCCCCGTTCTGAACTCTGCATCACCACGAAGGTGCATCCGGACAATTACTCGGAAGAAAAGTTCATCCTCTCGGTCGAGAAAAGCCTTGAGGCGCTGAAGATCGATAGCGTCGATGTTCTTTTGCTGCACTGGCCGCCGGCCAACGGAGACGTCGGGCCCTCCCTACGCTTGCTTCAATCCGCACTGGAAAAAGGACTGGCGAAGGCGATCGGCGTTTCCAATTATACGGCGGCTATGATGCGACAGGCGCGCGCAATCATCGATGTTCCGCTGGTCACCAACCAAGTGGAATTCCACCCACTTCTGAACCAAGATAAGTTGCTCGCAGCGGCAGCGGAAACGGGCATCCCGATCTCTTCCTTCGCATCGATTGCACGTGGCGAGATCTTCAAGCATGGGCTTTTCGCCGAGATCGGCGGGGCCTACGGCAAATCCGCCGCGCAGGTGGCCCTGCGCTGGATTGTCCAGAAAGGCGTGCCGCTCAACACCATGTCTACCAAGCCTGAGAACATCCGTGCGAATTTCGAGATCATGGATTTCACCCTGTCGTCGATCGACATGGGCAGGATCGACGGGCTGACGGCCACGGGATACCGCATCATCAAGCCAGGGCAACTGCCCTGGGTTCCCGAATGGGACTGACGAAAAAGGGCGGCTCTGGAGCCGCCCTTTTTCATTGTCGATCCGTAGCTGATCAGGCATTGCCGCGGATCATGTCCGCGGCCTTTTCCCCAATCATGATCGTCGCCGCATTGGTGTTCGAGCCCACCAGGCTCGGCATGGTGGAACTGTCACAGATGCGGATGCCGTCAAGCCCGTGCACACGCAATTGCGGATCGACCACCGACATCCCGTCACGCCCCATCTTGCAGGTGCAGGTCGGATGATAGGAGGTGCGGCCGTACTGACGGGTATAGGCGATGTAATCCGCTTCCGTGCGGACGTCTCGGCTCGGGAAGTGCAGCGTCTTGATGTATTTCTGCAGCGACGGCTGCGCGAAGATCTCCTGGCTGATCTTCACGCCTTCGACCGAGATCTTCACATCTTCAGGGTCTGCGAGGAAGTTCGGGTCGATGACCGGAAGATCGCGTGGATCCGCCGAGCGAAGAGTGACCGTCCCACGCGACTTCGGGCGTAGCGTATAGGAATTGAGCGTGATGCCGGAGGAACCCTTCGGCACGCTCGGCACGCCGGCTTCTGCGCCGGCGCCGGCGAGGAAATGGAACTGCAGATCCGGATAGGGGCTTGTCTTGTCGCCGTACCAGAATGCCCCGCCCTCCACGACGTTGGAAGTGATCGGACCGGAGTTGAACAGCATGTATTGAAGGCCCGCCCAGGCTGACCAATGCAGCTTGTTGTACTTGTCGAGGCTGTCGTGGCTCTTCAGCTCGGCGACGATATCGACGCCGAAATGGTCCTGCAGGTTTTCGCCGACACCGGCCAGATCCTGGATCACGTCGATACCGTGGCTGCGAAGCGCTGCGGCCGGGCCGACGCCGGAGAGCATCATCAGCTTCGGCGTGCCGATCGCACCCGAGGTCAGGAGGACTTCACTGTCGGCCCGCGCAGTCATGCGCTTGCCATCGACCTGGTAGTCGACGCCAACGGCACGCCGTCCTTCGAAGACGACGCGCAGCACGAGCGCGCCTGTGATCACCGTGAGGTTCTTGCGCTTCAGGGCCGGCCTGAGGTACCCGACCGCCGCGGAGCAGCGGCGATTGTTCCGCGTCGTCGTCTGGTAGACGCCGGAGCCTTCCTGCACCGGGCCGTTGAAATCGGGATTATAGGGTATGCCGCGTTCCTGGCAGCTTTGCACGAAGGCGCGCGTCATGCGCTGCGGCTCCGGAATGTTCGAGACACCGAGCGGACCGTCCGTTCCGTGCCAGGCGCCGGAGAGGATCGAATTGCCCTCGGAACGCAGGAAATACTTCTGAATATCCTTGAAGCCCCAGCCTTCGGCCCCCTCTTCGACCCAGCGGTCATAATCGCCGGGATGCCCGCGCGTGAAAACCTCGGCGTTGATCGAGGAGCCACCGCCGAGCACTTTTGCCTGAGCGTAGAGGATCTCACGGTTGTTGGCGTATTTCTGGGGCGCGGTCTTCAGTCCCCAGGTCAAAGGACCGGAGGTCATCTTGGCGAAACCGACGGGCATGTGGATCAGCGGATGGCTGTCGCGCCCGCCGGCCTCGATGAGGCAGACGCGCGCCGACGGGTTTTCGGAGAGCCGCGCCGCCAAAACGCAACCGGACGAGCCGCCGCCGACGATCACATAATCATAGCCTTTCGACATCATGCAATCCAATGCGAACGCTTGCCGATCTCGACGTGAACGGACTTGACCTGGGTATATTCCTCTACCCCGTACATGCCCGCCTCACGGCCCCAACCGGACTGCTTGAAACCGCCGAGCGGCATTTCAGGACCGCCTGCCATGATCGTGTTGACCCAGAAGCGGCCAGCGCGCACCTTCCGCGTCACCGTCAGCGCCTTGTCGATGTTCTTCGTCCACACACTCGCAGCAAGGCCGTACACCGTGTCGTTGGCGAGCTGGATGGCCTCTTCCACCGTGTCAAAATGCATCGAGCACAGAACCGGCCCGAAGATTTCGTCGCGTGCGATCGCCATGTCGGGCGAAACGCCGGAGAAGAGCGTCGGCGCGATATACTGGCCATGGCCGAGGTCGATCGCGTTACCACCCGCGAGAAGCTTTGCACCAGCGGCCTTACCCTTGGCAATATAGTCGAGGATCGTGGCATTTTGCGCCTCGGTGGTGATGGCACCGACCTGCGTACCCTCATCGAGCGGGTCGCCGACGCGGATCTTTTTCATCTTCTCGACAAGCAGTTTCTCGAACTCCGCCGCGACAGAGTGCTCAACAATCAGGCGCGACGACGAAACGCAGCATTGCCCGGTGTTGAAGCTGATGCCGAAAGCGGCGCCGTCAGCGGCATCCTCAAGGTCGGAGTCGGCAAAGACGATGATCGGGTTCTTGCCGCCGAGTTCCAGGCCAAGCTTCTTGAAGTTGCTGTCGGCAGCGGCATGGACACAGGAGCGGCCCACCGCCGTCGACCCCGTGAATGAGAGCATGTCGACGTCAGGGTGTTCGGCCAGCGCCTGGCCGATCGAGCGGCCGGAACCGGTGACAACGTTGTAGACGCCGGCAGGCAGGCCGGCCTCGGCCAGAACTTCCGCCAAAAGGAGCGTCGTCACGGAGGTAACTTCGGACGGTTTCACAACCATCGTGCAGCCGGACGCCAGGATAAAGGGCACGCGCTCGCAGAGAATCAGGAACGGGAAGTTCCAGGGTGTGATCAGGCCGATGACGCCGATCGGCTCGCGCAGAACCATGCCGAAGAGGTCGTCACCGAGCGAGTTGAAGCTGTCGCCGTGCAGGAGGCGAGCGGCACCGGCGCCAACCTCGAAACAGGCGATGCAATGGTCAATCTCGCCACGCGCCTGGGAGATCGGCTTGCCGTTCTCAAGTGTCTCCCAATAGGCGATCTCATCCCGGCGTCGTCGCAGGACTTCGGCGACCCGCAGGAGAACGCCGGCGCGTGCGGCACCGGAGAGCCCGGACCAGCGGCGATCCTCGAACGCATCGCGCGCCGCGGCGACAGCCATATTGAGATCCTCGACCGTGCAGCGAACGGTACGGGTGACCGGCGTGCCATGACCGGGCGACTTGCGTTCGAAGTGGTCGGCTCCTTCTTTCCAGTGCCCGTCGACGAAGAAACCGAAGCTGCGCGCTGCGGGCGGGGGAGCGAGAAACGTATTCTTCTGGTCCATCTGGTACCTCCACTTCGTAGTTTACGCCGCGATGGCGATCTGGGTCTTCAAGTGCTGGGGCCGTTCGCCAATCGTTTCGAAAGCCTCCTGGATGGCTTCCAGCGGATAGCTTGCCTTCGTGAAATCCTGCGTTCGGAACCGGTCATGCGACAGCAGGGTGAGCGCGTCGTGCATATCCTCCCCCATGCCGGCGACAGAGCCTTTGAGGCTACCTTCTTCCAGCACCGTTCGCAGACTGTCGAGAGGCACAGTGTCCCCCGGCGGCGTGATACCGAAAAAGGCGACGTGGCCACCGCGGCGCATTAGGTCGAACGCCTGTTGGTAGAGTTTGCGATTGCCGACACTTTCGATCACCAGATCCGCGCCGCGTCCGCCCGTCATCCTCTGAACGACGGCCCTCAGTTCGGCAGGATCGGATACCGCCGCGTCCGCCCCCGCCTCGACAGCCATCCGGCAACGTTCCGGCGAAAGGTCGGCGACGATGATCGGCGCCGCACCTACGAGCCGCATCATCTGCACATGCAGGTTGCCGATCGGCCCCGCACCGAAAATGAGGACCGACTGGCCGAAGGTCGCTTTCGCCTTTCGCGCCGCGCGAACGACGCAGGCGACCGGCTCGGTAAGCGCAAGCACCGCGTCGGCTATATCGGCATCGATCGGGATCGCCAGCCTTGCAGGAACGGCGACATACTCGGCAAAGGCGCCATCCCGACCGATTCCGACCTGCGTGACCTCGGCGCAGTTCAGCACCTCGTTGCGGCGGCACCAGAAGCAGTTGCCGCAACCGATGTTGATATCGACGACCACGCGCGTTCCGACCGTAAGGTGGCGGACATTGGTACCACGCTCTGCGACGGTGCCGCAGAACTCGTGGCCGGGAATGAGCGGAAGCCGATCGGCCGCATAGTGGCCGTTGAAGATATGGAGATCCGTGCCGCAGATGCCGGTACGGGCGACCCGGACGAGCACATCGTCCGGTCCGACGATCGGCATGGCGACCTCCCGAACCTCGAAGCGCTTCGGGGCAGTGAGCACGGCGGCGCGCATGGTCGTCATCGCCACTCTCCTACTTCACGGTGCGCAGCTTGGCGCGATCGATCGTCAGCGCAATGGCGATGATCAACACGACGCCGAAGACGATCTGCTGCCGGGTCGCGTCAATCTCGAAATATAGCATCGACGAACGGATAACCGCGACGATCAGGGTGCCGACGACGGTGTTCATCACGCCGCCGACACCGCCCGTCAAAGGCGTGCCACCGACCAGGACGGCAACGATCGCCGGCAGCAGGAAGCCATTGGCGATCGTGGGTGCGCCGCCGGAGAGCTTGACCGCAAAGAGCAGGCCGGCGATCGAAGCAAGTGCGCCCGAGATTGCGAAGGCGAGGATCTTGTATCGGGCGACATCGAGGCCGGAAGCGGCGGCGGCCAGTTCGCCGGCACCGACCGCCTTCAGAACACGACCGAGCGTCGTGCGCCGCTCGATGAAGAGGCAGAGAGCCACGAGCCCCGCGGCAATCAGAAGTTCGTTGGGGACGCCCCAGGTATGACCGATCATCCAGCCGAAGGTTTCGTTGCGCTGCGCGGCATCCATATTGAGAGCGCGCTGCCCGGAAAGCCACTGCGCGACCGAGAAAGCCACACCCCCAACCGCCAAGGTCGAGATGAAGGACGGCACGTAGAGCCGTGTGGTCACAAAGCCGGAAAGCGTGCCAAGGAGAAAGCCAGCGACGACGCAAAGCACGGCCACCCATGCGCCGAGCGACGCGAGGTAGACGGAGGCAATGACCGTCACCATGTTCGCCATCGACTGAGCCGACAGATCGATACCGCCGATGTAGATGGCGAAGGTGAGCCCTAGCGCCATGATGAAGAGCGGCACGATATCGCCGGCGATGCCGAGCAGGTTCGTTGGCCGCAGGAAGCCGGGATCGGTGATACCGACGATGGCGACGAGCACCAGGAGCGTTATCCAGGGAAGGTGCGGTTTGAGGCGCTGAATATCCATTGGTCCCTCAGATCATGTAGTGCAAAAGGTCATAGGGCGTGAGCTTGGAACCCGGCTCGCTGGCGAACTGCTTCTGGATGCGCCCGTCCTTGACGACAACGATGGTGTGCGAGAGGCCAATCGCCTCTTCCAGCGTATCGGCAACGAGCACGATCCCGACGCCGGCCGCGCTCATGGCGCGGATCATGTCATAGACATCTTCCTTGGCGCCGATATCGAGACCGCGCGTCGGATGATCGAGCAGCATGATGTCGGAGCCGGCCGATCGCCACTTGGCAAGAACCACCTTCTGCTGGTTGCCGCCCGAAAGATTGCCGCAATCGGCAAACTCGGAATGGGCCTTGATCGACAGTTTCTTGATCCATTCGCGGGCAAGCGCCCGCTCTTCCCCGACGCGCAGCACGCCGGCCTTCGAGCGGTGTTTCATCTGCGAGAGAGTCATGTTCTCATAGACGTTCATCCCGGCGACGATGCCCTCGATCTTGCGCTCGCGCGGAACATAGCCGACGCCGCGAGCAACCGATTGCCGGGGGGAAAGGTCGGTCGCATCCTTGCCCTTGATGCTCAGTCGACCTGTGGTCGGCGTCAGCATGCCGTAGATCGTCCTGAGGATCGCCTCGCGCCCCGAACCTTCGGTGCCAACAAGACAAAGCACTTCGCCGGCATGAAGCTTGAGCGATATATCCTGGATGCGGCCCGGAAGCCCGACACCCTCCATCTCGACGAGTACCTTTGAAGTGTCGAAGGGCTTCTGCAGGTGCTCACGGTAATATTGCTTGTCGACGTTGCGGCCGACCATTTTGTGCTGGATGGCCTCGGGCGGGGCGGCACCGCGGTCAACGACGTCCACGACTTCACCATCCTTCATCACATAAATGCGGTCGGACAGTTCCATCACTTCGTCCATGCGGTGCGAAACGAAGATGAAGGAAGCTCGCGTCACCAGTTCCCGGACCAGCTTGAAAAGCAGTTGCACCTCTTCTTTCGAAAGAACGGAGGTCGGCTCGTCGAGTAGTATGACGAGATCACCCTCCACCCGCTCCTCGAGCGTCAGCACCTTGGCAAGTTCGACGAGCTGGCGCTGGGCGAAGGAGAGCTTCGACGTCACCGTGGCCGGATCGATGTCGAGTTTCACTTTGGCAAGCTGCCTGCGTGCGGCTTTCGCCATGGCCTTCCAGTCGACGACACCGAAGCGGGTGAACTGCCGTTCGTAACCGAGGAAGATGTTCTCCATGACGGTGAGGTTCGGGATCAGGGACTGTTCCTGGAACACCATCCCGATGCCCTTCTCCATCGCCTGGCGCGGATTGGAAAAGCGAACGGGCGTTCCGTTGATGAGGACCTTGCCGCCATCCGGCTGGTATGCGCCGTAGATCACCTTCATCAGGGTGGATTTGCCGGCGCCATTCTCTCCCACAAGCCCGACGATCTCGCCGCGCTTGATGTGAAAGTCGATCGCCTTCAGCGCATGTACGCCCGGGAATTTCTTGTCGACGGCCTTGAGCTCGTACATGGCGTGCCTCACTTGACGAAGGAAAGCATCTTGCGATCGGTCGAAAGCACGACGGCAAGAATGACGAGCAGGCCGAGCATGCCGTCCTGGATGAAGTCTGGCAGGCCGATAACGACCATCCCGTTGTCGATGACATTGACGATCAGCACGCCGACGAGCGCATTCCAGACACCGCCGATGCCGCCCCAAAGCGCAACACCCCCGACAACCACCGACGTGATGGAGACGAACATGAAGTTTGCGCCGGTCACCGATTCTGCCTGGCCGATACGCGCGACCACGAGGATCGCGGCGATGGCGTAGAAGATGCCGGCAAGCGCGAAGCCCGTAACCCGGACGCGGGTGACGTTGAGACCGGACGCATGGGCAAGGTCCTCGCCGCCGCCAACGGCGTAGAAGTTGCGGCCAAGCGTCGTGTGGGTCTGAATGAACCACGCGACGACGAGGAAGAAGCCGGCCACGTACACCATCAGCGGGAAACCGAGCCAGCGCACGGTCAAAAGCCCGCGGAACGTCGGATCGCTCACCTTCACGATGTCACCACCGGTGAGCAGGATCGCAGCACCCGTACCGACGAAGCCCATGGCAAGGCTCGCCATGAAGGACGGGATCTTGAGCTTCACATGAACCACGCCATTGAGAAACCCGATCAGGCCTCCGAGGATCAGGGCCAGCGGAATGGCGATCCAACCGGACGGGCCGAGCGAGCCACCGAAATAGGCAAAGACGAAAGCGAAGGCGACCGCAGTCAGGGAGACCGTTCCTTCCATGGAGAGGTCGATCGACCCCATGACGATGATGAAGGTAACGCCGACGGCAACCATGAGCGCCGGAGCCGCCGCAATCGCGATGCGGGCGAAGTTCCGCAGGGAAAAGAAGGTCGGGTTGAGCGCGGTGAAAAAGATCACCAGCGCAATCAGCACCAGGAGCGGCGCCCATTTGATTAAGGTTTCGCGCGATAGGCGACGTGTCACGTCAGACACCCCTCTTTTTGAAGGTCACAAGGGGAAGGAAGCGGCAACCCCGAGGCTGCCGCCTTGCCGGTCGAGGGTCAGTACTGGATCTGCCCGTTCGACGGGCCCCAGAAGTCCTTCCAGTCGTAGGCCGGAACAGAGTCGAGATATTTCGCCTTGAACTCCGCCGCATCCTTGGCCGTCACCAGAATGGTCGGACCGTAGAACTCGCGGTGTTCCTTCGGCTCCTCGGAGGGCTTGAAGCTGCCGATCGCCGCATGATAGGCGAGCGCCGCGCTGATGCCGCCGCCCCAGTGGGGATTGGTGAAGACGGTCGCCAACAGCTTCCCGTCCATCACCATCTGCACAGCTTCCGGATTGCCGTCATAGGAGACGATCGGCATGTCCTCGATGCCTTCGGCGCGCAGCGCCTCGATGACACCATAGGCGATGTTGTCGTTGGCACAGTGGACGCCTTTGATCTTGTCGCCATAGCGGGTCAGGAACGATGCCATGAGGGCGGCACCCTTCTGCGTATCCCAGTCGGCCGGCTGCGCATCGAGCAATTCGATGTTCGGGAAATCCTTGAGCGCATTCTTGAGACCGTTCAGGCGTTCGACCGCCGGATTGTTGGCGGCAATGCCACCAAGATGCACCACGCCACCTTGGCCACCCATCGCTTCGAACAGAATGCGCGCCGTCTGTTCGGCCGGCTTTTCGTCCGACCAGGTCATATGGGAGACGTAGTTGTCGCCGAAATCCCAGGGATGCAGGTCGTCGGTCTTGTTCCAGATCGTCGAAATGTAGGCGCCGGCCGCCTGAACCGCCTCGACGACGGGGCGGGCATTGGGGCTGTCGTTGGCATCGCAGGCGATCGCGCAATTGCCGTTGTTCTTGGCGAGAAACGCCTTGATGTCGGCGAGCGACTTTTCCGTCGACCCCTCGTTGATCAGACTGACAAGCGCGGTCTTCGGCTTGCCGAGCGATTCAACGAAAGCCTCGCCGCCGGAAACGACCGAGTTCCAATAGGCAGACGCCCGGTCGCGATAGCTCCAGGCAATCGCCGGATCCGTCAAGGCAGCCTGCGCCGTGCCGCGACCGAACGCCATCGGTACGGCCATGGCGCCGACGCCGGCGGCGGCGGCAAACAAGAAGTTGCGACGGCTGACCGCCTCGCGTTCGATAAAATCCTTAATAAAGGTCGACATGCCAATCCTCCCATATCCACGGTGAGCGTTCCCCGTCCCACACGGGTCGAAAATGCGGGTTCGCAGGGGGCGGCGAACGCTTGTCGCCTTGGCCTCCTCCGGCCTCGTCAGTCCCACTTAACGCACTAACTAGTTACTTCTTTACAAAACCCCGAGTCAAGTGCTTTTAATAGGTGCAGGCGCCGGCCGATCTGACGAACCGCTTTGACGGATCAACTCTCCGGCGTGTATGACTGGCAGCGCAGCAGGCGCGAGGGCGATGGAGGAAGGGCTTTGAGCATCACGAACGAAGACACGGAGAAATCAGCCCGAAAGCCACGCATCAGAGACGCAGAGGCAACGAAGGCGCGCATTCTCGAAGCGGCCAAGAAAGAGTTCGCGAAGAATGGCTTAGGCGGTGCACGGGTCGACGTCATCGCCGAGAAGGCGAGCGCCAACAAACGGATGATCTACCACTATTTCGAGAGCAAGGAGCGCCTGTTCCAGACCGTTCTCGAAGATGCCTATATCGACATCCGCACGGCTGAACAAAAGCTCAAGCTCGACGACCTGGAGCCGAAAGCGGCCCTTGCCAAGCTCGTCCAGTTCACCTGGGAATACTACCTGAAGAACCCGGAATTCATTACGCTCGTCAACAGCGAGAACCTTCATCGCGCCAAGCATCTGAAGAAGTCCGAGGTCATCAAGGTCGCCAGCCGTAAGTTCGTCAACATGGTGGGCGACATTCTCGAGCGCGGCGCGTCACAGGGGATTTTTCGGCCAGGAATCGACCCCGTTCAGCTGAACATCACGATAGCAGCGATCGGCTACTACTACCTGACCAACCGCTTCACCGGATCGATCATCTTCGAACGCGACCTCATGGCCAAGGAAGCGATCGACGAGCGACTGCAATTCAATGTCGATACCATCATGCGGCTGGTATGTGCCTAGCGCCTCGGCGCCAGGCACTTCGATATCCGGCAACCGGACTATATGCGAGCCTCGTGTGAACCGTTACCGCCAATCGATAACGATGAAGGGCTCTTTGATCTTGCGCCGCGAGATGTCGCCATAGAGCGACGCCGGATCATCGGGCGTCGCGTGGCGTACCAAGCCGTCAACATCGATCAGTCCTTCGCAGAGCCAGTCGAGCGCACGCGAAAAGCCACCGAATACGCTGTGCGGAGCATTGTTGTACCCTTCGAGGAGCTCCTCCCAAACAAAGTCGCGACCATGCAGGGGAACTTCCCATTCCCAGCCCGAACGCAACGTCACCAGGTTGAAGAAGACCGCCTGCATGAGCTCGTGCGCGAAAATCTCCGTCGCCCGCTTCCAGGGAACGCCGACCATGACGACTTCGCCACGTTTCTGCACGAGACGACAGGCGTCGAGGATCGCGCCCTCATGGCCCGAGCAATCGAGGACGAGAGAGACTTTTCCGACAAGATCCGGCACGTCGCCAACCGAGCCCCGGCAATCCACAATTCCGCTCCGCACCATCTGGGCGCGTCTTACCGGGTCCGGATCAACCACCGTCACCCGATAGCCACCGATCCTGAAGAGATGCGCAGCAAGGAAGCCAACAGGACCAGCCCCCGAAACGACGACTCGGTCGCCAGCCCGGGCTTTCGTTGTCATCAGGCTCGTCATCGATACGCCCATTAGACGGGCGAGCACAGCACGATCCGGCGACAACCCATTCGGCAAGGCCAAGGTATATCGGACATCGTGGGTCTGCGTGCTGCGGTGCGGCCCCATCGCGAAACGGCGATCGCCGACGCTGACGCCGTCGACGCCCGATGCGATCTCGGTCACCGCGAACGCGGCCGCATATCCGGGTCGGATGGGGAAGGCATCGCCATTGGCCCAGCCAAGCTCCGTGCCTTGACTGATCAGGGTGCAAAGTGTTCGCCCGCGGATCTGTCCCGGTTGCAGTGGACCGTCTTCGTAGTTGCCAAGCACAAAGGTCTGCTTTGCGCTTATCAGAATTTCTTGGGGCATGGCTCTCCTTTCCGGCCCTTGGGCCAGTGGTTGCATGTCTTTGCTTTGAGCTGAACTCGGGATCAGGTGTCGCGACTTACGGGCGCGTCTTCAACTGCCGCTGACGGGTGACCACTGTCGCGGGCCACCGGCGCTTTCGTATCCGAGCGGTCCGGGCATGCTGACGATCTCAAGGAATTGTCCCCAGGGCGCTTTGAGATACAGCCAGGTGAGTCCGGCCATCGCACCGCTTTCGACGAGGGTTGGGCCTTCCAGTACTTCGACGCCGGCGGCGCGCAACCGCTCCGCTGCGCCTTCGCAATCGTCGACCTCGAAGGCCATGTGGAATCCGCCAGGCTGGCTGTTGCGCTTCAGCGGCTCCGCCTCTCCCGTCTCTCCGGAGTACTGAAATATCTCGAGATTCGTGCCGTTTCCGACCCTCAAAACCTTGATGTTCTCTATCCGTCTGCCCGCGGGAACACCGAGACGCCGAACCATGAACGCGTCATCGGCCTCCACCCTACCGGTTTCGAGGCACGTCACCGCTCCGAAGAGCGTCTCAAAAAAGGCCACCGCCTCATTGAGATCAGGCACCGTGAAACCGACATGCTGCATTCCGTAGATCTTCACTCGAACCTCCCAATTCGTGATACATGTGTATCCATTAATTATGTAACTAGTTAGTTATTCTTAGTCAAGAATCGATCCCGTGCGGTAGGTCCCTCCATCGGGACGAATAGACCCTTCCGGCCTTGATCGCTTATTTAATGGCCCGAGTACCGAAGACCGCCGCTCTTGCCTTGGCGCGACCAATTGGTCATTTGCCGATAGAGCCGGACGCCACAGTTAAGCGATTGATATATTAGCTGTAGCGTACCGGAATCGCGCAAAGCGACCTTCCCACCATGCTTCGTTCTTCGCTATGTGCGCGTGTCAGTCTTCTGATGGAGTTTCTTCCCCGCGCCCAAGTGAGCTAACTGGGTGCGAGCCTTGCCCCGCCCTCCCCGGCGGGGCTTTCTTTTGGACGATTTTTAGGGCGTACCCGGCGCAGCCCAGAGCGTGCGCACTGTTCGCCTCGCCCCCAACCAAACGCCATGGCCGCAAAAAGCAAAAGCGCCCGCAGGAGGTGCAGGCGCTTGGCAATTATTCAGTCTTTAAGGTCGCCTTAGCGGGCGAAGGCCGTGCGTGCGACGCGGTCGATGTCACCACGTTCGATGCCGAGATCACGGAGTTCCCGGTTCGACATGCGGCCCAGCTCGGTGACCGTCTGACGATACTTGCGCCAGTTGTTGATGGAGCGTGCGATGTTCATTTGATCCCCCTTTCAATGGGCTTTCGAAGCCTGGCTGCCAGTCCGTGGCGCCTCGTTTCGTCG
>NZ_JBFRGB010000046.1:0-25740 GCF_052115125.1 Ensifer sp. 2TAB8 | reverse complement strand
CAATAAGCCCCCGTGTCAAAAAAAACCGGGGGCTTTTGCCGTTCTAGACGCCGCAAAAAGCGCCGCAGCATCAGCGGCGAGGAGCTTTCTTGTTTGGCCTCCATCCCGAGCTCGCCAGCTCCAAGCCGTTCCAGATAGTCGTGCCGCTTGGTAGCAATGGATACTATCCTATCCACCGTGCTGAAAAGCGCGGAGACAGCTCGCGCCCGCCAGACTAGACATATAGCAACGAAGAGGGGCGCTCTGCTCGAGCGCCCCGGTCTTTCAGCCACTTGTTGCGTTGGCGATCGAGCCGTGGTTCTGGACGACGAAGCGGCACTTGCGGTGCACAGAACGATTGGCTCGGCGACGTATCTGCCTCGACTTTATCGCAACGACGATGTCCCGGCGCTAAACCTCGCTCTCCTTTTCAGCAATTACCGCGCCTTTCTTCACCGCGGCCCGCAACGCGGCGTAGTCCTGTTCCGCCTGGTCGGCATATGCCAACGAGAAGTGTCCAATGGCCGTCTCGAATGCGTCATTCGAAGAACCGAGGTACGCGCCGATCATTGCGGACAAATCGCTGGCCTTGGCGTGAGCCCGAGCCAACGCCCATCCGCACGCCTGCGCGTACACTTCCAACATTTCAGCATCGAAAGTCTCTACCGCCGGTTTGATCTTCGCGTCGTGCAATTGGCGTACATAGAAGTGCCGGCCATTGGGGGCCGTGGTCCAGCCCAGAAAGATGTCTGACACCGGCTGCATCAACCGCTGCCCGGCCACCACGCGCTGACCCTGGTGAGCGTAAGCGCATTTTGCCGCATAAGGCTCGAGGGCCGAGCTCACTGCTTCTTTAAACTGGAGGAAAAGCGGATCGTTTCCCCCGGACATCATCAAGGCAATCCAGCACCTTCTGCCCACACTTCCGATACCGACGACTTTTATCGCAGCGTCGACCAGCCGATATCGTTCGATAAGGACTCGGCGGTCATCAGACAGTGACTTTCGGTAGGCTTGAAACAGGTGCTCGAACCTCGCGGAGCCCATGTAATTTTTGCCGGACGGATGAAATATCAAAGGAGGTTTGTCGATAATATGCGTCCCCCTATCGTCCGTTGCCGCAAGTTTAGGCAAATCCAGCTCAGGGCGACTTTGATCCGAAGCTTTGTTGATCTTTCTGCTTATGCTCCTGCGCAAATTGTCCGGGAGTGAACTAAGAAATTCGTCTGCCTTCGTTTCTGTATACCAAACGCGAAGGGGAGCCATTTCCGAGAACTGGTGCATATGTTCGCGATATTTTCGCGCGCACGCCATGGCAAAATCGCGGCCTCGGTGATCGGCCATTCCGTTCGCTCGGGCAGCGAGCACCACCGAAGTCGCGAGACGTTTGAGGTCCCATTCCCATGGAGCAGGCAAGGTTTCGTCGAAATCATTTATGTCGAAGATGATGCTGCGTTCAGGTGTTGCAAATCCACCGAAGTTGAGAAGGTGGCAATCGCCGCAGGCCTGAACATTCATGCCAATGTTCGGTGTCTGTGCCAGATCGTCGGCCATCACCACGGCGGCGCCGCGATAGAAGGCAAAAGGCGATTGTAGCATCCGGCCGTATCGGATCGCCACGAGCTCCTGCATTCGGTCGGAGTCCGACCTGCGCAACAGGTCGATCGGATCCGGCCGCTGGGGCCGGGCCTCCCATTTTCCGTGCTCCTTTCGCGGCACCTTGTTGCGTAGCGCCTTGCCGGCAGCCGCCTTTTCGCTCGGGGACGCAAGGTGTGTACCATTGACGATCTGGGATTGCGACATTTCCATGTTAGGCTCCATATCAAGCCCATTTGGTCGTCTTGTTTCCGTGCGGTCGTTCCAATTTCGGCGCGCCCGTGGAGCGATGGTCAATAGCTCGGCGAAGGCACTTCTCGCCGCTGCCAGGCTTGGACTCCATCAGTTGTCCTTTCGAAGAAATTATCGGGACCGACGATTGCCTCAATCCCTGCAAGCCGCATGCTATCGCGCACGGGATCGTGCACACGCGAGAAACCAACACTGATCCCAGTAGCCTGGAGATCCTTGATGAGAGCCAACAATTCGTCCGCCGCACTGACGTCGATGAAATTGACCGAGCTGAAATCCAGCAGTGCGCGTTTCAGCTGCGGGCTAGCTTCGAGAGATGCCCTTAACGCTGTCCCTATGCGCCCAATGCTAGCGAAGAAGAGGTCGCCCCCCACGCGCCAAATCAGCAGACCAGGAAACGTCTTTGCCTCCGGATGGCGTTGCACGTCCCGGTAGGCTTCTGCGCCCGGCAGTTGGCCGAGCTCGGCGCTGTGGGGGTGACTTGCGAGGTAAATCAGAGTCAGCAGTGACAACACGACCCCCAACGCAATTCCCTGCGGCACACCGAGGATCAGTTCACCGCCGATGACGACGGCAGCGTTCGCAAAAGACCAGCGGTTTCGACTGAAGAGGTCCCGCAAATAGCTCGGCTTCGTAAGGTGCAGCATCGCTGCGATCACCACCGCGGCGAGTGCCGGTTGAGGCATATCCCGGAACAAAGGGGTGAGGAAAATTAGCGTCAGGAAGCAGAGGGCCGCGGCAATGAGGTTGGCGACTTGACTGCGGGCGCCCGCCGAAATCGCGACGGATGTCTTAGACAAGCTGCCCACCACTAGAAAACCGCCGAAAAGACCGCTCAGTATATTGGCCGGCCCATGTGCGACCAATTCCTGATTTGGATCTATGGTCCCACCGCTCTCAAGCGCCGCGGCCTTAGCAGCGCCAAGGGCTTCGGCGTAGCCGACCAGCACGATGGCGAGCGCCCCGGGAGCCAGTTCGAGCAGTATCGTGCCGTCCACAGTCGGCCATGTAAGCCTCGGCAGTCCGGACGGGATGTGCCCGGCCACGTGCACACCCGTCGCCTCACCACCAAGCGCCCCGATAGTGATCGTTGCTACCGCCATGACAACCAAGGCCGCCGGTATCCGCGGCGCCAGGCGGCGAAGCAGGATCATGCCCGCGAGAGAAAGAAGGCCGGCTACGGCCGGTGCGATCGGGATGTCCTTCAGTTGGCGTAGGACATTTATAAGCTTGTCGAAGAAATTTCCGGACGTGCCGTCGATCCCAAGCAGATGGGGGACCTGGCCGATAATGGTTACATAAACGAGGCCCTCAATGAAGCCCCGCATGACAGGAGTAGGTATAAAGCTCGCGACCCATCCCATTCGCATCAATCCGAAGATCAGGAAGAAGGCACCGATGAGAACCGCCAGGGTGGATGTGAGTGAATTGAACTCGGCGGTGCCCTGATGCGCGATGGCGCCAACGGTCAACGCGGAGATCAATGCGGTAGCGGTATCGGGGCCGACAACAAGCTGGCGCGAACTACCGAGCAGCGCATAGGCAAGAAGCGCCGGAACGATTGTGTAAAGCCCCATGATCGGCGGCACCCCGACGATGCCGGCATACGCCATTCCCTCGGGGACCATGACCGCCCAAAGCGCGACCCCGGCGAACATATCAACTGACAGCCATTCACGCCGGTAATCGTGCGCCCAATCAATGATCGGTAGCGCTGAGTGAGCGTTCGGTGTGGTGTGAGACTGTGCCATAGCACCTCACAATTTATTCAGTGCCCGCCACCTTCGAAGTGTTCTTCGGAGAAGAGGTAGTTTTGCCAACTCTTGATGCGAAGAAGTATCTTCCTCAACAGCGACAGGTCGCGCATGTGTTCCGTGTATATCGCCACCAGCGCGGTCGAACCGAGCGGGATTTGGTAGTCAGATACCTTCTCTGCCAGATTGATGGTGACCAGGGCTCTGCCTCCGCCACCTGGAAGAGCGCCCGGATCAATCAGCGAGCCACTGGGTTGGATCTCACCGGCGGGAATTGCATTCAACACCGATTGAACTTTTGCCCTGAACACCCGGCCAGGCACCGCATCAAAAGCAACCTCGGCGTCGTCTCCGACCGTCACGCGCTGCAGATAGTTCTGCTGAAAAGCAGCGGTCAGTTTGTTGTCCTCGCTCCCGGTGTTCACGAACACCATCACGGGTCTTAGCGGGGCAGGAACGACATACATGCCGGGTCGAAGGGCAAGTTGTGTAACAAACCCGGGACCTGCCGCCCGAGCGGTCGTTTGATCGAGGTCGTATTTGGCGCTGCCAAGTTCAGCGGTGAGCCGCGCGACCGCGGTATTGGTTCCGTTCACATTCGCAGAATAGGCGAGGTCGGCCTGGTTTTCCACCGCCTGTGCCGCGACGAAAGTTTGGTTCGAGCTATCCAAATCGCGCTTGGCGGTTTCCAGGGTGGCTTCAGAAGCCACACCTTTGCTCTGCAAGGCGTTTTGTCTATCGTAGTTCGATTGGGCCAGCTGAAACTGAGATTTCGCACGTTCAGTTTGTGCCTTGGCCTCGTCAAGTGCAGCCTTCAACTCCTTTACGGTCTGCTCCRCGTCCGCAAGCTGCGCATTCTTCTCGTCGACGCGATATTTGTACGGCGCCGGGTCAATCTTGAACAGAACATCGCCTTGTTTCAACGGTGCGTTGGGCACGACCGGCACGTCCACCACTCGGCCGGAAACCGCCGGAAGGATGGGAGTAACCGAGTAGTAGATGCGAGCGTTCATGCTGAACGGGTGGTTGTAGTTCATCGTCAGCAACAGTGCCGATAGGCCGACCAATCCTCCAAGCGCCGCCGTGGAAAGGCTCCACTCGTTCACTGGAATCCTGAATATCTTGAAGATTGCGATGCAGATCGCGACATAGAGGAGGATGAGCAGGAGTTCCATCAGGCGGCCCCCGACTCGACGGTGGTTGGGCGATTGAGTTCTGTCGGAGCAGCGTCGCCGGCTTTCACTGGCTCGCTGTTGGCTGCCGGATCCTTCAACGCCCGAGATTGTAGCTCTCCTACCTGTGTGTCCAATTGCGCCAGTCGGGCGCGCAAGAGCTGCAGTTCTTTCAGCAGCTCAGGCTCCTCGGTTTCGGCTTTTGCCTGAGAAAAGCCCCAGCCGCGCTCCGGACGGTATGACATCGCCCAGATCCAGAGGAACGGCCAAAGAGCATGCAACGTGAACAAGCTGACCCAACCCGCAGCATGAATTGCATCTTGGTGCGGATGGTCACGCTTCTTTGAAATCTTGTAGGGAATATCGTGGATCGCGATGATGCCATAGAAGAGCATCAGGCCCATGAATATCAGCAGCCCCAGGGCAACGTCGTTCAGAAACGGATCGCCTAATTTGTCGATCATCGCCGTCTCTCGCCACGGTAGGCTCCAGAGCCGGCGCACGCCGCAGGTTTCGACCTCGGCGGCCGATATGAAGCCTTAATCTGCCGTTGTGTTTACGCTCACAAGAAACACAACCACCCACAACCACCACGGACGTCGTATCCTGAAAGCGGCATGAATCGGCCTTCTTGATGGCGGAATTAAGACAAAATCTTCCCCGCTGAGGCAGTATCGGTGAGGGGAGGTATGAGCCTACAACGCGGCCCGCACAACTTCTGTTGAGTGTATAAGCAAATGCGAAATAAAGCTTCGGAGAGATTCCAGTATCCGCCGAGGAAACCGCCGGAAGTGGTCAACGCGGCATGAAACGCGATCCAACACTGTGCCAATACCGGCTTGAGGCTTAGTTCAGGGACGTTTGATGCGCTGTTGGCTCTGGCACCGCGGCAAGCCGATGACAGGCATTAGACAGCACAGGTGGCGTAACGGTTTCCCATCGGTCGTGAAGCGCGATACCCGCATGCCTCGCCGGTCACGACAAGATGCCGAGCGCACACGACTCAAGATAGAAGGCAGAGACCCTTGGCAGCGCCCAACCCCTCTTCATTCTCGGCCCCGCAGCGAGTGCTGCATTGGCTCACCGCGGCGCTTGTCTTCTTCAACCTGCTGTTTCCCGATGGCATGAATGCGTGGAACCGGAGCATGAAACGAACCGGGGCTGCGACAGCAGACCAGGTGGCGAGTGCCAACATTCACGCCTATGTTGGCTTGGCGATATTGCTTCTTGTCGTGCTCCGTCTTCTCCTTCGATCGGTTCAGGGCGTTCCGGTTGCCCCGCCGGAGGAACCACCTGCTTTCACGCGCGCAGCCAAGATCGCCGCGGGGGCCCTGTACCTTCTTTTGATCGCAATACCGTTGACCGGCATTGCAGCCTATTATTTCGGCTATGAGGTCGCGGGTGATCTTCATGCCGAGGCCCTGAAGATCGTGCTGTGGGTCGTGCTCGCAGCCCGCGTTCTCGGCGCGTTGGCTCACCAATTCTATTGGAAGACAAATGTGCTCCGTCGGATGACGGTCGGTTGACATCTCGCCTGGTCAACGGTGATCGCAACGGAGAGGCTCTAGATTGAGCTTCGCTCAAGCGCCAAGCTGTGCCGCGGCGTTGTTGTTGTGAAAACCGTCGTTGTCGAGACGTCTCGTCCATGTCGTGCTCTCGGTTTGCCGCATCAGGAGACTGGGAGCATAGGAATTTTCCCCTAGTCCAAATTCTATAGCCGCGGAACTCCAGAACCGCCGCGCAGACCCTGCCTAGCAGAGCAGCAGGAAAACGGGCATCAAAGCGAAGAGATATGCAAGTCCGTCCGCGGTCAGCCGATCGCGTAGGTCAGGGGTGGCGAAAGGGTTTGCCGAATAGCATCTGTTGTCGTTCATTTGTGCCTTCTCGGAACGTTGGCTTTCCGGCCCGCTTGCAGGATATGCTGGGCCGCGCCGCATATGGGGAACAAGTCGGCCGCGATCAATTGAAAGGGCGGCATCCACAGCATGCGCGATATTCATAATCTCGATCTGAACCTGATCCGGATCTTCAACGCCGTGCTCGACGAGCGCGGTGTTACCAAGGCGGCGGACCGACTGCACGTGACGCAGTCGGCGATCAGTCACGCCCTTGCACGATTGCGTGAGGTTATCGGCGACGAGCTCTTCATTCGTGGGCCGGACGGGATGCATCCCACGCCGCGGGCCATGGAACTGTCCCAGTCGTTCAAGCCGGCCTTGCGGCAGATAGAAGCCGCGATCTGCGAGCCGGTGTTTGATCCGGCCACCTCCGACATGGAGTTCTCGGTTGCGACGTCGGACTATATTACCGCCACGACGATCGCCGACTTCATGGCGCGTTTGCGCGCCCGCGCGCCGAACGCCCGCTGCCGCGTGCGGTCGCTCAGCGAAATGAACATCGCGGAGGAGCTCGATCGCGGTTCCATCCATGTGGCAATCGGGGTCTTCGGCAAGACGCCCACCCGGTTCGTCAGGGAGCCGTTCTTTTCCGATCGCAGCGTCTGGCTGATGCGGAAGGACCATCCTGCGGCCACCGGTGACTTTGGTCTGCGGGAACTGTCGATGTTTCCGCATGTCGACATTCTGATTTCCGATCGCTCCGAGGTGCATGGCGGCGGAACGATCGATGAGGGTGGCCTGGAGCGGGCGCATATCACCAGCAATCCCCGCCACATCGAAGGTTTGCTCGATGCGCAAGGGTTGACGCGGAGGGTCGGCACCACCGTTTCGCATATTCTCGTCGTGCCTTCGCTTGTGGCGCCGACCGACATGATCGCTTTCACGCCCTTGCGTCTCGCCGAGCGGGCGGCGAGGGCTCTCGACCTTGTCTGGCGCGAGCCGCCGTACGAGACGCCGCCGCTCGAGGTTTCCATGCTTTCCCACCGAACCATGGGCGCGCACCCGTCCGTGCGTTGGCTGCGCCACGAGCTCATCGAAAGTTCACGGAGCTATGCTTCGCACCGGCACCAGATCGTTCCTTGATTTCCATGAGCCATGTTCATGCATCAAGTGATTAGCAATCATTTCATTCATTGAGCTTCACGCGCCATATTGTCGAAATCTTGATCCTGCCTTCACGGCAAAAAGAGACGACGACAATGAACGCGATCGTTACAGACTTATCCCCCAAGAACCCGCGCGAACTGACGGCACGCGGCGCAGATGGCGACACGAAGGCGCCTCCCTCCGTCACCCGAAAAATCCGTCTCAGAAGCTATCTCGCGCTGGCGCGAACAGCGGTCATCGTCGGCGGCATCGGCCTGGCCGTCGTCGTTCCACTTGGCTGGGGACAATGGGTCGCGGGCTTCACCAACCAGTCGACCGACAACGCCTATCTGCGCGCGGATATCGCTCCAATCAGCGCGCAAATTGCGGGCACCGTTCGCAGAGTTGCCGTGCACGACTACCAGCATGTGCGTGCAGGGGACATCCTGGCCGAGATCGACCCATCGGAATATCAGGCAAGGGTGATCCGCGCCTCGGCGGCGGTGGCCGCTGCTGAGGCCGCTATCCGCAACGTCGACAGCCGGCTTCTATTGCAGCAGCGCCTGATCGCGCAGGCGGACGCCGGCATTTCGGCGATCACCGCGGACCGTGATCGCGCGGAGGCCGAACACGCCCGGCAAGCGGCGCTGACGCGCGACGGTTGGTCGACCAATCAACGGCTTGAGGAGGCACTTGCTGCGATCAGGCGCTTCGAAGCGCAACTGAACGAAAAGCGCGCTGACGCCGCTGCAACCCGGGAGCAGGTGAACGTTCTTGGCACGCAGCGCGAACAGGCGGAAGCAGACCTGGGGAGCCGCAAGGCCGAACTGGCGCTTGCCGAAATCGAGCTCGGTCACACCAGGATCGTCGCTCCGTCGGATGGCGTCGTCAATTCAAGCAGCGTTCGCACCGGTCAGTACGTATCGCCGGGCACGCGCGTCATCTCCGTCGTCCCCCTGCCGAATGTCTATGTCGTCGCAAATTACAAGGAAACGCAACTCGGAAAAGTTCGCGTCGGACAATCCGTCTCTGTCGCGGTCGACATGTTTCCCGGCGAAACCCTTCGTGGCCGCGTCGAGCAAATCTCGCCGGCAAGCGGGTCGGAGTTTGCCTTGCTGCCACCGGACAATGCCACCGGCAACTTTACCAAGGTTGCCCAACGCATCGCCGTCAGGATCGAGCTTACCGACATTCCCGACGGGCTGAAGGCTCTGCTGCGGCCGGGCATGTCCGTCCTTTCGACGATCCACACGGACCGGACGGCTGACGCCGCCGATCACTGACGGGGGACGTGGCCATGATCAACCTCGTGTTCGCAAGGCAGAGCCGATCGAGCTTGCCAAGTCTGACAACGGCAGTCGCGATCGCCGCGGTTCTGCTTGGTACTTTCACCTCCATCCTCAACTCCCGCATGACCGAAATCGGCCTTGCCGATATCAGGGGCGCGCTCGGTCTTGGTTTCGACGAGGCGTCGTGGATCACGACCGCCTATGTCGTCGCCGAGGTGGCGGCTATTCCCGCTGCCGTCTGGCTGCGCGGGATCCTGTCGCCTGCACGGGGCGTGATGATCGGTGCGGCGCTGTTCACTCTGTTCTCGCTCGTCGCGCCGTTCAGCCCCGATCTTTTTTTCCTGCTGTCGATCCAGGCTCTCCGGGGCTTGAGCGCCGGGATCCTGATCCCGATGGCCTATGCCGTCATCATGCGGCACCTGCCGCAAAATCAGCGTCTTTACGGACTGTCGCTCTACGCTCTGGTATCTGTGGCGACCCCCAGCCTCTCGGTCTCGCTGGAGGCCTGGATCCTCGACCATCTCTCCTGGCAGTTTCTCTTTTGGCTGAGTGCGCTTCCGGGTGCGGCAACGGTCATGGCGGCCGCCTACGGCCTCGTCAGGGATCCGGTAAAATACATGCGCTTTCGCCGGATCGACGGGTTTGGATTGCTTTCGCTCTCTCTCGGCCTTGCTGCCCTAGTGGCGGCGCTCGACCAGGGGAACCGGCTGGACTGGTTGAACTCAGGACTGATCGTCGGGCTTCTTGCCGCCGGCGTTTTCCTGCTCGGAGCCTTCCTCGTTCACGCCCTGCTGCATCCGGACCCAGTCGTCGGCCCGAAGCTGCTCCTGCGCCGCAACGTCGGCTTGGGCCTCGCCGTCATGTTCGTGAGCCGGATCGCGATCACGAGCTCTGCCTTCGTCATTCCGCAGTATCTGATGCGGGTTCAGGGCTATCGCGCGCTGGAAAGCGGGCCGCTTTTTCTGGCGACGATCGCACCGCAGTTCCTGCTTGCGCCCTTCGTTGCGTGGCTTTGCTATCGGATCGACCCCAGGAACCTTCTGGTCGTCGGGGGCTTGCTGACGGCCGCCAGTATCTTCTCCGCCGTCAATGTCACGAATGTCTGGATCGCGGACGACTTTCTCGCGGCGGTCTTGTTGCAAGCGATCGGCGCGCCGCTGATTGCAATCCCGACGATGGTCGTGATCACCGAGGACATCACGTTTCAGGAGATTCCCTGGATCGCCTCGCTTGTCCACATCGTCCGCACGCTTGGCGGCGCCATCGGCATGGCGATCGTCACGACCCTCGTGCGCATCCGGGAGCAGCTTCATTCGAACCTTCTGGGACTGCATGTGCAGAGCGGAGGCACGGAGGTAGACCAGCGCCTGCAGACCCTTGCCAAAGGGTTTCGCTTGCAGGGAGCAAGCGCACAGGATGCGTTGGTGCAGGCAACGGCCGTGATCGGACGCAGCCTTCAGCGTGAGGCATTCGTCCTCAGTTACTCTGACGCATTCTTCGTGCTGGGTGTGGTGACGCTTCTGGCCGTAGCGATTACGCTTGGCATGCGTCGTCCCGTCCTGCCGGGACGGTTCCTATAGCCATTCTCGGAGAGGTCCGGTGTCTTTCGCCAAGATCTCGAAGTGGCCTATTCGCCTGCCACGACGAGGCCGGGCACGGCAGCCAGGAGAGCCTCGAAGCCCGGCTTTTGCCGCGCTTTCGCATCGGTGATGAGGTGCGCCATCTCCGCCGTCTCGCAGAAGACCGAACGGCTGACCACCCCGATCTTTGAATGATCGGCAAGGATGATCGTCCGGCCGGCATTGCGGACCATTGCGCGTGCAATTTCTGCCCCATGCAGAAAGTAGTTCATCGCTCCCATCGTGGCATCGACACCCCAGGGAGCGAGCAGCGCGACGTCCGCGCGATAGCGCTGGATGTCGTTGATCGTCGCTTCGCCATAGGTTTCCATCGGATCCTGCTTCACGTTGCCGGCGAGCAGGATAACGCGCGTGCCACGCGAAAGCTCACCCGACCGCTCCGTCAGCTGGCTGGCCACGTCGATGGAGTTGGTGAGGATGGTGAGATTGCTGAGCCCTGTCGGCCCGGCCAATGCCTCGGCCATGGTTGAGCTCGTCGACCCCGCATCCATGAAGATCGTCAAGCCGCTTTCGAGGAATCTCAGCGCTGCCGCACAGATTGCGCGCTTCTCCTGGAGACGCTGGGTGATGCGCACGTCGAAGGTCGTGTCCTCGCGTGCGGCCGGCACCGCCCCGCCTCGCACCCTTCGCAGTTCCCCGGCCAGTTCCATTTCCATGAAGTCACGGCGGATCGTTTCGCGCGATACGCCGAAGTCCTCGACGATGCGATCGATCGACACTTGGCCGTACGCGGCAAGCAGCGAACGAATTTTTTGCTGACGCTCTTCTTGCCACATCGTCCCATCTCCATTGGCGTGACTTTGATACGTCATGCCTCGCATTGCCACAAGCGCCATGTCGCTTGCCGCATAAAAACACATATTGCCACTAAAAACACATATTGCCACACGCGTTGTTCGCATGTAGGTAGATGAAGAAACGCCAGAAATGGCTGAAGCAAACCCTTCAATCGGTCGGAAGCACGGTCCGGCGCACGAACTCGCAGGTCCTCGCGGGAACGATGTCGGCTGCAAAGAACCGGGAAAGTGTCAAAGCAGGAATGACCCGCGTCCCCCCCATCGCAGAGGAGCATGTGGCTTTCGCCGCCGAACTGGCGGATTGCGCACGTACCGTGCTCAGAGAGCACGATGCGGTCCGCGTCGATGTCTCGGTAAAGCCCGACCGTAGCTTGGTAACGGTGATGGACATGCTCATCGAGGATCGCCTCCGCAGCATGATTTCCGCACGCTACCCATCGCATGGCATCATTGGCGAGGAGCGGGATTGGGTCCGCCCGGGCAGCGAGCACGTCTGGGTACTCGACCCGATCGACGGTACCACGGCCTTCATCGCGGGCATGCCGGTCTATGGCACCCTGATAGCGCTGGCCGTAGGCGGTATTCCGCGCCTCGGCATCATCGACATCCCGGCGATCGACTCCCGCTGGATCGGCGCCGATGGCCGGCGGACGACGCGTAACGGCGCGCCAGTCCGCGTGCGGCCTTGCTCGACGCTCGCCCAGGCGATCATGACAAACAGCAACCAGGACTATCTTGCCGTGCATGAGCGCCCTGCTCTCGATCGGCTGCGTTTGGCCACCAGTGCCCGCGTCTATGGAGGGGCGAGCCTGAACTACGGGCTGCTCGCCGACGGGCGGACCGATCTTGCGCTCGACGGCGGCCAGAAGGTTTTCGATTTCGCACCCTTTCGGCCGATCGTCGAAGGCGCGGGCGGCATCGTCACAGACTGGGCGGGTGAACCACTGACGCTCGAAAGCTCGGGGCAGCTGTTAGGGGCGGGTGATGCGCGGATTCACGGGCAAGCGCTCGAACTCGTCGCAGATCTCAGATCCGGCGTGGACCTTTTGGTCCACCCGCAGGCCTGACGAGCGCGTGAATACACAAAGGGGAACTCATGGGTATAGCAATTTCCAATCTCTCGGTCCGGTATGGAGCCGAGACCGTCATATCCGGGCTTTCATTGGATATTCCGGAAGGCTGCTTCTTTACGCTCCTTGGCCCCTCCGGCTGCGGCAAGACCGCGCTCTTGCGTACCATCGCGGGCTTTGCGCCGGCGAGCGGCGGCCAGATCCGCTTCGGCGGGCGCGATGTCACCGAGCTGCCACCGCACAAGCGGGCGATCGGCATGGTCTTTCAGGACTATGCGCTCTTCCCGGACAAGACGGTGGCCGAGAACGTCGCCTACGGCCTTCGCGCTCGCGGTGAGAAGGGCGAAAGCGTTGAACAAAAGATCATGACTGCGCTTGAGCGCGTCGGCCTCGGTCATGTTCTCACCCGGCATCCTGCCGCGCTTTCTGGCGGTCAGCGCCAGCGCGTGGCGCTTGCCCGCGCGCTCGTCATCAAGCCCCAGGTGCTGCTGATGGACGAACCGCTCTCCAATCTCGATGCCAAGCTCAGGGTCCAGATCCGCGAGACCATCATCGAACTGCAGCGCGAGGCCAACATCACCACGGTGTTTGTCACGCACGATCAGGAAGAAGCCCTCTCCATGTCCGACCTGATCGGAGTCATGAACAGAGGCAAGGTCGAACAGCTCGGAACGCCGCAAGAAATCTATGCGACACCGCGCACCGGCTATGTGGCGGATTTCGTCGGCGCGGCAAACCGGACCGAAGTGCAGGTTCGCGCTGCGGCACCGGGGCGTGTCGAGGTCGATATCGCCGGTGGCCGTCTGATCGCAACGGACTCACTGGACGGACCGGCCCAACGGGGCCTCCTGGTCCTGCGGCCCGAAGACCTCAGGATCTCGGCCACGCCCGTTTCCGGACTGCAGTCATTGCCGGCCGTCGTTCGTGGCCGGCAGTATCTCGGTTCGCGAACGAGCTATAGCGTCGAATGTGCCGGTGGACTTGTCCTCAACGCGGAAATGCACGGCGCCGGGCATGATGCATTCCAACCGGGCACCAGCGTTCATCTGGGCTTCGATTCGGCGGCCGCAAGGGTGATCCGGTCATGAACGGTTCGGCATTTCGCTCTCCCTGGCCCTGGCTTTCCGCCCTGGCACTTGGCCTTCTCGGGGTCTTCGTCCTTTATCCGCTGCTCTATGTCTTCACCGCGAGTTTTCTGGGCGAAGGCCGCTCCGGCTGGCGCCTGCTCCTCGAAGACGGACGCAGTCTCGCTGCCATCGGCAACACATTGCTGCTCGCCTGTACCGTAACGCTGTTCTCAACATTGATCGGTGTGCCTCTTGCCTATGTCTCGGCGCGTTACCGCTTTCGCGGCAAGCTGCTGATCACGCTTCTGCCTCTGATTACCCTTGTTATTCCGGAGGTGGTGACGGCACAGACGTGGCTGATGATCCTCGGCAACAACGGCGTCATCACCCGGTTCCTCAAAGGTTACGGCATTCTCCTGCCGAGCTTTTACGGCTGGTTCGGTCTCATCACCTCGATGAGCTTCATCTACTACACATATGTCTATATCGGCACGGTGGCGGCGATCGGCAAATTCGATGCGCAGCTGGAAGAGGCCGCCCAGAGTCTTGGAACGGCGCCGGTCCGGTCGCGGATCCATGTGATGCTGCCGGTCATCCGGCCGGCAATTCTCGCCTCGGCGCTGCTGGTCTTCACCATGGTTGTCGGCAATTTCGCGATCTCCACCATCCTCGGCCACAATGTGCCCCTGCTTTCGGTTGCGATCTACCAGGCGGCCGTGGCAGAGGGCGCCACGAACCTCACGATGCAAAGTACACTGGCCAGCACCTCCGTGCTGATCGTGATGGCGGTCCTGTTCCTCAATCGCCGGATCATCGCCAAAGGGCGCCACGAAATCGTGCAGGGCCGGGGAGCCAAGCCGCAACCGCTTCGGGGCAGGCATGGCATCCTCGTCAGTATGTCGGCCGGCATCGTTGTCGCCGTTTCCCTGCTGCCGCTCGTCACGATCGCTGTCGGCGCCTTCACCGCCTCGCGCGGGCCGGTCTTGCGCTGGGGTGAGTGGACACTCGACAATATGGCGCGCGTTTTCATCACCGCCCCTGGACCACTCGTCAACTCGATCCTTTACGCCGGAGTCGCAACCGTCATCTCCGTCGTTTTCAGCACGCTTGTCAGCTACCTCGTCGTCAAGAAACCGGACCTGATGACGCCGGTCATCGACTATGTGTCGGCGATACCGCTTGCGCTTTCAGGCACGGTTCTCGGCGTCGGCCTTCTCGCTTCGTTCAATAATGGGTTCGTTGCGCTGACGGGAACGTCGACGATCATCGTTCTTGCCTACGTTATTCGCCGAATGCCTTTCGGCATGCGCAACGGCCAGGCGATCCTGCACAACATTCCGAACTCGATCGAGGAAGCGTCGATCAGCCTTGGGTCGCCGCCGCTGCGGACCTTCCTGCGCGTCGTGCTGCCGATGATGCTTCCCGCCGTCGCCTCCGCCGCAATCCTGACCTGGACGACGACGGTGTCGGAACTCTCGGCTTCACTGCTGGTCTATTCCGGGGGGCGCGAGACGCTGCCGATCCAGATTTTCCGGCTCATCGACTCCGGGCTGATGGCATACGCGTCGGCCTACGGCCTGGTCCTGGTCGCCGTAATCCTGGTGCCGGTCGTGGTCGCCACGACCGTCTTCAAGGTCGACCTGTTCGCCTCCAAGTGAGGCCAAGCCAATGCCGGTCGCGTGAGGGACGCGCCGGCTCTAAACCTGACCAAGAGAGAGGAACTGTCATGACAATAAGATTTGCACCGTCGATGCTTGTCGCCTGCCTTGCGGCAACCGGCGCGAACGCGGCAGACCCAGTGATCTACACCACCAATCCGATCCCGGCTGTCGAGGCCGTGCAGGCTGTCATCCAGGAAAAGGCCGGCCTCTCGACCGGCATCATTACCGGGGGCAGCGGCGTGCTGTTGCGCCGCGTCGAGGCGGAAAAGGCGGCCCCGCAGGGTGATGTGTTCTGGTCCTCGTCGGCGAACACGATGGGCGCATTCAAAGAGGTGCTGGAACCCTATTCCTCGCCGGAGCTGGAAGCCGTGCCAAAGGAGTTGCGGGTTGCTGACGACTATTTCCAGCCGGCCAACGTCCATGTGGTGACGCTGATGGTCAACGCCGACCAGTTGAACGGGACGACAGCACCGGCCGACTGGAAGGATTTGGCCGATCCGGCCTGGAAGGGGCGGATCATTCTTCCCGATCCGGCAAACAGCTCGACCGGCTACACGATTGTATGGGGCCTGTCGAAGCTGCTCGACGGGCCGACCTACAAGGCCCTGGTCGGCAATCTCGTCGTCAGCAGTTCGTCTTCGGCCGTGCCGAAGGGCGTGGCCATGGGCGAATATGCGGCCGGCATAACGTTCGAAACGAACAGCTACAGCTATGTCGACGGCGGACAGACGGAAATAAGCATCGTCTATCCGTCCTCCGGCACATTCACGACACCGGAATACGCAGCGCTGATCAAGGGCGCCCCGGCGGGCGAGGCGGCCAGGAAAGCGATCGATGCGCTGCTGTCCAGGGAGGCACAGATCGAACTCCTGAAGGTGGCGTTTCGTCGGCCGAGCCGGACCGACATCCAGGTTTCCGACTACGTCAAGCTTCCCGAACTCGCCTCGATCAAGATCTTCAGGATTGACGAGGAAGAGGCGGCGCGCAGTCGCGATGCGTTTCTCGCAGAATGGGCGGCCCTGCCCAAAGCGGGTTCGAGCAAATAGCAGTCCGGGCAAGGGGCCGGCCAGTCCCTGCAAAGCTTGCGCCGGTCATCTTGGCTGGGAACGGCATGCGGACAATCTCCCGTCCGCATGCCGTCCTGTTTCCCGGTATCATGACCGGAACCAACATGGGCGATCGAGCTGACCTCTCCCAAGCGTTCGACAATAGGCTTTGCGTAATTCCTAATTGCTGGTATTGACCTATTATGACCAGTTTTCCGGAAAGGCTGAGAGCCATGCAATTCGTCCCCTCTGAGAGAACCTCGGTCATGATCGAAGCGGCGCTTGCCGGCGGCAAGGTGGCGATGCGCTACTTCACGGCGGAGGATCCGCTGGAGATGATCGAAAAGGCACCGCGCGACTATCAGCTCACAGCGGATGTCGAAACAGAACGGACGATCGCAGCCGTGCTCGCCGCGCGTTTTTCAGATGCCGGGATCTCCGGAGAAGAAGGCACGAGCGAACGGAAGGGATCTGGTATCGGGCGCTTCGTGATTGATCCTATCGACGGGACATCCAATTTCGCCTTCCGCATCCCGTTCTTTGCCCAGGTCGTCTCCTATGTGGAGGCCGACAGCATCGTGTCCGGTGTCGTCTACGACCCCGTCCGCGACGAGTTGTTCGTGGCCGAGAAGGGAAGGGGGGCTTATCTCAACGGCAAACGTTTGCCGCCGCTGGTGACCGTGGCACCGGAACGTTCGGTGATCGGCTTGGGACTGCCCATTCCCGGCCAGGTGCGAAGCGTTGCGGTTGACCGCTACCAGGGCGCACTCACCAAAGTGATCGAAACGGCGGCCGTCACCCGCAGGCTGGGATCGGCAGCGCTCGCCGTCGCCTATGTCGCCGCCGGCCGCCATCACGCCTGCTTCGAAGACGGCCTCGATATCCTCGACTATCTCGCTTCCGCTCTGATGGTCCGGGAATGCGGCGGCGTCGTTACCGATTTTCATGGTAACGAGCAGAACGGAAATGGCGCGGTCCTTGCCAGCGTCCCGTCGCTCCACCCCTGGCTCGTCAGCCTCTTTGCCGGATAACGGTCGAGATGAGCGCTTCCAGCACTTCCGGCTCGTCCGTCGTAATCTGATCCGTCCCTGCTGCCGCAAGCCGCAGCAGGGTGTCCTCGACATCTGGATGGTCACTGTTCAGCGTGTAGGCGTCGACCTTCATGCCTGCCGCCTGGAAAATAGCCACGAGGTTCACGCCCGCGTCCAGGCCCGCGAGCACGATCGGGTATTCGAGATAGACATATGCTGCGCGCGGGGCGGCGGCGATTGCCTCGAACGCAAAGCTTTCGAACGCATTCGACTGCCTCAGTGCCGGCAGGGTGTCGTCGGTGCAGGGATCGTAACCGAGTTTCAGATCCGGAAGGCCGGCGGCGAGCCGGCGCAAACCGGCCGCGTTACCTCCGGTCAGAATGAAGCGATCGGCGCAGTCGGCAAGGCAGGTGCGGAAACGCTCGAAGTGTCGCTGCGACAAAGCTTCGACCTCGTCCTTGAAGTCGAGTTGCATAAGCGCGCCTGAACCGGGGGATGCGGTGCGCATGGTCGCCGTCAGTTCGCTGAAGAGCATCGGGCGCCGAGCGGCGAGACTGCCGTCGTTCCTGCGTATCGAGAGTGTGGCGGCCACTGCGGTCGTCGTGCCGGCAACCGGACCGGCACCGTCAGTCTCGCGCTCAAGTGTCGCGTCATGCAGGCAGAGGAAGTCGTCATCGGCCAGGGCGCGAAGATCAACCTCCATCGAAGCACCGGCAATCGCACCGGCGACTGCGTTGTCACGATCGAAGGCGACGTCGGAACGGCGGCGGCGCAGTCGATGCCACTTGAATGCGGGCTGTCGGATCATGGCGAAGGACTGGCGGACCGGACGGCCTCATGCCCGTCCTTGAAGACGCAATAGTGACCTATGCCGAGGAATACCGCCTGGCCAAGCTCAAGCGGCGTTTCGGTATCCATGTGAACCTTCAGCCGGTTCTGTCCGTCGGTCGTCGCCTCGACGGTGCGATAGGCGCCGAAATGGACGATGCGGGTAATGGTCGCTGGCGCTCTGGACTCGGCTTTGTCGAAATGGATCTGCAGCTTCTCGGGCCTGACCGCGAGCGTTGCTGCGCCATCGGGCAGGGCGATGCCAAGGTTCATGCCCGCGGCGTTGATCGCCCCGTTGCTGATCGTGCCCTCGATCATGTTCATCGCGCCGATGAAGCCGGCGACGAATTTGTCGTGAGGTCGTGCGTAGATCTCGGAGGGACCGCCCACCTGGTTGATCTTGCCCACCGACATGACGACGATGCGGTCCGCGATGGCAAGCGCCTCGTCCTGCCCGTGCGTGACGAAAACGGTGGTGATGCCAAGTTCGCGCTGGATGTTGCGGACTTCCTCGCGGAGACGCTCGCGCAGATGCTGGTCGAGACTGGCGAAGGGCTCGTCCATCAAAAGGATCTTCGGCTCGAGCACGATGCAGCGCGCGATCGCCACTCGTTGCTGCTGCCCCCCGGAGAGGCGCAAAGGGCTGCGCTTGGCGAAGCCGCCAAGGCCGACGAGATCCAGTGCCGCCTCGACCTTCCGATCGATCTCGCTGCGGCTGAGTTTCCTCAGCTTCAGGCCGAAGGCAATGTTGTCGTAGACATTCATGTGCGACCACAGCGCATGGCTCTGGAAGACCATGGCGGTCGGCCGGTGTTCAGGTGCGGCGGCGGTAACATCGACACCGTCGATCAGGACTTGTCCTGCTGTCGGCCTTTCAAACCCGCCCATGATACGCAGCAACGTCGACTTTCCGGAGCCGGATGGGCCGAGCAGGCAGACGAGTTCGCCCGATGCGATGTCCAGGGAAATGTCGCTCAGCGCGGTCATGTCGCCGAAACGTTTCTCGATGCCCTTCAATTCCAACTTTGCCATGTCAACGCCACCCCGAACGCGAAAACTTCAACTTGCTCATGCTCCGAACCCTTTCGCGAACTGATTGGACGCGAGAACCCGGCGTGCAAAGAGCAGAGCGATAAATGAGGGCACCCATAGAAGGACCGACAACACCGCGCCGTACTGGACGACGATCTGGCCCGTGATCATCTGCAGCATGACCATCGGCATTGTGCGCAGCTTCGGCGCGCCGACGAGCCATGCGCCCTCCGTCTCATAGAAGGTGGACACGAAGGTCAGCAGCATGGCTGCACCGATCGCGGGCGCCGCCTGCGGAATGGTGATGCGGATGAAGGTCCGGATCGGTCCGGCACCGACATCGCGTGCCGCTTCCTCCAGCCGTCGATCGACGCCCCGGAAGGCAGCCGAAGGAAGCCAGATCATGATCAGCATGGTGTTGAGCAGCTGCACCAGGACGATACCCCAGAAGGTGCCGACCAGTCGCAAGCTGAGGAAAAGCGTGGCGATCATCACGATCAGACCGAAGCGCGGGAAGGCATTGATGGCGAGAAACGACATCATGAAGGTACGGCGCCCGACAAATTCCATGCGAGCGAACGCGTAGGCTGCCGGCAGGCAGATCACCGCCGACAACAGCGTGACCGTGACGGACAGCGCCAGCGACAACCGCAGCGCCGAAAGCACGTCTGCCCTGGCAAGCGTCGTGTGCCAGTACCGCAGGCCCCAGTCCGTCGGCAGCAGCGCCGGATAGTACCATTGCTCGGCAAAGGCCCAGAGAAAGACCGTCGCGATCGGCATCACCACATAGGCGATGAGGACGACGAGGATGAGAGTTCCAAAAATCGAGCTGGCACGCATCTCACATGTCCTGTCTTTTCGTCAGCATGACGACATAGAGGATGCCGAAGACCGAGCAGGTGAGGAACGTCACAACGGCCTGCGCGGCTGCGAAGTCGGGCTCGCGCACTTCCGCGAAGGTTCTGAGCATGTAGGGGCCCATCATCTCCGGCGAAGCCGGTCCGAGCATGTAGGGGATGACGAAGGAACCGAACAGGCTGATGACGTTGAGCGCGACGACGACCAGCAGCGAATCCGAAATGAGCGGCAGGATGATCCGCCAGAATATGGTGATGTAACCCGCACCCACGTCACGTGCCGCTTCGATCGCCTCCTGCGAGACCTTGGCCATGCCGGCGGTCAGGATGAGAAGGGTAAGCGGCATGTGGTCCCAGACGAGACCGATCACCGGCCCCCAAGGGGTGAGATAGGGTGACTTGTAGAAGGTGAGGCCAAAGGTTTCCAGCAAGGTCTGCATGAGGCCGTTGGGGCCAATGTAGCGGATCAGCGCATAAGCAACGATGATGCCCGGTACGAACATCGGGAACAGCGCCAGCGCCTGCACCACCGCGGCAAGACGGCTGCGGGTGAAGTGGAGATAGATCGCGATCGGCAGGCAGACGACCACCAGCAGCGCAAGCGTCACGGACGTAGTCCAGACCGTACGCAGATAGTTGGCGACGCTGTAGGGATCGGTGAAGAAGCGGTGGTAGCGGGCGATCGTCCAGGAGACGGAACCGTCCGCACCCGTCTCCTGGAAGGTTCGCACGATGGAAACGCCGGCGGGGTAGAGCAGCAGGCAGGCCATGACCACGAGGGGAGGCCCGATCAGGATCAGGCCTCGCAGGTTTCTAGCAAATGCGCTTTCGCGTCCCAAAGCCGGCGCTCCGCGGTTAGTTGCGCGCGACGTTCGGCGCGACGTTGCGATACCAGCCGTCATTGACGGCAGCTTCCCACTCACCATCCGGGAACGCCGGAATCGATGATGGGATGATGTCAGCATTGGCCGTGCGGATATCGTCTGACAGGTAGCTCCACTCGATCGACGGGAAGCCTGCGACCTGATCGACGATCTGCTCCTGCACCGCAGACGAGATCAGCACATTGGCGAGTTTGGCCGCGGCCTCCTTGTGGGTGGCATTGCTCGGGATGGTGCAATAGGCAAAGCCGCCGACGAAGGCGAGATCTTGCAACTGCGCAAGCTTGATATGCGGCGGCAACTCGCCCGATTTCAGGCCGGAAAGCGCCTGGTCCGACCAGGTCGGGATCATCGACACGACGCCGGACATCAGGAGCTGCAGCGAAGGGGTGTTGCCGGCCGTATAGGCACCCTGCTGATAAAGCGAGGGTGCCAGGTCCTTCAATATCTCCCAAGCGGCCGGAAGCATCTTGTCGGCCTGTTCCTTCGAGAAGTTCGCGGTGGTGAAGAGCGACGGATCGCGGCCGTTTGCTTCATGGATGGCACGGCGCACGAAGTTGCCGCCCGATCCGCCCTTGTCGGGGCGATTGTAGATGAACTGGCCGGGATTTGCCTTGATCCATGCGGTCAGTTCTTCCCAGGTTTTTGGCGGGGTCGAGACCTTGTTGGAATCGTAGGCGAGCACGACCTGCGAGCCGCGATAGGGCAGGCCGAACGGCGTATCGACCGCGAGTTTGCTCAGCTTTTCGTAGTTCGAAAGGCCGGCCTTAGAGAAATCCAGCCACAGGCCGGCCTCGATACCGCCGATAGTATTGCGGGGGTTGAAGGCCTCCATTACGTCGACCTGCGGATCGCTGTTGGTCTTCAGCGCAGCGAGGGCCCGGTCGGCGAGCGCCATCATTCCCGAGTTGCCGTCGGACACGGTGACGTTGACGGCAAGATCCGGCAGCTCCTGCTGCAGTGCCGGAACCACGACGTTGGACCAGAAATCGGCCAGGTTCTGGTCGCTGCCGACGATGACTTCCACGGTGCCGTCATTGGCGAAGACCAGCCGGGGGGCGACTGTGAGGGCGGCCGCGGCGGCGGCTCCCGCAAGAAATTCACGACGTTTCACTGCATATCTCCCGTTTTGCGATTGAGGGTGTCGTCTTACTTGCCTGCGTCCTGCAGCCGGCGGAGGAGTTCGTCTTCCACCGGCAGAGCCTTGCCGCCATGGGCGGTGACTGCCGCCGATCCGCATTGGACCGCGGCGTCGAGAACCTTTTCGAGCGGCCATCCCTGAAGAAGACCGTAGATGAACCCGGCATTGAAGCTGTCGCCGGCCCCAGTCGTGTCCACGACGTCGACTTTGGGCGCGGGGCGTTCGAGTACGCCTGCGTCGCGCTCAAGGAGGGCTGCGCCTTTCGCGCCACGCTTCAAGACTGTGAGGGGCGTAAACCGGCCAATCGTGGCAAGTGCATCGAGGTCGTCCTGGCCTGCCAGCCTTGCTGCTTCCGTTTCGTTGAGCAGGAAGCAGTCGGTGTTTTCGAGGATCTCGGGGAGATTGGCCTGTTCCAGGCCTTCATCCACATGCTGACAATCGAAGCAGCAATAGATGCCGTGCGAACGGGCGAACGCAAAGAGTGCGGGCAGTTCGTTGCGGCAGGTCAGTCCCTGGACGAGCAGGATCCGCGGGCTTAGGCGTTCCAGTACCTCGGGCGAAGGCAGGGTTTCGGGGCCGTCGAAGCGGCTGATGAAGCCGCGATCTGCCGCCATCGAAAAAGCGGCGCTGACGCGGATGCGGTTTTCCAGACGCCGCTGGAACAGAGACGTATCCATCCCTTCCTTTTCGGCGGCCGAGATCATCAATGTGCTGAAGAGGTCGTTGCCCGTCTCGCACCACCAGGCGACACTTGTGTTGAGCAGCGTGAGCGCGCGGGCGGTGGTGAAGTTCGCGCCAGGCACCGCATCGAAACCCTCCGACCACACATCCGCTCCGAGCCTCGGGATTTCGCCAAGACCCGAAAAGATCAGGTCGAAATAATACTCTCCCGCCAGGACGACGTCGTAGGGAGATGCCCGTTCCCGCTTGAGGAGCATTAGCGCCAGTCTCCGGCAAACGCGCTGTGCGCGGCGATGTACTCGTCGACCAGCGGCTCCGCCCTCGAATAGGAAAGGACGAGCGGATGGGCGACCAGTGCCTCGACGGCGAGGTCCTTGCGACGCTCGGCGATCGCTTTCACCGCAAGCCGTTCGTAGCGCTTGATATTGTGAACGAGTTGGGCCGGACCGTCCGGCATCGCGCCGATCTTCTTCGGCTGGATGCCGTTCCTGTCGACGATGCAACTGACTTCGACAACGTCATCCGAGCGCAACCCGTCGATGGCTCCGCCGTTGCGGACATTGAGGCCGATATGGCACTCGGCACCTGTTTCCATGGCGTCGATGATGTTGAGCGCGACGCCGGCGTAACCTTCGCCGACGCCGTCAGCGGCGTGGGATGTCACGGCACGGATCGCCTTGTCGGCGTCTTCCATGCTGGGCGCCTCGGGCCTAGCATAGTGCATGTAGGTCGCCTCGCGGCGCTGCTCGTAGGCAAAATACGCCGAAAGCGCCGCCTCCGGATCCCGCTCCACACCGATCGTGGAAAGCTGGTCGATGAGTGCGCGGTTGAGGTCACGAACCTCCTCACCACGCGTACGGGCGTCGGACTGGATGTCGCCGAGAGCCTTTTCCGCATAGTAGAAATAATAGAGATACTCGTTCAGCCACAGCCGGTGACGGCGGATGATCGCCGGATCGAAGATGCGCTGCGCCGTCTCCGCCAGGAAGGCGTCATCGTCGAGAAGGCCCTGCAGCACTTCGGTTCCACCAACGTGAGCCGCGCGCGTGTAGGAAAGGTGGTTGAGACCGAACACTTCGGTCTGGACGTCGCGGACGGAAACGCCGAGTTTCTGGGCGACAGCTTCCTGGGCGGCGTTCGCGCCGTCACAGATGCCGACCACGCGATCGAAACCGGCATCCGAAAGCGCCTGCGCCACAAGCCCGGCCGGATTGGTGAAGTTGAAAAGCCAGGCATCCGGGCTCACACGCTTGAGCAGGCGCGCATAGTCGGTGATGACGGGAATGGAGCGCAACGCCATCGCAAAGCCGCCAGGCCCGGTCGTCTCTTGGCCGAGCACGCCATGCGAAAGTGCGATGCGCTCGTCCTTCACTCGACCGTCTTCGCCACCGGGCCGAACGGTCGTGACCACATAACGTGCGCCTTCCAGGGCCCGTTCGGCTTCCGTCGTTGCGGAGATTTTCACTGGCGACTGCATCCGCATGGCGATTTCGCGCGCCAGGCCGCCGAATATCTCGAGCTTTGTCTGGTCGACGTCATGCAGGCAAATCTCGGTCAAGCCGGTACGCTCTGCGCGCCTGAGAGCCGAGGCCACAAATAGGGGCGCTCTGACGCCGCCGCCGCCGATTAGTGTGAGCTTCATCTGTCACCTCAAACGTTCAACTTGGGTCAGAGCTAACTGGTTATATCCAGACATGTCAAGACAGCGCATTGCATTTGAACCGCGTTTGGTGCAGCAGTAGCAACATCACAATCTGGTGGGGAACGATGGCCGCAGGTAGGACGACTGTTGACGAGGCGCTCATGGAACGGGTGCGCCTCAAGGCGCTGGACCGCGGCGACCACCAGCCTCTCTACAGGCAGGTGAAGCAGGCCATACTTGACCTTGTTCAGGACGGCGTGATCGCACCGAACGCGAAGCTGCCCTCCGAGCGCGAACTGGTAGCGGCCTATGATGTCAGCCGTATTACGGTGCGTCAGGCGCTGGTCGAATTGGTGCAGGAGGGTCACTTGCAAAGCCAGCCCGGCAAGGGCTTCTACGTCACCGAGCGCCACGAGGGCTTCGAGCTCCATCTGCTGACAAGTTTCACGGCCAATGCGATCGCCAAGGGCATGATGCCCGGAAGTCGTACGCTGGAAGCAAAGATCTACGCCGCACCTCCCGAAGTCACGCGGGCGCTCTATCTGCCGGCTTCCGCCGAGGTGGTTTTGCTCAAGCGGTTGAGAACGCTCGACGGCGTTCCGGTGGTCATTCAGTACGACTGGCTGCAGCCGGCGATCTGTCCGGGCCTGCTCGATCTCGACTGGTCAAGCGGCAACCGCTCGCTCTATGCGGAACTGCGCGAGCGCTACGATCAACGCCCGGTGCGCGGCCAGACGACGATCAGCGCGCGTTGTCCCGACGCAGAGGAAGAAGAACTGCTGAAACTCGAGCCGAATACGGCGGTGCTGACGCTCGATCAGATCGCATTCAATGCCGCCAACCGCCCGATCAACGTTTCCACTTCGATCCATCATCCGAAACGCTATCCGCTGAGCATCCAGCAGGGAGAGTAGTTGCCAACGCGATGATTTCTTCTGCGCGCTGCAGCAACTCCTGCCGAAGGTCCCTCATAACGACACGGAGCCTCGACGGTTCGTTCCTGGCGAAGGCGAGCGTTTGACGGAGGTCGTAAAAGTCGGAAAACAGGCTGACGATCTGCCCTCCGACGGCTGCGTCGATCGTCGCCGGCCGGAACCAGCGCCAGCCGAGCGAACGCCAACTGGCCTGTTGGGCTGCCGCTTCAAGACCAATGCCAACGGATTTCGCGGCGCCTCCTGCCGAAATCGATCGCCTATGCATTTCCCACATGGGAGCGCTGAGTTTTGAGCGCTGCAACTTACCAAGGGCCTGAGTTATAAGGTGTTCATCGAAGCGAAACGAGGCGCCACGGACTGGCAGCCAGGCTTCGAAAGCCCATTGAAAGGGGGATCAAATGAACA
>NZ_JBFRGB010000045.1:0-25823 GCF_052115125.1 Ensifer sp. 2TAB8 | reverse complement strand
GGCACGGAAATGGTTATGCCGGGCGACAACGTCACGGTTGCCGTCGAGCTGATCGTTCCGATCGCGATGGAAGAAAAGCTGCGCTTCGCGATCCGCGAAGGCGGCCGTACCGTCGGCGCAGGCATCGTTGCCTCCATCGTCGAGTAATCGACGAGACTGAGGGCGGGAAGACACAAGGTGCATGTGCTATGCGCCTTGGACATACCCGCCCCGAAAGATTTAGTTGGTCGCACGGCTTGCCGAAGACGACGAAATAGTGCAAATGGCGCCCACGCGTGATTTGCACGGTGCTTCGACGTTGTGCGCTCACAAGAAGACAGGCCGGCCACGGCCGCTCAAATAGGAAGGGGCAGGGGAAACCCTGTCCCTCCGATCTTTGAAAAGTTAGCGGACTGGCCGAAATTAAACGAAGTTCACTGCGTGTTTTTCCACGGAAACCGCAAGTAACCTGAACAAGGATAAGTCGTATGAACGGCCAGAACATCCGCATCCGCCTCAAGGCGTTTGATCACCGGATCCTCGACGCCTCGACGCGCGAAATCGTGTCGACGGCAAAGCGTACCGGTGCAAGCGTGCGCGGTCCCGTACCGCTGCCGACGCGCATTGAAAAGTTTACGGTCAACCGCTCGCCGCACGTCGACAAGAAGAGCCGTGAACAGTTCGAAATGCGCACCCACAAGCGCCTTCTCGACATCGTAGACCCGACCCCGCAGACCGTTGACGCGCTGATGAAGCTCGACCTGGCTGCCGGCGTCGACGTGGAAATCAAGCTTTAATAAACAAGGAAGGTACGTGGGCCCCGGTCCAACGGCTTCCAAAAACGGGCGACCTCAAGATCGGATGATCTCAAGGAAACCTTAAACCAGAGATGTGAGGGGGTTCGCTCCGTCACTAACTCTCAAGAGGAATGAACCGATGCGTTCAGGTGTGATTGCACAGAAAGTGGGAATGACCCGCGTCTATAACGACGCCGGTGAGCATATCCCGGTTACAGTTTTGAAGCTGGAAAACTGCCAGGTGGTAGCCCAGCGTACGGAAGAAAAGAACGGCTATGTTGCTGTCCAGCTCGGTGCTGGTCGCTCCAAGGTCAAGAACACGCCGAAGGCGATGCGCGGCCATTTTGCTGCTGCCAACGTCGAGCCGAAGGCGAAGCTCGTCGAGTTCCGCGTTTCCGCGGACAACCTGATCGACATCGGTGCAGAACTGACGGCGAACCATTTCGTTGCCGGTCAGCTCGTCGACGTCACCGGTACCACGATCGGTAAGGGCTTTGCCGGCGCCATCAAGCGCCACAACTTTGGCGGTCTGCGTGCAACGCACGGCGTTTCCGTATCGCACCGTTCGCATGGTTCTACCGGTTCCAACCAGGACCCGGGCCGCGTTTGGAAGGGCAAGCGCATGGCTGGTCACATGGGCCAGACCCGCGTCACCACCCAGAACCTCGAAGTCGTATCGACCGATGAAGACCGCGGTCTGATCCTGGTCAAGGGCGCAGTCCCCGGCTCCAAGGGTGCCTGGATCGTCGTTCGTGACGCCATCAAGTCGGGCACCCCGGAAGGCGCTCCGCGCCCGGCCGCTGTGCGCGCCGAAGCATCGAAGTAAGGGAGCCGAATAATGGATCTCAACGTCAAAACCCTCGAGGGCAAGGACGCAGGAAAGGTTTCCCTTTCTGACGCCATTTTCGGCCTCGAACCCCGTGAAGACATCATTGCCCGCGTCGTTCGCTGGCAGCTCGCCAAGAAGCAGCAGGGCACGCACAAGGCCAAGGGCCGCGCGGAAGTTTCGCGCACCGGCGCCAAGATGTACAAGCAGAAGGGTACGGGCCGCGCCCGCCACCACTCCGCTCGTGCTCCGCAGTTCCGCGGCGGTGGCAAGGCTCATGGCCCGGTTGTCCGCAGCCACGCTCACGACCTTCCGAAGAAGGTTCGTGCTCTCGGCCTGCGCCATGCGCTCTCGGCCAAGTTGAAGGCTGAAGAGATCATCGTCATCGACGATCTCGTTGCCAAGGAAGCCAAGACCAAGGCACTCGCCGGCGTGTTCGCCTCGCTCGGCCTCACCAACGCTCTCATCATCGGCGGCGCCGAGATCGAGAACAATTTCAAGCTCGCAGCCCAGAACATCCCGAACGTGGACGTTCTGCCGGTTCAGGGCATCAACGTTTACGACATTCTGCGCCGTGGCAAGCTCGTGCTTTCCAAGGCTGCCGTGGAAGCTCTGGAGGAGCGGTTCAAATGACGGATCTTCGCCACTACGACGTGATCGTGTCTCCCTCGATCACTGAAAAGTCGACGCTGGTTTCCGAACAGAACCAGGTCGTCTTCAATGTCGCCAAGGACGCTTCGAAGCCTGAGATCAAGGCTGCTGTCGAAGCTCTGTTCGGCGTCAAGGTTACGGCTGTGAACACGCTGGTCCGCAAGGGCAAGACGAAGCGTTTCCGCGGCTTTGCCGGAAAGCAGAAGGACGTGAAGAAGGCGATCATCACGCTCGCCGACGGTCAGTCCATCGACGTCTCCACCGGTCTCTAACGGATAGGCCCATTAGGGTAAAAACCCAAAAGGGAACAAGAAAATGGCATTGAAAAATTTCAATCCGACGACCCCGAGCCAGCGTCAGCTGGTCATCGTAGACCGGTCCGGCCTCTACAAGGGCAAGCCGGTCAAGGCGCTGACCGAAGGCCTGTCCTCCAAGGGCGGTCGCAACAACCTCGGTCGCATCACCGTTCGCTTCCAGGGCGGCGGTCACAAGCGTACGTATCGCCTGGTCGACTTCAAGCGTCGCAAGTTCGACGTTGAAGGCACGGTCGAGCGTCTGGAATATGACCCGAACCGCACCGCGTTCATCGCGCTCGTCAACTACGCCGACGGCGAAAAGGCCTACATCCTCGCTCCGCAGCGCCTCGCTGCTGGCGACAAGGTCATCGCTTCGGAAAAGGCTGTCGACGTAAAGCCCGGCAACACGATGCCGCTGCAGTACATCCCGGTCGGCTCCATCATCCACAACGTGGAAATGAAGCCGGGCAAGGGCGGCCAGATGGCTCGCTCCGCCGGCACCTACGCGCAGCTCGTCGGTCGCGATCAGGGCATGGCGATCCTTCGTCTGAACTCGGGCGAACAGCGCCTCGTGCACGGTTCCTGCCTCGCATCGATCGGCGCCGTATCGAACCCCGATCACGGCAACATCAATGACGGTAAGGCTGGTCGTTCGCGTTGGCGCGGTAAGCGCCCGCACGTTCGTGGCGTCGTCATGAACCCGGTTGACCACCCGCACGGCGGTGGTGAAGGCCGTACCTCGGGTGGTCGTCACCCGGTTACCCCGTGGGGCAAGCCCACGAAGGGCAAGCGTACGCGTTCGAACAAGTCGACCGACAAGTTCATCATGCGCTCGCGGCACCAGAAGAAGAAGTAAGAGAGGAAGTCTCGAATGACTCGTTCAGTATGGAAAGGTCCGTTCGTTGACGGTTATCTTCTCAAGAAGGCTGAGAAGGTCCGCGAAGGCGGTCGCAACGAAGTGATCAAGATTTGGAGCCGCCGCTCCACGATCCTTCCGCAGTTTGTCGGCCTCACCTTCGGCGTCTACAACGGCAGCAAGCACGTTCCGGTCAGCGTCAATGAAGACATGGTCGGTCACAAGTTTGGTGAATTCTCTCCGACCCGGACCTACTACGGTCATGGCGCGGACAAGAAGGCAAAGAGGAAGTAACAATGGGCAAGGCAAAAGCCGAACGCCGGCTGAAGGATAATGAGGCGCAGGCAATTGCGCGCACGATCCGCGTCAGCCCCCAGAAGCTCAACCTGGTTGCCGCGATGATCCGCGGCAAGAAGGTCGATCGCGCTCTGGCCGAATTGGAGTTCTCCCGCAAGCGCATCGCAGAAACGGTCAAGAAGACCCTTGAATCTGCGATTGCGAACGCCGAGAACAACCACGATCTCGACGTCGATTCGCTCGTCGTTGCAGAAGCTTACGTTGGCAAGTCGATTGTCATGAAGCGCTTCCACGCTCGTGGTCGCGGCCGTGCATCGCGTGTCGAAAAGCCGTTCTCGCACCTGACGATCGTCGTCCGTGAAGTGGAAGCCAAAGGGGAGGCCGCATAATGGGTCAGAAGATTAATCCGATCGGCTTCCGTCTCGGTATCAACCGGACCTGGGATAGCCGCTGGTTCGCGGATAACGCCGAATACGGCCAGCTTCTTCATGAAGACCTGAAGATCCGCGCTTACCTGATGGAAGAGCTGAAGGCTGCCGGTATCGCCAAGGTGGTCATCGAGCGTCCCCACAAGAAGTGCCGCGTCACGATCCACTCCGCTCGCCCGGGTCTCATCATCGGCAAGAAGGGCGCTGACATCGAAAAGCTCCGCAAGAAGCTTTCCGAGATGACCAACTCCGAAACGCACCTCAACATCGTTGAAGTACGCAAGCCGGAAGTTGACGCAACGCTCGTTGCTCAGTCGATCGCCCAGCAGCTCGAGCGCCGCGTGGCTTTCCGCCGCGCGATGAAGCGCGCTGTTCAGTCGGCCATGCGTCTTGGCGCCGAAGGCATCAAGATCACCTGCGCCGGCCGCCTCGGTGGCGCCGAAATCGCTCGTACCGAATGGTATCGCGAAGGTCGCGTTCCGCTGCACACCCTGCGTGCGGACATCGATTACGGCACGGCTGAAGCGGAAACCGCTTTCGGCATCTGCGGCATCAAGGTCTGGATCTTCAAGGGCGAAATCCTTGAGCACGATCCGATGGCTTCCGAGCGCCGCGCGATCGAAAGTGACAACCAGGGCCCGGCAGGCCGTGATCGCGACCGTGGCGATCGTGACCGCCGTCGTGAAAACGCGTAACATTCGCGTTTGGCAGCCAATATCGGAGAAGTAAAAAAATGTTGCAGCCAAAGCGTACGAAGTATCGCAAGCAGTTCAAGGGCCGCATCAAGGGCGTAGCCAAGGGCGGATCTGATCTCGCTTTTGGCGAATTCGGCCTTAAGGCTCAGGAACCCAACCGCGTGAATGCACGCGAGATCGAAGCGGCCCGCCGCGCGATCACGCGTCACATGAAGCGCGCCGGCCGCGTCTGGATCCGTGTGTTCCCCGACGTTCCGGTCACCGCCAAGCCGACGGAAGTCCGCATGGGTAAGGGTAAGGGTTCGGTCGAATACTGGGCATGCAAGGTCAAGCCCGGCCGAATGATGTTTGAGATCGATGGTGTCAGCGAAGAACTTGCCCGTGAGGCACTTCGTCTTGGCGCTGCCAAGCTCTCTGTCAAGACGCGCTTCGTGCAGCGTATCGCAGAGTAAGGAGTGAACTCATGAAAGCCGTAGATGTTCGCGCTCTGAGCGCTGATCAACTCAACGAAGAGCTTGCCAAGCTGAAGAAGGAGCAGTTCAACCTGCGCTTCCAGAAGGCGACCGGCCAGCTCGAGAAGTCTTCGCGTATCAACGAAGTCCGCAAGGACATCGCACGCGTCAAAACCATTGCCCGCCAGAAGGCGGCAGAAGCCAAGGCCTAAGGACCAGAAAATATGCCGAAACGCATTCTGCAGGGCACTGTTGTCAGCGACAAGAACGACAAGACCGTCGTCGTACGGGTCGAGCGCCGCTTTGCGCATCCGATCCTCCAGAAGACCGTCCGTCGCTCGAAGAAGTACAAGGCGCACGACGAAAACAACCAGTACAAGGTTGGTGACGTCGTTTCCATCGAGGAATGTGCGCCGATCTCGAAGGATAAGCGCTGGACGGTAGTCGCCGCCCACGCTTGATTTCAGCAGGTTTTGACGCCAAGACCCTTGCGTCTTGGGAAAATACCTGTATGAAGCACGCAATTGAAGCAGGGGAACGCTCGATTCCGGGCGTTCTTTTGCTTTGAGATGAGCACTATAAGCCGGGCGAGGGGGTTTCGACCCAACCGGCCTGGTAACAACAAGAAGGCGACCTGACATGATTCAGATGCAAACAAACCTCGACGTGGCGGATAATTCCGGCGCACGTCGTGTCATGTGCATCAAGGTGCTGGGCGGCTCCAAGCGCAAGTATGCGTCGGTCGGCGACATCATTGTCGTTTCGATCAAGGAAGCCATTCCGCGCGGCCGCGTAAAGAAGGGTGATGTCATGAAGGCTGTTGTCGTTCGCACTGCGAAGGACATCCGCCGTCCGGATGGCTCGGTCATCCGCTTTGACACCAACGCAGCCGTTCTTATCGATAACAAGAAAGAGCCGATCGGCACCCGTATCTTCGGACCGGTTCCGCGCGAACTTCGCGCCAAGAACCACATGAAGATCATCTCGCTGGCTCCAGAAGTACTCTAAGGGAGCGTTGAGAGATGCAAAAGATTCGCAAAGGCGACAAAGTCGTCGTTCTCACCGGTAAGGACAAGGGCCGTACCGGCGAAGTCGTACAGGTAATGCCGAAGGAAGACCGGGCTGTCGTGCGTGGCGTAAACATGGTGAAGCGTCACCAGCGCCAGACCCAGAGCCAGGAAGCCGGCATCATCAACAAGGAAGCCTCGATCCATCTTTCGAACATCGCGATTGCCGATCCGAAGGACGGCAAGCCGACCCGCGTCGGTTTCAAGATCGATGGCGACAAGAAGGTCCGCGTGGCCAAGCGTTCGGGAGTAGTGATCGATGGCTAAGTCCGCTTACGAGCCGCGGCTCAAGAAGGAATATGTCGAGCGTATTCGTGCGGCTATGCAGGAGAAGTTCTCCTACGCCAACGAGATGCAGATCCCGCGCCTCGACAAGATCGTCATCAACATGGGTGTTGGCGAATCGACGGGCGACTCCAAGAAGCCGACCGTTGCTGCTGCCGACCTCGCAGCGATTGCTGGCCAGAAGCCGGTAATCACCCGCGCTCGCAACTCCATCGCTGGCTTCAAGCTTCGCGAAGGCATGCCGATTGGTGCCAAGGTTACCCTGCGCGGCGTTCGGATGTTTGAGTTCCTGGATCGTCTCGTGAACATCGCTCTTCCGCGCGTTCGCGACTTCCGCGGCCTCAATCCGAAGTCCTTTGATGGTCGTGGCAACTTCGCCATGGGCGTGAAGGAGCACATTGTGTTCCCTGAGATCAACTACGACAAGGTTGATCAGATGTGGGGCATGGACATCATCGTTTGCACGACGGCTACTAACGACGACGAAGCTCGTGCTCTGCTCGCAGAGTTCAACTTCCCGTTCCGTCAGTAATCGTAACGACAAGCGTAAAGAAGGATAACAGTAATGGCGAAAACGAGCGCAGTTGAAAAGAACAAGCGCCGCCGCAAACTGGTTGCCTCGCAGGCTGCAAAGCGTGCCGCTCTGAAGGCGACCATCATGAACCAGTCTCTCCCGATCGAAGAGCGGTTCAAGGCAACCATCAAGTTGGCAGGTCTGCCGCGCGATGGATCCAAGACCCGCATCCGCAACCGTTGCGAAGTTACCGGCCGTCCGCGTGCCTTCTATCGTAAACTTCGTATGTCGCGTATTGCGCTTCGCGAACTGGGCAACCTCGGCAAGGTGCCGGGCGTCGTCAAGTCGAGCTGGTAAGGAGACGGGCACATGGCAATGACTGATCCGCTGGGCGATATGCTCACCCGTATCCGTAACGGCGCGGCACGCCGCAAGTCGAGCGTTTCCACGCCGGCTTCCAAGCTGCGCGCACGTGTTCTGGATGTCCTTCAGGCTGAAGGCTACATCCGTGGATACTCAGAAGTCGTATTTGGCAACGGCAAGGCCGAGCTGAACATCGAACTGAAGTACTACGAAGGCGCCTCCGTGATCCGTGAGATCGGGCGCGTCTCCAAGCCGGGCCGCCGAGTTTATGTCTCGGTTAAGTCCATTCCGCAGGTCGCGAACGGCCTCGGCATCACCATCCTTTCGACCCCGAAGGGCGTGATGGCCGATCATCAGGCACGCGAACAGAATGTTGGTGGCGAGATCCTTTGCTCCGTCTTCTAAGGAAGGCGTAGCAGAGTTCTCCATAGCGAACAGACAGGTATAAAAATGTCTCGTATCGGTAAGAAGCCCGTTCAGGTTCCGGCAGGCGTCACGGCAAGCGTTGATGGCCAGAAGGTAACGGCGAAGGGCCCCAAGGGCGAACTGTTCTTTGTTGCAAACGACGAAGTATCGGTAGCGCTCGAAGAAAACGCGGTTGTTGTTCAGCCGCTCAACCAGAGCAAGGATGCTCGTTCGAAGTGGGGCATGTCCCGCACGATGATCGAGAACATCTTCAAGGGTGTCAAAGACGGCTTCGAGCGCAAGCTCGAAATCAACGGCGTCGGTTATCGCGCGTCGCTGCAGGGCAAGAACCTGCAGCTGGCCCTCGGTTTCAGCCACGACGTGGTCTATCAGACGCCTGAAGGCATCACGATTGCTGTTCCGAAGCCGACTGAAATCATCGTGTCCGGCATCAACAAGCAGCAGGTCGGCCAGGTTGCCGCGGAGATCCGCGAATACCGCGGCCCCGAGCCCTACAAGGGCAAGGGTGTCAAGTATGCCGAAGAGCGGATTGTCCGCAAAGAAGGCAAGAAGAAGTAAGGATCACGCGAAATGGCTAGCAGGAAAGATACTCTTGTGCGTCGCGCCAACCGCGTGCGCCGTCAAATCAAGGCGGTCGCGAATGGCCGTCCGCGCCTGTCGGTTCATCGCTCGTCGAAGAACATCTACGTACAGGTTATCGATGATGTGGCCGGCAAGACGCTTGCGTCTGCCTCCACGCTCGACACCGATCTGCGTTCGTCGTTGAAGACGGGCGCTGACGCGGCAGCTGCGGCTGCCGTCGGCAAGCTCATCGCTGAGCGTGCCGTAAAGGCTGGCGTCAAGGACGTTGTCTTTGATCGTGGCGCCTTCATCTATCACGGTCGCATCAAGGCTCTCGCCGAAGCTGCACGTGAAGGTGGTCTGAACTTCTGATCGTTTGCCAGGCGAGTCTTGTGCTCGCCTGGCACCCTCATAAGTTTCCGGTCGCTTCCGCTCCAAGTGGAGGGGGCGACTTTTGTCAATCTGCCGATTGCACCCGGAAAAGAAAAAGGAAAAGGACAATGGCACAGGAAAGAAGGGGTTCTCGCGAAGATCGCCAGAACCGCGAAGAGCGCGACAGCGAATTTGTCGATAAGCTCGTAGCAATTAACCGCGTCGCCAAGGTGGTGAAGGGCGGTCGTCGTTTCGGTTTCGCAGCTCTCGTCGTCGTTGGCGACCAGAAGGGTCGCGTTGGCTTCGGTCATGGCAAGGCGCGCGAAGTGCCGGAAGCCATCCGCAAGGCAACGGAAGCCGCAAAGCGCGACCTGATCTTCGTCCCGCTGCGTGGTGGTCGTACCCTGCATCACGACGTTCACGGCCGTCACGGCGCCGGCAAGGTGCTGCTGCGTTCGGCCAAGGCCGGTACCGGTATCATCGCTGGTGGCCCGATGCGCGCCGTTTTCGAAACGCTCGGCGTTCATGACGTCGTCGCTAAGTCGACCGGTTCGTCGAACCCGTACAACATGGTTCGCGCCACGTTCGACGCCCTCAAGAACCAGATGCACCCGAAGGACATCGCAGCTCAGCGCGGCATGAAGTACGCCACGCTCCAGGCTCGTCGTGTTGCCTCCGGCGCTGCTTCCGAAGAATAAGGGAGCTGACAGATGGCTAAGAAAGAAGTCGCCGCGAAGACCGTTACCGTCGAGCAGATCGGTAGCCCCATTCGCCGTCCGGCCGTACAGCGTCAGACGCTCATCGGTCTGGGCCTCAACAAGATGCACCGGGTTCGCACGCTGGAAGACACTCCGTCTGTTCGCGGCATGATCCGGACCGTCCAGCACCTCGTTCGCGTCGTCGACGAGAAGTGAGGGGGATAAGATCATGAAACTGAATGAAATCAAGGACAACGAAGGCTCGACCCACAGCCGCAAGCGTCTCGGCCGTGGTATCGGCTCGGGATCTGGCAAGACGGCCGGCCGCGGTGTAAAGGGTCAGAAGGCTCGTTCGGGCGTTGCCATCAACGGCTTCGAAGGCGGTCAGATGCCAATCTACCGTCGTCTGCCGAAGCGCGGCTTCAACAACATCTTCGCTTCGGAGTTTGTTGTCGTGTCGCTCGGCCGCATCCAGACGGCAATCGACGCCAAGAAGCTCGACGCTTCCAAGACCGTCGATGCAGCTGCCCTCAAGGCTGCTGGCGTTATCCGTCGCGAAAAGGACGGCGTCCGCGTTCTCGCTGACGGCGAACTGAAGGCGAAGGTTTCGATCGAAGTTGCCGGCGCTTCCAAGTCGGCGATCGAGAAGATCGAAAAGGCCGGCGGTTCGGTCAAGCTGCTCGCAGCTGCTGCTGAATAATATTATTGATGAACCGCCCGGGGTGCTTCACTCCGGGCGGTTTTGCTCCCATATGTGAGCCTCACGTCCGCAGCCGGCGAATCGCTCGCCGCGAGCGGACAAAGCGGAAACCACGGTGAGGCATCCGATTGCAGACACAATCGCCTCGCGTCCGGTTTTCAATACGAAAAGTTATTCCTTCCGGAACGGACCGGGTGTTCCCGCTGATTCCGAGATTTGGTACGCGGAGAATTGCATGGCTTCTGCAGCGGAACAGCTCGCCTCGAACCTGAATTTCTCGACTTTCGCTAAGGCGGAAGATCTGAAGAAACGACTCTGGTTCACGCTTGGTGCGCTTCTGGTTTACCGTCTTGGCACCTATATCCCGCTGCCCGGCCTCAACCCGGACGCGTTTGCCCAGGCATTCCGCGGCCAGAGCGGTGGTATTCTCGGCCTCTTCAACATGTTTTCGGGCGGCGCAGTTGAGCGCATGGCGATCTTTGCGCTCGGCATCATGCCCTATATCTCTGCCTCGATTATCGTTCAGCTGATGACCTCGGTCGTTCCGGCTCTGGAACAGCTGAAGAAGGAAGGCGAGCAGGGGCGCAAGATCATCAACCAGTACACCCGTTACGGCACGGTGCTTCTCGGCACGGCGCAGGCTTACGCCATTGCTGTCGGCCTCGAGAGCGGCAACGGCCTCGTGAACGATCCGGGTTGGTTCTTCCGCATTTCGACCGTCATTTCGCTGCTCGGCGGCACCATGTTCCTGATGTGGCTCGGTGAGCAGATCACCTCGCGCGGTATCGGCAACGGTATTTCGTTGATCATCTTCGCCGGTATCGTTGCGCATCTGCCGACGGCATTGGCCGGCACACTTGAACTTGGCCGCACCGGCGCGCTTTCGACCCCGCTGATTCTGGCGATCATCATCATGGTCGTCGCCGTCATTGCCCTGATCGTCTTCGTCGAGCGGGCGCAGCGCCGGCTTCTGATCCAGTATCCGAAGCGCCAGGTCGGCAACCGCATGTTCCAGGGCGACACCTCGCACCTGCCGCTGAAGCTTAACACCTCGGGCGTCATTCCGGCGATCTTCGCCTCGTCGCTGCTGCTCTTGCCGGCGACGCTTGCGGGCTTTGCCAACACGGCGACGCTACCGGGTTGGGCGACCACGATCGTTGGTTCACTTGGTCACGGCAAGCCGCTTTACATGGTCCTTTACGGTGCGATGATTGCGTTCTTCGCCTTCTTCTACACGGCGATCGTCTTCAATCCGAAGGACACGGCCGACAATCTGAAGAAGCATGGCGGCTTCATCCCTGGCATTCGCCCGGGCGAGCGCACTGCGGAATACATCGATTACGTCCTGACGCGCATCACCGTCATCGGTGCGATCTACCTGATCTTCGTCTGCATTCTGCCGGAAGTTCTGATTTCTCAGACCGGCGTGCCGTTCTACCTTGGTGGTACGTCGCTTTTGATTGTTGTCAGCGTGACCCTTGATACGGTAGCACAGATCCAGGGCCATCTCATCGCACAGCAGTATGAGGGGCTGATCAAGAAGTCGAAGCTGCGCGGAGGAAAGAGGGGACGATGAGACTGATTTTTTTGGGGCCGCCAGGCGCTGGCAAGGGGACACAGGCCAAGCTTCTGACGGAGAGATACGGCATTCCGCAGCTTTCCACAGGCGATATGCTGCGGGCCGCCGTTGCCCAGGCGACTGAGGTCGGCAAGCGTGCGAAAGCAGTCATGGACGCCGGTCAGCTGGTGTCGGATGAGATCGTCAACGAAATCGTGTCGGATCGCATCGATCAGCCGGACTGTGCGAAGGGGTTCATCCTGGATGGTTACCCGCGCACCGTTCCGCAGGCGATCGCACTCGGCAGGATGCTGGAAGGCAAGGGTCTGAAGCTCGATGCAGTCATCGAGTTGAAGGTCGACGAGGCAGCCCTTGTAAAGCGTATGGAGAATCGCGTAGCGGAGACCATCGCTGCGGGAGGCGCCGTACGTTCGGACGACAATCCGGAAGCCTTCAAGCGACGCTTGACTGAGTATCGCGAGAAGACGGCACCGCTCTCCGAGCACTATGCCGGCACCGGCCAGCTGAGAACGGTCGATGGCATGGCGGAAGTGACCACTGTCACCGCAGAGATCGAGAAGATTCTGGCTTAGACATTGGTCTTTGCCGAAAAGGAACCGCCGGGGAGTTGACTTTCCCGGCCGATTCCGCCAAAGACAGCGCCAACTCGCGACAAGAGAGCGATCGGCGCGGTCTTCAAAGAAAATGAAGTCCGAGTGCGGTCGTTTTTGACGTGTCTCGAACCTCAATCAACGTGCGGCTCTTCGAGGTCGCGTAACGAAGCACCTATTGCCGGATGGCAACTGGAACGCAAGGAGAATAGACGTGGCACGTATCGCTGGCGTCAACATCCCGACGGCAAAGCGCGTAGTTATCGCGCTGACCTACATTCACGGGATCGGCCCGAAATTCGCACAGGAAATCATCGAGAAGGTCGGTATTCCGGCAGATCGTCGCGTGCATCAGCTGACGGACGCTGAAGTCCTGCAGATCCGCGAAACGATCGACCGCGATTACCAGGTCGAAGGTGACCTGCGTCGCGAGACCTCGATGAACATCAAGCGCCTGATGGACCTCGGCTGCTACCGCGGCCTGCGTCATCGTCGTGGCCTGCCGGTTCGGGGTCAGCGCACCCACACCAACGCCCGCACCCGCAAGGGTCCGGCGAAGGCGATTGCCGGTAAGAAGAAGTAATTTCCCGAAAAGGGAGATTGGGAGGCTGGCGTCAAGCGCCGGCCTCCTTTTGCAGTTTGGAAAGGCGCTTGCCTGACCTTTGTCCGGTCGATTGGCCGGTTGTTAAGTCCGTCAAGTGGGTATCCCGCTCGACGGGAAATGAAGATGCAGGGCAGGGGACGACAAATCCTTTTCCCGGTGGAGCCGCTGGAATTACGGCGGTGCAGAGATCTAAGAAAGGGATCCTATGGCCAAGGAAGCCACCCGCGTTCGCCGTCGCGAACGCAAGAACATCACGTCTGGCGTTGCCCACGTCAATTCGTCGTTCAACAACACCATGATCACCATCACCGACGCACAGGGCAACGCGATTGCCTGGTCGTCTGCCGGTGCAAAGGGTTTCAAGGGTTCGCGTAAGTCGACCCCGTTTGCCGCTCAGATCGCCGCTGAAGACTGCGCCAAGAAGGCTCAGGAACACGGCATGAAGTCGCTGGAAGTCGAAGTTTGCGGTCCGGGCTCCGGTCGTGAATCCGCTCTTCGCGCGCTGCAGGCTGCGGGCTTCATGATCACCTCGATCCGCGATGTGACCCCGATCCCGCACAACGGCTGCCGTCCGCGCAAGAAGCGCCGCGTCTGATCATATGCATTCAACATGCCGGTGAGAGTGCACCCGCGCTCTCCCGGTCTTCGGGGCTCGGTTGTCACGATTGGATGGTGGCAACGAACGGAAGGCAGAAAACATGATCCAGAAGAATTGGCAGGAACTGATCAAGCCGAACAAGGTGGAGTTCATCTCCTCCGGCCGCACCAAGGCAACGTTGGTTGCGGAGCCGCTTGAGCGCGGCTTTGGTCTGACTCTCGGCAACGCGCTTCGCCGCGTGCTTCTGTCGTCGCTGCGCGGTGCTGCTGTCACTGCAGTGCAGATCGACGGCGTTCTGCACGAGTTCTCCTCTATCCCGGGCGTCCGGGAAGATGTGACGGACATCGTGCTCAACATCAAGGAAATCGCCATCAAGATGGATGGCGACGACGCAAAACGCATGGTCGTGCGCAAGCAGGGTCCGGGCGTTGTTACCGCCGGTGACATCCAGACGGTTGGCGATATCGAAATCCTCAACCCGAACCATGTGATCTGCACCCTCGACGAGGGCGCGGAAATCCGCATGGAGTTCACCGTCAACAACGGCAAGGGCTACGTGCCGGCTGATCGCAACCGTTCGGAAGATGCTCCGATCGGCCTGATCCCGGTCGACAGCCTGTACTCGCCGGTCAAGAAAGTGTCCTACAAGGTGGAAAACACCCGCGAAGGCCAGGTTCTTGATTATGACAAGCTGACGATGTCCATCGAGACGGACGGTTCCGTTACCGGTGAAGATGCGATCGCTTTCGCGGCCCGCATCCTTCAGGACCAGCTGTCGGTGTTCGTCAACTTCGACGAGCCGCAGAAGGAAGCAGAGGAAGAGGCAGTCACCGAACTCGCCTTCAACCCGGCGCTTCTCAAGAAGGTCGACGAACTGGAGCTTTCGGTCCGTTCGGCCAACTGCCTGAAGAACGACAACATCGTCTACATCGGCGACCTCATTCAGAAGACCGAAGCAGAAATGCTCCGCACACCGAATTTTGGTCGCAAGTCGCTGAACGAAATCAAGGAAGTTCTCGCTTCCATGGGCCTGCACCTCGGCATGGAAGTGCCGTCCTGGCCGCCTGAGAACATCGAAGATCTCGCCAAGCGTTACGAAGACCAATACTAACCATTAGACTGCGGGCGAATGCCTGCAAGTGAAGGAGAATAGCCATGCGCCACGGTAAAGCCGGCCGCAAGCTGAATAGAACCGCCAGCCACCGCAAGGCGATGTTTGCCAACATGGCAGCTTCGCTGATCGAACACGAGCAGATCGTTACGACCCTGCCGAAGGCCAAGGAAATCCGCCCGATCGTCGAGAAGCTCGTCACGCTCGGCAAGCGCGGTGACCTGCACGCTCGCCGTCAGGCGATCTCGCAGATCCGCGACGCCGCCGTCGTTTCGAAGCTGTTCGACACGATCGCATCGCGCTACGCCACCCGCAACGGCGGCTACCTGCGCATCATGAAGGCTGGCTTCCGCCACGGCGACAACGCCGCGCTCGCCGTCATCGAATTCGTTGACCGCGACGTCTCGGCAAAGGGCGCGAAGGATCTCGCCCGCGTTGCCGCTGAAGCTGAAGCTGCCGAAGCAGCCTAAGCCGATCGAAGGCAGAAAATTTGAAGCGGCCGGGTGGTGATCACCCGGCCGCTTTTTCTATGTGCCTGTTGCTTGGGCGTATTTTGAAGGCACGTTCGTTCAGACGCGGTTTCGTTGAACGCGAGGTAGGACGAAGAACGCTTCAGGCTCTTCCGGAGGCTGTCCTGGCCGGTGCGTTGGCCGCGTGTCGTTTCCGGTGCAGATAGGGTTTGCGCACCAGCCTCCACACGAGCAGAACGGTGACCAGGCCAAGGTAGAGCATCTGTTCGGGACCGACGACCTTCACCGACATCGAAAAATGCAGCGCACCGGCTGCGGCGATCAGATAGGCGAGCCGGTGCAGCGTGTTCCATCGTGTGCCGAGTTTGCGGATCGACCAGTTGTTGGACGTCAGCGCCAGCGGGATCAGCATGACGAACGCGGCCATGCCGATGGTGATGAAGGGACGCCGGGCGATGTCGGCGAGGATGGCCGGCACATTCAGCACCTGATCGAGCAGCATATAGGCGAGGAAGTGCATCAGCACGTAATAGAAGGCGAGCAGCCCCAGGGCCCGACGGTAGCGCAACCAGTTGATGCCGAAGAGATCGCGGATCGGCGTGATCGCCAAGGTCGCAACGAGATAGCGAAGCGCCCAGAGACCGAGCAGATGTTCAAACTCCTTGACCGGATTTCCGGGCAGTTGGCCGGTGGCGCCAAGATAGAAGGCATAGCCGGCAGGCACCAGGCCGAACCCGTAGACTGCCGATACCGAGGCCGAATGATAGCGTTTCGGAAGCGAGGGCAGGCGGGCCATGATCAATAGTTCGCTTTCAAGTCCATGCCGGCATAAAGGCTTGCGACCTCATCGGCATAGCCATTGAAGGGCAGGGTGTCGCGACGATTGGAGCCGAAGAACCCGCCGCCGCCGATGCGGTTCTCTGTCGCCTGGCTCCAGCGCGGGTGATCGACGGCCGGGTTGACGTTGGCAAAGAAGCCATACTCGTTGGGGGCGGATAGGTTCCAGGTAGAGGGCGGCTGTGTTTCGGTGAGCGAAATCCGCACGATCGACTTGATACCCTTGAAGCCGTATTTCCAGGGCGTAACGAGCCGTATGGGAGCGCCGTTCTGGTTCGGAAGCGTCTTGCCGTAGACGCCCACAGACAGGAGAGTGAGCGGATGGCGCGCCTCGTCGAGGCGCAAGCCCTCACGATAGGGCCATGGCAGGGGTTGGAAGAATCCGGATTGACCCGACATTTCCGAAGGACGGACGACGGTTTCGAACGAGACGTACTTGGCGCTGCCAAGCGGCTCGACCTTGTCGAGCAGGGATGAGAGCTGGAAGCCCGTCCAAGGGATCACCATCGACCACGCCTCGACGCAGCGCATGCGGTAGACGCGCTCCTCGATCGGGAACTTAAGCAGTTCCTCGAGCCCGAACTCCATCGGTTTGCCGACGAGACCGTCGACCTTCACCGTCCAGGGGGCTGGCTTGAAGCCGCTCGAATTGGCGGCCGGATCACCCTTGCCGGTCCCGAACTCATAGAAGTTGTTGTAGCCGGTGACATCGGCTTCGGGCGTCAGGTCTTCGTCGACGACGTACTTGCCCTTGGGCGCGCTGAGCGCCGCCGCCATGCCTGCGCCGCTGCCGGCAAGAAGGATGCCGCCGGCTGCAGCGCCCAGGAATGCACGGCGATTGATGAAGATGTTCTCCGGGGTGATTTCCGAAGAAACGATTCGTGGCGGGCGGTAGCTTGGCATGGTCTTATCCGAGAGTGTTTATGAGCCTTGTCTTGTACGAACTCAGCAGACTTTCGATCACCGTGAAAGGGGTTCGGAACCACGTTTTCGTGCGTAGCGCGTGAAGCCGGCAATTTTGCGTATCCTGCGCCAACGTTTGCCTTTTTTCCCGCGAAATCCTATCTGAACGTAGCCGAGACGAATAGGAGAATGCTTCACATGATCGTTGGCCAAAGAGCGCTTGTTGCGCTCGTCATTGCTGTCTCTCTCGCCTGTCCGGCGCTGGCGCAGGACCCCAAGACGGTTCCGCAGTCACGCACAGAAATGCAGCTTTCCTTCGCGCCGCTGGTCAAGCAAACGGCGAATGCGGTCGTCAACGTCTACGCCGAACGGGTGGTCGAACGCCGCTCGATCTTTTCCGGCGATCCCTTCTTCGAGGAGTTCTTTGGCCAGCGTATGCCGAACCGGTCCGAGAAGCAGTCCTCGCTCGGTTCCGGCGTAATCGTCGGCAAAAACGGCATCGTCGTTACCAACAACCACGTTATCGAGGGCGCCGACGATATCAAGGTGGCCCTGGCCGACGGCCGCGAGTTTCCCTGCAAGATCGTGCTCAAGGATGACCGGCTCGACCTGGCCGTCCTGAAGATCCAGTCGGAAGGTCCGTTCGAGATCGTTCCGCTCGGAGATTCCGATGCGGTCGAGGTCGGCGACCTTGTACTCGCGATCGGCAACCCCTTCGGCGTCGGCCAGACGGTGACGAGTGGTATCGTGTCGGCGCTGGCGCGCAACCAGGTTTCGTCGGGCGATTTCGGCTTCTTCATCCAGACGGATGCGGCGATCAATCCCGGCAATTCCGGCGGCGGTCTTATCGACATGAACGGCGAGCTGATCGGCATCAACACCGCGATCTTCTCCAAGGGCGGCGGTTCGAACGGCGTCGGCTTTGCCATCCCAGCCAATCTGGTGAAGGTCTTCGTCGCCTCCGCCGACGGCGGCAATGGCACTTTCGTGCGTCCTTTCATCGGCGCCAGCTTCGAACCGGTGACCTCGGAAGTGGCTGAAGCGCTTGGCCTCAGCCGCGCCCGCGGCGCGCTGGTGACTGCAGTCGTCGCCGGCGGCCCGGCCGAACAGGCAGGCATCAAGCCGGGGCAGGTGATCACCGCCGTCAACGGCATCGATGTCGAACACCCGGACGCGCTCGGCTACCGCCTGACGACCGTCGGCATCGGTCACGAGGCGCGCGTCACCGTGTCGGAAAACGGCAAGCCGCGGGAGGTGACGCTGAAGCTCGACCGCGCGCCGGAGACGTCGCCACGTGACGAGCGGCTGATCGAAGGGCGCAATCCCTTTGCCGGCGCGGTCGTCGCCAATCTGTCGCCACGCCTTGCTGACGAACTGCGCATGTCGACGTCCCTCCAGGGGGTCGTCGTCATGCAGGTCAACCGCGGCTCGCCGGCGGCCCGCATTGGCCTGGAACCGAAGGACATCGTGCGGTCGGTCAACGGCACCGCGATCGACACCTCGAAGACGCTGGAGCATGTGATGGCCGATGATGCCTCCTTCTGGCGCGTTGAAATCGAGCGGAACGGCCAACTCATCCGTCAGTTCTTCCGATGAGCGACCTGTTCACAGCCCACGAGCCACCGGAAATGGCGTCGGCAAGACCGCTTGCCGATCGGCTTCGTCCGCGCACGCTTGCCGAAGTCACCGGCCAGGAACACCTGACCGGTGATGACGGCGTACTGTCGCGCATGATCGCTTCGGGTTCGCTCGGATCGATGATCTTCTGGGGACCGCCTGGCACCGGCAAGACGACGGTCGCGCGACTGCTTTCGGGGGAGGCGGGGCTCGCCTTCGAACAGATCTCGGCCATCTTCTCCGGTGTCGCCGATCTCAAGAAAGTGTTCGAATCGGCGCGTGCGCGGCGCATGTCCGGTCGGCAGACCCTGCTCTTCGTCGACGAGATCCACCGCTTCAACCGCGCCCAGCAGGATAGCTTCCTGCCCGTCATGGAGGATGGCACAGTCATCCTCGTCGGTGCGACGACGGAGAATCCGTCCTTCGAGCTCAACGCCGCTCTCTTGTCCCGCGCCCGCGTGCTGACGTTCAAGCCGCACGGTGAAGCCAGCATTCAGGAGCTTCTTTCGCGGGCCGAGCAGGCGGAGGGCAAGACGCTTCCGCTTGACGCGGATGCCCGCGCCAGCCTTATCCGCATGGCCGATGGCGATGGCCGAGCAGCACTGACGCTGGCAGAGGAAGTCTGGCGCGCAGCACGGCGCGATGAGATCTTTGACGCGGCAGCCCTTCAGAACATCGTCCAACGCCGGGCGCCGGTTTACGACAAGGGCCAGGACGGTCACTACAATCTGATCTCCGCGCTGCACAAGTCGGTGCGCGGCTCCGATCCGGATGCGGCACTCTACTATCTCTGCCGAATGTTCGATGCCGGCGAAGACCCGCTTTATCTTGGGCGACGGCTTGTGCGCATGGCGGTGGAAGATATCGGCCTTGCCGACCCCCAGGCCCTGGTGATCTGCAACGCCGCCAAGGACGCTTATGATTATCTGGGCTCGCCGGAGGGGGAGTTGGCGCTCGCCGAGGCCTGCGTCTATCTGGCGACTGCGCCGAAATCGAATGGCGTTTACACAGCCTACAAGGCGGCGATGCGTGCTGCCAAGGAGAACGGCTCGCTGCTGCCGCCGAAGCACATTCTCAATGCACCGACCAAGCTGATGAAAGGCGAAGGCTACGGTGACGGCTATCGCTACGATCACGACGAACCGGACGCTTTTTCCGGCCAGGATTACTTTCCCGAGAAGATGGGTCGCCAGACCTACTACGACCCGCCGGAGCGTGGTTTCGAGCGCGAGATCCGCAAGCGGCTCGAATGGTGGGCGAAGCTCCGCCGGGAGCGCAATACCCCCTAGAATGCCCAGAGATTGCAAGACGGCGTTCGTTCGTGCGCGGCCCGGAGCAAACCCTATCGGTTCGACGGTTTCAAGCGCTGCGCGAGTGGCTTAGCTTTGCCACCGGTGCAAAGCTGATCTGCCCGCGGCTGCCTTGCTGTCGGCGCTGGAGTGTGAGATAGAACCCGCATTGCAGACGGCTGCACGGTTCGCGATGACGATACCGAACATCCGCGGGGACGGCCTCGCTCCAATTTTAGGAGTTTGACATGGCCTGGTTCCTTCTTCTGCTTGCCGGTATCCTCGAAATCGGTTGGGCAATTGGCCTTAAATACACCGACGGCTTCACGCGGCTCACGCCGACCATCCTGACCGTCGGTTCAATGATCCTCAGCATCACGCTGCTCGGCCTCGCGGTCCGCACCCTGCCGCTCGGCACGGCTTACGCGGTCTGGACCGGTATCGGCACCGTCGGCACGGTCATCCTCGGCATCTTCCTGTTCGCGGAGCCTGCGACCTTCATGCGCCTCGGCTGCATCGCACTCATTGTCAGCGGCATTGCCGGGTTGAAGCTCGCGGCCTAACGCGTCGGAGTGCATTGACGTGGCGTCAGGCCCCCAAGTCGCACCATCGCCGCAAAATGAAGCGGGCTGCGCGTCATGAAAGACGCGCAGCCCGCAATCGTATTCAGCGATATCGCGTGAATTTCAGCGAAGGGCGTCCAGGACCGCGGCGGTTGCCTGCATTTCCTGCCAGCGGTTTTCACGCCGGCGGAAAGCCTCCTCGTCGGTTCCCCAGTGCTCGATCTGCCAGTCTTCGTCCACATGCGCGGCCGTCCAGGCTTCCTCGGCCGAAAGCCGGCCGGAGGCGAACGCAAGTGCCAGCAGGGCCGAGCCCGTCAGGCTCGTCACCGTGTGGATGCAGGTGAGGCCGAGCGGGGTCGCGAAGGCGCGCAAGCCTTCCGCATAGGCGGAAAGCGCCTCTTCCGGCTGTTCCTGATGGATCACGCCCTCGGCGAGGATGAAGCGGGCGCCGAGCGTCTGCTGCGCCCAGTCGAGCACAGGATTCCAGATCTCGTTCTGGCGCGCGACCAGTCCTTCCGGGCTGTCGGCGCGATAGCAGAGCATGTCGGTTCCGGCGAAGCGCAGGATGTCGTCAAAGACCGAGCGCTGGTCTTTCGCGACACCGTCGAGCGCCGTGTTGACGAGGCGGGTGATCGGCATGCGGGCCGGGTCGATGACCTCAGTCTGCGCCTCCCATTCGGCCGCGAGCATATCGGCGAGCTTGCGTGTCGGCACGGCAAGCGGCTGCTTGGCTGGCGTGCGCACGGTACGGCCGTCGAGCAGCACGCTGTGCGTGTCGCCTTCGGCCGCAGCGATGCTGACCTCCTTGTAGAAGCGCTTCGGCAGCGGTTTCAGCATCTGGATCTGCGCGCGGCGGACTGGATCCTCGTGGCTCATCGCACTGCTGAGTTCGTCGCGAATATCAGGCATGATTGTGTTCCATCCATTCAATGATGTCGGCCGGCGTCCGGGCGACGAAGTCCGCCCCCGCCTCGATGAGGTCGGGAACGGACGCATACCCCCAGGCGACGCCGATGGCGGCGGCACCTGCAGCCTTGGCCATTTGCATGTCGTAGATAGCGTCGCCGATGACAACCGTATCCTTGGCGTCGATGCCGGCTTCCGAGCAGCATTCCGTCACCATCGCCGGATGCGGCTTGGAAGGGCAGTCGTCGGCGGTACGGGACACGAAGAAGATCCGGTCGAAGCCGTGCGTTTCGGAGATATGGGTCAGGCCACGTCGCGACTTGCCGGTGACGGCGCCGATCAGCAACGCCTCGCGCGACGAGAGCGTCTGCATCATGTCGGCGATGCCCGGAAACAAAAGCTCCTGGAAGCCCGCTTCGCCGCGCACGCCCGCGAAGATCGATTTGTAGTGGGCTGTCATAGCCAGCGCCAGATCGTCCACGTGCTCGCGCCCGAGCAGGCGCGCGATGGCGATGTCGAGCGTCAGTCCGATGATGCCCTTGGTCGCCGAGAGGGGCGGGCGTTCGAGATCGAAAGCCTCGAAAGTGCGCGCCATCACTTCATGAATCAGACCGCCGCTGTCGACCAGCGTGCCGTCACAATCAAAAAGCGCCAGTTTCATCAGTCGTCCTCGCCGGGCTCGTTCTCTTCGAAGCCCAGCAAATTCCAGCTCTGGACCATGTGCGGTGGCAGCGGCGCAGTCACGCGCAGGCGACCACCATCCGGGTGCGGAATATCGATGTGGCGCGCGTGCAGATGCAGACGGTTCTGCATGCCGCCGGGCAGGCTCCAGTTGATATCGGCATCGAAATACTTGGGGTCGCCGAGGATCGGGTGCCCGATGTGCAAGGCATGGACGCGAAGCTGATGGGTGCGGCCGGTATAGGGTTCCATCTCCAGCCAGGCGAGGTTCTGCGCAGCCTGCTCGCGAATGCGGTAGTAGGATATGGCGTGGTCGGCACCCTCTTCGCCATGTTTGGCGATTCGCATGCGGTCGCCGTCCGGCGTCTGTTCCTTGACCAGCCAGGTCGAGATGCGGTCTTCGCGCTTGCGCGGCACGCCCTTCACCAGCGCCCAGTAGGTCTTCTTGGTGTCACGCTCGCGGAAGGCGGCGGTCAGCTTCTGTGCCGCGCCGCGCGTGCGGGCGATGACAAGTACACCGGAGGTGTCGCGGTCGAGGCGGTGCACCAGGCGGGGCTTTTCGCCGCGCTGGTTGGTCCATGCCTCGAGCATCTGATCGATATGACGGTTGACGCCGGAGCCGCCCTGGACGGCAAGCCCGGCCGGCTTGTTCAGCACGATTACCTTGGCGTCCTCATGCAGCACCATTCGCGACAGGAGTTCGCTGTCCGGCGAGTGCCTAAGGTCGCGGCCGGCGATCGGGCCGGTCTTTGCCTCCTTGGAATCGACGCCGAGCGGCGGGATGCGGATAGTCTGGCCGGGTTGGATGCGGGTGTCGGATTTGGCGCGTGCGCCGTCGACACGAATCTGACCGGAGCGCAGGAGCTTCTGCAACGGACCGAAGCCCAACCCCGGGAAATGCACCTTGAACCAGCGGTCGAGGCGCATGCCTGCTTCGTCACCGTCCACTTGTCTGTGTTCTATACCTGCCATTTGAGCGAACCTGCTTTCTGTTTCCGCAGCGTCGCGCGTCGGTCCGAAGCTCCTGCGTGGGGATGGACGCAAGAATAATGCTTCAGGCGCGCAAAGGCTGCCGCAATTCTTTGGCCGCTGCACAACCATGCCCTCGAAACGATGATGATTGGGGGCCAATGCAGCAATGCGCGGCGTTTCCCCATGGATACGCAGCGCCTGTAGGAGCAGCCTTTAGACTATTGCGCGCACCAGAGCCAGCCCGCTGAAGACCGCGAGGATCGAAAGCGCCACGCTGGCGATCACGTAGGCGATCGAGAGCATGACATCGCCTCGCTCGGCGAGCGTGATTGCATCCAATGAGAAGGCGGAGAAGGTCGTGTAGCCACCGAGAACACCGGTGATGAGGAATACGCGCATTTCCGGCGACGCGCCGAACTTGCGCATGATCATCTCCGCCAGCAGGCCGATCAGGAACGAGCCTGTGACATTGACCCCGAGAGTGCCCCACGGGAAGCTTGGCCCGAAGCGGTGAATGGCCCAGAGACCGGCGAGATAGCGCAGGATCGAGCCGATCGCGCCACCGGCGCCGACGAGAAGAAGGTGGGTCATCAGTCGCTCCGGGTCAATTCGGCTCAGGCCAGCCGATCGGCGTGCCACTTCAGATGATCGTCCATGAAGGTCGAGATGAAATAATAGGAGTGATCGTAGCGTTCGTGCATGCGCAACGTCAGATCGATGCCTGTGCCCTTTACGGCTTCTTCGAACAGCCAGGGGCGCAAACCGTTTTCAAGGAAACCGTCCGCCTTGCCCTGGTCGATCAGGAATTCAGGGAAACGCGCACCGTCCTTGACCAGCGCGCAGGCATCGTATTGTCGCCAGGCGGCGTGAACGGTTCCGAGATATTTCTCGAAAGCGCCGACCGACCAATCGGCCGTCGATGGCTCGACGATGGGGGCGAAGGCCGAGCAGCTCTTGAACCGATCCGGGTGCTTGAGGGCGATCGTCATGGCGCCGTGACCACCCATCGAATGACCGAAGATCCCCTGGCGGCTCATATCCATGCGGAAGTGCTGGCTGACAAAGGCCGGCAGCTCTTCGGTGATGTAGGTATACATCTGATAATGCTCAGCCCAGGGCTTTTCGGTGGCGTCGAGATAGAAGCCGGCGCCTTTGCCCATCTGCCAGTTCGTCAACTCGTCGGCAACGTCGGCGCCACGCGGACTGGTGTCCGGGCAGACGACGATGAGGCCGAGTTCGGAGGCCATGCGCCTATACTCGCCTTTCTCCACGACGTTGGCATGCGTGCAGGTGAGGCCGGACAAGTACCAGAGCACCGGCCTCGGCTCCTTGGTCGCTTGCGGCGGCACGAAAACGGCAAAGGTCATCTCGCCTTTGCAGGCCTCAGAATCGTGCGAATAGACGCCCTGCATGCCGCCGAAGGCGGTGTTTTGCGAAAGGACTTTCATGGAATGCTCCTTGGACAAAGCTTCTCAGCCGGCAAGCTGCACGGCCGCATTGACGGCGGCGGCAACGAGCACGGTGTTGAAGAAGAATGAAACGATGGCATGCATCAGGTTGATGCGCCGCATGGCCGTCGTCGTGATGGCGACGTCAGATGTCTGCGCCGTCATGCCGACGACGAAGGAAAAATAGAGAAAATCGTAACCGCCGGGCTCGGGCGTCCCGGGAAATTCGAGGCCTCGCGCCGGCTCTGTTGTTTGCGGGTCCTGGTTCGGAATCCAGTAGACATGGGCATAGTGCATAGCCGCCATCATGTGGATCGTCGCCCAGCCAAGCACGACGGAGGCAAAGGCGAGGCCGAGCGCCAGGGCCGAGCCGGTTTTCTGGCCGTTGAGCGCAAAGAAGAGCGAGACGAGGGCGGTCGCTGCGGCGCCAATTGTCACGAGGAAGATCACCGCTTCCGGCTCATCAGTGTTCCGGGCGTGCGTTTTCAGGTGTCTGCCCGTCATCATCCGTAGGCGCCGCCAGCTCATGACGAGGTAAACGCAGAAGAAGGTGATCGCCGCGCCTTCGAGGACGAAGGGGCGCGCAAAGAACCAGAGAACCGGCACGGTCAGCGCGCCGCAGATCAGGGCGGTGTAGAAGGGCCAGTGCCTGAGCTTTGTCGTCGCCGTCATTCATATGCCCCTTGCGATTGCGGTCCACCGCGGGCTTGCTCGTGCTGTCACTTTTTCGAGTGGCGCGCGAGTCGGTCAAGTGTTTCGAGGAAGGCAGAGCGATCCCGCGGGCTGAAGGCGGCGTTGTAGCCCTTGCTCTCGCCGGTTTCGCGCAGGTGTTGCCCGAGGTCGCGCATCGCCGATGCCATGCCGATATTGCTTTTGTCGAAGAGGCGGCCGGAAGGACCGGTGACGAGCGCGCTGGCGGCAACGCAGCGCACGGCCAGCGGCACATCGGCGGTGACGACGATATCGCCCTCATGTGCCCGTTCGGCGATCCAGTTGTCTGCTGCATCGAAACCCGCCGAGACGATGACATTGTGCACCATCGGGTCACGCGAAGGGCGCAGGCCGGAATTGGCGACGAAAGTCACTTCTATTCCGTGGCGCTCGGCCACCTTCAGGATCTCCGCCTTCACCGGGCAGGCATCTGCATCGACATAGATCATCTTGAATCAATTTCTCAACGGGACAGAAAAGGCGCCAGAAAATCAATCGATTCCGGCGCCTTCCTGAATCAAATTAAGAGCTTAGTATAGCACCACCGAGCGGATGCTTTCGCCGGAATGCATCAGTTCGAAGCCCTTGTTGATGTCTTCGAGCGGCATCGTGTGGGTGATCATCGGATCGATCTCGATCTTGCCCTCCATGTACCAGTCGACGATCTTCGGCACGTCGGTG
>NZ_JBFRGB010000044.1:0-26659 GCF_052115125.1 Ensifer sp. 2TAB8 | reverse complement strand
AGTGCCGAGGTCGGCTCATCGAACAGCAGGATCTTCGGCTTCATGCACAGCGAGCGGGCGATCGCCACGCGCTGCTGCTGACCGCCCGAGAGCTGGCCCGGATACTTGTTCGCCTGCTCCGGAATCTTGACGCGCTTCAGGAAGTGCATCGCGRTTTCTTCGGCCTGCTTCTTCGGCATCTTGCGCACCCAGATCGGYGCAAGCGTGCAGTTTTCCAGGATCGTCAGGTGCGGGAACAGGTTGAAGTGCTGRAACACCATGCCGACTTCGCGACGCACTTCGTCGATCTTCTTCAGATCGTTGGTGAGCTCGATGCCGTCGACGACGATCTTGCCCTTCTGGTGTTCTTCCAGCCGGTTGATGCAGCGGATCATCGTGGACTTGCCGGAGCCCGACGGGCCKGCAATGACGATGCGCTCGCCCTGCTGAACATCAAGATCGATGTCCTTCAAAACATGGAAAGCGCCGTACCACTTGTTCATGCCGGTGATTTCGACTGCTGACTTTGACATTTTCTCTCCTCCAGAAGTGTGCATTGGCTGCGCCGCGCGGGAGACTTTCTCCGCTTGCGGTTCTCGCGAATGTCGATCGTGTTGGCTCATCGGCCTGGGATGGCGAACCTTGTTTCGAGCCCCTTGAAGACCCGCCCGAAGGCGGCGCCGATCAAGAGATAGATGGCACCCGCCATCAGGAACGTTTCGAATGGTGCATAGGTCTTGGCGACGAATACGCGGGCTGCACCGGTCATTTCCATGACCGTGACCGCGCTGGCGAGGGTCGACCCCTTCATGACGAGGATCAGTTCGTTGCCGATGCTTGGCAAAACGGCGCGGTAGATCTGCGGCAGGACGACCTTGATCAACAGGACATATTTTGCCAGTCCGAGGGCTTTCCCGGCTTCCCACTGCCCTTTGGGTATCTGCCGGATTGCACCGGACAGGACCTCAGCCGTATAGGCGGCCGAGTTGAGGGCAACCGTCAGTACGGCGCAATAGACTGGGCTGCGGAGAATGGGCCAGAGGACGCTTTCGCGAACGGCCTCCAGCTGTCCAAGACCGTAGTAGACAATGAAGAGCTGCACGAGAAGCGGGCTGCCGCGGATGACGAACGTGTAGGCAGACGCCGGAAGCCGCAACCCCTTTGAAGGAGAGGACAGAGCCAGGGCGACCGGCAGCGCCACCACCTGTCCCAAGAGAAAGCTCGCCAGGGTGATGGTCAGTGTCAGAACGAAGCCGTTCTTGATGGCGATGAAAGCGGGAAGAAAAAGATCCAATGACATGGGGCTACCGCAGATGAGTGGTCAGGCGCTGATTGCAGGCGTTGATGAAGAGCGTGGAGACGCCGGTCACCAGCACGTACAGCGCCGCAGCCGTAAGGTAGAAGGCGAGGGGCTTATGGGTTGCGCCGGCCGCGACGACGGATTTGCGCATCAATTCCTCGAGCCCGATGATCGAGACCAAGGCGCTCTCCTTCAGGATCACGAGCCACTGATTGCCGAGACCGGGCAGGGCTCGGACCATCATCTGCGGCAGGACGACCAGCCGGAACGCTCCGGGCCGGCGAAGGCCGAGAGCGAGTGCCGCCTCCCATTGACCAGAGGACACCCCAACCAGTGCACCGCGGACGATCTCCGTCAGATAGGCGGTCGAGACGACGGTCAGCGCGGCGATGCCGGCGGTGAGAGCATCCACTTCGACATAGACGCCGAAAAGACCGGTCAATAGAACCGTGCCGCCGTAGAAGATCAGGAAGATGACCAGCAGTTCCGGCAGACCGCGAATGAGGCTGACGTAACCAGCGATAACCTTGCGAACCGGGGCGGATCCGTAGACAGCGGCCGGTGCAAGCACGACAGCGAAGATGAGTCCAAGGACAAAGCTTCCGACGGCGACGGAGAGGGTGACGACGAAGCCCTGCAGGAGCTGGGGAAAATACTGGGCAACCGCTTCAATCATAACCCGGTCTCGCGTAGCTGGGAACCAACGTCTGCCGCCGATCCGCACTGTCTGGCGAGCGCGGCGAAGAAGTCTGCGGAGAAGCCGATCATCTGGTGAAACTGGTCGATGAGGATGTTCTCATCGGGAGAGTGCAACATAGCGCCATGGTGGGTGATGCCCGCGCCGAAGAGCGTGGCGCCGAGCTGGTGCACGAAGGGGTGCGCAAGGCCTGAGGCTGCAGAACTCGGCTGGAGGATGGCAGGCTGGCCGAACCACTTTTCCAGCAAGTCCGCCCCGAGCCTCACGGCCCAATGCGATGGATCGCTGCGAACACCCAAAACCTCGGCGTCGTGAACGATCAGTTCGATATCGTCAAAACTGTTGTCGTCCAGGTGCAGGCGCACCAGGTCAGCGACGGCCTTGGGATCCTGCCCAGGAACGAGACGAAAATCGAGCTTGGCGGTCGCTGTCGCGGGCAGAACCGTCTTCGTGCCAGCTCCATCGTATCCGCCATGGATGCCGTTGACGTTGAGGCATGGCTCGAAGTTGAGGTGTTCATAGAAGTTGGACGGTGTCACGGCGCCAAGAAGCTTTTGCCCCCCGGTTGCCGCCATCAAGTCTTCCAGCGGAAACGGGGGCGAAGCGGCAAGCTCTCTCGTCGCTCGATCGGGCTCGGTGTTTTCGTAGAAGCCTTCGATCAGGACACGGCCGGCTGCATCGCGCATGGACGCTACAGCAGAGGCCAGCCGCCATAGTGGATTATCGAATATCGCGCCGAGGCTGGAATGAAGATCCGCGCGCGCGGTCCGCACGCTCAGTTCGATCGCCAGCACGCCCTTGAAGCCCATGAGGACCACGGGTCTGCCATGTGAATCGACCTCCCCGAATTCCCACCAGCAGAGGTCAGCTCGAAGGTCCGGATAACGTTTCTCCAGGAAGCGAACGAGCGAAGGACTTCCGATTTCCTCTTCGCCCTCGACGATCCAGATCAGGCGGAAGGGTAAGGGGCCAGGGTGCCGTTCCCGGAACAGGCGCCATCCGGCAAGTCGGCTGACGAATTCGCCCTTGTCGTCTGCCGCACCGCGGCCGAAGAGCGCACCGTCGCGCTCCGTCAGGCTGAAGGCCGGTGCCGTCCAAAGATTGACAGGCTCTTCAGGCTGAACGTCGTAGTGGTTGTAGATCACCAGTGTGAAGGGGCCCTCACCGATTTCTCCGGTCACGAACGGACCGACGTCCCCTGGCTCGGTCGCAGTTTGGAAGCCGGCGTCGGCGAGGAGAGCGGCAACCTTATCGGCGCACGCATCGAGGCCTTCGACTCGGGCGCTGACGGAGGGGATCGCGACGAGGTCCGTCAGGTCCCGCCTCGCTTCGATCTTGATATGGTCTGGGAGTGTCATCGTCCAATTCCTCTCGCGAGGAGGCGGGCTTGCTCGCCCCCTCGCGTGGTTCACGTGTTCGTCATTTCTTGGAAATGTCGTAGCCGAACCACTTTTCGGAGATCGTCTTGATTGTGCCGTCGGCGAGCATCGCTGCCACGGCCTTGTCAACCTTGGCAGTGAGTTCCGTGTTGCCCTTGGCGATGGCGACGCCCTGTCCCCTGCCGAATTCGGGGAAGTTCGCGCTGGTCAGGAGCGGGCCGGCATAGACCAGCTTGTCAGCGCCACGATCCTTCACAAGCGGCTCAAGTGCCGATCGCTCCATCAGGCCGGCATCGATGCGTCCGGCAACAACGTCGTCGGCAATCTGGTCCGGGCGGTCATAGACGCGCACATCCGCGTCCGGGAAATGGGCGCGAACCACCTGCTCATGGGTCGTCCCGGTCTGTACGCCGATGGCGACTTTCGCAAGTTTGTCCTGCAGGTCCTTTGCGGACTTCGCCTCGGCAACCAGGCTGCCCGCGGCAACGACCATCGCGTTCGGGGCGTCCGCGTAGGCGACGGAAAAGTCGACCTTCTGCGCCCGTTCCTCGTTGATCGAAACGCCTGAGATCACCAGGTTGAATTTACCAACCTGCAGGCCCGGCAGCAGACCGTCATAGGCCTGGTTCTGCCATGTGCAATTCGCCTCGATGCGCTTGCAGATTTCGTTGCCGATGTCGCGGTCGAAACCGACGACCTCGCCGCTGGCATCGACGGATTCCCACGGCGGATAGTCCGCGCTCGTGCCGACCCGCAGATCTTCTGCACCAGCGACACTCGCTGCTAGCGTAAGCGTAATCACGGCAAGCAATCTCTTCATGTTCACTCCCCTTTCGTTACGAGACATTGCATTTTCAGTGCACCGATCACGCGGCGGCAGTCTGATAACCCTTCAGGAACTCGGACATGCGCTTCAGGCCTTCCTGAAGGGTGGTGCCGTTGTTGGTGAAGCCGATCCGGACATAGCCTTCCATGTCCATCGCGCTGCCAGGCGTCAGCATCACGCCGGTACGTTCCAGAAGCCGGATGCAGAACTCTGCCGAGGAAATGGGCAGATCGTATTTGAGGAGTGCTGTCGTGCCGGATTTCGGTTTGATCCACGAGATCAACGGTTCGTTCTCGACCCAGTCGGAGAGCACGGCGAGGTTGGTGCGCGTGATCGCCTGGCTGCGCGCGAGAATCTTGTCGCGGTTCTCCAGCGCAATGGCTGCGAAATGATCGTCCAGCATGCCGACGCTGATCGTGTTGTAGTCGCGATGGACGGAGACTGCGTGGATCAATTCCACGGGAGCGACGATCCATCCGAGACGCAGGCCGGCAAGCGCGAAGGTCTTGGACATGCTCGCAGTGCTGATGCCCTTTTCATAGAGGTCGGCGATCGAGGCGGTCATGCCGTCGCCTTCCTGGTCCGTACCGCGATAGACCTCGTCACACAGGATCCATGCGCCGCAGGCGCGGGCGATCTCGACGATTTTCTCCAGATAGGCGCGATCCATCAGCGAGCCCGTCGGATTGTTCGGATTGTTGATGGCAATGAGTTTCGTGCCCGGTGTTGCAAGGCGCCTCAGCTCTTCCAGGTCTGGCAAGAATCCAGTCTTTTCCGTGAGCTTGAGGATTTGCACGTCGGCGCCGTAGCTTTCCGGGATGGAATAGTGCTGCTGGTAGGTCGGCAGGACCGAGATCACTCGGTCACCCGGCTCGACCAGCGTTGCGTGTACCAGGGCATTCGCGCCGATGGCGCCGTGCGTGATCACGACATTGTCTGCACCTTGCTTTTCGTAAAGGCCGGCAACCAGCTTGCGGAGGCGTTCGCTGCCTTCGATCGCGCCGTAGGTGAGCTTCATCGGCAGAAGCTCGGAGAGGATCGTGTCGGTCTTGCCGGCCATCTCAAGTAGCTCGGCGACCGTCAGCGACTCGACGCAGGTCTCGGCGATGTTCCAGTCGCATCTGGTTTCGTAGCGGTTCATCCAGATCTCGACGCCGAAATCACGAATCTTCATGGCCTATCTCCTGTGCTGTCTTGGAATTGGTTAAGAGCGCGCTGCGGAAAGCAGGGCGCTGGCGATTGCGATGTCTTCGAGCCCGAGTCCGATCGAACGGAAGAAAGCGGGCCGGCCGGTGTCCCGGGCGGGTGCCCTGCCCGACAACAGTTCAGGCAGGTCGCCAACAAGGCGATCGGTGCTCCACTGGCCATTTTCTATGGCAAGTTTCATTTCCCCGGCTGCGGCAAGCGTTGTGGCCCGATAGTCGCAATAGACCTCGAACCGATTGAGCGTGTCGGGGGCAATCTCGTGGGCGTTGGCGACATTGGTGCTGATGGATGTGACGAGTACGCCCGCCCCAATTCTCGAAGCGTCGATGACCGGGGTGCCGGACGAGGTGCACAGCATGACCACATCGGCGCCTGCCGCGGCCGCGTCGGCATCGGTGGATGTCGTCACCGGGCAGCCGGATTCGAGCCGGGTCGGCAGACCGTGCCGGGAGGCAACATCCGGAGAGCACAGACGAACTTCCTGCCACGGACGGATCGTTGTGGCATGACGCAGGTGCGCGACACCGATTTCTCCCGTGCCGATGACCGTCAGGGTCTTGGCATCCTTCGCAGCCAGTCGATCGGCCGCAATTGCGGTGGTCGCCGCCGTTCGTTCGGTCGTCAGGCGTTTGGAATCGCACAGGAGCAACGGCTTTCCGGTCGCCATCGACATCAGCAGCGTCCAGGCGGTAACGGTCGCCCCATTCGGGCCTGGGATATAGGGCGACAGCTTGGTGCCAAAGACACCATCGCTTCCGAGAACGCCTGGATAGGTGATGAAGTCTCCACCCCCCGTCGGGAACAGGCTCAACGTCTGTGGTGGCTGCACAGCCTGTCCATCGGCAATTGCGATGAACATACGCTCCAGGGCTGCGCGCACATCTGTGCGGGGCAAGAGCCGGGTGATATCTTCGTCGTTGAGTACGACCAATTTCTGCATTGTGACGATCCCAAAAAGGCGTGCGAAGTCACGCTGCATGGACGCCAAAGCCTTGGCGCCCCATGCAGGGCAAGACGCACAGAAATGTGTTGAGCTGTGAAAGCCGGTAGTCTAGAAGGACCATATGAGCAATATATTGCACAGTCAAGACCGGGCCGATGTGTTGGCCCACGTTTCCGGAAACCTGCGCCGCTTGAGGCTCGCCTCCGGCTTGAGCCAGACAGCGCTGGCCGATGCATCCGGTATCAGCCGGCGAATGATCGCCGCGGTCGAGAGTGGCGACGCGAACATCAGCCTTTCCAGCCTCGATAAATTGGCGACCGCGATGGGCGTGGACTTCGTCGAGTTGGTGCGCGATCCGTCGCGGGAGACGCGTGCCGAGATCAACGAGGTCACCTGGCGCGGAAGTCAACCGGCCAGCGCCGCTACGCTGCTTTGTTCGGCGCCCGCCTCGCGGGAAACGCAGATGTGGCTGTGGACCCTTGGCCCGGGCGAAAGCTACGTGGCCGAGCCGGACCCGGAAGGGTGGCACGAGATGCTTTTCGTCGTCGAAGGAGCGCTGCGTTTGATCCAATCGGGCGAGGCGCGGGACTATGTCGCGGGCGAGTTTGTCTCCTACAGCACGGCCCAGCACTATTCGTACTGCAACGTCGGGAAGAAGATCGTTCGCTTCATTCGCAACGTCGTCTCGTAGATGGAAATACCGCCCGGCGGGGAGATAGTGCGCGGCTCCGTACAGGGATTTCTCGAATGGCCTCAGCGAAACAGTTCAACTATCCCGTTTGGACCATGGTCGTTCGAGAAAAATCCGGTGGGCCGACGTTGCAGGAGCAGCTGTTCATCCAGTTGCGCCGGCTGATCGTCAACGGACAGCTCGCACGCGGCGCCCGCCTGCCGGCCAGCCGGTCGATGGCGACCGATCTCGGGATATCGAGAAATACGGTCAACATGGCCTATGATCGTTTGGCGGCCGAGGGCTACATCAAGCGTCGCCCGAGTTCCGGCTTCTACGTGGAAGAGAGCCTTCCAGAAGACTCGGTTCGGCCTGGAGGAGAAAGAGGCCAGCCGCCTTCGAGTTTACCCGTCGCGCTGTCTGCACGGGGGAGGGAGGCGTCGATACGGCATTGGAGCTGGTCGCGCCAGGACAAGTTCGACCTCAGTCCTGGCATGCCGGCGCTGGATATCTTCCCCTACAAGCAGTTCGGCAAGATCGCCGCCAACTATTGGCGACGCTTCGCGGTTTCTGATCTCGGCTATGGCGAAGGCGGCGGCCTGGCGGCGCTTCGCCAACAACTCGCCATCTATCTCAGCGAGGCGCGCGGTATCCGATGCGAGGCTGACCAGATTATCGTCGTGGGAAGTACGCTTCAGGCCGCCAATCTCGTCGCGCATGTTCTTCTCGACGCCGGTGACGTCGTCGGCGTGGAGGATCCGGCCTACGCGACGCTGTTGTCCACGCTGCGTTCGGCTGGTCTTCGGCTGACACCCGTGCCCGTTTCTGGTGACGGACTGAACCCTGACGACATCGCGCATCGTGCCGCGGATGCCAGGATGATCCTGGTTTCGCCGGTCGGCCAGTTTCCCGCGGGTGCAACCATGTCGGAACCGGCGATTGAACGGCTTCTCGCCTGGGCCAATACGTCGGAGCGCTGGATATTCGAGGACGACTTCAACAGCGAGATCAGATGGCGCGGTACGCCGCTCGTGCCGCTCGCCGCGCGCAAGGGTGGCGAGCGGGTCATCCATGTCAGCTCCTTCAATCGGGTGCTGGCCCCCGGGCTGCGGCTTGCCTACCTCGTCGTGCCACGCGAGCTGATCGCGGCCTTCACGGCCGTGCAAGACAGCCTTTCCTGCTATGCGCCACTGACCCACCAGCATACGGTCGCAGACTTCATGGCGAGCGGAGAACTCGCATCTCATATCCGGCGCACGCGCGCCCTCTACAGGGATCGTGCCACCGCGATGATGACGTCCCTGAAAGAAAAGCTGGGCGACGTGTTCAATATTCCGGAACTGGACGCGGGTCTCCATCTGACGCTTACGGCGCGCGAGCCCTTCGACGACGTCGAGCTCTCGCGGCTCTTGCGCGGAGCCTGGATCGATACGCCACCGCTCTCTTCCTATTGCATTGAGCGGAAGGATCTTTTTGGTCTCGTCACGGGATTTGGAAACCTTTCCCCCGAGCGGTTGGCCGGGGCGGTTCAGCGGATGGAGCTGGTCACGAGGCGGTTTCTGGAAAGAGCCGGCAAGTCCTCCTGAAACGCAATCCGGTACCAACAGTTTATAAGAATTGGTACTTTAGCTCACTCTGCTTCCGAGCCATCCTTTGTTCCAGAAGACAGGTTCTGGAGGGAGGCCGGAATGCAAGTCGGATCCAAAGACATGACCACATAATCGCGCGCACCAGTATCGCCGGAGCAGCTACGCTGCTGGCTTTGAACACCGGTCGCCGCTCGCGACACCTCACATGCAGCCGCCCGCTTAAAGGCAGCTGCCCTGTTCCCCATGCCGAAAAACCGCAGCCTTATGACAAGGGAGGTCTCATGAAAAAGATCATCGCATTCGCCTTCGCCAGCCTTCTGCTCGGCGCAACGTCGTCGCAGGCCGCCGCGCTGAAAGTGGCAGCCGACTGCACCTATCCCCCGTTCGGATATCAGGACGCCAACGGAGAAATCAAAGGCTTCGACGTCGATGTCGCGCTTGCCGTCGGCAAGCAGATCGGCAGCGAGGTCGAAATCATCTGCCAGGCCTGGGACGGCATGATCCCTGGCCTGCTCGCCGGCAAGTACGACCTGATCTCCGCATCGATGTCCATCACCGAGGAGCGGCTGCAGAGCATCAACTTCTCCGTTCCCTACCGCTCGTCGGCCGCCCGCTTCGTCGGCCTCAAGACCTTGGATGCCAAGCCGGTGACGGATGCGGGCGAGCCGAACCCGGAAGGCGTTGCCGGTAAGACCATTGGCCTTCAGCGTTCATCGACCTATGCGAAGTACATCGCAGAGAAGTACCCGCAGGCGACCGTGTCCGAATATGACAAGGTCGACAACATGATCCTCGATCTTCAGGCCGGCCGCGTCGATCTCATTTTTGCTGGCCCGATCAAGCTCGACAACGATTTCCTCAGCAAGCCGGAAGGCAAGGACTACGGTTTCGTCGGTCCCGAAATCGACGACGTGTCCTACTTCGGCCCCGGTATCGGTATCGGTATCCGCAAGGCCGACGAGGATCTTCTGAAGAAGGTCGACGGTGCGCTGACCGCCATGTTCAAGGATGGCAACTTCAAGGCGATCAACGACAAGTACTGGTCGTTCAGCGTCCTTCCGGCCTCCGCAAAGTAATCCACGACGGCAACCGGACGGAGCCGTTTGACGGCTCCGTCTTTCTATGGAGACGACCATGGATCTCTTGCAGGGATGGGGCGATGAGCTCGCCCACGGCACCTTTTTGACCATGAAAGTGGCAGTGCTCTCGCTGCTCGTCGGCCTGTGCTGGGGCATGCTGGGCGCGTTGGCGCAGATGTCGCCGAACCGCGCCGTGGCCTCCCTTGGCCGCGGCTTCAGCCTGGTGATGCGAGGCACGCCCGAACTGCTGGTCATCCTGATCGTGTACTTCGGCGGCACGGTGGCACTAACGAAAGCGGTCAACCTCTTCGTCGCGGATTTCGGCTTCGTCGAGGTGCCGCCTCTCCAGGCCGGCGTCTTCGCGCTCAGCCTCGTCTTCGGCGGCTATGCTGCCGAAGTCCTGCGCGGTGCGTGGCAATCCGTTCCGACCGGCGTGATCGAGGCGGGGCATTCGCTCGGCCTCGGGTGGTTCGTCATGTTCGTCAAGATCCGTCTGCCGCTGCTCATGCGCTTCGCATTGCCAGGCCTCGGCAACAACTGGATTTCCTTGATCAAGGATACCTCGCTGATCTCGATCGTCGGCTTGCATGAATTGATGGGCCTGTCGCAGATGGCCACCTCGGTCACCCGCCAGCCCTTCACATTCTATATGACGACCGCCCTGATCTACCTGGCTCTGACATTGGCAAATACGCGCCTCATAGCCTGGTTCGAAGGACGGCTGATGCGCGGCGAGAGGAGGTCCGCAGCATGAACTGGTCCCTGGTGTTGGAGAGCATTCCGGCGCTGCTCTACGGTGCGCTTGCCACCGTGCAATTGCTCCTTATGACCCTTATTTGCGGCGGCCTGCTCGCCTTGCCGCTTGGCATCGTCGCCGCCAATGGCCGCCCGATGTTCCGGCTCCCGGTCATGGGCTACATCACCTTCTTCCGTGGAACGCCTCTGCTGGTGCAGATTTTCCTGGTCTACTACGGAGTTTCGCAATTCCAGATCGTCCGCAGCAGCGTCTTCTGGCCAGTCCTTCGCGAAGCCTGGTTCTGCGCACTGCTGACGCTCGCGCTTCATACCGCAGCCTACACTGCGAACATCCTGCGCGGCGCCATTCTCGCAATCCCGGCCGGCCAGAAGGAGGCGGCCATCGCCTTGGGCATGCGCCCCTCGCTGATCTACCGGCTCGTCATTCTTCCCCAGGCGTTCCGGATCGGCATGCCGGCCTATGGCAACGAAATGATCAGCATGATGAAGGCGACCTCGCTCGCCAGCACGATCACGATCATGGAGCTCACGGGCAGTGCAAATACGATCGTCGCCCGGACCTATGCTCCCTACGAAGTCTTTATCTCCGCTGCGCTCATCTATCTCTGCGTCGCCTGGATGCTCACGCGTCTGGTGCGGGCGATCGAGGCCCGCCTTTCCCGCCACATGCGCCCGGCCGTAGAGGCACAAAACACATTGAGGAGGGTACCCGCCCATGCTTGACCAGCCGCTTCACCTTTTTTCCAGTTTCGCCAACGAGATCGCCGATGTTGCGCGGCAGATCGTGCGCTCGGCCGCGGCCGGCCCGCGCCGCCCCGTTGCGAAATCGGATTCGAGCCCGGTGACGGAAACCGACCGCGCAGTGGAGCAGTCGCTCCGCGAACGCATCGCCGACCGCTTCCCCGACCATGGGGTGCTCGGCGAGGAGTTTGGCGCCGAGGGCCTGGGGGAAGAGTTCGTCTGGGTCATCGATCCTATTGACGGAACCAAGGCTTTTGTCGGCGGGCTTGCTGTCTATGGCACGTTGATTTCATTGACGCATGGCGGGACGCCGGTCCTTGGACTTATCGACAACCCTGTCACCGGCGACCGCTGGCTGGGACTGTCAGGGCGCGCGACGACCCTCAACGGTGTTGCCATCCGGACCGCATCGACTGCTCTCCTTTCAGAGGCGTTCATGGCCAACGGCAATCCGGAACCGTTCCAGCAAAACGAGAAGGATAGCGTTGAGCGCCTGCGCCAATCCACGCGGTGGTGCGTCTATGGCGGGAGCTGCATGGCCTATGGCCGTGTCGCGGACGGCAGCATCGACATCAGCATCGATGGAGGGCTCGATCCCTATGATTATTGCGCCCTTGTCCCGGTGGTGACGGGTGCGGGCGGCTGTATCACGGACTGGCAGGGTCGGCCGCTCACGCTGACCTCCGGCAATCTGTGCCTTGCAGCCGCCAACGAAGCCTTGCATCGCCAAGTCCTCGAAACGCTGAATTGATGGAGATCTGACGGGAGGGCAGGGCTGCGATCAACGGCCTCCCGTCTCCGGAACGACAGGTCGCGCTCGGCCAAAGAACGTGTATGGCGCGGCAGCAGCTCACCTCTATTCGTCCGCAGTCGAGCGAAGGCTGCGGTCGCGGGGTTCCTTCTCGCGATTTCGCTTCAAAGCGCCACTGCTGTGGCGCTTATGGTCTCGGGCTTTGTGGCGAGCGGCCCGCTGGTGTTCGGGGCCTACAGTGAAGCAGCCGCTTGCTAAGAGGTAGCGCTGGAAGCCGACCCTTGTATTCAGCGTAGAGGGGACTACGGACGGACCGACGGCCCTTACTTCACCGTGATGGCAATGCCGCTGAGATCGGCGTTGACTTGCAGGCCGACCTGCTTGCCTGAAAGTTCGAGTTGGGCGCCCTTGTCATTGGTCATGACGATCATCTGGGCCCCCTTGCCCAGCGCGCCGCCGCCACCCGCCGCACCGTAGACACCCGTCACATCTCGAGCGCGGCGAATGTGGCGAACGGTACCATGGAAATTGGTCTTCGAAGCCCCGAAGGCGAGGCCGCCCGAGATGCCGCCGACAGAGATGGGATAGCGGTGACCATGGAAGGTCAGCGTGCCTTCGCCTCCAGAACCGCCCACAAAGAAGGCAGCCTTGTAGACTGAGAAGCTGATCTTGCCGCTGTCGGCATGCGCAGAGCCGGCAAAGCTAAGGCCTGCTGCAGCGATAACCGCAGCCGCGACGGAACGAAATCTGGACGAAATCTTCATGATGCGAGTCTCCTCAAAATCGAGGCTTACCCAGCCAGGCGGGCACGTCAGCGTCATGCCAAAGTTACAGCTGAAACAGTCTCGCCCGTCATTAGTTCCAAGGACGCAACCAGAATCCGGCTGCGAGGCGGCCGAAACCAGGCGGGCGTGAAGGGCATCACGAAATCGGGCCGCAGTTTGGGGTTTCGACCAATTCTAGCGTGCCAGTGTTTCCACACGGTCGAGTGCCGTGCCGAATCCTTGCAAGGAGATCGAGAACGGAGCCGCCGCCCCGCCATCAGCGACGGCCTTGACCTTGAGCGCCGCGCCGGCGCGCAGCGCGACCAGCGTCGGGGCGTCGAAGTTCACTGAAACGAGGCATCCGACCGGGACGCACGTGTGGAAGTGCACGGACTGCATCGCCGGCCTGTCGTCGATCTGGAAGGTGACGCCGGGCTCAAGTGCCAGACCGAACGGCAGAACCAGCGTGCCCGACACAGTATCTACGGACGGTGCATTCAGCTCGATTGCAAGCACGCGCTGTCCGTTTTGCTGTGCCTGGACCTGCGACAGCGCGCAACGCTTTGTGCTGCCATCCTGCACGCAGGCGACGCGCCAGTCCCTATAGGTCTCGTTCAGCGACGATGCGCCGCCCGGCAAGGACGATTCCGTTGCAGCAACGGCAGTTTGGCCACCAGCCTGGGCCACCTCGAAACGCTGCGGCGCGGGATCATCGTGGGTGTCGGTGATCGGTGCCGCCTGGGTGGGGCTCGAAGACGCGAACTCCGGTACGAGGTATAGCGCCACGCCCACCGCAATCGCGAGCACTGCGGAAGAGAGTCCAAGGAAGCGAATATTGCTGCTGGTCATGCAAGGGCCTTCAGAACTTGACGTTGAGGTTGACGCGAGCGGACTGATCGGAGACGTCTGAGCCGAACTGGCCCGCATAGGTCACGCCGAGCGTCGCACTTGGTGAAAGGGCGTAGTCGAGGCCCGCTTCAACCACAGCCGCATCGCGCGCGATCGGAACCCCGGCGGTCAGGAACTGGTCGCCGCCGCCGGCAAAACGCATCGTCGACAGCGGCAACAAATCGCCAAAGGCGCGACGCCAGCCCGCCATGCCCTTGACCGTTACGGCCGCACCGTCGAGGTCGAAGGTGGTCGAGGCGCGAAGGCCCAACGTGGTCCAGGTCGTATCCGTCGTGTCGCCCTCGCTGCTCAGCGCGGCCGTCCCAGCGGTCTCGGTGACGTTATCAGTCTGAACACTCACATGGGCGAGGTTGGCGAAGGGCTCAAACCGGGCTTCACCCATGGCTATGCCGTAACCGAGTTCGCCGAAGACCTGCGCCGTGCCCGCGTCGTAGTCGCCCTTCAAGCTGTCGCTGAAGCCGGGGAACATCACGGTCCGCGACGTCGAGACATCGTGCCAGGTGTAGGCGGCACCGGCCTGGAAGGCGAGATCGCCCCAAGTCGCGCCGCCATAGAGGCCGGCGTGATAGTTTTCGCTCGAACCGGAGGAGTAGCGGTCCTTCACGTCAAAACTGGTGTGGCTGTAGCCCGCGATCGCGCCGAAGCGCCAGTTGTCGAACGCCGGGATGTCCGCGCCGGCGAAGAATCCACCCGTCGAGCGGTTGAGACGCGCGGCGTTGCCATCACCGTCGGTGTGCCCCCAGGAGCCGAAGCCCTGGCTCCAGAACGCCAGACGATCGGTTGTCGCGTCGACCGCAACGGGCTTGCCGTCGACATAGCTCGTAACCGTGCTGTTCGCGGTGCCGACACTGTCGAAGGCCGCGCGAAGACGTTCGTTGATCGCATTGCGGATGAAGCGACTGTCTTCGGTGAGCAGCGACTTCGCCGATGCGTGGATCTCGCCCGAAAGCTGGTCGAAGGCGTTTCGCGCCTGCGGTGCCGACAGGTTCGTGATGGCGTTGTAGACTGGATTGCCTCTCCCAAGGGTTTCGGCCCCGCCGCCGGTGGCGATTTGGTTCGGCGTTGCACCGACACTGGAGAAGTCGATATTGTTGCGGGTCAGCTTCAGATAGACGCTGCTGGCGTCGTAGCTGAGCGAAGGATCAAGAAAGGCGAGGTTCGAGCTCACGCCGCTGAAGCTGCCGCTCCGGCCGCCATGGGCGGTCACGATCGTGTACTTTGTCTCCGGCGCGTAGCTGCCCGTGTCCGCCAAAACCTTGACCGAGCCACCGGCGATGGTCGCCGTGCCGGTGGCAACGATCCTGTCCGACTGACCGGCCGCGTTCACCTCAACCTCGTAGATCGAGCCGGAGTTGAAGGTAAGATTGCCGGCGACGTTGAGCGTGCCGATTGAGTTGCCCGGCGCGATCGTGCCCGAAGCGCGCACATTGCTCGCCGCGCCGCTGCCTTGAAGGCGACCGCCTGCCAGCACGTCGACGGTGCCGCCAAGTAAGCCGTTGACCGCCAGCGTGCCGTTCTCGACCGTGGTCACCCCGGAGAAAGCGGAGGAGTTGCCCGTCAAGGTGAGGAAGCCCGCGCCAGCCTTTGCGAAGCTGCCGCTGCCGGAAATCACGCCGCCATAGCTGGCGTTGACCGCCTGGTCGAACGTAAGGGAAGCGCCCGAGGCGAGGGCTGCATCGCCGCCGAAGCGCTCGGCCGACGTGACGAGCCTGCCCGCCTGGACCGTCCAATCGAGMGACGACATGCCGGTCAGGCTCAAAGCACCGGCGCCGCGCTTGATCATCCGGCCGGCCGAGCCATTGAGTGCCCCTATATCGCCGGCAAAGGCGGCGTTGGCCGTCTGATCGAAGACGACCGTGCCGGCATTCCCGATCTTGCCCGAGATCGAGGTGGCGTTGCCGATCAGGGTACCGGCCGCAACCAGCGTGTTGGTGTAGGCGTTGGCGCCGTTGTCGAACCGCAACGTGCCGGCACCCTGTTTGATTAGATCGCCGCTGCCCGACAGCCTGCCCGTCAGCCCGAGTTCAGTTCCGGCAGCGACGTCGAAGCGCCCGGCCTGGGTCAGCTCGATCGACCGAGCGGTATCGAAGCTCGCGGTGGTCGCAAGCGCACCGCCGGCAAAGGAAACGCCGCCCGAAGCTGCGCCGAGATTGGCGTCGCGCGAGACCGACAGTACACCGCCCAGGATCGTGGTGCCGCCGCTATAGGTGTTGTCGCCGGTAAGAGTGAGCGCGCCGGCGCCGGCCTTGGCCAGCGACGTGCCGTTCCAGCCAAGCACAGGGTTTACCGTCTGGTCGGCGAGCGCCGTCCCGACCGTGAAGGTGTCGGCCGCACCTGTCAGCGTGAAGGTGCCATGGGCGAGATTGTTGCCGGCGGTCCAGCTCAGGCCATAGCTTGCGAGGTATTGCAGGCTGTCGGCCGATTTGCGGCCGGAAACGGTGAGATAGTCCACCGTGCCGCTGAATCCACCGACGGTGACGCTGGCAAAGTCGCCGCTGATTCCGGAGCGGGTGTCTATCAGTACCTGGTCGAGTTCGCTTGCATCGTTGATGCCGCCGATGTTGAAGGCGACACCATTGCCGATGGTGACGCGGTTGGCCGACAGCGCGGGGCTGGTCGCGCCGGCGACGACGGACAACGCGGTGTTGTCTGCGAGCGTGACGGCCCGTTCGACGTCCAGTGCCGCCGGCGTTTGGATCGCCAGCGTGCCGCCGGTCACGATCAGGTTGCCACCCAGAGCATTGCTACCGCCTGCGCTGCCGTCGCCGAACTGCAACCGCCCACCGGAGACGGTAGTGTCGCCCATATAGGCACTGCTGCCGGTCAGGACCGTCGTGCCTGAACCGATCTGGCGCACAGCGCCGCTGCCCGAAATGTTGCCGGAGAAGGTGACAGCGTCGCTGCGGTTGAAGGCGAGCACGCCGTGGTTGACCACATCACCAGCGATCGAGCCGGTTGCGCCGCCGTTGCCGAGTTGCAGCGTGCCGCCTGAAATCGTCGTGCCACCGGTGTAGGCGTTGTTGCTCGTCAGGACCGTGGTGCCCGTACCGATCTGCCGCAGCGCTCCGTTGCCCGAGATGGCGCCGGAGAAGGCAACAGCATCGCTGCGGTTGAAGGCGAGCACACTGTCGTTGACCACATTGCCGACGATCGAGCCTGTCGTACCGCCATTGCCGATCTGGAGCACGCCGCCTGCGACTGTGGTGCCTCCCGTATAGCTATTGTCTCCCGTCAGGATAGTCGTACCGGAGCCGATTTGCCGCACGGCTCCGCTGCCCGCGATGGCACCGGAGAAAGTAACCGCGTCGCTGCGGTTGAAGGCAAGCACACTGTCGTTGACGACATCACCCAGGATCGAGCCAGCCGCGCCGTCATTGCCGAGTTGCAGCGCGCCGCCTGAAATCGTTGTACCGCCGATGTAGCTGTTGCTGCCCGTCAGGATCGTGGTGCCGGTACCGATCTGCCGCATCGCGCCGCTGCCCGAGATGGCGCCGGAGAAAGTAACCGCATCGCTGCGGTTGAAGGCGAGCACGCTGTCATTGATGACATTGCCTGTGATCGAGCCGGCTGTACCGCCGTTGCCGATTTGCAGGGCGCCGCCCGAAATCGTCGTGCCGCCGGTATAGGCATTGCTGCCGGTCAGGGTCGTGGTGCCGGTACCGACCTGCCGCACGGCTCCGTTGCCTGAGATGGCGCCGGCGAAGGTAACCGCGTCGCTACGGTTGAAGGCGAGCACGCCGTTGTTGGCGACATTGCCCAGGATCGATCCGGACACACTGCCGCTACCGAGTTGCAAGACCCCGTCCGAAATCGTCGTGCCGCCGGTGTAGGCATTGCTGCCGGTCAGGGTCGTGGTGCCCGTACCGATCTGCCGCACGGCTCCGTTGCCCGAGATGGCGCCGGAGAAAGTAACCGCATCGCTGCGGTTGAAGGCGAGCATGCCGTTGTTGGCGACATCGCCCAGGATCGATCCGGACACACCGCCGTTACCGAGTTGCAAGACGCCGCCCGAAATCGTTGTGCCGCCGGTATAACTGTTGCTGCCCGTCAGCACCGTGGTGCCGGTACCGATCTGCCGCACCTTTCCATTGCCCGAGATGGCGCCGGCGAAAGTAACCGCGTCGCTGCGGTTGAAGGCGAGCACACCGTTGTTGGCGACATCGCCCAGGATCGAGCCTGTCGCACCGCCGTTGCCGAGCTGCAGCGTGCCGCCTGAAATCGTCGTGCCGCCGGTGTAGGCATTGCTGCCGGTCAGGATCGCGGTGCCGGTACCGATCTGCCGCACCGCTCCGTTGCCCGAGATGGCGCCGGAGAAAGTAACCGCATCGCTGCGGTTGAAGGCGAGCACGCCGTTGTTGGCCACATCGCCCAGGATCGATCCGGACACACCGCCGTTACCGATTTGCAAGACGCCGCCCGAAATCGTCGTGCCGCCGCCATAGGTGTTGGTGCCGGTAAGGGTGAGCGTGCCCACGCCGGCCTTGGTCAGCGACGTGCCGTTCCAGCCCGTCGCCGCATTCGCCACTTGGTCGGAAAGCGCCGCGCCCACCGTGAAGCTGTCGGAGGCATTGGTCAGCGTGAAGGTGCCGTGGGCGAGATTGTTGCCGGCGGTCCAGCTCAGGCCATAGCTTGCGAGATATTGCAGATTGTCGGCTGATTTGCGGGCGGACATGGTGAGGTAGTCCACGGCGCCGCTGAAGCCGCCCACGCTGATGTTGGCGAAGTCGCCGTCGATGCCGGAGCGGGTGTCTATCAGCACCTTGTCGAGCTGGCTCGCATCATTGATGCCGCCGATGTTGAAGCCGACGCCGTTGCCTATCTTGATACCGTCGGCCGACAGCGCGGGGCTGTTCGTACCCGCGACGATGGATAGCGCAGTGTTGTCGGCAAAGTTCACGGTCTGTGCGACGTTCACGGTCACCGGCGCCCGGATCCCCAGGGTGCCCCCGGTCACGTTCAGCTTGCCGCCGAGCGTGTTGCTGCCGCCGTCGAACTGTAGCTGGCCGCCGGAGACCGTGGTGTCGCCGGTATGCGTATTGCTGCCGGTCAGGACCGTCGTACCTGAACCGACCTGCCGCACTGCGCCGCCGCCCGAGATGGCGCCGGCGAAGGTGACCACGTCGCTGCGGTTGAACGCAAGCACACTGTCGTTGACGACGTCGCCGACGATCGAGCCGGTCGCGCCGCCATTGCCGATCTGGAGTACGCCGCCCGAAATCGTCGTGCCGCCGGTGTAGGTGTTGGTGCCAGTCAGGATGGTTGTGCCTGTACCGATCTGCCGCGTAGAGCCGTTGCCCGAGATCGCGCCGGCGAAGGTGACAGCGTTGCTGCGATTGAACGCGAGCACGCCGTCGTTGACGACGTCGCCGGCGACCGAGCCGGTCGCGCCGCCATTGCCGAGTTGTAGCGTGCCGCCTGAAATCGTCGTGCCGCCGGTATAGGTGTTGGTGCCAGTCAGGATCGTGGTGCCCGAACCGATCTGCCGCGTAGAGCCGTTGCCCGAGATCGCGCCGGAGAAGGTGACCGCGTCGCTGCGGTTGAACGCGAGCACGCCGTCATTGACCACATCGCCCAGGATCGAGCCAGTCGCGCCGCCGTTGCCGATCTGGAGCGTGCCGCCCGAAATCGTCGTGCCGCCGGTGTAGGTGTTGGTGCCCGTCAGGATGGTGGTGCCTGAACCGCTCTGCCGCACAGCGCCGCTGCCCGAGATGGCGCCGGCGAAGGTGGCCGCGTCGCTGCGATTGAAGGCCAAAATGCCGTCGTTGGCGATGTCGCCGACAATCGAGCCGGCCGCGCCGCCATTGCCGAGTTGCAGCGTGCCGCCCGAAATCGTCGTGCCGCCGGTATAGGCGTTGTTGCCGGTCAGGATGGCGGTGCCTGAACCGTTCTGCCGCATCGCGCCGCTGCCCGAGATGGCGCCGGCGTAGGTGACCGTATTGCTGCGGTTGAAGGCGAGTACGCTGTCGTTGATCACATCGCCAGCGATCGAGCCGGTCGCGCCGCCATTGCCGATCTGGAGAGTCCCGCCAACGATCGTCGTTTCGCGGGTATAGCTGTTGTCGCCGGTCAGGACCATCGTACCGGAGCCGCTCTGCCGCACCGCACCGCTGCCCGAGATCGTGCCGGCGAAGGTGACCGTATTGCTGCGATTGAAGGCGAGCACGCCGTCGTTGATGACGTCGCCGACGATCGAGCCAGTCGCGCCGCCATTGCCGAGTTGCAGCGTGCCGCCTGAAATCGTCGTGCCACCGGTATAGGTGTTGGTGCCCGTCAGGATGGTGGTGCCGGTGCCGATCTGCCGCACCGCACCGCTGCCCGAGATGGCGCCGGGAAAGGTGCCGGCGTCGCTGCGGTTGAAGGCCAGAATGCCGTCGTTGACCACATCGCCCAGGATCGACCCGGCCCCGCCGCCATTGCCCAGTTGCAGCGTGCCGTCTGAAATCGTCGTGCCACCGGTGTAAATGTTGGTGCCGGTCAGGATGGTGGTGCCTGAACCGATCTGCCGCGCAGCGCCGTTGCCCGAGATGGTGCCGGCGAAGGTGACCGCATCGCTGCGGTTGAAGGCGAGCACGCCGTTGTTGGCCACATCGCCCAGGATCGAGCCGCTCGCACCGTCGTTGCCGAGTTGCAAGACGCCGCCCGAGATCGTCGTCCCGCCACTATAGGTGTTGGCGCCGGTCAGGGTGAGCGTACCGGTGCCAGCTTTGACCAGCGAGCCGCCGGTGCCACTGATCGTTCCGCCGACTTCGGTCGACAGGCCGTTCGAGCCGACGGTCAACTCGTTATCGCCAAGCAGATAGGACCCTCCGCCGGCGATCGAACCGGCGGTGAGTTTTTTGTTGCCGGCGGAACCCGTCGATCCCGAGAAGTCGACGGTACCAGCCGAGCCATTGGTGATCTCGGCATCGCCGGCGTTGCTGTTGTGGAGGAATGCCAGGCTGGAGTTGTTGGTGATCTTGGCGCTGCCCGCCGTGGTGGTCGAGCGGAACGTCAGGGTGTCATTGTTGGTGATCCCGGCGCTTCCGGCCCCGCTCGCGTCATAAAAGGTAAGCTCGCGATCGTTGGTTATCTCCGCGCTTCCGGCCGTGCTGGTGTCGTAGAAGGACAGTGCGGCGCCGTTGGTGATGCGGGCGTCGTCTGCGGAGCTGGTGTTGTGGAAATTCAGAAAACTGCCGCTGCTGTTGGCAATAGTGGCCGTTCCGGCGCGGCTGTTGTCATAGAAAAGGAGATTGCTGTTGTTCGTGATACTGCTGTTGCCGGCGGTGCTGGTGTCGTGGAATTCGAGAAAATTGTCGTTGGTCACAACAGCGCTGCCGGCGCCGCTGGCATTGTAGAAATAGAGTTCACCGGTGTTGGCGATGGTGGCACCGGCTGCGCTTGAGGAATTGTAAAGATATGTTCTTCCGGCATTCGTGATACCGGTAAGGCCCGTGGGGTTGGCATTGGTGAGCGTGAATGTACCGGCGCCGAGCACGTTGACCTGACCCTGGACCGAGCCAGCGGCACCGAGGGTGCCGAGTTGAAGTTCGCCGGCATTGACCGTGGAGCCACCGGTATAGGTATGGTTGCCCGTGAGGATTGTCGTTCCGGGACCGCCTCTCGTCAGATTTGCCGCGCCTGTGAGTGTCGTGCCGATCGTGCCATTGCCCCAAAGGTTGAAAGCACTCGCAGCCTCGATCGTGCCGGTGCCCGAGATGGTGCCGCCATTGAAGGCGAGGGTCTGCAGGCTGAGCTTGCGGCCCGCAGCAATGTTCAGCGTCGCCGTGCCGGAGTTTGTGAGTGTAGACACGCCGAACATGTCGCCGCCGGTGAGTGACACCAGGCCATTACCCTGGTTGTTGATGTTGCTCATCCCCACGTCGACGTCACCGCCGACAACATTGATCTGGCCGCTGTTGTTGACGTTGCTGGTTCCAGGGGAAAGCTGCGCTGTACCGCCCGGACCATTGAAATTGATGATGCCGGCGGCGTTGTTGTTGATATCGCCATTGTCCATGACGACACCGTCGGTGCCGACATCGATGGTGGCATCGTTGTTCAACGTGTTGCCCGTGCCAAAGAGGACCGAACCAGCGCCTAGGGAGATCCTCCCGCCCCAGAAGTTGGCGATTGTCCCGGCCGAAAGCGTGTTTCCGTCGCCGATCGTGATCGTGCCACCGGCATTGCTCAAGCTGGTGATGCCAGTCGCGTCGCCGGCTGCGCCCAGGGCAAGCGTGGCGCCGCCATTGACCTGGACTCTCTCGTTGAAAGAGCCCGCAAGGGTCGTTGCGCCGCCGTTGAGATCAATCGCGCCGATATTGCTGCGGGCAAGAGCCGTGATGCTGTTGGTGCCGCCGGTGATGACGATGGCGGATGAGAGGTTGCCGGACAGGCCGCCCGCTCCACCGCGCGCACCGCCGACAATCGTTCCGCTGTTCGTGATGGTCAGGTTCTGGCCGATGATGCCGTAGCCGCCCGCCTGCGGGCGATAGGCCTGGAGGTTCTGGAAGTCCGTCCCGCCGCCGCCGCCCTGGATCGTACCAGAATTGCTGATTGTCAGTCCGCTGGAGGCGGTGGCGGTGATACCGTTGCCACCATTGCCGCCCGCTCCGTTGCCCGAAGGATTGGAGAATGGGTTGATGCCCGGCCCGCTGGCGGGCGCGCCGCCGCCGCCATTGCCGCCCGATATCAGGCCTGAATTGGTAAAGCTGGTTCCGGTCGTGACGATGATGCCCGACCCGCCGCCACCGCCGCCTCCGCCGCCGGCGTAGTACCAGGACTGCGCAAAATTAGAGCTCCCGAAGCCGCCATTGCCGCCATTGCCTCCCCGGATTGTCGCATTGTTGACTTGGTCGGAAGTCAGCGTGAGGCCTGCGCCGCCCGCGCCGCCGCCGCCGCCGCCCGCGGCAAGGCCGTAGCCGCCACCTCCACCGCCGCCACCGTCCGAAGCACCGCCCGATCCGCCGAGATTGCTCGAGCTTGTAGAGCCACCACCCCCGCCCGTGCCGGTCACCGATCCATCGCCGGCCATCCCTGCGCCGCCCCCGCCGGCCGCGTTCGAGGAATTGGGTGCATTTCCGCCGGAGCCACCGTTTTGGCCGATACTGTCTGCCAGTGCAGGCCCGGACGCGACGATCAGCGCCAGCGGCGCAACGGAGTTTGCAAGGCTCGCTGCCAAAGAGGCGACGACACCCAGCGCGGGGATACGCAGCGCGAACCGGTTGGCGCGCATTTCATAATTCCTGGCTATGTTCACAAAAATGCTCCGCATGCTTTGGCGCCGGTGTGGAACTCGCTGCCGGGAGAGGCCAGCCAATGCGCATGCTGCGCCGAAGCCAGAAGCACTCCTGAAGACATAGGCTCCCTCCGCCTGGATCAGGGCTCGCGTTCCTGCAGCGCATCCAGGCCTCTGCCCTTGTCCGCGTCTGCCGTGATCGTGTCCCGAGCGATCATGTGTTCTTGCGCCCGTATGTCAGTGCGGGCCGGGGAAAGTCCTGAAGGGGCGTCGGGGAAATTCTGAAATTTTGTTGAATTTTGCCTTTCCCGTAGGAAATCGAATGGCTTAATCATCAATCTTCTTGTTCTTGGCAGGACGCCGGAGTTCCGGGGATATCATCGCGGGAGGCGGAGGCCCGGTGCTCAGATTTGTTGGATATGAACTCGATCCCCAGCGGTCCGAACTGCGCGGGCCCGGCGGCGAAACAATCAAGCTCAGGCCCAAGGCTTTCGATTTGCTGCAACTGCTTGCCGCCAACCCGGGCAGGGTCATCAGCAAGCCCGAGCTGATGGCGGCGGTCTGGCCGAACGTCCATGTCGGCGAAGACAGTCTGTTCCAGTGCGTTCGGGAAGTTCGCGCAGCCCTCGGCGATGACAGTCGGCAGTTGGTTCGAGCGGTCTCGGGCCGCGGCTACCTGTTTGAGGCCGAGGTATCGGCAGCGCCGGACGCGGTCGTTCCGGAAAAGCCTCTGTCGCAGATCGATCCTGAGGCGGAAAGTGGATCGAAAGGGAGCTGGCTCGGCCCCAAGATGCGCCGTCGCGCCGCACTCGTGGCTGTGGCCGGGTTCGGCCTGTCGGCTTTGGCGGCCGCTGTGACCCGGTTCCCCAGTGTCGTAACGGGATCGCTTCCAACTGTCGCCGTGATCCCCATGACCGCTGCAAGCAACGATCCGCTGACTGAGCGGATGGCGGCAGGCGTCAACCGCGACCTCACAGACGGTCTGGCGAAAATCGAGACAATCCGGGTGGTCGTTCCGCCCGGCGGCGCTTCGGAGGCGGTCGATCTTGTCGTGAGCAGCCAACTGGAGAAAACCGAAACAGCGTGGAACTTGCGCACGCGCATGACCGAACCGGCGACCGGCGCGGTCAAGTGGACCAGCTCGGTGTCGGTCGGGTTGACCGGCGACGACGAGCAACTCCAGCAAACGCGCCTGACGGCCGGAATGGGCCATGCACTGGCGCTCCGTATCAACGTGCTTTTGAACGCTGGGGAGCGCTCGGCCGACGGTTTGCCGGCGGGCAGCACCAAGGCTGCCATCGAGCAAGCAACCGCCTCGATCAACCAAACGACGCCGGAGCGCTTTCGCGCCGCGCAGGCGATGCTCGAACAAGCGCTCGCCGACGATCCGGAAAATATCGACCTTCAAGTTGCGCTCGCGGCATTTCAGCTGCGCGGGATCCAGATGGTCTGGTTTCCCGCTGCGGAGCGCGAAACGGTCGAGACCCGCGTCGGAGAGATTCTTGAGCGCGCCTTGCGCGCACAGCCGAATTACATCCCCGTGCTCGAAATGCGTTGCCGGTATCTGTCGGCGACCAACCGCTTTGTCGAAAGCCTGGTGGCCTGTGGCAAGGTCTTCACCCTCGATCCCTGGAACGGGACCGTGCTTTACCTCCTCGGGCTTTCCCAGGTCTTCCTGGGGCGTTTCGACGAAGCACTTGCAACGTTCGAGCAAGCAGACCGGTTCGATACGCCCCAGGTCGCCCGCTGGACATGGGCGATCGGAGCAGGCTGGGTCCACATGTTGATGGGCCGGGCCGAAGAAGCTATGCCCTGGCTGCAGCGATCGATCGCGATCACGCCGGCCAGCGGGCGCACGCATTTCCTGCTGGCAGCGGCCTATCAGCAGTTGGGCCGAACAGACGAAGCCAGGGCCGCCCTGGCGCAGGCCATGAAGCTGAGGCCGGGTTCGACAGCGCGCAACCTGCCACCGCCGACCGCCAACACCAGCCCGGTCTATCTCAGCGCGACCGAACGCCTCGTGGGTCTGATGATCGCTGCCGGGTTGCCTGAGGATTGACCCGCGTGAATGGCGCCACGGGATCGAGGCAGAAGATGGGTTGACGCACTCGCGGAAGTGGCTCGAACCGTTTGGCAAGTCGGCTCAATGGGCGAGCGAAGCCGCATGATCGGGCACCCGCGACCGCAGACTTCGGAACAGTTCGGGCGCCCTTTCATGACGCCACAACATGGCGTTTAATCTGTTCTCCAATGCAATTCCTGACAACAGCCAGGCACAGGACGCGATCCTGAACGGAGGTGGGAAATGGATAGCGAAGAATTCCGTCATTGGTCACGACGCGTTGCAGATTGGGGTGTCGATTACAGGAACGGCCTGCGCGAGCGGCCCGTGCGGGCGAAGGTCAGGCCAGGCGACATCATCAGGCAACTCGCCGAAGCTCCTCCGGAGAGGGGCGAGGCGATGGAGGCGATCTTCTCGGATTTCGAGCGGATCATCCCCGACGGACTCACCCACTGGCAGCATCCGCGCTTCTTCGCCTATTTCCCGGCCAATGCCGCGCCAGTCTCGGTGATTGCGGACTACCTCGTCACATCGGTCGCCGCTCAGTGCATGCTGTGGCAGACATCGCCGGCAGCGACAGAGCTTGAAACCCGGGTCGTCGACTGGTTGCGCCAGTCGTTCGGCCTGCCCGCGGATTTCTCAGGCGTCATCCAGGACTCCGCTTCAAGCGCCACGCTCGCTGCGGTCCTTGTCATGCGCGAAAAAGCGCTCGGCTGGAGGGGCAACAGCGAGGGGCTGGCCGCAAACAGGGTCGTGCGCGTCTACGCCTCGAGACAGGTCCATACGTCCATCGACCGTGCGATCTGGGTCGCTGGTATCGGTGAAGCCAATCTTGTGCGCATCCCGACCAAGGGGCCGCTCAACGGCATGGAGCCGGAAGCGCTCGAGGCCGCCATCAGAGCGGATCTTGCGGCCGGCCATATCCCGGCCGGTGTCATCGCTTGTACCGGTGGTACCTCGATCGGCGCCTGCGATCCGATCCGCGAGGTTGCCGCCGTCGTCAAGGCACACGGCCTCTACCTGCATGTGGATGCCGCCTGGGCGGGCTCGGCAATGATCTGCCCGGAGTTCCGAGTGCTGTGGGACGGCGTCGAGGAAGCCGACTCCATCGTCTTCAACCCGCATAAATGGCTCGGCGCGAATTTCGACTGTTCGGTGCAATTCATCCGCAGCCCGGAGGATCAGGTCCGCACCCTGGCGATCCATCCGGAGTTTCTGAAGACCCACGGCCATGACGGCATCATCAACTATTCTGAATGGACCGTGCCGCTCGGCCGGCGCTTCCGCGCGTTGAAGCTGTGGTTTCTACTTCGCTTTCATGGCCTGGAAGGCCTGCGCACGATGATCCGCAACCATGTCTCCTGGTCGAGGCAGGTCGCTCAGCGGCTGGCGAGCGAACCGGATTTCGAGATCGTCAGCCAACCGGTGCTCTCGCTCTTTTCCTTCCGTCATAAAGGCGAGGGTGACGCCGATGGGCACAACATTGCGCTTCTCAATGCCATCAACGACGACGGGCGCATATACCTGACGCAAACCCGCGTCGATGATCGCATCGCCATACGCTTCCAGGCGGGACAGTGCGAAATGACCCGCGAGGATGCCGATACCGCCTTCAGCGTGATCACGGAAATTGCTCGCGGAATGGGCTAGGGTCTGTACTCAATAGGGATTCCGGGTTCTGCCAAATTGTGATTCAAGGTCTTGGAGTTGGAGGCCTTGATGAAGCAGCGGCAGTTGACCTGGTTGAGCGATGCGGAGTGGGCTCGGATCGAGCCATTGTTGCCGCGAGGACGC
>NZ_JBFRGB010000043.1:0-31520 GCF_052115125.1 Ensifer sp. 2TAB8 | reverse complement strand
CCGGCCGGACAGTAGCGCGTCGACGGGCCGGCATAGATGTCGTGCTCGGAGCGCTTCTGCAGCTCCATGTCCTTCACCTGCAGATGGACCGGCTGATCCTCCTCGTGGTTGGTGTTCGACAGGAACACCGAGGACAGCCGGTCGAAGGTGAGCACACCATCGGGCTTCGGATAGTCGATCTTCTGGTGCTGAGCGGCCGGCTCGAGCGACTGCGCGTCCGTCTTGCCGTGCTTCAGCGTGCCGAAGAAGGAGAAGCCGAACAGCTGGTTGGTCCACATGTCGAGACCGCCGAGCCCAACGCCGATCGCCGTACCGAACTTCGACCACAGCGGCTTGACGTTGCGAACCCGCTTCAAATCCTGGCCGATGGCGCTGTCGCGCCAGCCGCGCTCGATCTCGATCGGCTCGTCATTGGCGCGACCGGAGGCGATCGCCGCCGCCAGCTTCTCGGCGGCGAGAATGCCCGACAGCACCGCATTGTGGCTGCCCTTGATGCGCGGCACGTTGACGAGGCCGGCCGAACAGCCGATCAGCGCACCACCGGGGAAGGAGAGCTTCGGCACCGACTGGTAGCCGCCCTCGGTGATCGCTCGCGCCCCATAGGACAGCCGCTTGCCGCCCTCGAAGGTGCCGCGGATCGCCGGGTGCGTCTTGAAGCGCTGGAACTCCTCGAACGGGAAGAGATAGGGGTTCTTGTAATTSAGGTGCACGACRAAGCCGACGGCGACCATGTTGTCTTCGAGATGGTAGAGGAACGAGCCGCCACCGGTCTTCATGCCGAGCGGCCAGCCGAAGGAGTGCTGCACCAGGCCKGGCCGGTGGTTCTCCGGCTTCACCTGCCAGAGCTCTTTCAGGCCAATGCCGAACTTCTGGACGTCGCTGTCCCTGGAGAGATCGAACTTGGCGATCAGCTGCTTGGCGAGCGAACCGCGCACGCCCTCGCCGATCAGGGTGTATTTGCCGAGCAGTGCCATGCCGCGGGCGAAGTTCGGTCCCGGCTCGCCGTTGCGCTCRATGCCCATGTCGCCGGTGGCAACACCGATGACCGCACCCTCGTCGTTGTAGAGCACTTCGGTTGCGGCAAAGCCCCGACAGAATATGCGCACCGACCTCGGCGCCCTTTTCGAGCACGACAACCGAAAGCTCCGGATTGACCTGCTTCAGCCGGATCGCCGCCGCAAGACCCGCCGGTCCCGCACCCACGATCACAACGTCGAACTCCATGCTCTCGCGTTCATCCAACTGCATGCAACCCGCCTATCAATTGCCGGCCCTACAGAGAGGGTGCGTCGCGCGGAACGCGACGCCCACCCTTAACTGGGACCGGTCGGAGTTCGCACGGCGACGCGCCGAAGACGGGGCGTCACCGTGCTGGAGGTTTGGTTCAATGGATCTGGTCCGGGCGAACTCAGTCCTTCGGTGGCCAGGTCGGGATGGTGCCCCGGCCCGACGGAAACCGGACGTTCTTCGAGCGCGTGAATTCGCGCAACGTTTCCGCTGCATTTTCTCGGCCGAAGCCGCTTCCTTTCTGGCCGCCGAAGGGCGAGCCGAGGAAGGCGCGGCGCATGTAGTTGTTGATGAAGATCATGCCCGCTTCGAGCTTGGCCGCGATCTTGCCGGCATGCGCTTCGTCGGTCGTGCAGATCGCCGCTGTCAGGCCGTATTGGCTGTCATTGGCGATGCGGATTGCTTCTTCCTCGGTCGAAAACCGCATGATGCTGGCGATCGGGCCGAACATCTCCTCGCGCGCCGGGGTCATGTCGGGCGTGACATCAGCAAGAACCGTCGGCGCGACCCAGTAGCCGTCCTTCAAGCGCTCGTCGGTCGGCAGCTTGCCCTGGGTGACGAGACGGGCTCCCTCCTTCAGCGCGATGTCGAGGTAGGAGAGAACCTTGTCGCGGTGTTTCGCATCGACCATGGCGCCGATATCGGTCGCCGGATCCAGCCCGTCGCCGACGACCAGTTTCTCGGTCGCCCGTGCGAACCGCTCGAGGAACTCGTCATGGATTCTATCATGTACGAGGATGCGCGACGTCGAGGTGCAGGCCTCGCCCTGATTGTAGAACATGCCTTCGAGCGCGACGTTGATCGCGACGTCGAGATCGGCATCGGGAAGTACGATCAGCGCGTTCTTGCCGCCCAGTTCCATCGTGGCGTAGGTGAGGTTCTGCGCGGCCGACTGCAGCACGCGCCGGCCCGTCATCGTCGAACCCGTGAAGGTGATGCGCTCGACCAGCGGATGGGCGGCAAGTGCCGGGCCGGAGGCCATGCCGGCGACCGCGTTGAGAACGCCCGGCGGCAGGATCTCGTTGGCGAGCTCCACAAGGCGCAGCACCGTCAAGGGCGCCTGTTCCCCCGGCTTGATGACGACGGTGTTGCCGGCGGCAAGCGCCGGCGCGCACTTCTTGGAGAAGTGGATCGGCGGCCAGTTGAAGGGCAGGATCGCGGCCACCACGCCGTAGGGCTCGTAATTGATGCGCGCCTCGATCGGCCCTTGATCGAGGATCTCTCCGTGGATCGTATCGGCGAGACCGCCGAAATAGTCGAAGCAGGCATGGCAGAACGACACGTCGAAGCGGAGCGCATCGCGACGTGGCTTGCCCACTTCGCGCGCCTCGATCTCGGCCAGTTCGTCCACGTGCTTGCGGATATGGGCGGCAACCTCCCGCAGGATCTGGCCGCGCTCGCGCGGGGAGCGGTCGCGCCAGGCCTGGAAGGCGGCGCGCGCGCTTCTGATGGCCTGATCGACGTCGGCCTCCGACGCATTGGTCACATGCGCGATCGTCGCGCCGGTCGCCGGCTCCTCGACGCTGAACGTGGTGGCACTGCCGTCGTCCAGAAATTCCCCGCCCACAAACAGGCCGGACATCCGGAGCGGCGCCCGCGCCTGATCCTCGACATTCTTAAGCATTGCTACTCCTCCCATTTTGCAATCAACCGCATATGCCGGACCGCATCCCGATCAGGCTTTCCTCTGTCCATCGGACAATCCCGTTGTCCGGCTGGTTTCGTGTGATCCGCCTAGCTCCTGCCCCTTGGCATCAGGCCCGGGGCCTGTGCGCCGAGGCCGCGCCGCGTCGTCGCGGGTACGGCAAGGTCGCTCAGCCGTTTCGCCCGATAGGCCGTCGGCGTCATTCCGACTGACTTTCGAAACGCCCGCAGGAAATACTTCTCGTCGTTGTAGCCGACGGCATAGGCGATCTGGCCGATCGGCTCGTCGGTCAGCACCAGGCGTTCGCGCGCGTCATCGATGCGCATTTCGCGGATGAGCGCGTTGAAGCTCGTGCCCGTGTGCTGCCGCAACAGCGCACAGAGACGGCTGCGGGAAAGCCTGGCATAGGCGGCCGCCTGATCGAGCGTCGGCGAACGCAGGTAGTTCTCCGCGATGAAATCGGAGATCCGGCGCATGTGTCCGCTGTCCCGGCCGAACGCCGGCAGCACCGGCGACAACTCGTCGAAACGATCCTCATAGGCCCGGCAGATCCTGCCGAGCATCAGCGTCAGTTCGGCGCGAATGATCTCCCCGGTGCAGATCCGATCCTCGGCATGCTCCGTGATCATCACCCGGCAAGCCTCCTCGACGCGCGCAGCCTGGGCTTCGTCGAGGTTGAAGTCGATGTGCCCCTGCCAGGCGAAGGGCGTGAGCTCGGGGGCGATGCGCACCAGTTCCTGTATCGGATAAGAGCGCGTGATGCCCGGCCGGAGGAAATCGAGGTCGAAGTAGATAACGACGGACCGCGACGCGCTGCTGAACCGCATCTGATGCGGGGTCATGGGCGCGATGAAATAGACCGAGCCCGGATGCGGCTTGTAGGATCTGAGGCCAACGCGCGCCGTCGGCCCCTCGCTCATGAAATAGACGATCTGGAAATAGTCGTGCTTGTGGGCCGGATAGAGCCTTTGGGTCTTTTCGACCAGACGAATATGGAAACGAGGCGCGTCGGCCCGTTCGAGCGCGTAGGAACGAAAGGGCGCCGAAAGGGTATCGTCACCGTCCTGATCCGAATCGCTGTCCGGCTGCCCATCTGTTCTTGCCATCCCGTCCTCCCGTTTGCCTCAGTGCCGACGCCACCTGCTTCAAGGCGCGCTTGCGATCGTACCCTTCAACTCGGGAACGGCCTCGAAGAGATCGGCGACGAGACCGTAATCGGCCACCTGGAAGATCGGCGCTTCCGCGTCCTTGTTGATCGCGACGATCACCTTCGAATCCTTCATGCCCGCCAGATGCTGGATCGCGCCGGAAATGCCGCAGGCGATGTAGAGGTCGGGCGCGACGATCTTGCCGGTTTGGCCGACCTGAAGGTCGTTCGACACATAGCCGGCGTCAACCGCCGCGCGGCTCGCGCCCAATGCGGCACCCAGCCTGTCGGCGAGCGGCGCAAGCACCGTCTCGAAATTTTCGGCCGAGCCCATGCCACGCCCGCCGGACACAACGATGCGCGCCGATGTCAGTTCGGGCCGCTCCGAAACTGCGACGGCATTGGCGACAAACGTCGACCGGGAGGCGCCTGGGGTAGCGTCGACGGTCTCGATCGGCTTCGCTTCTCCCTGACCCACGGCACGGAATGCCGACGCCCGGATCGTGAGGACGCGTTTCGGGTCTTTCGAGCGCACGGTCTGAACGATGTTGCCGGCATAGATCGGACGGCGAAACAGGTCGGGGCCGTCGATCGCGATCACGTCCGAGATCTGCATGACGTCGAGCAGCGCGGCGACGCGGGGCATCACGTTCTTGCCGGTCGAGCTGGATGCCGCGACGATGGCATCGTAGTTTCCCGACAAGGCGACGATCAGCTCGGCGAGCGGCTCGGCAAGCTGGTTGGCAAGGTTTTCCTCGTCCGCGACCAGGACCTTGGAGATGCCGTCGAGGCGGGCGGCAGCCAGCGCTGCTTCCTGACACCCCTTACCCGCGACAAGCACATGGATATCGTTGCCGAGGCAAAGGGCAGCGCTGACCGCCCTTGCCGTTGCCTCATCCAGTTGCGCATTGCCGTGTTCGGCCAAGACAAGCACGCTCATGCCAGCACTCCCGCTTCCGTTTTCAGTCGTTCGACAAGCTCCGCCACCGATTTCACCTTGATGCCGGCGGCCCTTGTCGGCGGCTCTTCGAGACGGACAACCTCCAGGCGCTCCTCGATGACCAGCCCGTAGTCTGAAGGTAACTTTTCCTCCACTGGCTTCTTCTTGGCCTTCATGATGTTCGGCAGCGACGCGTAGCGTGGTTCGTTGAGGCGCAAATCCGCCGTGATGATCGCCGGTAGCGCAAGCGCAATCGTCTGCGATCCGCCATCGACCTCGCGAATGACGGTGGCGCGGTTGCCATCGACGGTCAGCTGCGAGGCAAAGGTCGCCTGCGGCCAACCGAGTTTTGCCGCCAGCATCTGTCCGGTCTGGTTGCAATCGTCGTCGACGGCCTGTTTGCCAAGAAGGATCAAGGCCGGCTGTTCTTCGCCGGCGACGGCGGTGAGCACCTTGGCAACCGCCAGCGGCTCGGTCGTCGCCTCCGTCCTGACGAGGAGGCCGCGATCGACCCCCATCGCCAGTGCGGTGCGCAACGTCTCCGTCGCCTTTTCGGGGCCGACCGAAACGACGACCACCTCCGAGGCGATGCTCGCCTCCTTGAGGCGGACCGCCTCTTCGACCGCGATCTCGTCGAACGGGTTCATCGTCATCTTGACGGCGGCAAGGTCGAGACCGCTGCCATCGGACCGTAGCCTCACCTTCACGTTCGGATCGGCAACGCGCTTTATCGCGACCAGTATCTTCATCTTCGTCCTCCCGAGCCCGCCATCTCCTCCGGCAGGCCCTAGTTTTCAGGGCCTGCGTATTTGCCGGCGGTCGCCGGGAACATGGTCTTGATGATCTTCATCCGGCTGACGTCGACGGTCGCATCCATGTGCAGGAAGATCGCAGCATCGCGGAACAGCTTCTCGATGCCGAACTCCAGCATTGCGCCGTTGCCGCCATGCAGTTCCAGCGCGTGGGTCGCGACCTTCATGATCTCTTCCGAGGCGTAGACCTTGGCCATGTTGCAGAGAACATCCATGTCCGGATGCCCCTCGTCGACGGCCCTCGACGCCCGCTCGATCAGCGCGCGCACCGCCTCGATCCGCGTCGCCATGTCGGCGAGCCGCAGGGCCACGGCCTGGTGCTTGATGAGAATACGCCCACCCTGCACGTAGTTCTGGACGTAGTCCGCCGTGCGCTCGAAGCAGGCGACGCCGACGCCGAGGTTCTTGGCCGCCTGGATGATCTTGCCGGCCCGGAAATACTGCCCGGCGCTGCCAAGGGCGGTGTTCTGGACGAGAAGGTGATCGGCCGGAACCCGGCAGTCCTCGAACACCAGTTCGCCGTTGTTCATGAAACGGCAGCCCATGGTCTCGTTGCACTTCGTCACCGTCAGGCCGGGCGTGTCGCGGGGGACGAGTAAACTCGAAGTTCCCTGCAGCATGCCGACCGAGGAGTCGGTGTTGGCATAGACGACATAGAGGCTCGCATCGAAGCCGTTCGAGATGAACTGCTTGCGGCCGTTGATCACCCAGTGCCCGTCCTTGAGCACGGCCTTCGTGTGCATCGCCGCCTCGGGCACATTGTAGGGCAGCCAGCGATCGGAAGCGCCGCGCGGCTCGGTCAGGCAATGAGCCAGCAGGAACTGCGGGTCCGCCAGAAGGCGTGGAAACCACTTGTCCTGCAGGTGCTTTGGCGCGAATTCGCGCAGCAAGATCGAGACCTTCCAGTTCTGCACCAGCTTGTCGGCAAGGCCGGAGTCGCCGCGAGCGATTTCTTCGGAGATCAGCGCGAAGGTCCTGACCTCCGTCTCGCGCTCCAGGTCGACGCCGCCATAGGCTTCCGGCACGCCGAGCGTGCGGACGCCGATCGTTTCGGCCCCCTCCAGGATCGAGCGCGGCAGCCGCTCGCCCGGGCTCATGTCCCATTCGCGCTGCCAGTTCGATCGAATGAAAGGCGTCACCGCGTCGTCGACGAAGGCGCGGCAGCTGTCGCGCATCATTCGCTGTTCCTGGGACAGTGAGCCGTCATCGGCGTGGATCATTTCTCGCTCCCTTGGTTCTGATCTGGCGGGTTCCTCATCCTGCCGACAGATTGATAGCTTGCCGTTCCCGTGGAGATGAGGTTCGAGTGTGCTCTTTTGGTGGACTATCGTCCAATTCGACGTGGACTTTCTGCGCGCCATGGGAAGCAATTGAGCGTCGGCCTTCTCCTCAACGGCTCCCCATGCATCGCAGTCTGGATCGGCACGCGCCGAGATCCTTGTCCTATTTTTGAGACACTGTGGTTCGAATTCGATGCCTACCGCCGGCTTGTAGCGCCCGTATCTTTTTTGGGCCCACTATCTCAGGCGTGGCGAAGACGGCTCGGCCACCATCCGACGTCGCAATTGTCGGAGAAAGCCGCGCGAACCACCCGCGCCCTCCGCCAGTTTGGTTTCACCGATCCTGTTGAGGAGAGTGCCTTGATCCGCCGGTTTTCGACTTTCTGCCTCGCCGCGGCGCAGCTTGCCGTTTTCACGCAACCGTCCCTGGCAAACGATCGCCCCGACCTCGTGCTCAGAAACGGCACGATCGTCACCATGGACGAGGCCAGGCCGGCGGCGGAAGCGCTTGCCATTGCCAATGGCCGTATCGTGGCGGTCGGCAGCGACGAAGACATCGCAAAGCTGGTGCAGCCTGACACGGAGGTCCTGGACCTTGGCGGCCGCACCGTCATTCCCGGCCTTGTCGACACGCATATCCATGCGATTCGCGGCGGCCAGACCTATCCTTTCGAGACCTACTGGCACGACGAAACAAGCCTTGCGAGCGCGCTCGAAGCCTTGAAGACTGCGGCGCGGGATCGCGCCAGGGACCAGTGGGTCGCGGTCGTCGGCTCCTGGCATCCGGACCAGTTCGCCGAGCGCCGTCCGCCCGAGCTTGCCGACCTCGACAAGGCCCTGCCGGACACCCCGGCCTATGTGCAATATCTCTATGACTACGCACTCGTGAACACCAAGGCGATCGAGCTGCTTGCGCTCGACAGCGCCATACCGAAACTACCGCCCGGCGTCAGGGTTGAGCGCAACGGAGAGGACCGCGCGACGGGCAAGCTCTTCGGGAACATCAGCTCGTTCAACGTGCTCTTCGGACAACTCAGCGCGATTGGAAAGGAAGAGCGCAAGGCGAACCTCAAGGTGTTCTTCTCGCATCTCAATGCAGCCGGGGTTACCGGCTTCATCGACCCTTCCGCAGGGCCGGCGGCCGGCTACGAACCGTTCTTCGCGCTCCGCGACGAAGGCGGCCTGACGCTGAGGGCCGGCTACCGCATTCCGGCGGCCCATCCCGGCAAAGAGGCTGAATGGTTCCGCGAGATCATGTCGTTCCGTCCCGCCGTCCACGACGACGGCACGCTGAGCTTCCTCGGCCTTGGGGAATCCCTGGTCTTTGCGATGAACGACGGCGTGCAGATGGGGCCGGGTTTCGCGCCGCCCAAGGAAGCCCGCGACGAACTGCTGAAAGTCGCGCTGTTCGCTGCGGAACGACATATCCCCGTCGAGATCCATGCCTATACCGACGATTCCGCGAGCGCGATCCTCGACGTCTTCGAGGAGGTGCACAAGACGCACCCGCTCAATGACCTCAGGTGGTCGATCGCCCACCTCAACACCGGATCGGAACGAACCCTCGACCGAATGCAGAAGATGGGCCTCGCCTACACCGTCCAGATGGGGCCGTATTTCGAGGCTCCTGCCATCAGGGAAGCGAACGGTGCCGCGGTCGCTGCAGTTTCGCCACCGACGCGGCTCGCCATCGACAAGGGGATCATGGTGGCCGGTGGCACCGACTCTACCCGCATCGGCGTCGCCGGCGTCTGGCAGGCGATAGAATATCACCTGACGGGGCGTCCGCTCGGAGGCACAGTGCAAAAGGCAGATGATCAGTTGTTGACGCGTGAGGAAGCGCTTCGCCTCTATACCCGCAACGCCGCTTGGATCGGCTTTGCGGAAGAGGACCGCGGCACGCTGTCCACGGGCAAGTTCGCCGATCTTGCCGTGCTTGACAAACCTTACATGACCATGCCGGTGGACGAGGTCGATACGGTCCGCTCCGTCCTGACCCTGCTCGGCGGCAAGATCGTGTATGACTCAGGCGTCGTCGAGACAGGGCGACCATAGCGCCGAGCGACGCCTGTCGGGGGACGGCCTTCCATCAGCAGCCATCGAACAGGCGCCACATTCTCACCACTCGATAACCCGATTTACGCACCCGTCTAATCCTTGACGGGCGCGTGCACTGTGAGACGCTATGACTTCACGGTTGTAGTGCGTAGGGGGGCATCCAGTGAAATTTTCAAAGTCCAAGAAGAAGCATCCCGGAAAGATGCACAAGGCAATTGTAGCTGTCGGCCGCTATGATGACGGGTTCGTCGGCGCATGGCGCGCCACCCCCGGTTTCTCCTATCGGGGACGATGGCTCAACGAAGGATGCCCGGGCACCTTCGAGACATGGCTCGTCAACAAGGGCGTCATGCCCAAGGTGTAACGCGGTCACTCCGAACCGGCATTCCATGAACTGCGCCGTTCGGTGGAGTGGGACATCTTGTGCCTCCATAGCAACGGAATGATGCCGCGCGCAGTCGCTGGCGCATCATTCCAGAGCTCCAGGGGCTCGCGTGGCTGGCACGCGAGACAACGCCGACGCGCACGGCTCGACTTTAGCGTCGGGCCAGAAGCCTTCGAAGCGCCTCTTCCACCAAAGCGGGAACCCTCGCCGGATCATCCAGATATGCGATTTCGAGAAGGCCGTCGTAGAGCGCGACCAGCAAAGAAGCGGTGGCCGATGGGGCTGGGTCGCCATCGGCCACCAGAAGTTTACTGAGCACACCATGAAACCAAGCGCGCTGGGCGTTGATGGCTTGCCGAACGGAACTCTTCGCGTCCGGGTATTCCGCGGCTGCGTTGAGGAATGGGCAGCCCCGATAATCCCCGCCGACGACGGCGGCGCTGATGCGTCCGAAGATCACCGTGATCGTCTGAAGCGGAGGTTGCTTGGGCAGCTCTGACACAGCCTTCCGCCCCAGTTGGTCCTGCTCTTCGATGTAGGCAAGAACCAGATCGTCCTTCGACGGGAAGTGGTTATAGAACGTCGCCTTTGCGGCGCCCGCTTCGGCGATGATGCGATCGATGCCCACGCCACGGATGCCCTCGGCGTAGAAAAGGCGGGTTGCGGTATCGAGCAGGCGGCGGCGCGCAGGGCTTGCTCCAGGATCGGTTTGCGGGACGGTCTTGTTCATGTCGTTGACTCTAGCAGACAGATCTGTATGCTGCATAGACAGACCTGTCTGTCTATGAGGAAATTATGCAAACGAACGGAACGGCCGGCGTCATCGAGGAGTTCAACCGGGTATTCCTTGATCGAGATCCCGCGAAACTCAAAGACCTGATCGCACCTGACTGCGTGATGGAGTCTATCCAGCCGGCCCCCGATGGCACGCGATACGTAGGCTACGACGCTTGCCTTGCATTCTGGGAGGCCCTCGCCAGCGACACCGTTGCCCATTTCGAAGTCGAAGAAACGCGCGCGCTGGGCGACCGTGCCACCATTTGCTGGCGGTTCCACTTCGGCGACGGCCAGTCGCTGCGGGGCGTCAACCTGATGCACGTCCGCGACGGCCGGATCGTCGAAGCGCTGGGATACTCGAAATTGCCGGGCCAGTCGGCTCCGCTTCCGGATTGACCCAACGCTCGAGCCATTACCCCCAGCACCCGACTGCGCCGAGACCCCTTCGAGGGCGAGGCTCTATTTCACAAAGCGAGGAAGAAAGATGAACGCCAATAGCGAAATGACCCGCAAGCTCATGGAGCGTTTCAACACCGCTTTTCAGCAGCATCGCGCTGAAGACCTCGACGATCTGATTGGCGAAGGCTGTGTTCTCGAAAACACGGCGCCGGCCCCCGATGGAGCACGCTACGAAGGGCGTGAGGCATGCCTCAATTTCTGGAAAGGGATTGCGTCCACCGCGAACCTTGTTTTCGAAGAAGAGGACATATGGGCCAGCGAAGACCGTGGAATCATCCGCTGGCAACTTCGCTGGAGCGAAGATGCAGCGGACCGGGTACGCGGCGTAAACATCATGCGCGTTCGGGACGGAAAGATCGTTGAGGGTCTGGGATATGTGAAGGGATAGGTGCGCGCCCTTGCCGCCCCTCAGCTATGCTGCGGGGCGGGTCCGCGCGACGATTTCAGGCAATCTCGGGCTGCCAAAATCCGCCGCGGCGGCGCGGCGGAGAGCCCGTCACAAGCCTCTGCACGGCGAGATCAGATGCGGCACACGTTGTAGAGGCTTTGGCCTCGTGGTCGCTGCAACTTTTGCGCATTATACGTGATTAGGCAAAACGAAAAGTTTTGCATCTCTAATATTCTCAATGTTATGGTCCATTCGTTTGACCCTCCCGTTCGACACGGCATCGTTGCTGGCAGGAGGAGTCATAGTCCGGGGGCATACGCATGCCGTTTAATCTGCCTCGCCTGCCGTTGCTCGCGAACCTGGATGGTTACCGTGTCGGCTGGCTGCGCAACGATATCTCTGCAGGACTTGCCATTGCCGCCGTAGGTCTGCCAAGCGCCATCGCCTACCCGGCCATAGCTGGACTGCCCGCCGAAACCGGCCTCTATGCCAGCATAACGCCGCTCATCGCCTACGCGCTTTTCGGGCCATCGCGCCAATTGATCGTTGGACCAGATGCTGCGACGATGACAGTGCTGGCTGCGGTTCTGACAACGGTTTTCGCTACGCCCGGCACCACGGTCGACCGAGTGACAGCGGCTGCGCTGCTGGCGCTGATCGTCGGCATCCTTTGCCTGATTGCCCGCCTCGTGCGGCTCGGCGTATTGGCAACCTTTCTGTCACGCCCGATCCTGACCGGTTTCTTCGCCGGCATCTCGCTGTCGATCCTTGTTGGACAGATCAAGCGCTTTACCGGCGTCAGCATCGAGTCCGAGGGTCTGATATCGCCGGTGGTCGAACTGCTGCGCCAAGCCGGTTCGATCCATTGGCCCACCCTGGCCTTTGCCTTGGCCTGCTTCGCGCTCCTGCAAGTGGCCCGCATCTATCGATCGCCCATACCAGGGCCGGTCATCGTCGTCTTCGTCGCCGTACTGCTTTCGTTTCTCTTCGACTTCGAAGGGCGCGGCATGGCGGTTGTCGGCGACATACCGCAGGGGTTGCCGTCGTTCACCTTACCACGCATCGGGAACCTGCCGATTGACGCCCTACTGACGGGCGGAGCCGCCATTTTCCTTGTGAGTTTCGGCTCCGGTGTCATCGCCGCGCGCAGTTTCGCGACGCTCGGGGGATATCGCGTTGATCCCAACCGCGAACTGACGGGTTTCGGTGCGGCAAATTTCGCGGCCGGATTGTTCGGGACATTTCCGGTGACTGCTTCGGATTCTCGCACCGCCGTAAACTTTGCGGTCGGTGGCCGTTCGCAAATCGCAAGCCTGGTTGCCGCCGCGACCCTCATGGCCGTGCTGCTGTTTCTTGGCAATGTTCTGCGCATCCTGCCGATCGCAGCGCTCGGCGCGATCCTTGCCGCGACCGCACTTAGCCTGATCGACATCGAAGGCCTCAGGCGGATATGGCGCGTCAACCGGATCGAGTTCGTTTTTGCCCTGATCGCGCTCTGGGGGCCGATCGGCCTCGGCGTATTGAACGGCGTGGTCATCGCGATTGCCGCAACGCTGATCTATCTGCTGCTGCAGACCATGTATCCGCACGACGCGATGCTTGGCAGAATCCCCGGACGGGACGGTTTCTACAAGCTGCATCGCGCACCAGACGCACGCCCGGTGCCGGGCTTTGGCGCCTGCATGATCCAGGACAGCCTGCTCTTCTACAACGCGGACTATGTGCGGGCGCGCTTGACTGCGATCGCCGACGAACTGCCGCCGCCTGCCCATTGGCTGGTCATCGATGCCAGCGCGATCCCGCAGATCGACAGCACCGCAGCCGAGATGCTCGGGGATCTCGCCGAGGAACTGAAGGCGCGCGACATTGCGCTCGGCATGGCGGAATTGCACACGGATGCCCGCGCCCTGCTTGAGCGGGCCGGCATCATCGAACGCATCGGACCCAACATGATCTTCGAGGGCATGGAGGACGCGCTGGACGCTTACGAAGCCCGGTACGGTGAAAGCCATGTGCCGGGAGGAGAATCTGTGGCGAACTCCAACGCCATGGGAACAGCACAAAACTTCGAAACGGGAGAGACAGATGGGAAAACACGAAGGCAAGAAAAAGAATAAGGACAAGAACGGCGCCGACAAGGTTGCCGAAGCGTCTGCACCTGCAGAAGAGCGATCATCCGGTGGCTACGCCAAGGAGCTCGCCCGGCTGCAAGAAGAGATTGCGCACCTGCAGGCCTGGGTGAAAAAGACCGGCGCCCGCATCGTCATCATCTTCGAGGGCCGCGATGCTGCCGGCAAGGGCGGCGTGATCCGGCGACTTACCGAGCGCGTCAGCCCCCGCGTCTTCAGGGTAACGGCCCTGCCGGCGCCGACGGAGCGGGAAAAGTCGCAGATCTACATGCAGCGCTACATCCAGCATCTGCCGGCAGCCGGCGAAGTGGTGATCTTCGACCGCTCCTGGTACAACCGCCCGGGTGTGGAGCGCGTCATGGGCTTCACCTCCGAAGACAGCGCCCGGCGCTTCCTCGAACTCGCGCCGCGCTTCGAAGCGGCAATGGTCGAAAGCGGCATCGTCCTGCTGAAATACTTCCTCGACGTCAGCGAGAAGGAGCAGGAACGCCGGTTCCGTCAGCGCATCGCCGACCCATTGCGCCAGTGGAAGCTTAGCCCGATGGACGTCGAGTCCTATCAGCGCTGGTGGGACTATACCCGGGCTTACAACGAGATGATCCGCATGACGGACACGGAGTATGCCCCCTGGTGGATCGTGCCGTCGGACGACAAGAAGCGGGCGCGGATCAACTGCATCTCGCACATTCTTGCCTCGATCCCCTACGAGCGTGTGAAGTTCACCGAGCCGGACCTCGGCAAACGCCAGAAACGACCGGATGACTTCGAGCACGACGACCACGTTCGCAGAACGGTGCCTGACGTTGCTTAAAGCGCGTAAGCCCGCGCGGAAAGGCGCGGGCTTACCGAAACGGTCGATCGTTCCCTGAGCACCGGAAATGTAGTGCCGCCGCCGCCACCGCTCACTCCGACGCCGATGGCGGTGATGCTCAGGCCTTGTCCGGAGCCCAGTTCAGGAAGAACCCGACGTCGCCGGGCACGCCGCCCGGAAAGTTGATGATCATCGCCTTCAACTTGTAGCCTTGCGGCTTGCCGTGCTGCTGATAGCGATCGAAGAACTCCTTTGCCTTGCCCTGCAGGGTCTGCGGCCAGTCGCGGTCACCGCTGTTGATGGCGCGGCCGCTGTCGGTGCATAGCTCGGACGGGAAGCTATAAACCATAGCTTCAAACTTGCCGGCCTTGACGGCGTTCGTCACAAGGCGGCGAACGATGGCGATCTCCTCCTCGGTCACCTGCTTCTTGAGGAAATCTGCGGCGAAGTCGGCGTGTTTCTCTTCCTCAATCGTCCTCAATCGCCGATCTTTGTCCATCTCCTCCATTTCCCGCTGGAGGATCTGCATTCGGAGGTCCTGTGCACTCGGAGGTGCGCCGGCATTCTTATTCTCAGCCATCACGTCGATCCACTTCAAGCAAATGGGACCACTGTGACATCAGACTACACGGTTGCCGTGCGCCGCAAGCCAAAGACGTCCCGCAAGTACATCCAAGGGAACCCGATCGGCATACCAATTCGGGGACGAAGCATTTTCGAATATGAGCCGCCTCTTGTCCGAGGTCTCTCTATTTGTTGATCTTTCTCACTTCCAAACGGGATAGCCGATGCGGGCTAATCCCCCACAAGGCTATCCTAAAATACTACAACCGCAAGAGGACAGTGACAATTCGGAATGAGCGATGAAATTCGCCGAAACGCCGGGGCGATCGCGCTTCGCCGACACAGATTTCGGCCAATCATTGGCACCCCACTACAAAGCAGTCCGATCCAGACCATTGCTTATCGCCTGTGACAGGCCCGGCCCCGCCGCAACACCAAGTACCTGGAGAAGCTTCGGGTCGTTCTCGCCAAGACGTTCCTCGATCCAGCGTTTCGTCCAGTCATAGGCGTTGACGTAAAGTTCGGAATGCCGGCTCCAATCCATGAAACCGATTGCGCTCGAAATTGGCGGCGAGACGAGCATGTCCCGCTCGCCGAGCATCACCTCCTCCGGCCTGTGTGCCAACACGCTCGCCGTGATCACCTGGATCACACTCGGGACCTTCGGCAGATTGGCACGACCAAACGGTGTGRGCATTCGCACCGCCAGTTCGGACGCCCCGGGAATGCTGTCATAGTCGATATGATGCCTCCTCGGCCCGTCGGACCCCAAGCTCACGACGACGTTGGGCCCCGTCTTGAGTTCCTTCATCTGCTCCAGCGGCAGATTGTTCATGATGGCGCCATCGACCAGCATGTCGCCATCGGCCGTGAAGAACGGCGGCAGGACGCCGGGGATCGAGCCCGACGCCCTGACGGCGTGCCAGAGCTTGCCCCTGCGGTGGACATATGCCAGCCGGCTGCTGAGATTGGTCGATAGCGCGAAGAACGGAAGCCAGAGGTCCTCGATCAGGATATCGCCATATTCGGCCTGAAGCGTGCGGTCGAGCACCTTGTGATCGAGCAGCGCATACTGCGGCAGGGTGAGACGGCGAAACGCGCGGCTCTTCACAAAGATGAGGTGTGTACCCCGGTCGATTTCGTCGGCGTCCAGTCCGCTGGCAAAGCCAGCCATGATCGCGGCGCCCGAACTGGTCCCTCCGAGATAGTCGAAGGAAGCTCCTGCTTCGACAAACGCCCTGTAGACTCCGATATGCGCGCAGCCGAGCGAGCCCCCGCCGGCTGCGACAAAGCCTCTCGCCTCACCCAGGATAAAGCGGACCAGGCGTTCGAGATCCAACTGGTCTTCCAAGGAAACGTGGTGGTGTTGGCGCACGCCGGGCCGTACGTCGAGCCATGCGGCAGTTCCGGAGACCGTTGCGGAGCGCTTCCCATGAACGAGCACCAGCCGAAGGTTGGATGGCGCATGGACCGAGAGCGCCAATGCTTCACAGGGGCTGAGGTCAGGCGGGTCGGAAGCATCGGCATACAACAGGACATTGTCGGCCTGGCGAATACATACGCGCGTCCAGTCACTCGGCTCATCATCCGCAACATAGACAATGACATCGGCCTTGACTTCGAGATGGTTCAACCAATCCAGCACGGCTTGGTCGTCGAACGGCAAGTTGGCGAACCGGTCCTCGAGTTCTCCCTTGGCCAGAAAGATGATCCGCTTGTCCGAGGCAAATGCGGCACGGAACTGCGCGATGAAATCAGCTGAAATCCGGCTGCTGCCGGCAGGAACAATTGCCAGCGTCCGAAGCTTGCAGGGCTGCCGGATCTGCGTTGGCGGCGGAGACTGCATCGCAAACCGTCGCGCGAGAAACGTCGTCACCGACTGGCGCAGGCTGGGCAGTGCTTTGGCGGCCCTTTCGAATTGGTCGTCGCGGATTTCGAGTACGATGGAATCACGCGCCGCAACGACGGTGGCAATGCGCGGCAGCGCAGCAAAGAAGCCGACTTCGCCGACGAGTTCGCCCTGGCCAATCTCGGCAACAGGCTCAAGAACCCCCTCGCGGATCACCGTGAAACGACCCGACAGAACGACGAAGAAGCGGTCCGACCGGTCTCCCTCTCGCACGAGAACCTCGCCGCGACGCAAGATCCTACGATCCGAGTTGGCGGCCAGGGCCTCCAAGGCGGCCAAAGAGGTCTGGTCGAACAACAGCGTCGCCGACAGCAGCTTGGCGGCAAGAGAACCGGTGGAGTCCATCGAACCTTCCTTGGTACAGGCTTACATCGACATTAGCGGTTCCGAGATGAATTGCCGAACGGATTTGCTGCAGGCCACCCTTGGTGCGTGGCTCGACGTACTCAAGCCATTCTGCGCGACCCGACCGACCTGATGTCTCACGTAACCGGCGGCTCAAGTTGGTGGACCGACGCCCGTTCGATCTCGTCACATGGCAGCCACTGCTAGCGCTTGGTGTGGTTGTTGCTCGCCCGGTCCTGCGGTGCCACATCCGGCTTTCCGTGCCGCGTTGCCCGCGCCTCGAAAGAACCGATGACAAAGAGGACGGAGAAGGCGGAGGCGACGGCAAGGCCGGCGACGATCCAGTGACCGAAACCCACCGCAATGCCGATAGCTCCGGCGAGCCAGAGACTGGCACCGGTCGTTATCCCCTGAACTTCACCTTTGGAAAGCACGATGGTCCCGGCGGCGAGAAATGCGACACCTGCGGTCACAGCCTCCACCACCCGCAGCGGATCGATACGGACACGGTCGTCGAAGAGGCCGTTCAGCCGGACGCTTTCCAGCGAAATGATGCCAAACGCGCAGGCGGCAAGGCAGACGAGCATGTGCGTCTTTAGACCCGCCGGACGTGCCTTTGCCTCACGCTCAAAGCCAATGACTGCACCAAAGATCAGTGCGCCGAGGATTCGCGCGAAAATGATGGGATAGGGAATCTGTGAAGGCGGGAACAATTCAGCAGTGATCTGATCCATGCGGAACCAACGCGAAGCCTTCGCATTGGTTCCGCATGATGGCGTCGCGCCTCACCCAGTGCGCGGACGCCAGGAGCGGCCTGTCCCCACCCCGCTCCGAAGCGAAGTCTGTTACTTAGTTGCCAAGTGCAGCCAGCGCGGCGTCCAGGCGCTCCTGCGCCTTCTTGGGATTCTTGGCGGCCTTTACGGCCTCGAGGTTGGCAGGGGCATCGCCGACCTGAACCACGCCGACCATGCCCATTCCGTAGTGCGGCGTGCACTTGACGCCGTAGACGCCGGGAGCCGTGAAGGTCACTTTGTAGTTTTCATTGACCTTGCTTTTGAAGGCCTCGGCACCATCGGGGATCATACCCTTGATGGTTTCGACATTGTGCCCCTTGTCGGTCGGGATGAAGGTGACCGTATCTCCGGGCGCAACCTTCACAGAAGCCGGCTCGAACACCATGGCTCCGTCCTTGCCCTTGTTCAGCATGTGCACTTCGAAGTCTGCGGCGGCTGCAGGTGCTGCGACAAGCATTGCCGCGATGGCGATACCCAATCCGCTCTTGATTGCATTCAACATCGTCTTCTCCATTTGTGCGACCAGCCCGTGCTCGGGTTGTTCGAACAGAGAAATAGGCCCGCAATGTCCCCTCTACTTTGATGCGCGTCAAATTCGCGGTGCTTTTCCGCCCCTCATTGACATTAAATAGGATTCCTATGTAAATAACCACCATGAGCAAAGAAGCTGACAAAATTCCCTCTTTGGTCGACCGGATTGGCGACGGGTTATCGCGTGTGGCAACCGCCATGCGAAGCGAGGCCTGGACGGCGGCGGAGGCGATCGGTCTCAATCCGACGCAATTACAGATCCTCACCTTTCTCGTGGCCCGCGACCGGAACGGTATGCGCGTCAAACAGATTGCCGCCTATCTCGGCGTCAGCCAGCCGACGACGACGGACTCGGTCAACGCGCTCCTGCGCAAGGGCCTCGTCGAGAAGCACGCCGACCCCAGCGACGCCCGGGCTCTGTCAGTCGCGGCAACGCTCCGGGGCGAAGCCGCCGTGCGCCAGGCCGGTCAACTGGCATCGGCGACCGAGGACGCCATCGCGGCGCTCTCCAAGCTCGAGCAGGAGGACATGCTGATGCATCTCGTGAAGATCATCCGCCGTCTGCAGTCGGCTGGCGCCATTCCGGAACAGCGCATGTGCGTCAACTGCCGCTATTTCCGCCCCCATGTCTACGACGATCCGAAAGCACCGCATCATTGCGCGTTCGTCGATGCCGCCTTCGGGCCGGCGGAGTTGCGCGTCGACTGCGGTGAATTCGAAGGCGCTGACGCCGCGGACCGGGACGCCGCGTGGCGGATTTTCAACCGCGGCGCGGCCTGAAATGAGTTTGAAAGGAAACACATGCGCCGGCAACCGAACCCGGCGAAAGACCGAGAGAGCAGCCATGCTCTCGCCCTCAGCTTCAACATCGGCCCCCGTAAGCAACGTTCTCAGTACTGCGAGCGGATGCCGATGATGTTGGCGCCGGTCCGACGACTGCCATCGGCGGACCGGCAATTTTCTCCCTCCACGCAAATAGAAAGAGAAAACCATGAGCAGAATTAATCTAGTTGACCCCAATTCGGCAACCGGCGCCGGCGACCAGTTGCTTGGCGAGATCCGCTCCGCCTTCGGCATTGCGCCCAACATGTTCCGGGCGGTCGCCAACTCGCCGGCAGCACTCGCCAGCATGTGGGGTTCGTTCGGTGCACTCGGAAACGGCCGCCTCGGCGCCAAGCTCGGCGAGCAGATCGCTGTTGCCGTCGCCGACCGCAACGATTGCCACTATTGCCTGGCGGCCCACACCGTGCTTGGCCGTAAAGCCGGCGCGACCGCAGAGGAAATGGCGAGTGCGCAACTGGGCAAGTCGTCCGACCCGAAGACGGCAGCGGCCTTGGCCTTCGCCCAGAAGCTCGTTGAGGCACGCGGAAAGGTCTCTGACGCGGACGTTCGGGCGCTGCACGTTGCTGGTTACGACGATCAGGACGTGGTCGAGATCATCGCCCATGTCGCGCTTAATCTCTTCACGAACTACATCAATGTCGCGCTTGCCGTGCCGGTCGACTTCCCCAGCGTGAAGCTCGTTCGCGAAGCGGCCTGACAAGGCGGCCGGACGGCATCACCCGTCCGGCCATCCCCGGAGATGACAATGAACAGCAACTATCGGATGACCGCACCGCAACTCGCCGTTTCAACCTGGTTCAACACGCCTGAGCCGCTCAACCTCGACCGGATTTCCGGACGGGTCGTTTTCCTGCATGCCTTTCAGATGCTCTGCCCGGCCTGCGTTTCACACGGGCTGCCGCAGGCCCAGCGCGTCCAGAGCGTCTTCCGCGAGACCGACCTTCAGGTTATCGGCCTGCATTCGGTTTTCGAGCATCACACGGTGATGACGCCCGACGCGCTCAAAGCCTTCATTCACGAATATCGGCTGACCTTCCCGATCGCCGTCGATCAGCCATCGGACGATGGGCCGATACCGAAGACGATGGAGCGTTACGGCATGCGCGGCACGCCGACGGCAATCATCATCGGCCGTGACGGCAACGTTGAATATCATCGCTTCGGGATCGAAGACGACATGGTCATCGGCGCCCGCCTGGCCTCCATGCTTGCCGCACCGATCCCGGATATTGCTGCCCCGCGCCCGGAAGCGCCCGGATGCACGAGCGAAGGTTGCACGATCCCCGACACCGAGATGGACGACGATAGAGGTGACGAATGATGGCTAAGAAGATGGCGGTCGCCATACGGCACGTGCATTTCGAGGATCTTGGTACCTTTGCGGAACCTCTGAGCGCGGCGGGGTTTACCATCGAGTATCGCGATGTCGGCAATGCAGACTATCTTTCGTTCGATCCGCTCGAACCTGATCTTGTCGTGGTGCTCGGCGGTCCGATCGGTGTCTACGAAGACGCTGCCTATCCTTTCGTCGCGGACGAGATCGCGATGCTGCAGACGCGCCTTGCCGCCGATCGGCCGACCCTTGGTCTTTGCCTGGGCACGCAGCTGATCGCCCGGGCGCTCGGCGCTCGCGTCTATTCATCCGGCATAAAGGAGATCGGCTTTTCGCCGCTGCGTTTCTCCGCTACAGGCCTCGCCTCACCGCTCCGCCACCTGGCCGACGTTTCCGTGTTGCACTGGCACGGCGACACCTACGACCTGCCGTCCGGTGCAGACTTGCTGGCATCGACGCCGCAGATCGAGCAGCAGGCTTTCAGACGCGGGCGCAACGTCCTCGGCCTGCAGTTCCATCCGGAGGCTGAAACCGGTGCGGCCTTCGAACGCTGGCTGGTCGGCCACGGCTGCGAACTGTCAGCCGCGGGGGTGAACGTGTCGAATCTGCGTGCCGATGCCGAACGGCTTGGCCCCAGCTTGAAACACGCCGCCACCGCGATGATCGGCGAATGGCTGGAGCAGATCGATGGTTGACCGGCGGCCGGTCGTGCTTGACGCCTTGCTCCTCGGCAACCTCTCGCCGATCGACGATCGCGGAACCCAGAGCGGTATGGACAAACAGCCGATCGAAGGCTCCGTGCAGTTGGGGTCAACGGGCTTTACCGGCGACCATCAGGGGGACCTCAAAAGACACGGTGGCGTCGACAAGGCCGTTCATCACTACCCCCGGGATCACTATAGTGCCTGGGCAGACGAGATCGGCCCTTTGCCGCTGTTAAAACGGCCGGGCGCCTTCGGTGAGAACCTCTCGACCCACGGGCTGACGGAGAGCGATGTTGCTGTCGGAGACCGGTTTCGCCTTGGGGGCTCACTTCTCGAAGTGAGTCAGGGCCGGCAGCCCTGCTGGAAACTGAACCGCAGATTCGACTTGCCGGACATGGCGCGGCGCCTTCAGCATACGGGCCGCACCGGTTGGTACTATCGCGTCATCGAGGACGGGTTGGTTTCGGCTGGTGACCGAATGCACCTCGTCGAGCGTCGCCATCCGGAATGGACGATCCACCGGCTCTGGCACTTCCTCTACGTCGATACCCTCAATCGCGAGGCGCTTGCGGAGATCGCCAATCTTCCCATTCTGCCATCCAGTTGGCGGGACTATGCGGCCAAGCGCCTGCAGACGCGCAAGGTCGAGGACTGGACACGCCGTCTCGATGGAGAGACCCCGCAGGTCAACGGTTAGCGGCGCCGCCGACGGTCGTCATCGACCGTTGCTGGATTTCTGCCAAAGGAGCGGCACGCCGGCCGCTTCGCACCGGCTTGGTCAGCATGTCTGCAATCTGTTCGGCGACGAATATTGCATGATCGTTGACCTGAGGCAGGCCCATGAGTTCGCCGAAAGTGCCGCGTGCCAGTGGTCCCGCAACGATCAGCGATCGCTCCGCTGTGCCATTCGCCCCGATCGCGCGACTTTCCTCGTCGCAGGCGAGACCCAAACCCACATCATCCAGACGCAGCCATCCCTGTGAGGCAAGATCGGCAAGCCAGCCCTGGCTCGACAGGATGCCGGTATGAGCCGGGCCGGTCGTCACCACACAGGCATCAAACAGCAGGCGCTCGCGGCGGCCGGTGTGCCGGTGACGGATATCGACGGCAATGATATGGCCGCGCCTCTCGACCTCCTCGATCGCAGCTCCGAGAATTCGGATCCGCCCCTGCTCTTGTCCCGCCAGGATCGCTCCGTCGACCTGCGGCGCCACGCGAAAGCGGTGAACATCCCAGAAAGGCCGCAGATGACGCACGAGGCGGCGGCGTTCCGTCACTGGCAGGGTCCGCCAGATCTGGCCGCCCTGGCTGCGAAGCGCGTCGAAAACCCCATGCCAACTCGTGCCGATGTCGGCCGCGTCCCGCACTGCTTGCCGGACCCGCTTCAGCAATCCGAGCGCGGTTCGTGCTGGCTCGCTGGCGAAATCACCAAACAGCTCCTGGGGCAGCCCAGCATGGCCGCGCGACCGCAGGCCGCGGCGCGAGAGAGCGACGATCGGGCCGCAGTGATCGGCAAGCCCCAGGGATGCGATCACATCGGCCGCCGTCAGCCCGTTGCCGATGACTAGGACGTGATCGTCGGTGCGGATGCAGGCCAAGGCGTCGACAACGGTGGAGTCGGGCACGTAGCGCGGATGGCCGCAAAGCGCCTGATCCACGCGCCGCGGCACGCAAGGTGCCGGATGAGTGGTCGCGACAACGACGATATCGGCAACCAGCTCCGTGCCGGCGGAACTCCTCAGCCGCCAACGGTTCTCGCGGCGTTCGATTTTCTCGACGCGCTCACGCCGGTGCTCGACCTTTCCGTTTTTCAGGAACGGGGCGACGAACTCGCAGACGTAGCGCCCGAAAACCGCCCGGCGCGGATAAAGATTGCCGTCGACTGCCAAAACCTCCGGATCGCCGCGCGGTTCACCTTTTGACGCCATCCAGTTGAGGAAATCATCTGGATCATCCGGGATCAGGCTCATGCGGGCCGCCGGCACGTTGATGCGGTGGGCAGGATTGTCCGTGTCGTAGGCAAGGCCCGCGCCGAGCCGGGCCCGCGGCTCGAAGACAATGATGGTCGCGCCGCCGCTTGCTGCGTTGCGCGCGAGATTCGCCGCGACCGCCGCCCCGGTAAAGCCGCCGCCGACGATTGCGATCACGGGTCGGCGCGTCGATCCTGTCACGATTGGGAAACCTTCAGTTTCGGACGATGGTCGCCCGCGATCGTTTCACCGAAAGGCCCGGTGTTGATGGACGCCTCACGGGCCGGAACCGCATGGGCAAGCGGCAGGTTCGGCAGCACCAGCTCGCCGAAACGGTAGGCCTCCTCCAGATGCGGATAGCCGGACAGGATGAAACTATCGATGCCCGCCTGACGGTACTCTTCCATGCGCGCCCTTACCTGGTCGGGGTCACCGACAAGGGCGGTGCCCGCACCGCCGCGCACTAGGCCCACCCCGGCCCAGAGGTTCGGAGCGACTTCCAGCCTGTCACGTCGGCCGCCATGCAGGCGGCTCATACGGCTCTGACCAACCGAATCCATACGCTCGAACACCTTCTGTGCGGCGGCAATCGTGTCGTCATCGACATATTGTATCAGTTCGTCCGCCGCCTGCCATGCCTCCTTGGCCGTTTCGCGCACGATCACGTGAAGGCGGATGCCGAAGGTCACGTCCCTGCCCTCGGCATCGGCGAGTGCACGGACCTCGGCGACCTTCCTGGCCACGTCTTCGACGGGCTCGCCCCAGGTCAGATATTTGTCGATCGTGCGCGCCGCGACCTCCTGTCCCTTGCCGGAGGAACCACCGAAATAGAGCGGCGGATGCGGCGTCTGGACAGGTTGAAACAGCAGCTTTCCGCCTTCGATATCGAAGTGGTTCCCCTTGAAGTCGACCTCTTCGCCGCGAAGCACCGCCTTGTAGATGTTCAGGAATTCTTCGGTTACCTCGTAACGCTCGGTATGCGAGAGGTGGATGCCGTCGCCCTTGTTTTCGATCGGGTCGCCGCCGGTGACGACATTGATCAAGAGCCGTCCGCCAGAAAGCCGGTCGAGCGTTGCGGTCATGCGCGCGGCCAGCGTCGGCGACAGGAGCCCTGGCCGCACCGCAATCAGGAACCGCAGCTTCTCCGTCAGCGGTGCCAGCGCCGAGGCGACAACCCAGCTGTCCTCGCAACTGCGGCCCGTCGGAATGAGAACGCCATAATAGCCGAGCGAATCGGCCGCCTGCGCCACCTGTTTCAGATAGTTGATATCGACATTGCGGCCGCCGCGCGTGGTGCCGAGATAGCGGCTGTCGCCGTGGGTCGGCAGGAACCAGAGCACATTGATCTTTTCCGGAATATCTCCAGGCGCAGTTTCCATTGGCGAATGCCTCCTCGTGAAACGCTCTTTCGGCAGTCTTGGTTGCCACGCCGAATGCGAAAAACATAAACTCTATAAATTTTATTGACAATTAAAAATCAGACGATCATCTTTGATGCGAGGAAAAATTTTTCCCACATCGCCATTTTGCGACCGGGAATTAGGCGAAATTTTCGAGGGACTGGCTATGACTTTCGCGCTCGCCGCATCTCCAGCATTCGACGCAAGTATTCCAACCAGCAACGGCTACGAACCGATCACGGCGCCGGCCCTGAAGGCCGCGATGCGCAATTTCTCAGGGGGCGTTTCCGTGATTACCGCTGGCATCGGCGATGACCGCACTGGTGCGACCGTCACGTCGGCAACGGCCCTGTCGGTGGATCCGCCGACCATGATCGTCAACATCAACCGGACGTCCTCGACCTGGCCGATCATCCAGCGCTACCGGCACTTCTGCGTCAACGTCCTGTCGCGCGAGCAGCGGAGCGTGGCGGAGCGCTTCTCCGGTCTGCATGGCGTCAAGGGCGTCGCCCGATACGAGGGAGCCGACTGGGCGCGACTGGCAAGCGGTGCATCCGCGTTGAGCGGCGCCTTGGCTGCGATCGACTGCGAGGTCGAGGAAATCATCGAGCGTCACAGCCACGCCATCATCATCGGTCGGGTCGTCGCCATCACCACGGGCTCCGGCGAGCCGATCGTCTACCACAACGGCCGCTATGGCGGGCTCGATCTTTAGCGGCATTGTTCCGGCGAGCGCACGAAGCTCCGCCGAAACGGCACAACTTTGGAATGGAGCCCACTGCGGGCCAGCGAATTGCGGAATAATTTATCTATATAAAATACATCTTTTTAATCAGCATTGTGACGAGGCTCCACAAGCGGGGCCAGGACCCAACCGTTGAGGAGCACACAATGACGATCCGCAGACGCACCCTTCTTGCCGCAAGCGCGGCCTTGCTTCTGGCCAGCCAGGCCACCTTCCCCGCTTTCGCTGCCGAAACAACCCTGACGATCGGCTATCAACCGATCGTCGAGCCGTCTCGCGTGCCGCAGGCGGATGGCACCTACGAAAAGGTCACCGGAGCCAAGATCACCTGGCAGAAGTTCGATGGCGGCGCCGACGTGATCGCCGCGCTCGCATCCGGTTCAATCGACATCGGCTATGTCGGTTCCTCGCCGCTCGCGGCCGCCGCTAGCCGGCAGCTCCCGTTCGAAACCATTTTTGTCGTCGGGTTGATCAGCGATGCCGAGGCGCTGGCGGTCAAGGGGATCGACAAGCCGGAGCGGCTTGCTGGCAAGAAGATCGCAACGCCCTTCGTATCGACCGCGCATTACAGCCTGCTGACCGCGCTGAAACACTGGAACATCGATCCGAAATCTGTCGAGATCCTTAACCTCCGGCCGCCGGAAATCGCGGCTGCCTGGCAGCGTGGCGATATCGACGGCGCCTACGTCTGGGATCCGGTCCTCTCCGAACTCAAGACGACCGCGACCGTGCTTGCAACCTCCAGCGATGTGGCGAAGTGGGGCGGACCGACCTTCGACGCCTGGATCGTCAGCAAGAAGTTTGCTGAGGAGCACCCGGATATAGTCACCGGTTTCGTCAAGGTGACGGGCGACGCCTATGCGGATTACCGCGCAAGGCCGGAGAGCTGGAGCCCCGGGTCACCCGCAGTGGAGAAGATCGCCCGCCTCACCGGTGCGAAGCCCGAGGAGGTTCCGAACCTGCTCAAGGGTTACTACTTCCCTTCGCTTGAAGAGCAGGCAGGCTCCGATCTTCTCGGCGGAGCAACGGTGAAGGCGGTCGCCGAGACCTCGGCGTTCCTTCTCGAGCAGGGCAAGATTCCGGCGGTCCTTCCGGACTACGCCCCCTACGTTTCCGCCCGCTGGGCACAGGAAGCGGCCAAGCTCTCGTTCTGAGAAACTTCAATCGGCATGCTCGCTCGGTGCACATGGCCGGGCGTGCATGCCGACGTGCCACCCAGCCGGGAACAGCAGGATGTCCGTTCTTTCCCTCGATAATGTCACGCTGCGATACGCAGCGTCCGATAACAGGGCCGCGCCGGTTCTGGCTTCGATCAACCTCAAGGTCGCACGCGACGAATTCGTCGTCGTCATCGGTCGCTCGGGCTCGGGCAAGACCAGCCTTCTCAACCTGGCAGCCGGCTTCTTGGCGGCCAGCAGCGGGCGCGTCTGCGTCGATGGCCGATCGGTGGCGGGGCCTGGTGCAGATCGCGCCGTGGTTTTCCAGGACGATGCACTCTATCCATGGCTGACCGCTGTCGACAATGTCGCCTTTCCGCTTCAGCTCCGGGGCGTTGCCAAATCTGAGCGATTGGAGCGCGCGCGGATCCTCCTCGACCGTGTCGGCCTGCCGGGCGCAGCAAACCGAAACGTCTGGGAGCTCTCCGGCGGCATGCGCCAGCGGGCCGGTATTGCCCGAGCGCTCGCCTCGGACCCGAAGTTTCTGCTGATGGACGAGCCACTTGGCGCACTCGACGCGCTCACGCGCAGCCGGATGCAGAGCTTTCTTCTCGACGTCTGGCAAAAGAGCAACGTCGGTGCGCTCCTGATCACCCATAGTATCGAGGAAGCGCTGCTCCTTGCCACCCGCATTATCGTTCTCGCGCCCAATCCTGGGCGCATCGCCAGCGGGATCACAACCACGTTCGGCCGCGATCTGCTGGCCGGGGTACCGCTCGCCGAGCTCCGCAGTTCGTCATCGTTCCGGCGGCTTCATGACGAACTGACCGCCATCATCCATGCCGAAGACGAAGGGATCGCCGCATGAGTCTCTCCATCGAAAGCGCACCGCTGGAGTCGCATCAGCCGCGCGACACCATCGAGCAATCGGAACTGGGTACGATGAGGTCACTGATATCGCTCGCCTGGATATCTCTGGCGACGATCGCTGCCTTGCTCGTCCTGTGGAGCCTTGTCTCCAGCTATGGCGTCGTTTCGGCACTGTTTCTACCCTCTCCGCTCGCCGTCTATCAGGCCCTGCGAAGCCTCACGGTCACCGGTTTCGTCGATGCGACACTCGCCCAGCATCTGGGCGCCAGCCTGTTGCGGATTTTCGGTGCGCTCGCCGTCGCAATCCTCCTCGGGGTGCCGGCAGGCATTGCCATAGGCACGAGCCGCGTCGGCAAAGGTATCCTCGATCCGATCGTGGAGTTCCTGCGGCCCCTGCCGCCGCTCGCCTACCTGCCGCTCGTGATCATCTGGCTGGGGATCGGTGAAGCCTCCAAGATCGCGGTGATCGCGCTGGCAATGTTGCCGCCGATCATCCTGTCCACGGCGACCGGCGTCAAATCCACCTCGAGCGATCATATCAACGCGGCCCGCGCTTTCGGTGCTTCGCGGCTGCAGGTCCTGCGCCACGTCATTCTGCCGAGCGCCCTGCCTTCGGTCCTCACCGGGACCCGGATTGCGCTGGGTGCAGGCTGGTCGACGCTGGTGGCGGCCGAACTGGTGGCGGCAACGCGCGGCCTCGGCTTCATGATCCAGTCTGCGGCTCAGTTTCTGGTGACCGATGTGGTGATCGCCGGCATTGTCGTCATTGCTGCGGTTGCCTTCGTTTTCGAGATGACAGCGCGCCTGCTCGAGCGATGGTTGGTACCGTGGGCGACGCGGCGCTGAGGCCTAAGGATTTGCGGCCGTCAGCCGGTCTTAAGTGTCACGCGGTGGCGCGTAGCGATCAAGCGCGCGGCCGCATAAGTCTGAGTTACGATTTCGGGCACCAGGTCGATGTCCGGTAGGCTGCCGACACCAAGCGGTCCGATCGCATAGAGATTGCGCGTAGGCCGGCCGCCCGCCAGCACTTCGCCGGCCGGGCTGACGGCAACCCCAAGGCTGAGTTCGTCCGGCTCCGCCAGGCCGCCGGAAAAAAGACTCTGCATCAGCGGCGCCCTAAGGTCCGGCGCAGAGCAGCGACAATCGATCACCTGATCGGCGACAAGCAACGTCTCCTCGTTTTCGCCTGCCCAGCGCACCATCAACCCGTCCGGTCGGCGCTTGCCTGCCCAGCCCTTGCGAAGGCTAGTCAACCCGCCGGCAAGCTCCTGCTGCAAACGCAGGTGTAAAGGCGCCGGCAAACGGTTGCGGTGGCTGTCATAGATCGACCGTAGATGCCGGTTGAACCGGCGTTTTTCCTCTTCGGGCAAAGATTGCCAGAGAGAGCGTGCGCGTCGACGCAGGCCATTCATGGCCGCCTGCCAGCCAAGTCCCGTGGCTTCCGCTTCCGCACAGGCCTGCCGGACGAAGCGGACGATTTCGCCGAGCCGCGTCGGCATCGGCTCGACCGGGAATGTTGGTGCCGCCGCAAGGCGCGTGTGCGGCTGCGGCAGAAAACCGTGCCGGGAAAGAATGGTGACTTCGCCGGCAAAACCATTGTCGCGCAATTGCAGCAGACGGTCGACCACCCGGACGCCGCTGCCGAGCAGGACGGTATGACGAGGCACGACCAGGCGGCGGGCGCGCACCAGGGGCTTTTCCTCCTCGGCAACCTCCATTTCGCCCTGGCGTAGACCGAAGCCGGTCGCCAGCACGACGGCGTCACACTCCACCGCTGCCCCCTCCTGCACCATGAGGAAGCGGCCGTTGGCCTGCTTGCGCAGCCCCAACACTGCCTGACAGGAAAGCTGCATCGAAATATCGGGCCTGCGCGTCAGCGCTTCGGAAAAGCGCTGATAAACGTAGTCGCTGAAGATGCTCTTCGGCACGAAGATCTGCTGGAAGCCGGGAATGGCGGCAGAGACCGCCGCGCGAAATTCGGCATTCCCCAGCAGCCAATCGTTGAAGTCTTCCGGCTGGCCGGCGGCGACAGAAAGATCGCGCACCCGGCTGTTGAGGATCTCGCCGCTCTGGGCAGCCGCCAACACCTGCCCGCCGCTGATCGTCGGCTGCGGATCGAAAAGATGGACGTGGAACGCCGCTCGCACCGACTTCATCAGCGCGATGGCCATCATCACCCCGGAAAAGCCGCGGCCTATGATGGCAATATGCGGTTTGGCTCTTGCGCCGGCTCCCTCTGGAGCGACCTTCGTAAACAATCCATGGACAGTCATCTGCACTCTCCCATGGCCGGGTCTACCCGGCAAAGTCTGAAATGCATGGCTGTTTCGGCTCGGACTGCACACACCGACCGAATTGTGAATAAATTGCCGTCCGCATCGCGCAATCGTCGCTCTGCGCCATAACGGTGGGGTCGGGAAACCATAACGACCGCCGCCGCGACGGTCGAGCCTGTATCCGTTGTACTGGTTGGCCTGGCACTTTGGTGCATGGTCATCCCTAGACGGCATACTCTATAAAGTTAGTGCGCTATTAGAGCTCGAAACGATCCCAACATCAAGTGCTGTGTGAGTGAGCAAGCCGAATGGGCTTTCGACGAGGCATCAGGCAAGAGCGCTCGGGACCGGCGACCGATCGATGACATCAGCCTCGATTGCCTGAACGCGCGGTGCATCTCGACGTGCGATGCCGTTCAACACCCGCAACAGATCGTAGCCATGCGACCAGCGACCGAAGCCACTGGCGATGTTGATATGGCCGGCATGCCCAAGATCGACGAGGCGGCTGCCCCATCGGGTGGAGACATGCCGCAGGCGATCGAAGGGCATATAGGGGTCGTTGAGGCTGCCTACGACAAGGCTGGAGAAAGGCAACGGCAGGTCGGGCATCGGCCCGAAATCGATGACGCCAGGATGCAGGCTATCGGTTGGCCCAAGATCGCAGGGCGCGACAAGCAGTGCGCTGCGTACTTTCCTTGCCAGGGGGCGGCGCGCCAAATTGGCGACGAGAACCGAACCGAGGCTATGAGCCACCAGATCGACGGTCCCGTGCCGGAGGATTTCGCGTTCGAGAGCGTCGCGCCAATGATCAAGCCTTGGCCGGTCCCAGTCGATCTGTCCGACGAGAACTGCATCCGGATGATCCCTCAGCCAATGGCGTTGCCAGTGTCCCTCGTCCGACCCGAACAATCCCGGAATGATGAGCGTTTTTGCCATGACATCAATCTCTTGCGACGATGACCCAGGAACTGCAACGACTCGTTGCAAGAAGATCCGATCCGGGATCAATTATGCGCAAGCGACAGACGGCAGAGAAGCAAGGATCACCTAATATCTATAAAATCGATAGTATTTATTTCTTTGGCGAAAGTTCATGTCCGCGCGATCGCCGAAGCGGCATGGAACAATATTCGCAGTAGAGTGTTTCCATCGACGCGGCTCAAAAGCGAAATCAGTTTCCTTGTGACCCGTCCCAGCGTCAAAAATTTGCGTTGTTGGAGCCCGCGAAATTGTTAGTTTGGCGCCGAATACACCGGCGCTCTGACAAGCCGGCCAACCGGCGACTTGACGATCGGTTTGGATAAGGGGATGGCGCGACCGTTTACGGTTGCAGGGCTGAAAAGGTGACCTGAAGTTGACGGAGCGACGCAATGGGAACCGCTGGCGGTTTCGCCAGCCGAGTGTTTTGCCTGGATTTGGGTTGTCGCTCGGGATCACGCTGAGCTGGCTGGTTCTGATCGTGTTGATCCCGTTGTCGGGCCTGGTGTTTCGGGCCAGCGGATTGGGCTGGGCCAAGTTCTTTGAGCTGGCGCTCGATCCGCGCACGTTGAACGCGCTGAAGATCTCGTTCGGCACGGCCTTTCTTGCGGCGATCATCAATCTGATCTTCGGCGTCATCCTCGCCTGGGTGCTGGTGCGCTATCGCTTCCCCGGCAAGCGGGTGATCGACGCCATGGTCGACCTGCCGTTTGCGCTGCCGACCGCGGTCGCCGGCATTGCCCTGACGACGCTTTACGCCCCGAACGGCTGGATCGGCCAGTTCATCGAGCCGCTCGGGTTGAAGATCGCCTTCACGCCTGCCGGTATCGTCGTCGCCTTGATCTTCGTCGGCCTGCCCTTTGTCGTCAGGACCGTGCAGCCGATCATGGAGGAGATCGACAAGGAGGTGGAGGAAGCAGCAGCCACCCTTGGCGCCAGCCGCTTCCAGACGATCAGCCGGGTGCTTTTGCCGGGATTGC
>NZ_JBFRGB010000042.1:0-32797 GCF_052115125.1 Ensifer sp. 2TAB8 | reverse complement strand
ACACAGTGGCACGCCCTAGGGGAGTCGAACCCCTCTTCCCAGAATGAAAATCTGGTGTCCTAACCGATAGACGAAGGGCGCACTCGCTGTGTGGGCGCCTTATAGCCAGCGACTCTGAATACCGCAAGCGCCAATCTCAGGATTTTTGTGCTTTTCCTGTTAAAAACAGCGAGAAAAATCCGATGCCCGACAGGTTGGAATCAACGGTACCGTGAGGGCCGGAATCGCCTGCTTCAGGCAGAGGAAGTAGCAATTTTTACGGGGGGAAGAGATCGACACAGTGGCACGCCCTAGGGGAGTCGAACCCCTCTTCCCAGAATGAAAATCTGGTGTCCTAACCGATAGACGAAGGGCGCACTTGCTGTGTGGGCGCCTTATAGCCAGAGGATTTGAGAACCGCAAGCGGCAATTTTCATATTTCTGTAAAAATTCCACAGTCTCCATTCCCGGGGCGGAGTCTGTGGAATAGCTCATGGAAACAAGCGGTTGGCCTTAGCCCTTGCCGCGCCGGCAACGCCAGTTCCAATCCCGCTGTGTGCCGATGTCGATATGCACCGACTCCGTGTGGCAATAGGTGCCGACACCGCCTCGGCCTGGAACACTGCGCAGGAATTCGGCCAGATCCCACTTGCTGACGCCCTGAACCTGGATGTCTGCCGCCTCGCAGCGCGTATGCAGCGACTGCTTCTCGCGGTTGACCTTGATGGGGCGTAGACCGGAGGTCACCATGACCTGCTTGCCGTAATGCGATTCCACCTTCTTCAGCATCTGCATGAGTTCGGGCTTGAAGCAGCCGGCATCGACCTTCTCGGTCTGCAGGATCAATCCGCTTGGCGCCAGTCGCGCCAGGCCCGAAAGCGAGGCGACCTGAACCGGAGCATCGTCGTCGCCGCTAAGATGCTCTTCATGCTCGAAGTTATAGAGCGTATTCAGTTTGACGCCTGGCAGCGTGTAGGCGAGGGACGCTGTCTGCGGCTGGCTCGCATTGCTGGTGGTAATCGTCTTCTTTTCTGCCGGTTGCGCAGTGCGCTGGGCTTCCTGCTGCTTTTCCTTGCGCTTTCCGGCAAACAGCGTTGCGAGCGTCCAGGCCTTCGGCGCTTCCTTGTCTCCGTCGCTTTCCTTGGCCTCTGTGGCCGCCTGCGTCGGTTCCGCGACCGCCACTTCGGTCGTAGCTGGCGCAACCTCGGCATTGGCCACGGCCTGAAGTGCGGCCGATTTTTCCCCGCCGGCGGCGGCCTCGGCGCTCAGGGGCAACGGAACGGATGCCGGAAGGACATGCTCCTGTGCTTCGGTGGGCGCGTAGGCGGCGACCGCCGTGTCCGACGGAGCGGCGGAGGTTTCGTTTGCCGCGCCTTGTTGCGGCGTCATGATGGGCAGAGGACGCCGCTGACCACCGCTGAAAAGGCTGTTTGTGGTCGCATTCATGGCGGGTTGGCCCGCCGGTGCCGTTCCAGCGGCTTCCGGCTGGGTGYCCGGCATGGCTTGCGTCGCCGCAGCCTGTCCATAAATGCTTGAATTTGCAGCACTCAGGCCCGTGCTCTGCATTGTCAGGGGCTGGCCTTGCGTGGGGGCCTGCGCCGTGGCGGTCTGCTGCGTTTGCGGATCGCTGCCCATTGCGGCCACCTGTGCATCGCGGACAGCGCCCGGCTCGGCCGATTCGGCGGTCTGAGGTGCCGCCTGTCCCTCGAGGCCCAGCTCGGCGGCCACGTCACCGTCGGCAACAGCCGACACGCAGCTGCTCAGTGCCAGGAGTGAAACGGATAAAGCTGCCGCCCGCGCAATCGCGGCGAGCACTGCGCCTTTCGTCTCCAGATGTTGCAACGTCCTATCCCCGCTCTCCGTGCATGATCGGCGAAGCCTCGCCCTGTCATGCATTAAGTCTCAGTTCCGAAACATCGCTCAGAACAAACAAACTCGTGCTTCTCGCGACGGCCCGAAAAGACGCCACGGGAAAAGATCAGGCCAAGTACAAAGGGGGTCGTCGCCACGAGACATCGCGGATAGGACCCGGCATCAACGTTTCGCGCGAAAAAATACTCAACGACACGCGATTTGTAAACCGGCGCTAACCTTGAGCCCGCATGTTTCAAACATGCAAAGGCCCGGATAGACCGGGCCCCAGATCATTCATAGCTGCTGCTGATCGGCGACTCGGCCATGCCAACCGGAATTGCCGACTGCACACAGGTATCATCGCCAGTCAGAATTGCGCGGGGCTTACCACGCGCCGGTGTTGGCCATCGAAGCCCAGGGCTCCTGCGGCGGACGGTTTTCGCCCTTCTGCAGGATCTCGATAGAAATGCCGTCCGGAGAGCGAACGAAGGCCATGTGGCCATCGCGCGGCGGGCGGTTGATGGTCACGCCATTTTCCATCAGGTGCTGGCAGAAGCCGTAGATGTCGTCGACCTCATAGGCGAGATGGCCGAAATTGCGGCCGCCGGTATATTCTTCCGTATCCCAGTTGTAGGTGAGTTCGAGGCAGGGCGAGAGCTCCCCGCGTGCACGATCGATGTCGCCGGGAGCGGCGAGGAAAACGAGCGTGAAGCGGCCTTTCTCGTTCTCGTAACGGCGGATTTCGGTCAGGCCGAAAAGCGTGCAGTAGAAGTTCAAGGCCGCATCCAAATTGTTGACGCGAACCATCGTGTGCAGATAGCGCATTGCAATGTCCCTGTTTTGCAGAAGATGGCGTATAGTGGGCTGCCAGCAAGCCAGAGGCAAGGCTGCGTCCGCATATTAGATTTCGGCCAAAATATGCCGAGGGTCTTGCGTATCCGCGGCGGGACGATGTTATTCTGGTCAATAAGAATCAGTTAACCGTATCGGTAGTCGCGCGTAAACGAGGGGCTGTGAGAGAATGGCGGATAGGACATCTTCAAAAGACGTCATGCATGGTGACGACTTTGGCAGTGATGCTCTCGACCTCATCGAAATCACTGGCGTGATCAAATGGTTCGATGTCGCCAAGGGCTTCGGGTTCATCGTGCCGGATAATGGCATGCAGGACGTTCTGGTCCACGTGACCTGCCTGAGGCGCGATGGCTACCAGACGGTTCTTGAGGGCGCGCGGGTCGTGGCGCTCATCCAGAAGCGGGACCGCGGCTACCAGGCGTTCCGTATCCTCTCGATGGATCAGTCGACGGCGGTGCACCCGTCGCAGCTTCCGCCGGTGCGCACCCATGTCCAGGTGACGCCGACCAGCGGCCTCGAGCGGGTGCTCGTCAAGTGGTTCAATCGCACCAAGGGCTTCGGCTTCCTGACGCGCGGCGAAGGAACAGAGGATATCTTCGTTCACATGGAGACCCTGCGGCGCTTCGGTCTCACCGAGCTTCGTCCCGGGCAGGTGGTTCTCGTTCGCTTCGGCGATGGCGAAAAGGGCCTGATGGCTGCCGAAATACATCCGGATGGTCCGTCGCCGACGAGCCGGTCGCACTGATGCTCGCCGCACGAAACCTTTCCGGAAAAAGCGCCCTGTTGGCGCTTTTTTTGTTGTTCGCCTTCACCGTAGCGGCGCTGGCCGAGGTGTCCTTTCCCAAGGACAAGATGCGGCTCGTAACCGCGAACAGGAAGGTGCACGAACTGACGGTCGAACTGGCCGTCGATCCCGACCAGCGCGAGCAGGGACTGATGTTTCGCCGCTCGATGGCGCCGGATCACGGAATGTTGTTCGATTTCGGTGAAACCCGCCGCGTGATGATGTGGATGAAGAACACCTATCTTCCGCTCGACATGCTGTTCATCGACAACAGGGGCGTTGTGCGGACGATCCGCGAGGACGCCGTGCCATTTTCCGAGGCGATCATAGATTCCGGTGAGCCGGTCGCCTTCGTTCTCGAACTCAATGCCGGTACCGTCAAGCGGCTTGATATTCGGGCCGGAGACCGCCTGGAGGGCGCTCGAATCCCAGGCCAGTGACCCGCCTTTGGATCACGAATCGGCCGGTGGCGTGGGGCGCCGCCTTGTAGTTTGAGGACCAGCGCCTAAATCACCGGTATCGAGATGATTCGATCCTTTCGATGACGACTGCAAAGCCTTTTGGGCAGACTTCAACTTAATAAGTTGCTAATGTTTTGCCGAGGACAACAGGAGGCATCTGTGATGATCCGGAATGTGCTTGTTGCAATCGTGGCCGCCTCTGCATTCTGTCAAACAGCGATGGCGGCAGATTTGACGCCGGCGCTGGAGCCGGCGCCAGTTGCCGAAACGCCGCCCGTTTTCGTATGGACCGGCGGTTACGTCGGTCTCCAGGGCGGTGGCGGCTGGCTGAACGGCGATTTCAGCGCGCCCGGCGGCCGCGGCTCCAAAGATTTCAATGGCGGTCTGCTCGGTGCCTTTGCCGGCTTCAATTACCAGCAGGGTGATTGGGTCTACGGTATTGAGGGCGACGTCAACTACAACTGGAATGACAAGCGATTCGATCTTGGCGGGACCTCCCTCAAAGCCGGAACCGATGTTTCCGGCGCGATCCGCGGACGCGTCGGCTATGTACTGAACGACAAGGCGCTGCTCTACGGGGCAGGTGGCTGGGCGGTTACCCGGGGCTTCGTCGACGTGCCCGGAGCGTCGAAGGAAAAAGAGACCTTCAACGGTTGGACGATCGGTGCCGGTGTCGATTACTCGTTCACCGACAACGTCTTCGGGCGCGCCGAGTATCGCTACAACGACTATGGCGACAAGGACTTCCGCGGCGTCAACGTCGATCTCGATCAGCATCAGTTCACCGTTGGCGTCGGTGTGAAGTTCTGACCTTTCGGCAGAAAGCGCCGGCATAGGGCCGACGCTCCCCCAATTCGTTCATGCAGGCAGCAATATGCCCCGCGCGCGATCGGCAATTTCGTCATGATCGCGTTCCTCCGAGAGATCGACAACCACCCGTAGGCCATCCCGGATCGGCCGTTTCAAAGCCTTGCGGGAGCTGGACTGCAGCGTCAGCCGCTCCTCTTCCTCCAGCCGAGTGAGCCTGCTGCGCGAGAGACCGAGTTCCGCCGAAAGCAGGCGATCGGCACGTATACTGACCGCCAACGGCACGTGCACGACGAGTTCAAGGTGGGTGCACGCGTCCCGCGCTTCAGCGAGCACGCGCTTTGCCACCCGGCAATCGGCGAATTCTTCGATCCTGCTGCTCTCGCGGCGAAGACCCTCGACGTCGAACGAGACCCGGCGCACCCAGCCTGGATCGTTGTTCTGGAGGGCGTCGAGCGTTTCGGGYGAGATGTCGCGGACATTCTGCCGCTCGAAGATCGGGCGATTCCAGGTGTCATCGCAGTCGGCGCAGCGATAGATCAGCCAGGCATCAAGCCGTCGGCCGTTGGCGTTCAGCCGCGTCTTGCCGCTGCACTCGAAAGGGCGCGCGCCGCGGCAGCGGCTGCAGGCAAGCCAGGGGCGCGGCGCCGTTTGTGGTTCAATGGTCCACAGGACCGTCAATGTATGAGACATGTCGTCTGGTTCTTCCAAAAGGAAGTCCATCGAGACGACGGTTTGAGTACCCGTTCCGGGGACGCGGTCTGGCAGCGTTTGTAGGTGATGGTTCCGCCTGGTGCCATTGCACCGGGCTTGAGATCGGCAATGCCATTCCGGTCTCGAACCGCCACCTCAACGAACGCGCGAAAAATCAAACCGATAGCGTCGAGTGCTATCGGGCGTACGGGGCGAAACTAGCGAGACCGGATTTTACAGAGGCAAGGCGAAACTCCAGCAGAGACAGCGCGATTGTGGCTGCGCGCTCGTTCTACACCGGAGCGTGTGCCGCGCGAAGTGCGAAGCTGTCAGTCGCACCCGCCATGGTAGCCGATTGCGCGGCATAGGTGAAATTTGGCCACAGGCAATTTCGCTCAAAAGGAGTAGTATGAGGCATTACACCTCCAATCTGAGCGGCCTCTGCATGGGATGGCCGCTTTTTTTTTTGGGAAGGACATACCCTCATCAGCCGGCGCGGCCGAAGCTCGCTTCCATTGACGTTGAAGTGGGTGTGGGCGCCGAGGAAGATGATGTGACGCGATTACGGCCGCTGCGCTTGGCCTCGTAGAGCGCCGCATCTGCCCTGTTGAACAAATCCTCCCACGAGCTCTCGTTGCCGTGGGCGGCGGCGAGGCCCATGCTGACGCTGAGCGCTATGGGTTGTTCGTTGCTTGTAACAGCAAGATTCTCGACAGCGCGCCGCAACCGCTCGGCGATGGCAAACGCCTGCGCTTCGCTCGTCTGCGGCAGGTAGAGACCAAATTCCTCCCCGCCGAGGCGGGCGAATCAATCGCCTTTTCGCAGATTCGACCTGATCAGATCGGCAAAGGCGATCAGAGCCTGGTCGCCGGCGTGGTGGCCGTAGCGATCGTTGATGCGCTTGAAGAAGTCCAGGTCCATGACGATGAGGCAGTCGCCATGCCAGTTGGAACCAGGCAGTTGCGTAAGAAACCAGCGTCGATTTGCAGCGCCCGTCAGGGCATCGGTGTCGGCCGAACGCCTGAGTTCCGCTTCGGCCCGCTCCTTGACGAGGACGAGTGCGAAAAAGGCAATCGCGAAGTGACAGATGATCGAGAGGAAAAAGGCGTAGGTGGTCGTGATCGGTATGATACCAGGCTTTACAAGGCCGACCACCACGGCAAGGCAAAGGCTGGCACCGACGGCCATGGCTGCCGCAAACAATGCGCGTACTGGCAGCGGTTCACATTTGCGATCCGCGATGACGGCAACGGCGGAGGCGGCGAGGAGGGCAAAGGCTGTGGCATTGAAGACGCTGGCGCGGACGTAGTTGACGACGTGGAAATGGGTGGCAAGACCGATTGCCGCACCCGCGACCGGTATCGAAAGTGCGAGCCAGTCCGCCTTGCGCCGACGACCGGCGCTCAAGCGGCGCACCCCGATCCAGAACAGCGCATAGCCGCCGATCCCGAGCGTGAAGCTCGAAAGCGTCCACAGATAGGCCGGCAGCAGCTTCTGTTCGCCGTAGCCTGCGAGCGTCGACGCAAGTGCCAGGAAGAGGAAGCCGCTCGCGAGAATTCCTAGCCCTTCATCCCGCGGCGATTGCCAGCGAGCGTAAAGGAAGCAGAACGCGCCGACGAGGAAGGATGATTTGTGAAGAAGCAGAACGGTGGCGAGGTCGAGTTGGGCGTTCATGGAATGCTCGGGAGGGTTTTGGAGGCTGGCACGGTGGGGTTGTGCACCACGTGGCTCTAGCCGCAATGGATTTAGCGATTACTAAATTCGGATGACAAATCGCCGCTTTTGTCCCAATTCGGGACATTTCCGCTGGCGCGGACCGCGGATGGCCCGAGTACAGGTTTCTTGAGAGTGGACAACAGCGAAATTACATGTTGCAGCCCAAGGGCGAAGCGTGTATCTCCGGCGCCGTTGGCACGGAGTGTAGCGCAGTCTGGTAGCGCATCTGGTTTGGGACCAGAGGGTCGGGAGTTCGAATCTCTCCACTCCGACCATCGTAACGCCTGATAGGCGTTCTTGTTCTCCCTGTTTCTTTCCGCCAGATATCGCTGCACCGCCTTTGCGTGCTTGTGGCGCGCGGATTGCGTGTCCCCTCAGTCGAGGCCTGCGTCCAGCGCGATCCTCCCACTGAAAAGCCGAATTTATCCGGCCGAAAGTCATTCCGTTTTAAATCAATCTGCGTTATGGGAAGACGGAATGCTGGCGCCCGTGAATGTTGCCAGCGAAAGTATGGAGCCGTTCGAAACCATGTCCGCAAAGATCTATCGTCCAGCAAAGACCGCCATGCAGTCTGGCAAAGCCAAGACGAATCTGTGGGTGCTGGAGTTTGATCAGGAAAAGCCGCGCACCATCGACCCGATCATGGGCTACACCAGCTCYGGCGACATGAAGCAGCAGCTGCGGCTGACCTTCGAAAACGCCGAGCAGGCCATCGCCTATGCCGAGCGTAACGGCATCGAATACCGCGTAATCGCGCCGAAGGAAGCGACGCGCAAGAGCGTGTCCTACCCGGACAACTTCCGTTTCAACCGGATGCAGCCCTGGACCCACTAAGGTCCCAGGTCGCATCCGACGGGCACAGCCCGGGACGGCCCCTTAGCTCAGTTGGATAGAGCACCTGCCTTCTAAGCAGGTTGTCGCAGGTTCGAATCCTGCAGGGGTCGCCAAGTTTCTAATCATCTGTTTCTTTGATTGAAATCGTGGACACAGTCACGAGGTGCGTGGTGTCCGCCTAGGCGGCGTCCTTCGGCAACACCTCCACAAATCGGATCACTTCCCTTACCGTATTCTCGTTCCAGATGTCGTTGTGGCCCGAGCGCTCGTCGATCAGCATCCGTTTGGGTTCGGCAGCGATGCGGTAGAGCGCCTCGCCAGACGACAGGGGAATGCTGTCGTCCAACCGACCGTGGATGAAGAGTTTTGGCTGTTTCACCGCGGCTATCTTGAGATCGGAGCGGAAGGGATCCTTGATGAGGAGCCTGACGGGAAGGAACGGATAGCGCGCTTCGGCGACCGAGAGGACCGATAGATACGGGGAGATGAGGATCACGCCAGAGACGGGTCTTTGTGCCGCAGTGTTCACTGCGACGCCGGTGCCGAGGGATCGGCCGAGCACGACGATGCCTCCTTTGATGYGGGGTGCCAGCCAATCGAACGCCGCGATGCCATCCGTCAGCAGGCCCTGCTCGCTGGGTGAGCCGGTCGATCCTGGATAGCCGCGATAGGAAATCGCGAGCAATCCGATACCGCGCGCAGCCAGTGCCTGCGCCAGAAACTCATAGTTGTCGGCTCGATCGCCGTTGCCGAAAAAGAGCAGCACAGCGGGTTTGTCGGGTTCACCTTGACTGTAAAGCCCGTGTAGCGTCTCGCCGTCCGGCGTGCTGACGGCGACATTCTCGCCCCAGATCGGAGGGTTCGGTACGGCAGCGGCATTTGCCCCGGGATAGAGAAGGGTACGCTGCGAAAAAAAGATGAGGCCAAGAAACAAGAGATAGGTCAGGACCGCTATAAGCGGCAAGATCAGCAGAAACCTCGTTATATTCATGGTGAATTTCCAGATGCGAGAGACAACAGTCTGCGGGTGAATGCCGATATCCGTAGAGCTATACGCAAAATATTGATGCTGATTGCCGCCATGACGGCAGATTAAGCTTATCGTCCGGAACATCTGCCAATTATATGCGCATATGTACAGAAGGAGTTGCAAATGGTCGATGAATTATCGGCGCTGCACGCATCCTTGACGTCTACGCAGACGTCGAGATCTGCTGCGTCGGGTCCGGCTAATGACGTGCCGGCACCGCGATCCTTCTTCTTGTGGCGGCATAGAAAAAAACGGGCCGGTGGATGGCTCCAACCGGCCCGTTCCGGCAAAGGCGGAAAGGGGAACGTCTCAGCGCGGGGCTGCAGCGCCGCGCGTAGGGAGATCGATACGGTCTGATAATGCCCGAACGTCATTTCCAGAATTGACATTTATCGCTCGAAATTTGACATTTCCCGCATGCCTTCTGATGGACGTCCACAATCTGTGATCGAAGTTTGCGTCGTCATCCTGCCGGAGTCGTCGATCATGTCGCTCGCCTCGGTGCTGGATCCGATGCGCGCCGCCAACCGCATCTCCGGACGCGACGTGTTTCGCTGGCGACTGCTTTCGGCGGATGGAAAACCGGTGACGTTGACCTGCGGCATCCCGATCGTGGTCGACGGCAAGTTTGCCCAGCCGCTCGCCGGCGACGCTTTGCTGGTGATTGGTGGCTTCAATCTCGAACGGCATGTCGACAAGAAATTCATCGGGGTACTGCAGGAGTGCGCCCGGCACTTCGATATCGTCGCCGGCATCGAATCGGGCTGCTGGTTGCTCGGACGAACCGGCATGCTCAATGGTCGTCGGGCGACCGCGCACTGGGAGGAGCTTGAAGATTTCAGCCAGGCCTTTCCGGCCTTGACGGTGCTTGGTGATCGTTTCGTCGCCGACGGGAAGTTCTGGACGTCGGGCGGTGCCTCACCCACATTCGACATGATGCTGCACTGGATCACGCAAAGGCTGGGTTCGGCCTTGGCGCTCGATGTCGCCAGCATCTTCGTCTATGACCAGACCCATAGCGCGACCGACGTCCAGCCGTTCGTTTCGCTCGGGCGCATCGAAACGCGCGATCCGGAACTCGCCGAAGCGATTCGATTGATGGAGCGGACGCTTGAGCGTCCGCTGACGATCGCCGCTCTAACGAAGCGGCTGTCGATTTCGCAACGCAAGCTGGAGTTGCTGTTCGCGCGCGGGCTGTCGACCAGCCCCGGCGCCTACTATCTGCGCCTTCGTCTGCAGGTCGCACACCGTCTGGTGCGTGATTCTGGCAGCCCGATCCGCGAGATTGCATTGCGTTGCGGTTTCGACAGCCTGTCCGCCTTCTCCCGCGCCTATAGTCGCGAATATGGCATGAGCCCCCTGAGGATGCGCGCGTCGAGGCGAGGGGTGGTGGCGTGAAAGCGCGGCCCAGGAGCGATATGTTCTTAGGCACAGTGCGAGCCGAATTTCAGGATTGGGTCAGTGAACCGTCTGTGGCGGCTCGTCGGTAAAGGCCTGAATGCCGTCGCGCTGGACGGTTGCAATGAATTCTTCAAAGGCCTCGCGGTCGGTGGGGAAGGGGTCCTCCCACGTGGTGGAAAAACCCTCCTCATCGATAACCTCGAGGACCCAATCGTGATTCGTGCCTGCCGGCCGATAGATTCGCAATTCCACGACGACGCCGTCGTCACTGAACTGGCCGGAAAATTCCGAATATTCGTAAGTCTGCTCTTCGTCAGTCATTTCCGTAGTCTAACACGCTTGCTGGACAACGTCTCATGCTGTTCGCCGGTTATCCCTGCTCTGGCGTGCACCGGTGCGCTAGCCGACGGCGCTCGCATTGTTCCCGTGCTTGTGTCCCGCCCGATCACGCATGGCCGGAGTTGGCGCCGCAATGGTTCAGCGCCAATCTGCAAGATGTAACGCTGACCGCCAGGCGAGTGGCGGTCAGATCGTTTGCGATGGGAGAGATTCGCGGGATTTGAAGTCGCGCGCGTTTCAGGAAATGCGCGGTTTGCTTCAACGGGCGGCTGTTACTGGCAGCGCGCTTCATAGCGGCGGCCATAGCGGTCGCGATAGATGCAATATCCTTCGCGCTCACGGGAACGGCCTATCAGGTTGCCCATGATGCCGCCCGCCACAGCGCCGATTGCCGCGCCGCCCCAACTGTCGCTCACGACGCCGCCGATGATGGCACCGGTACCGGCGCCGATTGCGGTTCCTTTCTCCGTCTGCGTGCAGGACGCGAGCGTACCAATGATTCCAAGCGCAATGATAAGCTTTTTCATGCTGTCACCCCTTTGCTACAAACCAACCTGGGAGTTCACCACTCTGCATCCTCAGCGTGAGGTTCAGCATCTACGCAACGCGCGCAATTGTCGATAGGGATGATTCGCGGGCATAGGGCAGACGTTGAAACGACAGGGCGTGCAGTAGCCCCGTGGAAGCGCAGAGGCGACTATCGCCAGTAGCTTGGTCCGCTGTCGATCGACGATCGGCCGATAGTGTAGCCGATCGCAAGCGCAACCAAGCCGACAGCAAGCGTCAGGCCGGACGCGGTGTATGGGTGGTCTGCAGCGCCGACGGTCACAGCGTTTGCTTCACGGCTCACAGCGTCGGCGGCAGTCTTTGCGACCTTGCGGACGCCTGTTGGTGGTTCGGTCGGTTTTCCGGTGAAGCCCGCTTTCAGATCGTTCGCCATGGCGTTTCTCCTTGGTGGTCACGGAGGGAACTGTCGATTCGAAAGGAAAATTCCGGAGCTGCATGGCCGCGCCGCTCGGCATGCCGGCGGTGGGGGCGCATCCGGTCAGCGCCGAATCACTTAGCCCGGGTGTATTAGGTATTCATCGGAGGTTCAGGCAGAATAGCCCAAAGTGATTGGCAGATAGGAGGAGTTACGATGAAAAAGCTCTTATCCGCCTTCGCAGCGATTGGCTTGGCTGCGACTTTCGCCTTGCCGCTGAGCGCCGCTCCGATATTCGTGCCGAGACCCGAAAACGTACAGACGGGCACTGTCGAACAGGTCAACCATCGGAGCCATCGACATTGGCACGCAGACCGCCGGTGGGATCGTCGATGGGATAGGCGCCAAGCCTGGCGTTCATGTGGCTATTACGGAAGGTGCTACCCGCGCCAATACGGGTACTATGGCGGCTACCGTGACCGTGGGTACTATGGCTACCATGACCCTTACCGCTACCAACGCCGCTCAGGCGTCACGGTCTACTTCGATTTCTAGCGCACGGACCCTGATCGGCGCTTGAAACAGCAGGTAGCAGAGATCAATGCCTGAGTTCCGGGTTCGACCTGCTTCCACGACCGTTCAAGTGTCGACCGAGATGCTGAGCCGTTTGCTCAATGCACGTTCGTGACGCGCTTCGTCGCGCGCGGAATGAAACCTACAAGAGACTGCAATCGTTCAGTTTTTTGCCAATTTGGTGGATATTCGTGGTGAGCGCGCAGGGATTCGAACCCTGGACCTACTGATTAAAAGTCAGTTGCTCTACCGGCTGAGCTACGCGCTCCCTGGCCGCGACCGTGAAGCCCGGCGGAAGTGGGCGGACATATGCACGGGTGTTTCCTGTCGGTCAACCGAAAAATTGCGGGTTTTGTGAAGAAACGGTGCATGGCGCAATGATCGCCAAAAGGTGATTGGTATCATCATGATCCTGCGGCTAAGGAATGGCCCAAATGCCGCGTGCCGGAGTTCTTGCCGTTGTCGATCGCCGATATTTCCATCTGGACCGCCGTTCTTGCCGGTGCCCTCTCGTTCCTTTCGCCCTGCGTTCTGCCTCTCGTTCCGCCCTATCTTTGTTACATGGCCGGCGTTTCGGTCGATCAGTTCCGCAGCGGTGATGCGGCGACGATTGGCAGCACCCGGCGTGCGGTCCTGCCGGCGGCGCTGTTGTTCACGCTCGGCTTCGCGACCGTCTTCGTAGCGCTCGGGGCAGGGGCCTCGTCGATCGGCATGCTGCTCCGGCAGCACATGGATCTGCTGTCGCGCATCGGCGGCGTGATCATCATCATCATGGGCCTGCATTTCCTCGGCGTATTCAAGATCGGGCTGCTTGCGCGAGAGGCGCGCTTTCAGGGGGGCGGCAAGCCGGCGACGCTCTCTGGCGCCTATATCATGGGGCTCGCCTTCGCCTTCGGCTGGACGCCCTGCATCGGCCCGGTTCTCGGCACGATCCTCGGCGTTGCCGCTGCACGCGACACCGTGACCGACGGCGCCATGTTGCTCGCCGTCTATTCGCTCGGGCTTGCCATTCCGTTCTGGATCGCGGCCGGCTTCTCTGGCGCCTTCATGCGCTTCCTGTTCCGCTTCCGCCGCCATCTTGGCCTGGTCGAGAAGCTGATGGGCGGTCTTCTGGTGCTGGCAGGCCTGGCGTTTCTCTTCGGTTTCATCAGTTCCGTTGCCATCTGGTTCCAGACGACCTTCCCGATCCTGATGAAAATCGGCTAGGGCATACCCTCGTATTTCGGAATCACTTTTCGCCGGACCCGGCGTAATCGCCAGGGCGGTTCCTGAGCTAGGCGTGCGAGCCGGGCGCCGGTGCAGGAAAGTGAAAGATGCGAGGGACAAGATGACGGAAATCGCAGGCCTGGTGCTGCCGTTCTTCGGCCTGATCTTTCTCGGTTATCTGACGGCGCGCTTCGTCCAGCATCCTGGCGAGGCGATGGGGTGGCTCAACACCTTCATCATCTATCTCGCGTTGCCGGCGCTGTTCTTCAAGCTGGTCTCACGCACACCGATCGAGCAGTTGGCGCGCGCCGACTTCATCCTGACGACCGTCGGTGCGACCTACATCGTCTTTTCGCTGATTTTCCTCATCGGCGTCTATGTCAGGCGCAATTCCATTGCCGAGGCGACGATCCAGGGTTTTGGCGCCGCTTACGGTAACATTGGCTACATGGGCCCTGGCCTGGCGCTTCTCGCCTTGGGCGATGCCGCCGCGGTGCCGGTGGCGCTGATCTTCAGCTTCGAGAATGCGGCCCATTTCGCCGTTGCGCCGGCGATGATGGCGATTTCCGGCGGCCGGCAGGAAAAGCCGCTGGTGCTTGCCGCGAGCGTCGCGCGTAAGATCATTCTGCACCCGTTCATCCTGGCGACGCTTGCCGGCGTCGTTGCGGCCTTCTTCGCGGTACAGCCGCTGGTGCCGGTTCAGCGGCTCATCGACTATCTCGCGCAGTGCGCGGCACCTTGCGCGCTGTTTGCCATGGGCGTGACGCTGGCGCTGCGTCCGATCAAGCGCATTCCTGTCGAGATCGGCTACATCGTTCCAGCCAAGCTGCTGCTGCATCCGCTCGTCATGTTCACGGCGATGAGCCTGACGGGGAATTATGATCCGGTCTGGGTGCAGACGGCGGTGCTGCTTGCAGCACTACCGACGGCAACGAACGTCTTCGTTATCGGCCATCAATACGGTGTGTGGCAGGAGCGCGCCTCGGCGACGATCCTGATCACAACGACGCTTTCCGTCGCCACCGTCACCGGCCTGCTTTACCTGATCCGTTCAGGCGCTCTTCCGCCCGATCTTTTCCCGTAAGCCTTCCTTGAGGGCGTGGAGCGCGCTGCCGGGATGAACGCCTTCGCGCATCAGGAGGCTGCGGAGCGGTCCAACGGCGGAAAGCACATGCAGCCCGAGCGCGCGTAGCGCCTGCACCGGCAGGAAGCCGGAAAGCAGCGAGCGATTGAGCAGATCCACGCTCGCCGTGCGGCTGATGATATCAAGTCGGCGACGGCTGTCGAACCGATCACCGATGTCGGCGGCTAGTGCCTCTCCGTTTGCCACGCCGATGATATCGACGAGCGTCATCACATCGCGGAGGCTGAGGTTGAGGCCCTGGGCCCCGATCGGCGGAAAGGCATGGGCCGCTTCGCCGAGAAGTACGGCGCGGCCCTTGCCGAAGCGCTGCGCGGTCATGCCCGAGAGCGGGAAGGATTGCGGCGTGCCTTCGACCGTCACCTTGCCGAGTATCGATTGCATCCGGTCCTCGACCGCGCGGGAGAGTGCAGGAAGGTCCAGCGTCAGCGTTTGTGCGGCATCGTCCGGCTTGCGCACCCATACGAGGCTGGAGCGGTTGCCGGGCAGGGGAACCTGTGTGAAGGGGCCGCTTTCGGTGTGGAATTCGGTCGAGATGTTCTGGTGCGGCAGTTCATGCGCGAAGTTCAGAACGACCGCCGTCTGCGGATAGGACCAGGTGCTGACGGGGATCTTCGCCGCCTCGCGCACAGGCGAGCGGCGACCATCGGCGCCGACAAGAAGATGCGCGCTGCATTGGCTCCCGTTGGCAAGCGCGATCGTGGCGACGGTGTCCGAAAGATCGAAGCCGATAGCAGACGTGGTGATGCGCGTCAGCGTCGCGCTCTCTTCGGCCCGCTGGCGCAGAATGTCGATGAAAGGCGCGTTGGGAATGTTGTAGCCGAAGGCGTCGAGCCCGACTTCAGCAGCACGGAAATTGACCGGCGGCGCGCGCAGCAGCCGGTTGGTTCCGTCCAGAATGCGCATGGTCGAAAGCGGTGCCGTCAGCGGTTCGACCTTTTCCCAAAGATTGAGCTTCTTGAGATACTCGATCGATTGGTCCATCAGTGCAGTGGTGCGTCCGTCGGCGACCGCCGGCTCCGGGCCGATCAAGGCGACACGGTAACCGGCGTCGGCAAGTGCGATCGCCGCGAGCGACCCCGCGAGACCCGCACCGATGATGGCGATGTCGTAGTGATCCATGATCCAACCAACCTTTCAAGCACGCTGGGAGGCGTCCTTATCAAGCCTCGATCATACCCTTAGTCGCGGGCGAGAGCGAAATAAATGGGTAGAATCAGCGCAGAAGCAATTTGCAAGTGTCCACAGGACAATAGGGTTGTGGGATGGCGCTAAGCTTGAATTTTAGTGGCGATGCGTTGCAAAGGGTGCATATTACGCGCAATGCGCCGCAGAGCGGTTGAGGCGGGCCCCAAGCTCGCCCGGGAAAAACAACCCGTACGGGGAAAAGTCAGGGGTAGGCGGCGTCCGCAGATGAAGTTCTTTAACTACAGACGAGTTCCCTACGCCGAGATCCGAGCCTTTTCCGTGCACATCTTGACCGCATCGGGGTCGTTTCTTGCCTTCCTCGGCGTCGTCGCAGCAGCAGAGCACCGCTTTGTCGATATGTTCTGGTGGCTGGGCCTGGCGCTGTTCGTGGACGGGATCGACGGGCCGATCGCACGCAAGGTGCGTGTCAAGGAAGTGCTGCCCAACTGGTCCGGCGATACGCTCGACAATGTCATCGACTATGTGACCTATGTGCTGTTGCCGGCCTTTGCGCTCTACCAGAGCGGCATGATCGGCGAGCCCTGGTCCTTCGTTGCAGCCGGTGCGATCGTGGTTTCCAGCGCGATCTACTATGCCGACATGGGCATGAAGACGGACGAATATTTCTTCTCGGGCTTTCCGGTCGTCTGGAACATGGTGGTCTTCACACTGTTCGTCATTCAGGCGAGCGAGGTGACGGCGTCGATCGTGGTCTTCGTTTCGGTGGCTCTTACCTTCCTGCCGATCAATTTTCTCCATCCGGTCCGCGTCCAGCGTTTGCGACCATTGAACCTCGGTGTCTTCCTTATCTGGTCGGCGCTGGGTGTCTACGCGCTGCTCTTGCACTTTGCGACGCCGGCCTGGGTCGTGACCGGTTTTGTCGTGACAGGCATCTATCTCTACGTGATTGGCTTCGTGCTGCAGATTTTTCCAAGTCTCGGCCGGAAATAGGAGCAGGCAATGGCACAGGCGATTGTGGTACGCGAACTCGGTGGACCGGAGGTCCTGAAACTCGAAGGCGTCACGCTCTCGCCGCCAGGCCCGGGGGAAGTGCAGATCCGCCAGGTCGCCGTTGGCCTGAACTTTATTGATGTCTATTTCCGCACCGGTCTCTACAAGTCCGCCTCGGGCTTGCCTTTCGTGCCGGGTAAGGAAGGTGCTGGTATCGTCACAGCCGTTGGCGATGGCGTCAGCCTCTTCTCCATCGGTGATCGCGTCGCCTATGCCTCGGCCGATGGCGCCTATGCCAGCGAACGCAATGCCGACGCCTCGCAGCTCGTGAAGGTGCCCGACGGCATCAGCCTCGAGACTGCGGCTGCGATGATGCTGAAAGGCATGACGGCGCAATATCTGCTCAACCAGACCTATCAGGTCGGCCCGGGCACGACGATCCTCTTCCATGCCGCCGCCGGCGGCGTCGGCCTGATCGCTGGCCAGTGGGCCAAGGCGCTTGGCGCCACCGTGATCGGCACCGCGGGATCTCAGGACAAGATCGATCTGGCGCTGGCACACGGCTACGACCACGTAATCAATTACCGCACCGACAATTTCGTCACGCGGGTTAAGGAACTGACCGATGGCCGCGGCGTTGACGTGGTTTACGATTCCGTCGGGCGCGACACCTATCCGGCGTCGCTGGACTGCCTCAAGCCGCGCGGCCTGTGGGTCAGCTTCGGCAATTCGTCCGGCCCGGTGGATGCCTTCAGCATCGGCATTCTGGCGCAGAAAGGCTCGCTGTTTGCGACCCGTCCGACACTCTTCGGTTACGTTGCCACGCGGCCTGCGCTGGAAGCGTGTGCAAATTCCCTGTTTGATATTGTGCAAAGCAACAAAGTGCGTATCAATATAAATCAGACTTATGCGCTCGCCGATGCAGGGCGGGCGCATACGGATCTCGAGACAAGAAAAACAAGTGGAACAACACTGCTGATTCCGTGATCGAAGCCTTAAGGCGGACGCGGATCAACAGAGGGGAAAGAGGGCAGCGTGCCTGTTGAGGGAGTAGCGGCGAACGGTCATCTATTGGCTGTGAGCAACCTGACGAAATTGTTTGGCAGCTTCGCGGCCTGCAATGGGATCAATCTGCAGATTGAACAGGGCGAGATCCACGCCCTTCTCGGCGAAAACGGCGCCGGAAAATCGACCCTGGTGAAGATGCTGTTCGGCGTATTGGCGCCGACGGATGGCGAGATCATCTGGCAGGGCCAGAGCGTACGAATCGCCAACCCAGCCGCTGCGCGCAAGCTCGGCATCGGCATGGTTTTCCAGCATTTTTCGCTGTTCGAAGCGCTGACCGTGGCCGAAAACATTGCGCTCTCGATGGATGCGAACATTTCGCTGGCGAAGGTAGCGGAAGAGGCCTCGAGGCTGTCGCATGCCTACGGCCTGCCGCTCGACCCCAAGGCGCATGTGGCGGATCTTTCCGTGGGTGAACGCCAGAGGATCGAGATCGTGCGCGCGCTGCTTCAGAACCCGCGCCTGATCATCCTCGACGAGCCGACTTCTGTTCTGACGCCGCAGGAAGCCGACCGCCTGTTCGAAACGCTCTACAAGCTGAAGGCCGAAGGCCGCTCGGTACTCTATATCAGCCACCGCCTCGAAGAGGTGCAGCGCATCTGCGACCGGGCGACGGTGCTGCGCCACGGCAAGGTGACCGGCGCCTGCGACCCGAAGGCGGAAACGCCGTCGTCGCTGGCGCGCATGATGGTCGGAAGCGACGTTGCCGCCGTGACGGCGGAAGGCACCAGCGCCAAGGGACAGGTACAGCTGGAGGCACGTCATCTGACGGTTCCCGCACGCACGCCGTTTGCCGTATCGCTGAAGAACATCTGCCTGAAAGTTCATGCCGGCGAAGTGCTGGCGATCGCCGGTGTCGCCGGCAATGGCCAGGGCGAGCTTTTCGACGCGCTGTCGGGCGAGTATCCGGTTGCTGACGACAATGCCGTGCAGATCCGCCAAAGGCCGGTCGGCAACAGGAACATCAATGCCCGCCGGTTGATGGGCGCCGGGTTCGTTCCCGAAGAGCGCCACGGCCATGCCGCCGTATCGGCGCTTCCGCTTTCGGACAATCTCGTGCTTGCCCGCAGCCGCTCGGACGCCAAGGCATTCCTCGGCGGTGGCTTCCTCAAGGTCATCCGCCGTGATGCGGTGACGAGCGCCACGAAGCGCATCTCCGAGGCGATGGATGTGCGCAAGAGCGGCGAGGACCCGCCGGCCGGCTCGCTTTCGGGCGGCAACCTGCAGAAGTTCATCGTCGGGCGTGAACTCGACCGTCAGCCGAGCGTACTGGTCGTCAACCAGCCGACCTGGGGAGTCGATGCCGGTGCCGCCAGTCGCATCCGCCAGGCGCTTGTCGATCTCGCCAAGGCAGGTTCTGCCGTTCTGGTCATCAGTCAGGATCTCGACGAGATCTTCGAGGTGGCGACGGAGATCGCCGTCATCAGCGACGGAAAGCTCTCCGATCCCTATCCGGCGAAAGAGCTTTCGCGCGAAAAGATTGGCCTGCTGATGGGCGGCATGTACGGCAAGACGGAAGGCACGGAGGCCGCACATGCGCATTGAACTGGAAAAGCGCGCCAAGGTCTCGACGCTGTTTTCGATCCTGTCGCCTTTCATCGCCTTCCTGCTGACGATCGTCTTCGGCGGCATCATGTTTGCGCTGCTCGGCAAGAACCCGGTGATGGCCCTCTACAGCTTCTTCGTCGAACCCTTGAGCGAAGTCTGGTCGCTGCACGAATTGGCGATCAAGGCAGCACCCCTGATCCTGATTGCGGTCGGGCTTTCGGTCTGCTTCCGCTCCAACAACTGGAACATCGGCGCCGAAGGCCAGTTCATCATGGGCGCCATCGCCGGCTCGATCCTGCCGGTGGTCTTCTATGACTGGCAGTCGCCGCTGGTGTTGCCGCTGATGATGCTGATGGGCATGCTCGGCGGCGCGCTGTTCGCCGCCATCCCCGCCTTCCTCAAGGCGCATATGAACACCAACGAGATCCTGACGAGCCTGATGCTGGTCTATGTCGCCCAGCTTTTCCTCGACTGGCTGGTGCGTGGACCCTGGCGCAACCCGGGCGGCATGAATTTTCCGGAGACGCGCACCTTCGCCGTCGATGCAATCCTGCCGGAGATGCTAGCCTCCGGGCGCACCCATTGGGGCTTCGCCTTTGCCATCATCGCCGCGGTCCTCGTCTGGTTCATGATGCGCTATACGCTGAAGGGTTTCGAGATTTCCGTGCTTGGCCAATCGGAGCGGGCAGGGCGCTTTGCCGGTTTCTCTTCGCGCAAGATGATCTGGTTTTCGATGCTGCTCTCTGGTGCCTTTGCCGGCCTTGCCGGCATTTCCGAGGTCAGCGGCGCGATCCAGCAGCTGCGCCCGGTCATCTCGCCCGGCTACGGCTTCACCGCCATCATCGTTGCGTTCCTTGGCCGCCTCAATCCGCTCGGCATCGTCGCCGCCGGCCTGGTGCTCGCCTTGACCTATCTCGGCGGTGAGGCAGCGCAGTTGTCCATCGGCGTTTCCGAGAAGGTGACGCGCGTCTTCCAGGGCCTGCTTCTCTTCTTCGTGCTCTCCTGCGACACGCTCATCCATTATCGCATCAAACTGATCTTCGACCGGTTGACCGCGACAACGACGGAAGGTAGCCGCTGATGGGTATCGTCGAAGCGATCCTTTTGAGTGTCATCACCGCCGCGACCCCGCTGGTACTGGCCGCAATCGGCGAACTGGTGACGGAACGATCCGGCGTGCTGAACCTCGGCGTCGAAGGCATGATGATCATGGGAGCGGTTTCCGCCTTCGCGATCACCCAGATCACCGGCTCGCCCTATCTCGGTATGCTCGCAGGCGTCGCCTGCGGCGCGATCTTCTCGCAACTCTTTGCCTTCCTGACCCTGACGCTGGTGGCGAACCAGGTGGCGACGGGTCTTGCGTTGACGCTGCTCGGGATTGGTGTCTCCGGCATGATGGGCGAGAGTTTCCTCGGCATGCAGGGCATCAAGCTGCAGCCGATCGCGATACCGATTCTCGCGGATATCCCCTATCTCGGGCCGCTGCTCTTCCGGCAGGACATCATTTTCTACCTGTCGATCGCGATCGTTGCCGGTGTCCACTGGTTCCTGTTCAAGAGCCGCGCCGGCCTGAAGTTGCGCGCCGTCGGTGACAGCCACGCTTCCGCGCACGCGCTCGGCGTCAGCGTCATCCGCACCCGGTATTTCGCCGTCATGTTCGGCGGCGCCTGTGCCGGCCTTGCCGGGGCGCAGCTGTCGCTGGTCTACACACCGCAATGGGTGGAGAATATGTCGGCCGGCCGCGGCTGGATCGCGCTGGCGCTGGTGGTCTTCTCCTCCTGGCGGCCCTGGCGGTTGGTGGCGGGCGGTTACCTCTTCGGTGCCGTTTCGATCAGCCAGCTGCACGCCCAGGCGTTCGGCCTTGGCATCCCCTCGCAGCTGCTTTCGTCGCTTCCCTATGTCGCGACGATCCTCGTCCTCATTCTCATTTCGCATAATCGGCGCATGACCTTGATCAATACGCCGGCATCGCTCGGCAAACCGTTCGTGCCGGACCGGTGACTTCAAGCATTTCAGACAAATGTTTCTCAAACCGACAGGGGTGAAAAAATGAAGAAACTACTACTCGCTCTCACAAGTACGGCGGCCGTAATCGGCTTTGCATCGACTGCGGGTGCCCAGGAGAAGGCCAAGATCTGCTTCGTCTACGTTGGTGCCAAGACCGACGGTGGCTGGACCCAGGCCCACGACATCGGCCGCCAGGAGCTGGAAAAGGCGCTCGGCGACAAGATCGAGACGCAGTACCTCGAAAGCGTGCCGGAAGGCCCGGATGCCGAGCGCGCCATCGAGCGCCTCGCACGCTCGGGCTGCGGCCTGATCTTCACGACGTCCTTTGGCTTCATGGACGCGACGATCAAGATCGCGCAGAAGTTCCCGGACGTGAAGTTCGAACACGCCACCGGCTACAAGACCGCGCCAAACGTCGCGACCTACAACAGCCGCTTCTATGAAGGCCGCTACATCCAGGGCGTGATCGCTGCCAAGATGTCGCAGAAGGGCGTCGCCGGCTACATCGCCTCCTTCCCGATCCCGGAAGTGGTGATGGGCATCAACTCTTTCATCATCGGCGCGCGCTCGGTGAACCCGGACTTCAAGATCAAGGTCGTGTGGGCGAACACCTGGTTCGACCCGGGCAAGGAAGCTGATGCTGCCAAGGCATTGGTCGACCAGGGCGTCGATATCCTGACGCAGCACACCGACACCACGGCTCCGATGCAGGTTGCCGCCGAGCGTGGTATCAAGGCCTTCGGCCAGGCGTCTGACATGATCAAGGCCGGCCCGGAAACGCAGCTGACGGCGATCGTCGATACCTGGGGCGCTTACTACATCAAGCGCACGCAGGCTTTCCTCGATGGCAAGTGGGAAACGACTTCCAGCTGGGACGGCCTGAAGGACGGCATCCTGACGATGGCGCCGTACACCAACATGCCTGACGACGTGAAGAAGCTTGCCGAGGACGCCGAAGCCAAGATCAAGTCGGGCGAATTGAAGCCCTTCACCGGCCCGCTGAAGAAGCAGGACGGCAGCGAATGGCTCGCAGCCGGTGCAACGTCTGACGACGGCACCCTGCTTGGCATGAACTTCTACGTCGAAGGTGTCGACGATCAGCTGCCGAAGTAAGTCATCGCGCAGAAATGAAGTTAAGCAAACCCCGCCGTCGTGGCGGGGTTTGTCTTTTTCAGGATAGAGGCGGATGCCGATTCTGCTTATCTTTCCGGGGGCTTTTCGGAATCGGTTGATCAAACTACACTCGTTTGCGCAAGTTTGAGGCAAGCGGTCGGCGGTGCTCCGAGGCATCGATATCCGCGCGTCGGCAGGAATCAGGCAGGGGAGTGCCTGGAGGAGATGGATTGAACAGGAGTTTGCTGGAAACAGTTGTGTCCGGCTCGCGCAAACGCACGAGCCATGCGCATGTCGTCGATCAGCTTGGAAAGGCGATCATATCCGGCGAGTTCCCCGTGGGCTCGATCCTTCCGGGCGATCCCGAACTTGCGGCACGCTTCAAGGTGTCGCGCACGGTGCTTCGCGAGGCGATGAAGACGCTGGCGGCCAAAGGGCTGGTCGTGCCGCGCGCACGCATTGGCACGCGCGTAACGCCGCGTAACGACTGGAACCTGTTCGACAGCGATATCCTGACCTGGCACTTTGAGTGCGGGGTCGATGAAGATTTCCTCTATCACCTCAGCGAAGTGCGCCTCGCCTTCGAGCCGCATGCGGCGGCGCTGGCCGCCAGAAATGCCTCGGAGGCCGAAATCAGCCGCATGATGCGCCTTGCCGTCGCGATGGGCGAGGAGGGCCATACCGCCGAGAGCCTTGCCGTCGCCGATCTGAAGTTTCACCTCGCGGTTGCCGAGGCCTCCGGCAATCCGTTCATGCGCACGGTCGGCGGGTTGATCGAAGCGGCGCTCGTTGGCGTGTTCAAGCTGAGTTCACCCGTTGCCGAAAGAGGCGGCATCGACGAAGTCGCCCGCAACCATATCCGCATCGTCGAAGAGATCGGCCGCCGCGACGAAGTCGGCGCGCGGCTCGCGATGGAAAATGTCATCAAGATCGGTCGCGAGCGGGTTCGCAGCGCCCTGCAAAACAGCAACTGATCTTTCAGAGCGGCCGGGATTGTTCGAAATTCCGCCATTGGCGATCGTCAATGTTCGGCGATCGCAGAGATTTCAACGCTTGTGCTTGCTCAGATCGCCCGCTGGCCTTATCTGGTGATTGGTCGTTCCCAGCGGAGCGGCTTTCGTCAACGGTGATCTGGAGACCATGTCCGAGTTTTTTGTCATTTTCGTCCTGCTTTTGATCAATGCATTTTTTGCTCTCTCGGAAATGGCAATCGTCTCGGCAAGCAAGCCCATGCTTCGCCAGATGGCAAAACAGGGAAATCACCGCGCCGAGGTTGCACTGAGGCTGGCGGAAGATCCGGGCAAGTTTCTTTCAACTGTCCAGGTCGGCATTACGCTGGTCGGCACGCTCGCCGGCGCCTATGGTGGCGCCACCATCGCCGCCAAGATCGCGCCCATTCTCGATGAAATCGCCTGGATCCATCCCTACGGCAACACGGTTGCCGTCGCGCTCGTCGTCACCTTGATTACTTTCCTGTCGGTGGTCATCGGCGAACTGATCCCGAAGCAACTGGCGTTGAAGAATTCCGAAGCGCTGGCGATGTTCGTTTCCYGGCCGATGCTGTTCCTGTCGCGCGTCGCTGCTCCGGTCGTCTACCTCTTCGAAACGGCCGCATCGGTCGCCATGCGCCTTCTCGGCATGCGCCCGGACGATCCCGATCATGTCACGGAAGAGGAAGTTCAGGCGATCATGGCCGAGGGTGTCGAGAGCGGCGCCATCGAAAAGTCGGAACATGAGATGCTCCGGCGAATCATCCGCCTCGGCGACCGCAACGTGAAGTCGATCATGACGCATCGCACCGAGGTGAGCTTCATCGACGTCAACGACAGCCTCGAGGCCGTTGGCCGCAAGATCGATCAGTTCGGCCACTCGCGCTATCCGGTGGTCGATGGACCGAGCGGCGATGTGCTCGGTGCCGTTCTGGCAAAGGAAGTCCTGAACGCTCCGGCCTCCGGACCGTTCGACGTGCGTAAATACATCCGCGAGATCCATACTTTGCCGGAAACCGCGTCCTGCCTGAAGGCGCTCGACGCCTTCAAGTCGTCGAGCATCAACATGGCGATGATCGTCGACGAATATGGAAGCACCGAAGGCATCATCACCATTGCCGATATCCTCGAAGCTATCGTCGGCGTGCTGCCGTCGAACTACGACGACATCGAGCACGCGCTGATCCGCGTGCGCGAGGATGGCAGCTATCTCGTCGACGGCCGTACGCCGATCGACGAAATTCACCTGACGATCGGTATCGAGGGGATCGATGCCGACGGCAACTTCGAGACGATCGCCGGCTTCCTGGTTCAGCAACTGCGCAAGACTCCGGAGGAAGGCGACATCGCCATCGCTCACGGCTACCGCTTCGAGGTGGTCGACATGGACGCGCGCCGGATCGACAAGATCCTGGTCAGCCGCAGCGATGAAGCGTCCAGCTGATCGGATCCATGAACTTGTCGAGAGAGGGCCGGGGACGCGTTTGCTCCGGCTCAGGGCGCTGGTATCGTCTCGTGTGCCCGGGCCAATCCCACAAATGCAAAAGGCCGGGCTGACCCGACCTTTCTCCAGATCACCGCGGGTCCGCTAGTACATCCGTAGTCGGACGTCCTCAGCGGCGATCAAGTAGCTCCCTTGTACAGGGCTATCATGTCGGCGCCATGACATCAGCCTCAGCTGTGGCGTGGAAAGGAACCCGCGCAGGTCAGCAACGCTTCACGGGCCAATTCGCAGATCACGTCAGCGAAGCCTGAGAATGTCGCAGTATGCGCCGATAGGCGCTTCTGCAACGTGCGGCCGGCGCACGATCAGGCAGTCGGACTGCGCAAAGACCTTCATCATCGACGAATCCTGCCGTGAGAAGGGATGTGCGACGAGGTTCCCGTCTTCGTCTCTGGAGAGACGTGCGCGAACGTAGTCCTGCCTGACGTCGTTGGCCTGCAGCGGGCTAGCAAGCCGGGCGGTCGCAATGCGTTCGCGGGACGGCAAGCGTGCGAGTTTGCGTGTCAGCGGTTCCAGGAACAGCAGTGCGCAAACGAGGCTCGAGACCGGATTGCCGGGCAGGCCGAGCACGGTCGTTTCTCCGAGCTTACCCACCATCAGCGGCTTACCCGGTCGCATGGCGATGCGCCAGAAGTCGAGCGTCATGCCGCAGGAAAGCAGCGTTGCCTGGACCAGGTCATGGTCGCCGACCGATGCGCCGCCGAGCGTGACGAGCACGTCGACATCGGCAGCCTGAGCCCGCGCGACCTGAGCGGCAATCGCCTGCTGGTCGTCGGCGACGATGCCGAGATCGATGACCTCTGCGCCGTTGTCGCGGGCGATTGCCCCGACGCCGAAGCTGTTCGAGGCGATGATCTGGTCCGGCCCCGGTTTGCTCCCGGGAGGCAGCAGTTCGTCGCCGGTCGCAAGGATTGCGATCCTCGGCCGCTTGAAGACGGGAAGGTTCGCACGGTTCATGCCGGCAGCCAGCGTCAGTCGCCCGGCGTCGAGCACGTCACCAGCCGAGAGCGCCTTTTCGTCCCGCGCAAAGTCCTGTCCGGCCAACCGGATATGGCGGCCCTTGCCGGGCACGAACTTGGTGCGGATCCGGTCTTCCGGTAGGCGCTCGGTATCTTCCTGGATGATCACCGTATCGGCGCCGGCGGGCAGGGGCGCTCCGGTAAAGATGCGGACGGCCTGTCCCGGCCCAACCACACCCTTGAAGCCATGGCCGGCGGCCGATTGGCCGATGACGGCAAGTTCCGCACCAATGGTCTCGATATCCTGATGGCGAACTGCGTAGCCGTCCATCGCCGAATTGTCGAACGCAGGATGGGTGACGAGCGCCGCGATATCTTCGGCAAGGACCCGCCCGACAGAATCGTGAAGGCCGAGATGTTCGGTCAGTGGTCTCGGAGCGGCGCTGCCAAGGATTCGGTCGAGCGCATCTTCGACGGATAGCAGCGACATGGCCTCAGTTCCCTTCGCGGCGAAAGTCGCCGGACCGACCGCCGGACTTGCTGACCACCTGGATTCCGCCGATCTCCATCTCGCGATCAGCAGCCTTCGCCATGTCGTAGATGGTAAGGCACGCGACACTCACGGCCGTCAGCGCTTCCATCTCGACGCCGGTGCGGCCGGTGAGCTTGGCAAGCGCTTCGACCCGGAGGCCGGGAAGCGTTGGGTCGGGCGTGATGTCGACCGTCACCTTGGTCAGCATCAGCGGGTGGCAGAGCGGGATGAGATTGGCGGTCTGTTTGGCGGCCATGATGCCGGCGAGCCGCGCCGTACCGATGACATCGCCCTTCTTGGCGTCGCCTTCGAGAATGAGCGTCAGCGTCTCCGCCTTCATGCGCACATGGCCTTCGGCGACCGCCACACGCACGGTCTCGGCCTTGTCGCCGACATCCACCATGTTCGCTTCGCCGCTGCCACCAAGATGCGTGAGCGTCGGCTTACCCATTACTCGGCCGCCAGCGTGGTTGCTGCGCCGGTCAGCAGGGTGCGTGTTGCCGCTTCCACATCGCTTTTTCGCATCAGGCTTTCGCCGACGAGGAAGGTGGTGATGCCGCTCCTTTCCAGGCGCTGGCAATCCTCATGGGTGAAAATGCCGCTTTCGCCGACCAGTAGCCGATCGGATGGAACCATGCCTGCAAGCTGCTCCGAGACGGCGAGATCGACCTCAAAGGTGCGCAAATTGCGGTTGTTGATGCCGACAAGGGGGGAGGTGAGCTTGAGTGCCCGTTCCATTTCCTCGGCGTCGTGCACCTCGATCAGCACATCCATGCCAAGCTCGAAGGCCGCCTCTTCAAGGCGACGGGCGTCGTCGTCGCTGAGCGACGCCATGATCAGCAGAATGCAGTCCGCACCCCAAGCACGTGCTTCGAACACCTGGTAGCTGTCGAACATGAAGTCCTTGCGCAGGGCCGGCAGGCCGCAGGCCGCACGCGCGGCCTCCAGGAAGGCCGGCGCACCCTGAAAGCTCGGCGCATCCGTCAGCACGGAGAGACAGGCGGCCCCACCCGCCTCATATGCCTTGGCGAGTGCCGGCGGATCGAAGTCCGGACGAATGAGCCCTTTGGACGGGCTTGCCTTCTTGATTTCGGCGATCAGTCCGAATGTGCCGGCCGCCTTGCGCGCGGCGAGCGCCGCGTAAAAGCCGCGCGGCGCAGACTGCTCGGCGATGCGCGCCTTGAGTTCGGAAAGCGGTGTCTGCGCTTTCGCGGCCGCGATCTCGTCGCGCTTATAGGCTTCGATCTTACGCAGGATATCCGTCATCGTTGCCGATCCTTCCTCAGGCTGCGTTCGAAACGCTGATCAGGCGCTGCAGCGCCATCTTGGCGCCGCCGCTCGAAAGCGACTGGTGGGCGAGGGCCATGCCATCGCTAAGGTCTTTTGCCCGTCCGGCTATCATCAGCGATGCCGCAGCATTGGCAAGGGAAATGTCCTTGTACGGGTTCTCGGCACCATCGAGGACGGCCTGGAGCGCAACGGCATTGTGGGCGCCGTCGCCGCCCTTCAGTGCGTCGAGCGTCACTGTCTGAAGGCCAAAATCGGCGGGCGTCAGCGTGAAGGTTGAGATCTTGCCGTCCGCAAGAGCAGCCACCTGCGTCGTGCCGGTCGTGGTGATTTCGTCGAGGCCTTCGCCGTGAACGACCCAGACATTTTCGGAGCCGAGATCGCGCAGCACCTCGGCGAGCGGCTGCACCCATTGCGGAGCGTAGACACCGACGAGCTGGCGCTTGACACCGGCCGGGTTGGAAAGCGGGCCGAGCAGGTTGAAGATCGTGCGCGTGCCGAGTTCCACCCGGGTCGGGCCGACATGGCGCATCGCCGAATGATGCTGCTGCGCAAACATGAAGCCGACGCCTGCCTCGCGGATGCATTGCGAGATGGCTTCCGGACCGATGTCGAGCTTGACACCGAGGCAGGAGAGCGCGTCGGCGGTCCCCGACTTCGAGCTCAGCGCGCGGTTGCCGTGCTTGGCGACCGGGACGCCCGCACCGGCGACGATGAGCGATGCAAGCGTCGAGATGTTGTAGGTGCCGGCGCCGTCGCCGCCGGTTCCCACGATATCGACCGCATCGGCCGGTGCGTCGACGGGCAGCATGCGGGCGCGCATGGCTCCGACTGCACCGACGATCTCATCGACCGTTTCGCCGCGCACCCGCAGCGCCATCAGGAAGCCACCGATCTGTGATGGCGTCGCGGCGCCCGACATGATGATTTCGAAGGCGGCACGTGCGTCTTCGCGGTTCAGCGCCTCACGGGCGGCGACCTTGGCAACGAATGGCTTGAGATCGCTCATCGGTTGTTTCCTCTGGGCCTATCGTTGCGCGACGGCGGTTTCGCCAAGCGTCTGGTTGATCGAGACGCCGTAGGCGGCCTGCAACGTGGCGACCATCTGATCCAGGATGTCTTCGCCGCTAACGCGGGCCATGGCCTCGATCTGACGGCTGTCGTCCTGCAGCGCGTCCGTCGGGCCGCCGTCTTCGGCTGCCGTTACCTGCAGGAGCACCTGTCCCTCGCCACCGATGCCGGCAGCGTTGGTGACGAAACCGTTCGGGCCAGAGAAGGCCGCAGCGACGGCAGCCGGGCTGAGGGCCGCGTCCGAGGTGGAGCGCGTCAGGCCGGACTTCGTTTCAACGGCGAGGCCGAGTTCGTTGGCGATGTCGGCGAGCTTTGCACCCTGCTCGACACGCTGCTTGAGCTCGCCGGCCCTCTTGGCAAGGGCGGCGCGCTGCTGTTCGGCCATCCAGTCGGCGCCGATTTCGTCACGAGCCTCGTCCAGAGTGCGGTCGCGCGCAGGGATGACTTCGTCGAGGTCGAACCAGACATAACCGTCGCGGCCGACATTGACCGGGAGTGTTTCTGCGCCGACATCGGCCTTGAAGGCTTCCTGCAGAAGGGCTGTCTGCTCCGGCAGGCCGGCGACGTCGTCGCCGTTCTTGTCCTTGCCGGTTGCGTCGATCGCGTCGATGGTCACAAGTTTCAGCTTGAGCTGGTCAGCGACTTCCTTGATCGGAGCACCCGACGCGCGTTCGTCCTCGATCTTGTCGTGGAGGCGCATGACTTCTTCGCTTGCCACGGAAAGGGCAAGGTCCTTGCGCAGTTCTTCCTTCACCTCATCGAAGCTGCGGACCGCTTCCGGGTGGATATTCGTCACACGGACGATAACTGGGCCGAAGGCGCCGTCGACGACCGGAGATACGCCGCCGTCGGCGGCAATTGCGAAGGCCGCTTCGCCGATCTTGGCGTCAGGCACGCGATCTTTGGTGAACTCGCCGAGAAGGACGTCCGCCGACGTCTTGCCTTCGGCCTTCACCAGCTCGTCGAAGCTCGTGCCGGAAGAAAGTTTGACCGATGCGGCGTCAGCCGCTGCACGCGACGGGAAGGTGAGCTGCTCGATGGTCCGCGTCGCAGGGGTGCGGAAGCTCTCCTTGCGCCGGTCATATTCGGTGCGGACCTGATCATCGGTGACGGCGGCAGTGTCCGCGACGTCGACCGGCTCGAGCTTCACGAAGCTGATCTTGCGATATTCCGGGGCGCGGTAATTCGCCTTGCGGGTATCGTACCAGGGCGTCAGTACGTCGTCGCCCGGTGCCTTCACGGCGTCGATATTGGCGTTCGACAGCAGCAGATAGTCGACGGTGCGCTTTTCGTGGCGGTAGGCGCCGATCGCGTCGGTCAGGACCTTGGGTGCGGCATAGCCGTCCGAGAGCGCGTCGACGATCTGGGAGCGGATCGCCGTCTGGCTCTGGCTGTTGATGTAGTCCTGTTCGCGCAGGCCGGCATTGCGCAGAACGCTCGAGAACGTCAGGCGGTCGAACTGGCCGTTGACGCTGTGAAACGCCGGATCGTCGGCGATCAGCTTGGCCAGCCGATCCTGCGAAAGGCCGAGGTTCATGTCGTTGGCAAGCTGGTCGAGAGCAGCGCCGGCGACGACCTGCGAGTAGACCCGCTGTTCGATGCCGAAGGCGCGGGCCTGCTGTGGCGTCAACCGGGTGCCGAGCTGGCGGGAGGCCTGAGCCAGCATGGTTTCGTAGGCGAGCCGGAACTCCGGTGCCTTGACCTTGACGTCGCCGACGACCACCACCGCATCCGACTGGTTCGTCATCGTCAGCGATGAGCCGCCCCACACCATGAACGACAGAACGAGAACGATTAGCAGGCCTTTGACGACCCAGGTCTGGGCAGCGCTTCTCAGGAATTCGAGCATGGGGGCAGAAACCTCTTTGCAATGCGGTGGCCAACGGCCAAACGAGATCGTTCCTTAAAACAAACGAAACAGGAAATGAAGGGTTGTTTGCCGCAAATTGCGCGCATGCGTGTGATGGTTCGTCCGTCCCGATTGCCCGGTTTTCAATGCCTGCCACCGGGCCGTCGTGGCAAAAGTGAGAGGTTGCCAAGGCCCGCTCGGCGCATCGGGCGCACTCGGTACAATCCGTGTCGGATTCATTAGCCGGCAATCGAAATTTATCTGTCAGATTGAGTCGAATACGCGTTGGATCTGTGGTTCTGTTGCAGGAGTTAGGGGCGATTCTGAAGACCCCGCGGGAAGGCATGCCATGCAGTCGACAATCGTGATGGTCAATCTTTTCGGCGCAGTAGCGCTGCTCCTTTTCGGGCTGTCGCTCGTCAAGGATGGCGTGACGCGTGCTTTCGGCGCACGTTTGCGCGCCGCTCTCGCCCAAGGAACCAACGGGGCCGTCCGCTCTTTTGCGACCGGGCTTGTCGCGACGCTGGCCTTGCAAAGTTCGACGGCCACGGCACTGATGACCGCGTCGTTCGTGGAAAAAGGGCTCGTGCGTTCTCGCATGGCGCAGATCGTGCTCCTCGGCGCCAATGTCGGCACCGCCATGACCGCCTGGATCGTCGCAACCGGTATCGAGTGGCTGTCACCGCTGGTAATCCTCGTCGGCGTGGTGCTGCATCGCGCCAGTCGTTCGAATGCCCGTCAGGGTCTCGGGGCGGCGTTCGTCGGGATCGGCCTCATGCTGCTGTCGCTGCATCTGCTGGGCTCTGCGACCGAGCCGATGCGCGATTCTCCAGCACTTGCCGCCTTCCTTGGCATGCTCGACAGTGCGTGGCCTGTCGCGCTCATCATATCCGCCGGGCTTGCCTTCGCCTCTTCCTCCAGCCTGGCGGTCGTCATGCTGGTCCTGTCGCTCTCGTCTGCAGGCATCCTGACCGTGGGGCTGACCGTGGCGCTCGTGCTGGGGGCGAACCTTGGTGGGGCGATCCCGCCGGTCATGGCGACCTTGGCTTCCGCTCCATCGGCGCGCCGCGTCACGCTCGGCAATCTCGTCATTCGCGCGATTGGCTGCTTGATCGCACTGCCATTGACCAGCATGAGTGTGGAGTTCCTGCAAAGCCTGCCGCTGCCGCAGCAAAACCTGCCCGTGGATATCCACCTTGCCTTCAATCTCGCCGTCGCGATCCTCGCATGGCCCTTTGCCGGGCCGTTGTCGCAACTGATGGTCCGGTTCATTCCCGATACGGAGACCGAAGAGAGCGGACCGCGCTACCTCGATGAAAATGCCCTGCATACGCCGGTCATGGCGCTGTCGGGGGCGACACGCGAAGTTCTGCGCGTCGGCGATCTGGTCGAGATGATGCTGATGCGCGCCGCGAGCGCCTTCGAAAACAACGATCTCTCGGATATTCGCGACATCGGCAAGTTCGAAAAGCAGGTCGACCAGCTGCAGCAGGAAGTGAAGATCTTCTTGTCGCGTTTGGGGCGCGATGGCTTGAGCCAGGAGGACGGCCGGCGCTCGATCGTCATCATCGACTATGCCATCAACCTCGAGCATATGGGCGACATCATCGAGAAGGGGCTCTGCGAGGAGATTGCCAAAAAGGTCAACAACGGACTGAAGTTCTCGGAGGAGGGCTATCAGGAGCTGAAAAGTCTCTTCAACCTGACGATCGACAATCTTCGCGTTGCGCAGTCCATCTTCGTCAGCCGCAATGCCGATCTTGCCAGGCAGCTCATCGAAGTGAAGGTGAGCGTTCGCCACATGGAGAAGCGTTCGGCCGAGAGGCACATCGAGCGGCTGCGCGACGGGCTGGTTCAGAGCCTGCAGACCAGTTCGCTTCACCTCGACATGTTGCGGGACCTCAAGCGCGTCAACGCCCATGTCGCGTCCGTCGCCTATCCGATCCTGGAGGAGAGCGGGCTTTTGACCGAAAGCCGTCTGCGGCCCGAGGCCTAGGGTCCGGACTCAATTGCACCAGTATGTGAGCGTGGCAGCGATTAGAGCTGCTGCGAGGAAATTTCTTGCCAGTTTGTCATACCGGGTGGCAATGCGCCGCCAATCCTTGAGCCTGCACCAGAGGCGCTCGACGAGGTTTCGGG
>NZ_JBFRGB010000041.1:2500-42419 GCF_052115125.1 Ensifer sp. 2TAB8 | reverse complement strand
AGCGAAACCACCAGCGATCTCGTGGCAAGCACCCACCACCGCAGCCTGCTTGCTGCAAGCCCGGTCGACATCGCCTCGTCCGATCGCCACACGGTAAAGCCTTGGCTCGACAACCGGATCGGTATTTCGCCGCCGGCGCCTGATCTGGCTGCGAAAGGCTTCTCGCTTGTCGGCGGCCGCGTCGACGTCATCGGTGGCAATGCCGTCCCGACACTCGTCTACCGCCACAACGAACATCTCATCACGGTGGTGGCGGAGCCGGCAGCGGCCGGGACTTCCGGCCCCCAAAGCAAACAGACCGACGGCTACAACATGGTGAGATGGACGAGCAGCGGCTTTAGCTACTGGGCGGTGTCCGATCTCGAACGCGCCGAACTGGATGGTTTCGTTGCGGACTACCGCACGGCCACCGGCGCGACGGCGCCGCCTGAATCGTGATGTATGATGCCTGCTCAGCACCACAGTGGCGATGAAGTCCGCTATTTGCGTGTAGGAGATGCGTCTTGGGCTGCTTTGCGGGCGCGGAGCCGCCTCTATATGCCGCTGAATGAGTGGCTACTTTGGAAAGCGGAAATCATTGCCGCTTACGAGCAATCCGCCAGGTCGCGACCTCGGGCCTCAGTCCACAGAGATTTGTAAAGAGGCGGGACGTTCGGCTCTATGCCTCTGAAAACTGGGTACCAGCGCCGCCCGCCCTGCGCAATGCAAAAGCGGCACGACTATCTGGAACGGCTTGGAGCTGGCGAGCTCGGGATGGAGGCCAAACAAGAAAGCTCCTCGCCGCTGATGCTGCGGCGCTTTTTGCGGCGTCTAGAACGGCAAAAGCCCCCGGTTTTTTTTGACACGGGGGCTTATTGTATTTGGAAGATTTGGTTGCGGGGGCCTGAGTCCACGGAGACTTGTACATTTCGACGTAAATGAGCAAGCAGATGCGGAAATAAATGCCCATTCGCGCATTTGAGCGCTTGGCCGCACTCTCTTAAACGCACGCAATAACCAATTTGGGGTCGGCGAACGAACCCGCTGCGCGGGAGGGCGTCTGCGCTTGAGGTAGAGGGCACAAGCTGTAGGTTGCGCGTTCATTGAACGTCGTCCGACAACGGCAGAGCATGACAGGCTTCTTCAACAAGGAGCCTGACCATGCAGTACCCTCATCTCGACGCGCCCGTGAGCCCGCTGCGCCAGCGGTTGATCGACGACATGAACATGCGGCGTTTCTCACGCGAAACGCAGCCCAACTATCTCCGCGACATCGGACGCCTGGCGACCTTTCTCGGGCGGTCACCTGACACGGCGAGCGCCGACGATTTGCGACGGTTCCAGATCGAGCAGCAGAACGATGGCGTTCCTGTTCCGACGATGAACAGCATCGTGTCGGCACTACGCTTCCTCTTCACCCAAACCCTCGACCGCCCGGACCTGGCGCGCAGGCTTGTCCGGCTGGCGCATCCGCGCAACCTGCCCGTGGTGCTGAGCCGCGACGAGGTTGCCCGGCTGCTCAATGCCACCACCTGCCTCAAGCACCAGGCAGCATTGTCGGTCGCCTATGGCGCCGGCCTACGTGTCGCTGAGGTCCCTATGCTGAAGGTCGCCGACCTCTGTTGACGCGGTACTCGCCCTTGTAGGTCGGGCTGGTCAGGAGGGCGTGCAGCGGGCCGATACCCCACCGCACGGCGCGCCGGGTGCGGTAGCCCCGTTCGTTAAGGTAGCAGGCAAGGGCTTTAACGCCGAGGGGGCCGCTCTTGCCATTGCCTTCGTGGATAAGCCGGAACATGAGCCGCACCACCTCTGCTTCGACGGCATCGATGGCGAGTCGTTTCTTGGTCTTTGCTCCCCGCTGCTCCGCAGCCACAATGGCGTATCCATAAGGCGCTGCCGCGCCATTCCAGAAGCCCTGCCGGGCATTCTCCTGCATGGCGCGGAGGACGTGCTTCCAGAGCCCGAAAAGTCTCAAATCTTTCGACGACGGACAGAGGAGCTCCGGACACTCCTTGCGGAAAAGCATCCGCAGACGGTTTGGGTTGGCGCGCGATGCCGTGGGCGAAGAATTCCACTACTTTCAGGTAGAGCGTACCCGCACGCCCAAAGTCCGGAACTTTGACGCACTCCTTGAAGAAGGCCTGATATAGGTTGACTACCTGATGTCACAAAAGGATCCCACGAGGGAGGTAGTGCGGGACACGCAAAACGTATGTCGCTTATACGGTCGAGGGACACCTCCCTCGAGCTCGCCCTGCGCAGCGCACTCCATCGCCGCGGCTTTCGCTATCGCGTCAACGATAAGCGCTTACCGGGTAAACCCGACCTAGTTCTTAAGAAGTATGGTGTCGTCATCTTCGTGCATGGTTGCTTTTGGCATCGGCACGAAGGCTGCTCAGTCGCGAACAAGCCCAAGTCAAATACTGCGTTCTGGACCGCGAAATTCGATAGGAACATCCAGCGCGATGCACAAGTGCAACATCGCCTAACTCAAATGGGATGGAAAGTTTGGGTCGTGTGGGAGTGTGGCTTAAATACCAAAGCCAAGGTCGAAGAGACCGCTGACAGGCTGCAGGCGATGCTATTAGTGATTGAATAGGCAGGGGCACTATGGTCTCGTAAGAAAATGCGCACTGACGAGGGGGGTGGTTTGAGCGCGACATATATACAGTATAACCATGCGCTCAACGAAATATTCTTCTCCGGGCGCTTTGCCTGGCGGCCGGTGTACCTGTCCCTCGATGCCCGCATGCGCCTTGAGCTCGCCGGAATGCTTGGTGAGGATGAAGAGGGGCTTGAAGAGAAGATCTGCCGCGTGGCAGGGCATGTGCTAGATAGGAGTGGTGACCCCTACGCGTCCATAAATGACCATGCGCGCATGTGGTGGATCAAGTCACGATCAGCTCCGCCTCCTTTTACTGCGTTGCTGTTCACCCTGTCCCATGCTGCTGCCCTCATGGCAGCGGAAGGCGACTTTGGGTCCAATAACTATTACTTGCGGCTGGCACAGGTCACGGGGCGCGAGCGGCAGGTACTAAGTTTTCACGGCAAGTCCACCGACCGACTTTGGGAAAGGCTGAACTCCTGGCTAGTGGAAAACAACTACGAGTTCGGTCGTCCCACCGCGGCAGCGATCAACAAATGGACATATGTCGGCAAAGCCCTGTCCCAAGTCGTTGTTCGCGCAGGCGATCGTGAGCTCTTCCATGATCTTTTTGCCCGGTACGGGTTCTCCGGGAACGAAAGTATCTCCCCTGATGAGATGCGCCACTACTTGGCGAACTGGATTCTAACGAGCAAGCCCAACCGACGCCTGAAGGCAGCTTGGCAAAAGCCTGAGCTCCAGCAGCGCGTGTGCGAGGCGGCGATTGCCGAGCTTTCACATTGGGGAAGTGCAGACGGCACGCCCGCAAAAGGCGCAATTTCCCTTGGCAAACGGTCGGTCAAGCTGTCATTGATCGCTAGCTTCGTGACGCGTTTCCCGCGGCCAACGATGTTGGACCTGCAGCTCGGAAGAACCGAGGAGCGAAATGAGCCTTTGCGGCCATTGTCGATTGAAGGTGCGCCCGGGCAAGAGTTCTCGCTTGCAAACGAAGATTTCGGCACCTTCGCGACGATCCTGCCGCGCCCGATAAGTGCAGATGGCCGCAGCCTAAGTCGGTCCTACAGCTTTGTAGTGCCCGGCCAGGAAACTAACCTTGATTGGCATCCACGGCTTGTCATTCCCTTGGCCAAGGCGAACGATGGGCCATATTGGATCGAAGTGGCGCGCGTCACGTTCGGCCAGCCTCATCTTATCCTCGTTCGGAATGTCAGCAGCTTCCCGAAAAAGGTCGAATCCTATCTCTCCGACGCTGCCTTGGAGATGCCTGCGAAGCTCACCTCGCAAGAGCTACCGGGCCTGCCTGCAGATTGGGTCTTGTACAAAGACGCAAGGCTCGGCCAACCATCGTCAACACCACCATTGGACCTAGATGCGCTAGTGCCGATTGGGGACGAAGGGGCACTGCTCGTTGAGGGAAGCTTCCAACTTGCGCGTGGGATCTTTCATTCACGCGCCAGCCTCGTCGCTAGTTTCCAGGCTTCCACCGGGCCCACGGAAATCTTCGCAATGCCCATGGGTGCGACGACAGGTGAAATCCTCCGCCGGGCCAAGGATGCCGGCAAAGCGTGCAGGCTTGAAATCCCCGCTGGAGCAGCCAAGGGACATTCGGGACTGCGGCTCGAAAGCCGCAAGGGCCCCGCTGTCGTGGCAAACACTGAAATCCTCTTGCGGGATGCCAACAATCCTCGCGCCCTCGATAGGCAAGGCCGGGATGCCCTAAGCTATGCGTCGATCATGTCTGCAGCTGGCCACGAGCAAAGCCCCGGGCAGGAAATCCCTATCCGGGTCGAAGGCATGCTTGCCGTAGGGGTCGACACGATGGACGATGACCTTGGGACATCGTCCATCGAAGGGGAATTGCCCACGGGAGATTGGGAGGAACCTCAAGATGCGAATCTTGCAAGCCCCATTCTCAACCATGTGGGAAATCAGACCTGCGCTGAACGCGGCTATCACATCTGGCTTTGCGAAACCTTGGAGCCCGGCAGGCCAAAAAAAACCCCGCTTAGGCAAGAGTGCAAGGACTGCGGCCAAGCCATCGTCGTGGTGGATCGTGGAAAAGCCACGGCGCGGGTCTTGGCGCCAAGCCTTCGTCCCTTGAAGACGTTTACGGGTATCGGCAGTCCCGACGCTTCCCGCATCGAACACGACCTGTTGCTTGATGCCCTATGCTTCCTTGGCACGGGCTCGTGGGGTCGGTTTGAGTCGCTACTGGCTGACAAGGTGGAGATGCCCTGGCAAGCGCGGGAAATTGCACAAAACTATTCCTTGTTGGGGCTGCTTGACATCGATCTGCGGCCTGGAACGAACATCGTGCACCGGTGGTCGATACCTCCATGCGCGGTTAGCTACATCGATGAAGAAACGGCGTTCCTCTCCGGGTTCCGCTGCCAGTCCCTGCTTGAATCTATCTTTTCTGCCGTGCGCAGAGCCGATGGGCAAATCGTAGAGGCGCGTCGTTCATTGGTGCCTGCACATATTGAGATCACCAACTTGTCTCCGGCAGCATTGTCACGCGCCTTGGAGGGCATAGCAGATCCCTTGGGGCGGTCTATATCGGTGAACCAATATCCGGGGCGGGAAATCGCGCGTGCGTGCCGGGAATGGAGCAATCTCGATTCTTGCTTGATACCAATCTCGATGGGGCGCCAAGCCAACTTGCAAGTCTTCAACTTGCAGACCGCGCGCTGGGATACGGTTAGCGCGATTAGCGCGCAGGGCGGTGCATATCGATGGAACGATGGCCGGCAGGCTTATGCCTTCGTCGAAGAAAGCGGACGGTCGCTAGCTGGTCCACACCAAGTCGTGAAACTCATGGCGGCACGCTCGCGACGGCGCAGGCTCCACGCCTACGATGCAAAAAAACAGGCGTTCCTTGCCACATTGGGGTGTGACGCTCCCGGTTTGCTGGGACGCGCCCTTGTTGCTTGCTCTGGCACATTGCCAGAAATTTCCGAAGGGTTGCTCAAATACAGCAATGTCGATCCCGCGACGGCCCGCCTTGTCCTAGATGCCCTGTACGAGAAAGAAGAAGCACGCGATGAAGCACGCTACGCCCACCAGCGTCATTGATTATGTGCGGGACGGATACCGCCGCTACTATGACAGCGCTTTCTGGATGCGAGACCCTGCCATCATGGCAGAGCGCCTCGCGATCCTGAATTCCTATGGCGTCATGGCGCAAGAACCGCTGGTAGAGGCCGTTCCCCAATATCCATCGCTTCGCCCCATCGAGGAGACCTGCCGGGAGGCTGGGCTTGATCCGCTTGTGGCGCGGCATCTCGCCCGCGTCGTATTCGGAAGCGATACCAGCATCAAACTGAGGGAGCACCAAGCGCAGGCCTTGCGCACCGGCACTGCCGGCGACGAAGAAGGGCGCTGTAATGTCGTCGTTACGTCAGGGACGGGTTCAGGCAAGACGGAATCGTTCCTCCTCCCGCTCTTGGCGCGCCTCATGCAAGAGCGCAGCAATGGCGTGGGCCCGGTCGAGCTTAACCCGTGGTGGGAAAAAGAACTGGGCACCGGTAATTCCCGCTGGCAGCATTCCCGTGATGGCATGGAGCCTTATGTGACGCCCGCCGTGCGGGCCATGGTGCTATATCCGACGAATGCGCTTGTCGAAGACCAAATCTCGCGCCTGCGGCAAGCGGCCGCGCGCGCCATGTCCATCCATGGGCAGCCGCTCTTCTACTTTGGACGCTACACAGGCGCGACCATCGGCTCGACTTGGGTCCCCCCAGAAACCCTAAAGGCTGCAGACCGCACCCGGATCAACGAAGTGGCCCGGGAAGTCAATCGCATCGCGCGCGAGGTCGTTGCCATTGAGCAGGCCATGCGGGCCGAAGGACGTAAGGACGACAACGTCCTTGAGATATGCAGCCAATTCCAAGATCCGCGGATTGGCGAAATGCTGACGCGATGGGACATGATTGCCGCGCCACCCGACATCCTCATCACCAACACCAGCATGATGAACATCATGCTCATGCGCGATGTCGAAGCCCCCATCTTCGACAGCACGCGCCAGTGGCTCCAGGACGATAGTGGCAACAAGTTCACGCTCATCGTCGACGAACTCCATAGCTACCGGGGCACGCAAGGGACCGAAGTGGCCCTTGTCGTGCGCAACATGCTCGATCGCCTTGGGTTGGCGCCGGATTCCCCGCAGTTGCGCTGTATTGCGACTAGCGCCTCGTTGGATGGCGAAGCCGGCAAGGATTATCTTGAGCAGTTCTTTGGCGTCCCGAGCCAGACCTTTGCCATCTATCCGGGCAACCCAAAGGTCTTCAACGTCCCGCTTCCGGTTGACTCAAGCATCCTTGAAAATAACGCAGCCGCCCTCGCTGGGGATGACAAAATTGCGGCCGACGCCGCACTTGCGGCCATATCCGGCCGCTTCTCGCCAAGGGAAGCGCTTGCCTCCGCGTGCCGCGTGGCGGGCCGGGCCATGGTTCTCAATCCCACGACCGGAAATCAAGAACCTGTCGTGCGTCCGGCACCGTTGTCGTCGATAGCGGATGCACTTTTTGGCAATGAGGAGAAGGTTAGTCTCCTAGAGCCGCTGTTCATTGCCGCAAAGATGGAAGGCCGCGGAACGTGGGAAGAACCAAAGCCTACCTTCCGTTCACATATGTTCCTTCGGCAGGTACAAGGCATCTGGGCTTGCTCAAACCCTGCCTGCACGGAGGTGGCCGCAGAGTACCGGGCGGAAGGGCGCAAGATTGGCCGGCTGTTCAAGGCGCCAGCCATGAAATGCAATTGCGGCGGGCAAGTCTTGGAACTGCTCTATTGCTATGATTGCGGAGAAGCCTTCCTTGGGGGGTTCGTGGTACCATCTACCGACGGGGCACTTTCTGGGCTTGTTTTCTTGGAGGCAACCAAGGCTGGTGAAGGTAACAGCAAGGCGAGTCAGGTCTTTGAGCGTACGCAAGATGAATTCCGGTGGTACTGGCCCGGTGGGAAATTGCCTGCTGGCGGTGCACGATGGACCCATCAATCACCGGGCAACAAGTCAATTTCTTTGCAGTTTGCCAAGGGGCGGTTCGATCCCTTCTCGGGGACACTGAACCGGGGTGAAGATGGCGGCGTGGTGTTCGAGGTGTCAGGCAGCCTTGCCGACAACGAGAAGGTGGCAGGCCTTCCAGAGAACTGCCCCTGCTGCGGCAGTTCTCGCTCGTTCTTCAACTCCCGGGACAAGAAGACATTCTTCAAGGGATCTGTCGAAACCCCGATCCGCGGGCTGCGCACCGGTTTGAACGTCACTACGCAGCTCGTCGCCGACCGCGTGATGTTTGCGACCAGCGACACCGATGATGCGGAAAAGATGATTGCGTTCACGGATAGTCGTGATGACGCCGCGGACCTTGCCGCTGGCTTGGAACTCCATCATTTCCGCGACCTCATCCGCCAGCTCATTTTCAAGGGCATCCAGCCACGACAGGTTCCTACCAGCGCTGAGATCGATGCCCTCGTGGGCAAGGATCCCGATTCTGATGCAGAAGTCCGCCGGATACTGGATGAAGCTGAACGGCGGACGCCTGGCATTTTCAATGCCGTGCGCGCCAACAAGTTCAATGCCGCGAGCTCCAGTGAGAAAGACCTTATCGCCAAGCACGACGCCAGTCTTTCTGCGAACGCGGTAGCATGGCCGTCCTTGCTCACGGCCATGCGTAACGAGCTCATAGCGCTCGGCCAAAATCCGGCGGGAACGGAGGCCAGCCGCACGAAATGGGGTGATGGGAATACGCCGTGGTGGCGCTACTTCGATCCTCCAAGTGATGAATGGGAACCACTAAACAACGACGTAGCCGCCGACGAACGGCGGCGGATCATGGGTTATTTCTCAACCCATCTTGCAAAGTCCCTGTTCGACAAGGCGGGGCGCGACATGGAATCAATGCGGATTGCCACGATTGAGGTTGACGCCAATGCTGGTCCTTCCCTTGGGCTAGACGAGCAAGTAGCAAGCGGCGTCTTAGCGAACGTCGTTCGCATCCTAGGGCATACGCGCCACTTTGCCGGTGAACGGACAAGAACCTCCACTAACGCGCCCCAGGCCGTTGCCGCATATATCGACAAAGTCTCCGGGTTGTTGAATCGCGATAAAGCCGAACTGGTCGCCACGATAGGCGATTTCCTCAATAGCCGTGGCATCATCAATGAGAATTGGCTGTTGCGGATGGACAACCATACGAACCTTCCCCTGAAGATCGTGCCGGCCGGAGAGCGCCCTCTATTCAGATGCGATAGTTGCTCGCGGCGCACCATGGCATTGCCGGTGAAGGCCTGTACGACACCCCATTGTATGGGGCACCAGTTCAGCCCCGTCCCCAATCCTGGCGAAGACTACTACAGCTGGGTTTCCCGTGAACCTGCCCATCGCCTTGCCGTGGCGGAACTGACAGGCCAGACAAAGCCCATGAGCGAGCAGCGCCGCCGGCAGAGGCTCTTCAAGGGCACGGCGTTCTTGGACAAGGAGAACGCAGTCACGCACGGGCTAGAAGCACTATCCGTCACGACAACCATGGAGGTCGGCGTCGACATCGGCTCCTTGAAGCTTGTCCTGATGGCTAACATGCCGCCCCAGCGCTTCAACTACCAGCAGCGAGTCGGTCGCGCAGGCCGTGCCGGCCAGGCATTTTCCTATGCGGTCACAATCTCCCGCGGTGCCGCGCACGACGATTACTATTTCAATAATCCAGAGCGCATGACGGGCGACGTCCCGCCGCAGCCGCAACTCGACCTCACGCGGCCAGAGATAATCAAGCGCGTCCTTGCTGCAGAATGCCTGCGCCGTGCATTTGAACAATTGGACCCCGGGCCGGTACGTAATGAAGAAAGCCTGCATGGCAATTTTGGCCGATCGGGGGAATGGCAAGGGACCTACCGCGCTCCCATTATCGAATGGCTCGCTGATGCGACCGACGTCGATTATGTAGCTGCGCGCCTTGCGGCCCACACTGGATTGGCGGGAAGGGAGCACGAGCTTGTGGATTACATACGCTCGCGCTTGCCGGGGGAAATCGATGAATGCGTGCAAGATACGCGATTCATCCAAGAAGAGCTTAGTCATCGCCTCGCGGTCGCTGGCTTGCTTCCCATGTTTGGGTTCCCAACTCAGGTGCGCAGCTTGTTTCGCGACGACTTCAAGGCCAGCAAGGTTGAGCAAACGGTCATAAGCGACCGTCCACTTGACCACGCCGTGTGGGCTTTCTCACCGGGTTCTGAAATCCCCAAGGACAAACAGCTCAATACTGCCAGCGGGTTCGTCTTTAAAAAGGACGGGTTCAAGGGCATTGAAAACCAGCCAGAACCGCTCGGGAAGCCGATGCCCTATACGCGGTGTACAAGTTCCTCGTGCGGTGCAATCGCACACGGCAGCAGCCAGACATGCGCTGTTTGCCAGCAGCCATCGCGCAACTTCCCGCTCTACCAGCCCAAGGGTTTCTTGGCAGCGTACAAAGCCAATGACTATGATGGACAGCGCCAGCGTGGCCCCGCGCTACCCCCGCCAGTACGGGCTTTCCCGCAGGAATATGGAGATCTTGCGTGCGGCCCCATGAAACTGGCCATAGGGCCAGGTCCCGTTGCAGTCGTAAACGACAATGGCGGACGCCTCTACGATTTCTATCAGGAGATCAATAATCGTGTTGCTGTCCGTGACCCTGATCTCTTCCGGGCGGCGGTGCCGTGGCCTGACCCCACAACGCAGCCGTTTGACAAAGGAGCTATCGGCGCGGTCTTTACGACGGATGTGCTGAGTTTCCACATCGCTGGTGCACAGGGGATTGGAAACCTTGGCGTGCTTGACGTGCGCGGCCAGCCTTCGGCGCGCGCGGCGATGGCATCATTTGCAGAGTTGGTGAAGCTATCCCTCGCGACTTCGCTTGACGTCGATCCTTCGGAGTTCCGTGTCGGCCGCCAGCCTCTGGCCGTCCCTGAGTGTGAGACGGAGCAGGTATTCGTCGCCGATGCCCTTGAGAACGGGGCCGGCTATGCAAGGTGGGCATCCGACCCGGGCCACATGGAGGGTGCCATAGTGGCATTCTACGCGAGCGTTGCCCCCAAGTGGGAGCATCCCCGGCATGCTGGTGATTGCGACCGTTCATGCCCCGATTGCCTTCGAAACTATGGAAACCGCTTCAGCCACGGGATGCTTGATTGGCGCTTGGCGCTCGATCTGGCTGACCTAGTCCTTGGCAACCCCATCAAGATAGAGAGATGGCTAGAGGGGGCGGAGGATCCATCAGTCGATTCCTTCCTACGGATTTGCGAGGGCGCAGGGCTTGCCGTCGAACACGATTTTAGCAGTGAGGGCTTGCCAATCTTGCGGTCGGGCAACCGGGCGCTCGTCCTTGGGCATCCCCTATGGCACACCCAGAATGGGTTGTTGCAACCACCTCAAATGTCAGCGCGCGATGAGCTGCGGGCCAGCGGCATAGAGCCTATCTTTGTTGATGTGCGGGATTTTGCAGCCCGGAGTGCTGCCTATTTCTTGAGGTTGCAGCCTTGATCGAACTTGTAGGAATCCCGGGAAGCCCTGAACATGATGCGGCGCTCGCCATCAAGCAGGCGTTTGTTCAAACATGGCCAGATATCGAGGTATCGCCAGCAGAAGACGACCTCATAAGGATCGCATCCAATGTCAAACTCTCTGGCCACAAGGTTAGTGACATAGACGTCGTTGTAATGGCGCGCCTAAGAAGCAAGCGCTACATCGTAACTAATACGGTAATTAACGACACCGACGGCAACCGCATCCTTGGTGGCCAAGTCCGTGTTCGCTCCTTCGTGTCCGCCATCGAAGTGAAGGACCATACGGCTGACGGTATGCAGATCGCTGCCGGCGGTGTCATGGTGCGCTATAATGGCAAATGGAAGAGCGCCACGGACCAAAATGAAGAGCAGCGCTATGCCTTGCTAGAGTATTTGCAAGGCACCACGAACGCCAATCCTTGGGTCTATCGCTGCTTGATGCTCAGGGGCATCGACCAATTGCCGAAGGTGCGAGGAAGGATCCACCCCTCGGCGGGAGCAGTTCCTGGGCAATTCACCGCGGCAAGCTTGCTCGTGGCGATGGCCGCCGTGAATGGTATTCCCAAGATGGGCAATGAGTATGTAATCCGGTCGGCAAATGACGAGGTCATGGAGCAAGTCATTGATGATGCGCTGCTCCTGCCCATGGTGCCCTCCGACCTTGACCGCAAGCGCATGGACCGCATCGCCGCGCGGCCGGCGGAAGCCCAAGAGCTTGCCGCCTTGCTGGGTGAACATCGCGTCCACCTCCGCGGCCATGGCGGGACAGGCAAGACCATCTTGCTCCTTCAGGCCGCTTACGAGGCCTATGTCCGCCACGGGAAACGGTGCTTGCTCCTCACCTACAATACGGCCTTGGCAGCCGATATTCAGCGGACGCTTGCGCTAATGAACATCCCTGCGGACGGTGAAGGCGGTGGCCTTGCCATCCGTACAGTCATGTCCTTCATGTTTTCGTGGCTTCGCAGGCTAGGTGTCGCCGGCGACGGGGAGTTGGATTTCTCAACCTACGACGCGAAATGCCGGGAAGCGCTGGACTACATCGACCAAGGCGCGGTGGGAGAGGCTGAGATTGAAGCGATAAAGGCCGAGGACTTCATCCAATTCGATTTTGATGTGGTCTTGATCGACGAGGCTCAGGATTGGCCACAAGCCGAGGCGGACCTGCTGTGCCGACTATATGGCGGCAACAGGGTTTCGCTTGCGGATGGTATGTCACAGCTTGTCCGTGGCAATCCTACCAATTGGAAGTCCTCGGTTATAGGTCAACCCAAGATTGGACAACGCCACCTGCAAGGTGGCTTGCGGATGAAGGCCAACCTCTGCTTCTTTGCCAATGCTTTGGCCGAAGAGGTCGGTCTTCCTTGGCGCGTGGACGTGAATCGCGATGCGCCCGGTGGGCGGGTGGTTGTCATCGAGAGAAGCTACTGTGACGCGCCCGACCTTCAGAGGGAGGTGATGGCCTCAGCACTAAAATCAGGGAACATGCCTTTAGACCTGCTTCACTGCGTGCCGCCATCTGGCGTCATCGACAAAGAGGGCTTTCGCATAAGCCGGCTTTCCCAGTCCTTCATGCGGCAGGGCTGGAGCGTCTGGGACGCGGTAGATGACCGTGTGCGTCGCCAATTCCCTCGATCGACGGAAGAGCTTCGTATCGTCCAGTATGAGTCATGCCGGGGCCTAGAGGGCTGGGCAACTGTACTGGAAGGGCTGGATGAATTCTGGGAGCTGAAGCGCTCACAAGCTCCGCGGGATTTTCAAGATGGTCTAGGGACCGGCTCTTCACCGGAAGCGATCGCCTGGCGTTGGTGCATGATACCCCTCACGCGCCCCATTGATACGCTAGTCATCACTTGCCCTGCCAACAGCGTGGTTGGCCAAGTGCTAGCGGCCATGCGGAAGAAGCTGCCGGATGTTGTCGCTTAACCAACATTCGGTACCCGCCTTCGAAACCTCCTACGGCTAACCGCCTTAAACTGGCTGCGGATTACCGTCGCATAATCACCGTCTGCCGCCAACAGCAAGGCGACCCCACCATGCGAGCCGTCTTTGCCAGGCTCATGCAGGAGACAGCCTCGTCCTCACCGATGCCGGTCATTAAACGGGCAACATCGGCGTTCGACCAGATTGAAGTTATTGCATTCTGAACCGCTACTCTGTCGCGGATAACGCCGTTGGCGAATGATGCGACCAAGCTTGTCGATCCAGATGTGGAGTGAGCTCGCGGTTTAGGGATTGCAGTGGTCTGCCTGCGCCTTGTTGATGTCTCAGCTAACTTTCCGAGCGCGAATCACCCAGACAATTTGTTACAATGCGGCTGAATCGATCACTCCTGGCGAGAAGACGACCATGAAACTGGCGAATTCTGATACTGCCGGTCCGGCGAAGCATGCAAATACTGCCGCCGGGAACCTTTTTCGCCAGCATGAGGCGCATGATGACTAAACTAACTTTCGCGGACCTCTTCTCGGGCTGTGGAGGACTTTCGCTGGGACTAACCCTTTCAGGGCTCCAAGGACGCTTTGCCATCGAGCGTGACGGCATGGCGTTCCGGACCTTCGCAACCAACATGTTGGAAAGGAAGGGGTCAAGGCGTTTTGACTGGCCTCGTTGGCTTGAGCAAAAGGCCTGGGACATCGAGGAACTGTTGGACCAACACCTGACAGACCTAAGGTCGCTGAGAGGCCAAATAGATATCCTTGCCGGTGGGCCTCCATGCCAGGGGTTTAGTTTTGCCGGGCGCCGCAACGAAGATGACCCGCGTAATCTTCTCTTCAAGAAATATGTCGAGATGGTCCAAGCCTTGCAGCCGCAGGCAATCGTCATCGAGAACGTCCCGGGAATGAAGGTCGTCCACACTCGTCGAAACGTCGTTGACCTTCAAAACCCAAACAGCGGAGAGAAGAAGCTGTCGTTCTACGACAAGCTGGTCGAAAGCCTCTTGGAGGCGGGTTACGTAGTCGAAGCTAAGCTCGTCGATTCGTCAACATATGGCGTGCCGCAGAAGCGGTCCCGCCTTATCGTCATTGGTGTCAAAAAGGATCTTTGCGAGTGGTTGGGCGGCGGGATTTCTCACGTGTTCCAGCTATTGGAGAACGCAAGGCTGGCCCAGCTCAAGGAGCTTGGACTGGGTGATGTCGTGACGGCCGCTGACGCTCTCTCGGACTTGGAGATAGATGGCCGCACGCTTTGCCCCACGACAGACCCGGAGTGCCCAAGGCGTTTTTTTGAAGCAAGCTATGAAGGGCCTACCACGCCCTATCAAGAGCTAATGCACTTTGGCCATGAAGGCCCGATGGACAGCATGCGCCTTGCTCGCCACCGAGATGACGTCCGCGAGCGGTTCGGGAAGATCCTTGCGGAATGCAGGCGTGGCGTCCGCATGAGCGATGCCAGCCGGAAAAGCTACAATTTGAAGAAGCACAGGATCTTCCCAATGGCTGGTCACGATCCTGCTCCCACGGTCACGACGTTGCCGGACGACATCTTGCATTATTCGGAGCCACGCATCCTGACAGTCAGGGAATATGCTCGCCTCCAATCCTTCCCGGATTGGTTCCACTTCAGGGGGAAGTACACCACCGGCGGAAAGCTTCGTACGAAGGAATGCCCGCGATACACTCAGGTAGGAAACGCAGTTCCACCCCTGCTTGCCCGCGCTATCGGCAACGCGTTGCAGCAAATGCTCGCGGAGGTATCCGAGGCGCGAGACCAATTTGCGCAGACGAGGCAGGCCGAAGCGCCGCCTGCGCTCGCAGTAGGATGACATATGGACACGATGGATCCTGGAATTAGGCTCCCTTACCCGGGAGAACTTATTAATTGGGCTGGAAACCGTTCTGGAGGCGTGAGGCGCCTGTTCGATGACTCCAGTGGTCGCCCTGGCAAGACGGTTTTCGAAACCAACTTGCTGCATAGGCTGCAAGATTGGGCGAATGCACTCAGCAGGGGAGACCCTAGCGCTCCGCGCATCCTTCTCTTGGTCGGCGGTCCAGGAAATGGCAAGACGGAGGCGATCGAGTCCACGGTCGGTTGGCTTGACGAGGCGCTTGCAGCCCAGGGGCGACTGATTGCTGCACTAAAGGAGTGCTTCACACCACTCGAGGACGAGTTCGTGCCGCGCCTTGTGCGGATCGACGCCGGAGCGTTGGGATCGCCAGCCAGAAGCCTCAATATCTCGATTGTACAGGACGCATCCACCGTCGTCGGCACTGGAAAGCCCCACCGGCTCCTACTGGATGAGCTGGAGAATATGCAATCGCTTCCAGCTGGCGAGGCATACCTATGCTGCGTCAATCGCGGGATTCTTGACGACGCATTGATAGAAGCCATCGACAACGGCGCTATCGCACAGCGCAAGCTCCTCGAGGCGATCACGCGTTCCGTAAGCCTCGCCCCAGAAGCCCCCTCTTGTTGGCCGCTGCAGGATTATCCCGAGGTTGCCGTTTGGCCAATGGACGTGGAATCCCTCCTACTGGCACCTGCTCGCGGCGGCGAAGCGCCGGCCCGATCCGTGTTGCAAACGGCGCTAGACTCGCAGAAATGGCCGGAAGCAGATAGTTGCCCTGCAGGACCGCGATGCCCATTTTGCAGTAGCCGGCAGCGGCTGTCGCGGGACCGCGAGGAGGGATCCTTCCTGAAGATCCTTCGCTGGCATGAAGTCGCGAGCGGCAAGCGCTGGAACTTCCGCGACCTTTTCTCGCTGATGTCATATCTCCTCGCGGGACACCGCGTGGAGCCAGCTTACGCAAGCCTTGATCCATGCGACTGGGCGGCAAAGCTCATTTCCTTGGACGATGGGGCGCGACCCGGCGCAAGACCATCTGCCGCAACGTCCAGCGCCATCTTCCAGCTCGTGGCCTCTCAATACCAGCATGCGCTCTTCCATAAGTGGGAAAAGTCTGCTGCATCTGCGATCCTGAAGGACATCAAGGAGCTGGACCTTGAGGATGATAAAACCGCGATGGGCCTCTATCATTTCTTATCCGGGCGAAAGTCTCCGTACCTCCCTTCCATGATTTCCGACGCACTTGATGGACTCGCAGATTCGCTGGATCCGGCGTTGGCTCTTCCCGACACCGTCGTCCAAGCCACTCGCAATACTAGCTTTGCGCTCCGGGACCTGGATGTCAGGTTCAGCCGATCGGTTTCCGAGGGTTTCGAATTCATTCGCAAGCTCCAGATCATAAGTCGCCTGGAATCCGATTTGCTAGATCGGCTTGCCAAGCTTGACGAGCTGCTCTCGACGGGAGGGGTACGGCGGCGGCGGCCAGGCTCCGCTACCAATATCCAACGATTCATTCGCGACTTCGCTTGCCGGTTGGTGCGAAGGTCGCTCGGCACACGGACTGGGGTCGTGCAGGATGCCCAAGTCTTGGCTGAGTTCCAGCGGGTGGTAGAGGACATTGCGGGCGAGGATCTTTACGACGTCGCGCACGAAGTAGAGCAGCTCCTGAACAAAAACCAAGACTTCGAAATCTCACTGACAACGACCTTTGGACAACCACTTCCTCCCCCGATCAGGCAGGCGACGCTCGTGGTCGCGGCTCGTTCCGTGCGGCCCCGTGCAGCGCAACAAGACGGCAGGCCGATATCTCCATTTTGCTACCTCACCGTTGGCGAGGGCAAATCGAGCAAGACGATCGTGCTAACCTACGACCTCTTCAAGGCAGTGAAGGAGCTGGACGCGGGGATGTCGGCCGCATCTCTCCCGCGAACTGTTCAGGCTCTGCTGGATACAACCCGTGCTCGCCTATCGGGACCGACTGTTCGAGACGAGGCCGCGCTCGAGAGGGCGCGAATTCGTATCGGCACGAGCGGTACTTCCGTGGTCCAGAAGCGCGACCGGTTCGGCGTTCGAAGGGAGATAACGCGATGACCCTTGCCAAGTTCAAGGAAGAGCCGTGGAAAACCTCGCACCATGCCTACGAGAATTGCAACCTGGCTATGTCGCCCGCGCCGGAATACGCGAGTTCGGAAGTCATCCTGTCCTCCCTTTACCGCCAAATCGGTTTGAAGGGCGCAAGCGAAGGCAGCGTGCCGCAAACGGGAAGACTTTTGGAAAAGGAAATCCAAAAGTCTCGCAATAAATCTACCGCGCCCGACGCTGCAGTGCTTGACGCAAATACGTTCAATGGACTGCTCCACTCTGTCCTGGAGAGCCCAAAGCTTCCAAATCAATCTGCAAAGCGTTTCGTCCAGGTAACGCCGCTGGTGCCGCAAGCCGCAATCTTTTCAGGTTCCGCACGCCTCAGCAGCAATTCGTGGCCTGCCGGCGGGCTTGTTAGGCGGATGGTCAGGCTTGGAAGCCCGAACCAAGAAGCTGCAAGCAGGTTGTGGCGAAGTCTCTTCGACGCTCTCTCGGTTTCTTCTAATGACGATGTCTTCGCCCGCTTCTTGAAGGAGGAGATTGGCGCGTGGGCCCCCGCCCCTGACTGGGATTTCATCGAGTTGGAAGCGGAGAAAGGCATTGATGAAGTCGACTTAAAGGGGCTGGACTATCCCGCAAAGCGCTTCGTTCGTGACCTGGAGGCCATTATCGCAGCCAAGGACGCCATGACCAGACGACAATGGACTAGCTTGCTAGAGGCGATAATCCGGATCGGCGCCGTTGCCCATGTGACCTGGATTTGCGATGTCCACGCTCGCATATGGGATTGCGTTCGCCATACGTTAACTGACGGTGCTTCGAGAACGCCAGACGACATCAGGGTTCGCATATTTCCCGAATCCTTCCAATACTTTTCCTACGGGGATAGGGCGCTCCTTGGCGTCAAGGATCGAGCCTCCGCTTTCCTTCAAGCCCGGTTGGGTTTGAATGCCACCCTTTGGGCAGCCCAGGACGCCGGGTATGAGCGGGCTTGCTTGTCTTCGGCCCGCTCGATATTCGAGCTCTGCACTTTCCTAGGCAGCAATGTCGAGAAGATGCAGCAAACCGGCCTTAGGGACACACTAGTCGAAGTCACGGAGAGGGAAACTCGGACGCTATTGTGCAAGAAGGGCATTGGCTCCAACATCATGGAGTTCGCGCGACATGTGCTTGGGCAACGACAGGCAGCCAATCCCGTACTCCGCGGGTACGATCAGGGCTTTGCCTTGCGCAAGCGCGGTACCAGCAACAGCAGCCCATGGGTAGTCGGGCTCGGTCCCGTTGCCATCCTCGCCCTTGTGCATTGTGCCCTGTCTGGGACAAGCGGCCCTCGATCGGTAAGGCGACTGACCCAGCATCTCGCTGGCTACGGGATGATAATCGATCATCGGGATATCGCGACCAATGATCTCGGGCATCAACTTCGACTACTTGGACTAGTGCTTGATAGCCCTGATGCGGAGAGCGGAATGCTGCTCATCCCGCCGTTTGCCACCGCGCAGGAGAATTTTGCGTGAGCCGTCTCGCCACCTACATCGCCGACCTTATATTCGAAAAGCTTTCCTCGATTGCACAATCAGGCGAGGCCGAAATCCGCCTGATCTTCCACGGCCCTCCGTTAGATCTCATGTCGCAGGTGTATCAGATCCTTCAGGCACAACCGCTGCCGGGGAACGTTCCCCTCCTGCTGCTCCTTCCAGAACTTCCCACGGGTGCCGTCAACCCTCAACCAGGTGTCTCTGGCTATTGCAATGATACCCATCTGCTTAACCTGAGGAACTCGCCGTCGCGCCCGGCGTTCCTGGGCTTGGTTCCACCCGGTCAACATAGCATGCGGTCGGTGACATCCACGACCGACGAATTTGGCCTAGCGGCTGTAAACAACGGTGGAAACGCACCGTTCGAGGACTGGTGGGCCGATGAGTTCGTGCAACACCTGGCCAGCGTCGCTATTTCTCGTGCCGGCATTGTCGAACCCAGCAAAGGCGATGAAGCAAGGTTCTTGATGAACAAGGCGGGGTCGGCCGCGGACAGCATGGATGTACGGCGAACCCAGCGCACAGCCGCTTGGCATTTGCTGTCTCGAATATTTGCTGCCGGATCTGGCGTACATGGCCTGACCGCTGCCCAGTCGATCAGCCTAGCCTGTGGCTTTCCTCCCATGCGCGATTCCATGGTCCTTTCACGCTTGCAAGCTTCTGTCCTCGACAAGGTGGCAGAAGCGATGGCGGACGGATTTGGCGAAGGCATCAAGCGTGCCAAGGAAACGGCGTCGGCCGAGGAAGCAAGAGATCTCGATGACTTTCTTGACCATCTACGAGCCGTTTGCGATCTCCCGACGCCATTCGAACGCGCGACTCCTGCATTCTATGCGCCTGATACCGGTCTAGACCTCCCTCGGCCTCCTGCGTGGTGGATGCATCTCACTGCCGAACGTTGGTCCGAGCTGTTGACGGAGGAGGCACCAGCGCAGGGTGACATCACGATGACCTGCGCAAATGCCCTGCTCCAGCTCCGGAAGGGCATGCCGATAATCGTGCAAGACGAGGTGGTATTGTCGTTTGCAGTAGAAGCGCCCGATGCTGCTGGTACGGTGGTCAACATCACTCGCGGAAGGAGTGCGCAGGTAGGCTCGGTTGCCGTCAAGGCGAATGAAGAAACGCAGGTAAAGGATCAGCCTCCATCGCACAAGGCTCCGATCCGTTATTCGGCCGCAGCAGACAACTTCAATCCCGGCGCGGTCAAGATCATCTCCCTGGCAACTTGGGCGCCCGGCCTGATTGTCGCGTGCAGGCAAGCACGGGCAATGGTTCCTCCACGCAAACCCTCCAGGCGTGGACGCTCGGGACCTGAGTTCGAGACAACCCTGACGATCCCGGGTGGTGGCCGCCATGAACTGCTGGTGCTAACCACGCCCGGCATCGTGCTCGATCAGTTTGCATCGGGAATTGCCGACGACGACCAAGATCCGGTCGGCGGCGCGGATAGCCTGAAGGTCCATAGCGTTCCGCTAGGCCACTATCAGATCGAGGTCGAGGCCGACGGAAACTATCAAGTCGATATTGGCTACACCAGAACGGACACTGATGGAACGGCAGCTCACGAAACATGCCGCGTCCTCATTACTGTCGAGGACGTTGCGGAACAGGGCTGTCGTAGTGAATTCGAACGGCTGATACGGGTGAACCGCTCTGCTGTAGAACCCTCCGAAGCCAAGGCCGTCGTCCAGTTGAACCGGAGTTCCCGGTCTTCCGGACTTCAGGAATGGATGCTACTCGCGGAGACCGTAGAGTTCTCCTACCTGCCAATCGTGCTTGCTGACGATTACGCGGAGCATTGGGTCCAGCCGTCCTGGAGCACCGGTCTCGGGACAGTTTTTTCCGAAGGTCGGTTCATTCATGATCCTCGGCCGGGAATATCCGAATTCCAGCCGCCCCCGGGATTCGTCGAGGCTCGCAAGGCAATTGCGGCCAAGGTAAGGGGGGCCAGCGACGAAACGGGGCTGATGGAGTCGGCGAAGCTTGGTAAATGGCTCGCAGATGACGATGATGGCTTCCGTGACGTCATCGAACGTTATCTCGACAGCTATGCGTCATGGCTTAAGGCAGAACCTGACGTAGCCTGCTGGGTGGACGTGGCCATGGTCACCTCACTTGAAGACGACCAGATCACGATATCCCGCACTCCTGACGCAATCATCCTATCGCCGCTGCATCCTATCCGCATTGCTTGGCACGCTCTAGCACAACGCATGCTCGTTGAAACTGAGCATGGCGTCCCCTGCCCCGCCGCGAGCGTGCTGGACCCTGATTGCATACCGGACGTCCTTGCCCTGGCGTTGAGATCCCCCGATGGAATAGAGAAGGTGGAGTTCCTCGCCGTCGAGAACGGGACGGATTACTGGTCGGTCCTGTGGAACGGCACGCGACTGGGAAGCCTCCCGACACGTTCGCGACTCGCGCCCTTCGGTGATGCATTTGGCATCTCTGTCGGAGGTATTTCCGTCGGCTTCAGCTCCGCCCAGGTAGGACGCGCGCTTGAGGATGTTTCGGGACTCCTCGCCGCCAAGCCAGTGGTCGGACTTGTCGTGGCAAGTGCGGGCGGAACAACTGACGCCTGCAACGAGGGGCTGATAAGTTGGTGCTCGAACCGCTACAAGGACACCGAAGGCCGGACGCCTCGCCATGCAGCGGGGCCGCGCTTCATTGAGGTTTACGACCATCGAGATCTTACTTCGCAGCCCGACGAAGCAACGATCGCAAACCTGGCCGAAGATACTAATAACAGCGTCAAGTGGTTCTCGAGGCAGCCCAAGAATGCCAAGCCGGACCTTGGCATCCTCGCGCAACTAGATATGTCCGAACCGAGCGCCACGTCCGTGACCGAGCGTTCGCCTCTCGGTTTTGGAGGCCTTTTGCGCCATCGTGTTAGGCGCCAACTCGCGGGACGGGGTGCGTTTCTGAGCGAGACCCGCCAGTCGATCTTGAGCGCTGCGTCAGGTGATGTTCTGGCTGACAAAGTTGCCGCCAGCATCGGCAAGATCGAAAGTCTCGGTGATAGGCGCGTCGGCATGCGCTTTGCACCGAACGTGAACGCTATTCGCGACATGCTGGAGAGGCGCAATGCTGACTTTGTCGCCGTGTCATCGTCGGCAATCGATCCGGCGTGTTTCCTGGGCGGCTGGCTCGAAGGTGCTTACCTTTGGGATTACGACATGCCGTCGTATTCCCACCGAGCGGGTGATACAAATGGCTACTACCTCCTCTCGAAGGTAAAGGACGCCGACCGCGAGGCGTTGGGAAAGGCCCTTGGGCGCTTGCCTGGATGTAGTGCAATCGAAGGCGACAAGGTGCGGGACGTCCTTTTGGAAATTGCCCGTCGCGGCATTCCAACGATCCGGGGGCTGGCGGGAGACAACAACGGCGCCACCGGCGATCTTGGCCTGTTCGTCGCGGTTCGACTTCTTCAGGATCGCTTCCGTCTGGCGAATATCGGAGACTCCTTGGTCCCGGTGATATCGAATGACGGCGAGGATACGAACGTTTGCATCATCGTTCCGGTCGATCCGTTTAGAGGTTATTTCTCCGACATTGCGCGTTCCCTTGGCCGCGACAAGAAAGACATCTCGTTGTCCCGACCGGACTTCATGGTCATCGGGTTCCGCCTTTCCGGAGAGCGCGTCGACATTCATCTCACCCCTATCGAAGTCAAATGCCGCCCCGGGTCAGTGTTCCCGGCGGCAGAGATTGACGACGCACTTGAGCAAGCCCGTACGTTCTCGCGACTGCTCACGAAACTTGTTCCGCATGATGGCCAGCAGGCCGCATGGGCAATGTGTTTCCAGCATTTGCTTCTTTCAATCATTGGGTTTGGCATGCGGGTCTACAGCCAGCATGAAGACGTCGTCGGCCGGGAAGGACTGTGGTCATCCATCCACGAGCGCGTAGCAGCAGCGATACTGGGACCAGATCCGTGCGTCTCAGTTGACCAACGCGGGCGCCTGATAATTGTTGACGAGAGCCCCCGGAGCGTCGTCAAGGATCGGGATGATGACGGTTTCGAGGAGACGGTCACCATCGGCACGGAAGATGCCGGGAGGATCGTGGCGGGCGATCCGCTTGAATTCTACGAGGCTGTCCGAAATCGTGTCGGCAATTGGGCCTTGTATCCTAATCCTCACCACGCAACGGTGCCGGCTGCCGTCACGCAGGCTCCCTCCTCCCAGGCCGATGACGCAGCCGACCAGTTGTCACACGGCGCCGACAATAATGGCGTTGTCGAGGAGCCCGCTGTCGCGGCCCAGCCACAGGAACCAATTAACGATCGAACTGCAGAAGAAAAAGATGGAGGCGTCGTCCTCTCGATTGGCAAGACTATCGACAGTCTCCGCCCGAGTGACCTTACGCTAAACATTTCCGACACACGCTTGAACAACTTGAACATGGGCGTGGTTGGGGATCTGGGGACTGGAAAGACCCAGCTACTGAAGTCGCTGATCCTCCAGATCTCGAGCTCGGCCGCGAGTAACCGGGGCATAAAGCCGCGAATGCTAATATTCGACTACAAACGCGATTATAGCAGCGCGGATTTCGTACAAGCCACGGGCGCAAAGGTGGTCAAGCCGTATAGGCTGCCACTGAACCTTTTTGACACTAGCACCTTGGAAGACGTGCCCGCGCCCTGGCTCGACAGGTTTCGTTTCTTTGCCGACGTGTTGGACAAGATTTACTCAGGAATTGGACCTGTTCAAAGGGACAAGCTGAAGAAAGCAGTCAAGGCATCCTATGAAGGACGCTTAGGCGACGATCCACCGACCCTAACCGATGTCCACGCTGCGTACGCCGAACTGTTAGACGGAAAGTCGGACTCGCCAATGGCGATCATCGACGACTTGATCGACATGGAAATCTTTGCCTCAAAGGCGAGCGCTACCATTTCGTTCGACCAGTTCCTTGACGGAGTAGTCGTCATTTCGCTGGACTCACTTGGCGCAGACGACAGAAGCAAGAATATGCTGGTCGCCATCATGCTGAACATGTTCTACGAAAACATGTTGCGGACGCCAAAGCGGCCGTTCTTGGGCACAGATCCACAGCTTCGCGCAATCGACTCCTACCTGCTGGTCGACGAAGCCGACAACATCATGAGGTATGAGTTTGATGTCCTTCGAAAGCTGCTACTTCAAGGTCGCGAATTCGGTATTGGCGTCATCCTCGCGTCCCAGTACCTGCGGCACTTCAAGGTGAATGCGACGGACTATCGTGATCCACTCCTCAGTTGGTTCATTCACAAAGTGCCCAACGTGACAGTCGGGGAACTTTCTGCCTTGGGATTGGTTGGAAGTGCAGCCGAGCAAGCAGAGCGGATCAAATCGTTGAAGGTCCATGAATGCCTCTACAAATCATTTGACGCGGCCGGTGAAATAGTCCGGGGCTTGCCCTTCTTCGAACTAGTCGCACAAAAAGGCGACGATCCCGGAAGCAATGGTCGATAGCCTCACCCCTGAACAACGATCCGAGCGGATGTCACGCATCCGTTCGTCCAACACAAAGCCGGAAATTAATCTGAGAAGGGCCCTGCATCACCTTGGGTTTCGGTTCCGTCTCCATGGGAGAAAGCTTCCAGGCAAGCCGGATATTATCCTGCCAAAGCACAAGGCGGTCGTGTTTGTCCACGGCTGCTTTTGGCACCGCCACGGGGGCTGCAAGGTGGCAACGGTTCCCAAGTCCAATACCGATTTTTGGTTGGCCAAATTCGCAAGAAATGTCGAGCGCGATGCTCGTGTAAGCCAGAGTCTTCAAGAAGACGGCTGGCGAGTTTTCGTTGCATGGGAGTGCGAGGCCGACACTCCGAAAAAGGCCGAGTTGACTGCCAACGAGCTAGCCGGACTGATCCTCGATAAGCCGGAGAAGCCTCGGCTTTCAGCGAGCCGCACAGAGCCGGAGTGAATAACCCCTAGATTTGATAGACGCCTCCTTTCCTAAAATTGAGGTAGGAGGGCTATCTTCCCCGCGATCCGCGTAATTTGGCGAAAAGGGCCGGCTCGGGCTAACTGACCATTTTGCCCATGGAGATGTCCGCCTCCGTCAGGACTTGCAGCACTGCAGTCTCATCCATTGCCTGAGCTTCGAACAGTGCCTTGGCCAGAGCATGGAAGATCTGCCTGCGCCTCCTGAGGATTGTCGTCGCCCGGTCAAGTGCCGCTTCTAGCCTGGCATGAACACGTGCGGCCAGTTCGGGGTCGCGGTCAAGAACTGCGCCCGGATCGTGGTTTGGGCGATAGAGCAGCGGATGCTCGGTCCCGAAGCCAAGGGTCCGCTCCATGTCGAAGGCGATCCGCGTGGCCCGTGCCAAATCGCTGTCTTCGGTGCCACCGGAGCCAGCCGAGACGCGCTTGAGCGTCAATTTCTCGGCGGCCCGCCCGGCCATCAGCATAGTCAGCATGTGTTCGTACCAGTCGCGGGTGTCGGTGGCCCACACGTGGAAGCCGACGAGATTATAACCACCCTGCCCCGTGTCAATATTGAGCCCGCGAACGGGACCGAGATCGAGAGCATGATGGACAACCGCATGCCCTGCCTCATGGAACGCGAAACGCCAACGCAGATTGTAGGGTACGGGCGGACGATTACCGCGAATGCCCTCTTCGATATCCTCATAGCGGATCGCCCGCTTGCCGCGACGCGCCTTCAGTCGCGCTTCCCGGACGATCCGTTCGATATCCGCGCCCGTCAGCCCCATCGCGCGCGTGGAAAGGCGTCTCAGGATCGCGTCAACGGGATTGCCCTCCTGCGCGACTGCCGTCGTTTCCGTCGTATTGCTGTTCTGGGTCGCGGTCATCGGCCTGCTCCCTTCCGTTCGTCTTCTGCTTGTTCCTTCAGGTGGTCGGCGACGATCTTCTTCAGCGAGAATCCATCATCAGCTTCTCGCTCTACCTCCAGTACCGGTTCGTCGATCAGCGCCGTCACATCGTCACCGAGATGGTGGGCCAGGATTTCCGCGAGCGTCGACACATCGGGCTTCGGAACTTCGATATGGGTCTCCAGGCGGCCGGACCGCTTGATGGCCTCGTCAATCTCATCGGGCCGGTTGGTGGCGCCAACGATGATCAGGCCTTCGCTCTTGACGGCGCCGTCCAGCAGTTCCAACGCCTTATTGACCACGGCATTCCAGTAGTCGGCATAGTTACGTTCGGCCGGCTGCCGCTTGCCGATGCCATCGATCTCGTCGATGAACAAAATCGCCGGCGCCATGGCGCGCGCTTCGACGAACGTCTTCGCCATCTTGTCGATCACGTCGTTTAAATGCCCGCCCTGCAGCCATGTCGAGACCGAGGTGACGACCAGTGGGATCTGCAGGCTGTTGCACAGCGCCCGGGCGAAGGTTGTCTTCCCGGTTCCGGGCGGACCCGACAGCAACAGCTTGGTACTCATCTCTGGCCAAGTAAGGATGCTGGCACGGTAATCGTCGAGGTCGGTCTTGAGATCGAGCGCCCAGTCCTTGGCCCTGCCGTATCCGGAGAGTGTTTCGACGGTCACCGGTGACCTGCCGTCGATCTCACCCGCCGTGAGCAAAGGCTGCGGCTGGATCACTTCGGCGCCGGACGGCTTGTCGCGCTTCCAGCGGCCGTTGCTCTCGGCTTCGGACAACTTCGACTTTTCGTCCGATCCCGACGCCTTCTCTGTGGATGTAGCGGAGGACTTTGATCCCGGTGTCGTGTCATCACCGAAGTCGCCGCCGTCGTCGTCAGAGTCGCCGCGATTGCGTTCGATCAGCGTGGCAAGGAGGTGCAGCACATCTCGAACATCCCGTCCCGGGCGAAAGGCAAGCACCAGATCCTCCAGCGACAGCCAGCGCGCATCAGTATCCGACGGCAGGCCAAGCATTCCGACTACCGCATCCGGATAGAGCACCTCGACCAGATCAGCGACAAATCTCCGGTCGAGATTGCCCGTTTCCAACGACAGGTCGGCGGAGATGCAAAGCAGGGCGGGAATGTCCGATCGTTTTTCCGCGATGGCAAGGATCGGATAGTTGCGGGACAATGCGCTGATCATTCGCCGACGCAAGGCGTTGCCGGTAACACGATGCACACCCGCGCCCGGGAATACGACGAGACGACTGCGCCGCTCCCCTTCAACGACGTCGAAGTGATCGTCGTTGAACATGTGATCGGAATTAATGATTGCGAAGGGACCGTCTGGCACCACCCCGGATTTTTCCAGAAGCCGTAGCACCTCCCGTTCGAAGCCGTCGAGCGGCGCATGGAGCGTGACGACCGGAGTCGTATGGATCAGCGTGTTAACAATCTCCCGCAGCGAGCGTCCGCTACTGCGCACCGCGCGCGCCAACACCAGCGCCGCCACGATGTGACTAATCCGCGGCGCTGCCACGGCCCGATCCACGAGGCGGACCGCGTAGGCACGCCGATCAATGCCGTTGCCCGGGGTTGCGTCTTGCGCGGTCACGCCCCGGCGAGCCCGGGGGAAGGCAAGCATGGACGAGACGAGCGGCGCGGCGACAGACTCCATGGTCACAACATCATCGCCGCCAGAGCCCGACGTCAGATTGCCATTCTCCTTCGGTGCGACAAGCCCCGCGTCAAAATTTCGTCGGAACCAGGCAGCATCGCGAACCGGATCGCCACTCAGCCTTGCCGTGTCGAAGGCCGGGCTGTAGCGGCAGAAGAGCTGCCCATCGACATCGACAATCTTGCCCTCCAGTAGACCGTTGCGCAGGGCGGCCCGGCGTGCCTCGCGGCGAGCAAGATGCCGGAGGCGGTGGACGAACAGACGAGCGAGTTTATCCATCGGCGCGCCCTCCCGTTTCCGCGGCAATAATTGCCGCCGTTTCGGGGTTCACCGCTGGATCGCGCGGTCGTGTCCAGATACGCCTTCGACGTTCGCGATGATGAGACGTCGTGACAGCAGCCAGCACACGCTTGCGCAGTGTACGACGCGGCAGATGGATGTCAGCCGACGCAGCAAGTGGGGTCGATCGGCTCAGATGCTCGCTCCGTCGCCAGCCATAATCCCGATTGCGGTTCTGCAGCCAGCCGCGCAGCAGGCGGCAAGCGACATCACCCTCATCGGCAAGCGCATTCAGCCGCAGCATCAGAGGCTCCGGCACGAAGCCATCCAGCAGAGGACCTTGCCGGACGCAGGCAAGCGCGAGGCCGATCAGGATGGCGGGATCGTCAGCAGGACTCGAATGCTGATCGGCACCAGCGAGTTCGAGGCGAGGCATATTCGCCAGCCTGCTGTGAAGGCAGGGCGACGCAATGGTATCGGTCGTGACCGCTTCGCAACGGAAGCCGGCCACAGACGGGCTGTGGGTCTCGATGGACATGACTGTCTCCTCGCCGGAGCGCATGGCATCCGGCGTTCATGGAATGGAAGAAAGCGGAAGCCGGCCACGCGTCTCGGCGCGGCCGCGATCAGTGCCGTTGGGCTGGCGGCTAGTGCCGGCGCGGACGCCGGGCAAAGCCGACCCGGATACGGACCGGTTCCGGTTCGTCGTCCTGATCCCCGTCGAAGCAACCGAGGTCGTCATGACCATCGTCCTCGTGCCGCGCGGCCATCGCCTGCTCTTCCTGGTAACTCCGTGACGAGCCGTTCAACGCGATCCGCGGCTTGCCGGTCATGACCGAGGCGTACATCGCATCCGACGCGACTGTCGCCACGACGCCAAGTGCTTTGCGCGCTTCCGCCTCGAGAAGCTGCTGTACGCGGCAGCCGAAGCGGAGACGCAGTTCGGCCATGCAGGCAGCGACGCCGTCGATTTCCAGGAGGTCGTCGATCTCTGACAGCGCCCAGATACCGGTCGCGTGATCGCTCGGGCGACTGGCGCCATCGACGATGGCGACCTCGACCGTGTCGACCATCAGGCGCTTGTGGTTTTTGTAGAGCCAGTCCGGCAGCACCATCGCCGACGCCATCATCTTCAGCTTCAATTCCTCGAGGCGGCTGGTGTCGCCGTAAGAAGCAAGCGACCGTTTGAGGTCGAGGATATAGGCCGTGTACCGCACCCGGTTCACGAGGATCAGGTCCGGCGTGTAGCTACCCTTGGCCGGCGCCTCGCAATCGAGTTTGATGCCGTCGAGGCAAGACCAGTCGTTGCCGGAAACGGCTTCCAGCGCCGCCTTGACCAGCGGCAGTTTGAGCGACTGGGACAAGACAACAATGTTGGGATTGGCTTTGGCCAGACGCTCGACCGCTTGCTCGAGCATCTTGCCTTCGCGGAACGAGACGGCGCGGACGAGCGAGGCGATGTGGACGTAGTGCCCAAGGATTTCGTCCTCGATCGGCTCACCGTGGGCGATCGCCGCGATGGCGCGGTCGATCAGCAGGTCGAGATCGGCCTCGACTTCAGCGAAGCGAACGATGTGCGGATGGCGGCGCAGGGCTGCCGGTTCGCCGATGCCCACTCGGGCGCCGGGGCCGAACCGGGCGCCGGGATCGGACGAACCGTGGGAGAACATGGTGGCCGCTGCAACGGTCGAACGAAGAGCTTCCCCGGGGGGGACAGAGAGAGTATGCGTGGTCATAGCCCGATTCCTTCTAACTCAAGGCTTGAGGGTCAGGCCCTTGTCGATGTTGGTAGCATCGGCTTGGGCCGCTTTGTGTCCGGTCTCCCGAACAGCCTCAACCTGACAGGACCGGCGGGCGGGCTCAAGGACCCGGAGCGCAAAATCAGAACAAAGCCGGTACAAGGTTAACGCCGGGCTCACACGGCCTATAGCCGACAATCGGCTCCGAGGATCAGCAGTATCCGAAGCTAAAAAATATAAAGGGGCCGCGGCGCGGCCCTCTCGAGTTTGGCGGGAAAGCCAGTCGACCGGCCTTCGAACAAGCCAACCTTACGGCGTGACCGCAGGCGCCGGTTCCACCTCGACGACAGCGTCATCCGCAAGTGACGGCACCTTGGCAAACTGCTTGCGGCCCCGAGGCGCCTCACGGCTGACCGTCATGAAGCCATCGGTCGCCTCTTCCAGCGCCGCGCCAAACCGCCCGATTGCCTCACCGGAGACATCGGCATCATTCGAGACCTCTTCCGGCATTGCCGGTTCGGCATCCTGACGGTCACGGGCGCTGCCCAATTCTGCCGGAATTGCCGGTTCGGAAGCCGGAGCACCTGGCCCCGCGAGCGGCCATCCCGGCGCCCGCTCCTTCGACACCGCCCAGCCGAGCACTGGAAGCACATGCACCGCAAGCCAGTCGCGCATCTCCTTCGACTTCGGCCAGCTATCGAGCCCGCCCAATGTGTAGAGCGTCTCATTGACCTCGGCCCAGCCGGTCTTCGTCGGGAACTTCGTCGGACGGGTGTTGCGGCCAAAATCGAGGTCCGGTTCGATGAACAGCGCCAGGCTTTCGAGTTCGTGACGGGCGACGCGGGCAATGTCCTGGATTTCCTTGGCCAGCGCTTCCTTGATGACCCGGCTCTTCGAGAGAGCTGCCTCGATCGCCTGGCAGATCGTGACAATATGGGCGATGAACGCCTTCAACCCGTCGCGGATCTTGTTGGCGATCAGCGCCTTCAGTCCGCCAACGCCGCCAACGCGGAACTGATCGCCTGTCTCCGGCTTGTCGCCGCCCTCCTCGCCGCCGGCCAGAATGGCTTTGACATCGGCGACCTGCAGACGCCCGTTCTCCTCAGCAAAGGTGATCGCCGCCTTGACCTGATCGGTCGTTGCCGAACTCAGGTGGAACAGCACCGTCGCTCCGACCGACAGATCAACCAGTTCGTCGCGGTACGGCGTGAGATTGCGGAACACCGCCGTGTAATTGCGGGCGCTGCGCGGTGCGAGGCCGCAACGCATCTTCACCCATTTGTCGAACCGGCCGTCGGCCAGCAGGTCCGCCGCCTGTGTCAGATGGTCGCCAAGCTCGAAGATCTGTTCGGTCGTGCGCCGGCCGAGATCGAAGATGCAGGCAGCGCTGGATTCGAGCTGCGCGCGCAGCGCCTGGCCGATGCCATTGTCTTCGTAGGAGTAGGAGGCAGTCGTCGTGGTCTTGGTGGTCGTGGTACGCATGAAATACTCCGGTAATTATCTACTATAGCATCCGATGAACATCTCATCGAATGACTATATGATCTCACGATTATCACCACTTACACAAATTCAAATAAATATTTGCCATAATATAAATGGATTTATTTCCTTAAAACGAAGCGCGCCATCAAGATGATATATTTATAAATTAAAAACATATTAATCATTATATCTTAGCGTATGCGATATAATCAGTTATTTTTTACATTAAATTCGATCGTTTTTACTTTCAACCAAAATCCAATATCGAGCCGAACGAAGCGGCTTCGCGCATTTACGGCCTTCGCGAAGAAGTCCTCGCGACCAAGAAACGGACAGCCAAGTATACGCGAGGTCACCGACTCACCGCCCGCGCGGAACACCCGATTGCTGTCCGGAGAAGTCACATTCCGTAAAAACGGCAGGGGCTACGACACTCGACCCGTCGATGAACAGAACGGGCAAGAGTTCGTCCACCGCGGGTGCTTCGCAATGGAACGGACGCAGCATGCGCATGCGCGAGCAGGAATCCCCGCGAACCAATCCAGGTTGCCGATAGGTCATCTCAACGTGCCCACACATTGAGGCAAATTGCGCTCATTTGATTCCAGCTTCGAGATTTCCGATTCCGAACGCTGGTCATTTGATTCACCGACGCCGTTTGCCGCTCGCCAAATCATCTCGACCTGTCTCGACGTGCCCGCAATGCATCTCGAGTTGCGCTCATTCGATTCAAAACCGCGCACAAACGATTCATAAACCGGGATTTCCGATTCATCTGCAAACGCCGTTGCCGGAGCGGCGACGGTCTGACATGCGTAGCCGGGGACCTGACGGGGAAGATGGCATGCCAGCGAAGTCCGAGGACATCCGCAACCGCAAACAGCGCGAGCGGCAACAGAAGCTGCGCGATACCGACCGAAAGGCCAAACGCCCCGGACGCGATGATGTAGCTCGCACTGCGCTGTTCATGACGATCTCGGCCATGGCCACACGCGATAAGACCGACGAGCTGGAACACTTCCAGGATGTCGTCGTCTCAATGCTCGTTCAACAGGGCTTCGACGAGCACGCTTCCCGCACGGTCTTCGATGACCTTGTCGACAAGTACCGGGATGGCAGATGGCCCTTCCGACGGAAGCCCCACCTGCTTTATCTCGACGGTGCCGATCAGGACGGCTGAGCGGGTCCGTTCGACCCCTGCCCTCTCGGATCCGGCCTTGACCATCCCACGCTGTCGCTGGAACGCCTAACGGCGTTTGCACGCTTTACGACTTCTCCCGCCATTACTCGGTTAAACGCCGTTTGATTCTGAATCGAATGTTTGGGCCACTTTCGCGGGGTACCCGGGCCGACAAGCGGGCCATGATTGACGGGCAGATAACCGCCGAAGCGTGGTGTTGCGCATCGGCCACAGGCTTTTGCAAATCCATACTTAACAACCAATGACCCCGCTCCCGGCGTCGGACGGCGTCTTCCGAGCGCTCAATGGTTCCCGCTGTGCCATTTCGAGATTTGAGGCGATTCTCAGCAAATTCGCATGGATAGCCATGCAGATACAGACACTTGAGAAGTGCCAAGCTTTATGAGCTATTGGCGCCGACAAGTGTTCAACAGGCCAGCCCGCAACGGAAAGGAGGCGCCCATGGTTCACGTATTCCATGTTGACGGCGCCACGATCCAGCCGTCCCGGGACAGTGAGTGCAAGACAGATCCCGGTTTCGCGATCTGCACCGGCCGCATGCGCGAGGAGTTTCTTCGCGCGGTTCGCCTTCGAAGACGAAGGCGAACCGCGAGAGAAAGGACTCATCATGTCGCGTACAGCACAGCACAAGAACGACACCTTCAAACTCGTCCAGTCTGAAGGGGATCTCCAGGATATTCTGGCCGTCCTCTGCGGCAACTTGAACGTTGCAGGGTGCATTCCGTCGAACACCGCGCCGGGTTCGGCAGACCCCGTCAAATGCGAGGTGGTTGAGGCTGCTCCCCCTGTCGGAACAGTTAAGACGCGTTACCTGCATGACGTCGACAACGACACCAAATCCCGTCTGTATTCCGGGCCGAGCGTTATCGCGTCGATCACCGGCGCAAGTTTGTCTGAGGCGCACAATGCAATCCGCCAGGTGCGCTACAGCTCGCGGTGGCTCGACTTCCCGCGCACCCCTCCGATCAAAAGAACCCGTGACGGAGAGATCGATGCGGCGCTGCGCCTGCTTGGATATGTCGGATACTGGCGCCGGCTTCCTGAGCGGCCGACACTTGCTGCCTATCTGAATGACAGAACCGGCGTCGAGCGCGATCATCCCTGCGTCGTGTTTCTCAGCACGCATTGCGTTGCCGTAAGCGGCGGCGTTTTCTGCGATGTCTTCAGTCGCGGCATTGTGATCGACATCGACGAGGCAGAGGGGCGCCGCAAGAAGGTCAGCCGCGTACTGGTTCTGACAAAGCGCATCGCCCCCTCGAGGATCGCCTCCAAAGAGTCGGTATCAAAGGCAAAGAAGGCAGGAGCGAACAGTAAACGCGACCAGCTTTTTCGTGAGGCGATCAAGGCTGAGACGGGAGCAACGCGCATCAGGATCACGCCGAACGAGGTTTTCGTTATCCTCCCCGATCAAGCCGGTTGGCACTGGCTCGGGGCCCGCGACAGTGTTGAGGAGCAGATCCTCGAGCCCCAGCGCGATGGCCGCCTTCGTGGCAACACCGACGAGGCCGCGGCTTATCGCGTCGCTATGGGCTACTAGCTAGCCACGCCGACGCTGGCGAGCGTGATTGCGGCAATTATTGCCGTCGGCAATCACATCGCGCCTCAGGCAGTTCCCACGGATAGTCGAAGATTTCCATCACACACTGACGCCAGGCCATGACGGCCTGGCAGCGCTGCGGGGACTCCCAGGTCTCCCGCCGCCGGCTACCATGTCCCCCAAGGAGAGATTGCAGCTTAACTTAGAGACCACGATGACGAAGAACGTTTTGTTTTATGCACGCAGTTCGACCACCCCCCATCTCGGCGCCTGCTTCGAGACACAGCTCTATTATGCAAAGCGTTTCATCAAGGAGAACGGCTGGTCACTGGAAGCTATCTGCCGCGATGAGGACATCGGCGAAGTCGTCTTTACGGCGCAACCAGGTGTCCGCAAACTCCTTGAATACATTGAAGGGGCGACGATCGATGTCATCCTCTGCCATACGCTGGACCGCTTATGCTCAAGGTATGCCGTTGCGGAACGGCTGCTGCATGAACTTCACGCAAAGGGCATCGAAGTCTGGGCGGCGGATCCCGGCGTTCAGATCAAGACCAATGACCTGATCGAATACTATTACAATGATCAGCCCGGCGTATTTGGACGCGGCAATCATATCGCGCCAATGCCGGACGAACTCTACGAGGCCGAACACCTTGTGCGTCTTTCGTATGGCTATCGCTATACGGGCGCCTTCAATGCCGATCGCCAATATATCTTCGGCTTCACGGCGGTAGATGCCGACGCAGCCCAAGCCGTTCAGCAGATTTTCCAGTTGTATGCCGAGGGCATATCGCCGGCAAAGATTGCAGCACTCCTCAATACACTGGGTGTCGCCGGTCCGCGCGGCAAGCCGTGGCGTGACACCACGATCCGTGGTGACCGCACGCAAAGAAACGGCATTCTCAACGACGAGATCTATCTCGGTCGCGTCTGGGTACCCGGCCGTGACTATCTCGACTTCGTGCCGGCACTTCAGATCGTCGCCCAGGACCTTTGGCACCGCGTGAAGCAGCGCCAGCGTCTGGCCGCAGGGGACGTTGCAGAATAGCTGCGGCCCCGCGATCAAACTGGCCGGCAAAGCCGGCCAATGTTCACCAAAGAGATTGTTTGAGATGGAATTCCGCAGATGACCAAAACGGTTTTGTTTTATGCCCGCTACTCCACCGACCGCCAGGACGAGGTATCGATCGAAACGCAGATCGAACTCGGCAAGTCCTTTGCCGAGAAGCAGGGCTGGAAGCTGGTGGAGATCTACTCCGACGCTGCGGTCAGCGGAACGTCCTTCGTGCTGCGCCCCGGCATCCAGCAACTTCTCTCCCGCGTGAAGGAGGAGCGCATCGACGTGGTTCTCTGCGTGACCGTCGATCGCCTGTCGCGCGATATCGAGCACAGCCATAAGATCCTCAAAGAACTGCGCTATCGCGATGTCGATCTCTGGACGGTCCATGCCGGCACCCCGGTCACGGACATGGAGATGTCGTTTCGCGCCATGCTCAGTCACGAACTTGTCGGGCAGATCCGCTTCCGCACGCGAGAGGGCATGAAGACGGCGGCGCGCAAGGGCAAGGCAACGACACGTCTCTCTTATGGCTACCGCCTCGGCCAGCAGCGCGACGCCAACGGCGACCGGATCCGGGGAGTGCGCGAGATCGAACCGGCCCAGGCCGAGATCGTCCGCTGGATCTTCGAGCAATATGCGAATGGTGTCAGTCCGGCGACCATCGCTCAGAACCTCAATGATCGCCGCGTTCCGGCGCCGCAGGAACAGTACTGGCGCGACGACACTATCCGCGGCGACGGGAAGCGGCAGGCCGGCATACTCCACAACGAACTCTATGTCGGCCGGATGATCTGGAACAAGCAGAACTACCGTAAGAACCCGGAGACGGAACGACGCACCGCGCGCCTCAACGACAAAAGCGAATGGGTCGTCACGGAGGTTCCATCCATGCGAATCGTCAGTGACGAACTCTGGGCCCGCGTGAAGGAACGACAACTGACAACACTGGAGAACTTTTCACGGACGACCACCAATCGGCTGAACAGGACACACCGGCCGAGCTACCTGCTGAGCGGCATGCTGGAATGCGCTGAGTGTGGCGGCTCCTACGCCATCATGGCCAAGGAGCGTTACGGCTGCTCGAACCACAAGAATAAGCTGCCAATCGACGGGCTCGGTGGCGCCTGCTGTTCCAACCAGAAGACCATCCTGCGCAAGAACCTGGAGGATCGGGTTCTGTCCTGCCTCCCCGCCGCCTTCTTCGGCATGGGTGTATTCGACGACGTCGCCGGACAGGCGCGCCGCAACCTCACAGCGTCGGGCAAGAACGAACCCGACGAGCGCCAGCGCATTTCCGCGGAGTTGAAGGCTGCCGAACAGGAGCAGCGCCAGATCATCCAGCAGATCAGCGACCGCGCCGCCGAAAGCCGCCCTCGCCTCGCCGCCCTCGATGATATGCTCGACCAGCTTGAGGAGCGCCGGGCCGGGCTCGAGGCACGGCTGAAGCAGGCACCGACGGAGGAAGATTTCGGGGAGAAGATCAAGAAGCTGAAGGCGGAGGTCAGTCCACAGGCCGTCGAGCTGATCATCAACTCCGCCTTCTATTACATGCGCGAGCACGCCGATACCGAGACGAAACAGCCCTTCATCAACATCGTGCGCCAGTTCATCCAGAAGGTGGTCATCGGCAAGACCCCCGGCCACCAGCCGGCGTCACTCGAAGTCCACGGCCGGATCGCTTCGATCCTCGCTGCCATGGAAGCGGCGACCATCATGGAGAAGCAGTTCGATGCCGTGAAGCGGCACGATTATCTGGAACGGCTGCGCGCCGGTGAACTCTGGTTGCGGGGGCAGGATTTGAACCTGCGGCCTTCAGGTTATGAGCCTGACGAGCTACCGGGCTGCTCCACCCCGCGCCATCGCGGTAAACCGCTTTGCGGTTTATCCGCTTATTCCGGGTTTTGCCGGAGGCAAAATCCCGTTTATCCGGTCAGCGCAAATCCTTTTGGATTTGCGGTCTGTTCCCGAGCAAATCCTTTAGGATTTGTCTCGTGTGAGGAATGCACCACTTGTTTTCGGTCTAGCAAAACAAAAGGGCCGCTTGAGGGCGGCCCGTGTTCGGCTGGGCCGAGGCGGAAGAGAAGATGATCTTATTCCGGTTTTTTTCTTGCGCTTTGCAGACCTGGCAGCGACCTACTCTCCCGCGTCTTAAGACGAAGTACCATCGGCGCTGGGGCGTTTCACGGCCGTGTTCGGAATGGGAACGGGTGCAGCCACCCCGCCAGAACCACCAGGTCGGCAAAGCGCAAGATTTGAGCTTGCGGGCTCAAACCGGATTGAGAAGCTGGTGAGTTCGGTTTTAAGCGAACTCGTTTTGTTTTGAACACGTCATTTCATCTATCGATGAACACAAGCAATGGGAACGATCAAGCCAATCGAACGATTAGTACTGGTAAGCTTCATGCGTTGCCGCACTTCCACACCCAGCCTATCAACGTGGTCGTCTTCCACGGTTCTCAAGGGAATACTCGTTTTCAGGTTGGTTTCCCGCTTAGATGCCTTCAGCGGTTATCCATTCCATATATAGCTACCCTGCTATGCCCTTGGCAGGACAACAGGTCCACCAGAGATATGTCCATCCCGGTCCTCTCGTACTAGGGACAGATCCTGTCAATATTCCTACACCCACGGCAGATAGGGACCGAACTGTCTCACGACGTTCTGAACCCAGCTCACGTACCGCTTTAATTGGCGAACAGCCAAACCCTTGGGACCTGCTCCAGCCCCAGGATGCGATGAGCCGACATCGAGGTGCCAAACAACCCCGTCGATATGGACTCTTGGGGGTCATCAGCCTGTTATCCCCGGCGTACCTTTTATCCGTTGAGCGATGGCCCTTCCACGCGGGACCACCGGATCACTATGACCGACTTTCGTCTCTGCTCGACTTGTCAGTCTCGCAGTCAGGCGGGCTTATGCCATTGCACTCGACGACCGATTTCCGACCGGTCTGAGCCCACCATCGCGCGCCTCCGTTACTCTTTCGGAGGCGACCGCCCCAGTCAAACTACCCACCATACACTGTCCCGGATCCGGATGACGGACCGCGGTTAGACATCCATGACGATAAGGGTGGTATTTCAAGGATGGCTCCACAAGAACTGGCGTCCCTGCTTCAAAGCCTACCACCTATCCTACACATGCCGACACGAATGCCAGTGTAAAGCTATAGTAAAGGTGCACGGGGTCTTTCCGTCTGACCGCAGGAACCCCGCATCTTCACGGGGAATTCAATTTCACTGAGTCTATGCTGGAGACAGCGGGGAAGTCGTTACGCCATTCGTGCAGGTCGGAACTTACCCGACAAGGAATTTCGCTACCTTAGGACCGTTATAGTTACGGCCGCCGTTTACTGGGGCTTCGATTCAGAGCTTGCACCCCTCCTCTTAACCTTCCAGCACCGGGCAGGCGTCAGACCCTATACGTCGTCTTGCGACTTCGCAGAGCCCTGTGTTTTTGATAAACAGTCGCTACCCCCTGGTCTGTGCCACCCTTTCTCACTTGCGTAAAAAAGGGTCACGCTTCTTCCGAAGTTACGCGTGCAATTTGCCGAGTTCCTTCAGCATAGTTCTCTCAAGCGCCTTGGTATACTCTACCTGACCACCTGTGTCGGTTTCGGGTACGGTCTATAATGGTGGAGCTATTTCCTGGAACCGCGTCCCCGCCCGGACAATCCAATAAGTCCGAACAAGTTAAGCGATCCGTCACTACCACCAGGCCCACGAATATTAACGTGGTTCCCATCGACTACGCGTGTCCGCCTCGTCTTAGGGGCCGGCTAACCCTGCTCAGATTAACTTTAAGCAGGAACCCTTGGTCTTTCGGCGAGAGGGTCTCTCACCCTCTTTATCGTTACTCATGTCAACATTCGCACTTCCGATACCTCCAGGACCCCTCACGGGTATCCCTTCACAGGCTTACGGAACGCTCCGCTACCACGTGCATTACTGCACATCCTCAGCTTCGGTGCATGGCTTTAGCCCCGTTACATTTTCGGCGCAAAGACCCTTATTTAGACCAGTGAGCTGTTACGCTTTCTTTAAATGATGGCTGCTTCTAAGCCAACATCCTGGTTGTTTTGGGATCCTCACATCCTTTCCCACTTAGCCATGACTTGGGGACCTTAGCTGGAGGTCAGGGTTGTTGCCCTTTTCACGACGGACGTTAGCACCCGCCGTGTGTCTGCCGACTAGTACTCCTCGGTATTCGGAGTTTGGTTAGGATCAGTAAGACGGTGAGTCCCCATAGCCCATCCAGTGCTCTACCCCCGAGGGTATTCGGTCGACGCTCTACCTAAATAGATTTCGCGGAGAACCAGCTATTTCCGAGTTTGATTGGCCTTTCACCCCTAACCACAAGTCATCCCAATCTATTGCAACAGATGCGGGTTCGGTCCTCCAGTTGGTGTTACCCAACCTTCAACCTGCTCATGGCTAGATCACTCGGTTTCGGGTCTAATGCGACGAACTGAACGCCCTGTTCAGACTCGCTTTCGCTGCGCCTTCACCTATCGGCTTAAGCTTGCTCGTCACACTAAGTCGTTGACCCATTATACAAAAGGTACGCTGTCACCCTTGCGGGCTCCAACTGTTTGTAGGCATCCGGTTTCAGGTTCTATTTCACTCCCCTTGTCGGGGTGCTTTTCACCTTTCCCTCACGGTACTTGTTCGCTATCGGTCATGCACGAGTACTTAGGCTTGGAGAGTGGTCTCCCCATGTTCAGACAGGATTTCACGTGTCCCGCCTTACTCAAGGACAATGAGTGTTCTACGTGTAAGGGGCTATCACCCTCTACGGCCGACCTTTCCATGTCGTTCCACTTTATTCCTCATTGCCACTGGCCTGGTCCGCGTTCGCTCGCCACTACTTGCGGAGTCTCGGTTGATGTCCTTTCCTGCAGGTACTTAGATGTTTCAGTTCCCTGCGTTCGCTTCTTACCCCTATGTATTCAGAGTAAGATACCTTTAAACAATACTTGGAAACCTAAGCCGTACTTGCGCACGACTTAAATTTTCCAAGCATTTAAGGTGGGTTCCCCCATTCGGAGATCCATGGATCAAAGCTTATTCGCAGCTCCCCACGGCTTATCGCAGCGTATCACGTCCTTCATCGCCTGTGCATGCCAAGGCATCCACCAAATGCCCTTTTGACACTTGATCGTTCTCATTGCCAATGCTCAYCCTTAGTTGGGTTTGGCTAAGCTTGTCCCGCTTTCGCGGGGCAGCCAAACCTGGCTATCCGGGCACAACTGAATGTGCCTCAAGCCGCCCAACGACCCGGTTACCTTTTACAACCAGGTCAGTCAGATGCCATCGACGTGTTCGATACGGTCGCTTTATTGGAACCACGCCGAGCGGTTCACTTGCGCCATATCTTAAGACCAGCTTCTCGAGATCTGTCCGGTGATGCGCGGTCAGGCAACACCAATCCAACATGAACACCAGAAGGGCATCCCGAAGGACACCCAAACAATGATCATGTCTCTAGGACAAGGCTTCCTTCCTACCTCCAGACCCTCCACCACATCCGGTCGGCTAGACCATCCATGGGTTCACAGGATCTGGGCTCGGACGTCCTAAATGATCGTAGATCATTC
>NZ_JBFRGB010000040.1:0-36433 GCF_052115125.1 Ensifer sp. 2TAB8 | reverse complement strand
GTTGTGTAGAATTCGGCGGCGTAGCGGCCCTGCTCGCGCGAGCCGTGGGACGAGCCTTTGCGGCCGCCGAAGGGCACGTGGAAATCGACGCCCGCGGTCGGCAGGTTGACCATCACCATGCCGGCTTCCGCATTGCGCTTGAAATGGGTTGCATGCTTGAGGCTGGTGGTGGCAATGCCGGACGACAGACCGAAGGGCGTGTCGTTGGCGACAGCGAGCGCCTCATCGTAGTCCTTGACGCGAATGACGGATGCGACCGGGCCGAAGATCTCTTCGCGGCTGATGCGCATCGCGTTCGTCGCCTCGGTGAACAGTGCCGGCTGCAGGTAGAAGCCAGGCGCGTCGCGCTTCAGCAGTTCGCCGCCGAAGGCAAGCTTCGCACCCTCCTGCTGGCCAATGGCGATATAGTCGGTGTCCTGGTTGAGCTGGCTCTGGTCGACCACCGGACCGATATGGGTGCCGGCCTTCAAGGCGTCGTCGATCGTCAGCCCCTTCATCCGCTCGCCCATTGCCGCGACGAAACGATCGTGAATGCCCTCGGTGACGATGATGCGCGAGGAGGCGGTGCAGCGCTGGCCGGTGGAGAAGAAGGCGGAATTGACCGCCGCCTCGACCGCAACCGCAAGATCGGCATCGTCAAGCACGACGAAGGGGTTCTTGCCGCCCATCTCCAGCTGGTATTTGCGATTGTGCTCGACGGAGGCGAGCGCCACGCGTTTTCCCGTGCCGGTCGAGCCGGTGAAGGTGATGGCGTGAATGTCGGGACTGTCGAGCATCGCCTGGCCGACGACCGAGCCCTTGCCCATGACGAGGTTCAAGACGCCCTTCGGCAGGCCGGCACGGTTAAGAATGTCGACGATCGCCCAAGACGAGCCGGGCACCAGTTCGGCCGGCTTGAAGACGACGGTGTTGCCGTAGCAAAGCGCCGGCGCGATCTTCCAGGCGGGGATGGCGATCGGGAAGTTCCAGGGCGTGATGATGCCGACGACACCGACCGGCTCGCGGGTGATCTCGACGCCGATATTGGGTCTTGCCGACGGCAGCACTTCGCCCGCCAGTCGCAGGCATTCGCCGGCGAAGAAGTCGAAGATCTGGCCGGCACGCACGGTCTCACCGATGCCCTCGGCGAGCGTCTTGCCTTCCTCGCGCGACAGGAGCTTTCCGAGTTCGTCCTTGCGGGCAAGGATCTCGTCGGCGGTCTTCCTCAGGATCGCGTGGCGCTCGAGAATGCCGGAGCGCGACCAGGCCGGAAACGCCGCTTTCGCAGCGGCAATCGCCGCACGCGCATCATCGGCAGAGGCGCGGGCATATTCGCCGACCACGTCATTGGTGTTGGATGGGTTGATGTTGGCAACCCCGTCACCACCGACCCATTCGCCGGCAATCAGGTTCTGATGGATCCTCATAGACGCTCTCCATTTTCATACATTGCCAAGGAGGGCCGCCTCCGCACGACGGCGGCCCTTTCTTCTCAGCGACGCTTATGGTTTCCGATAAGGCTTTCCATCATAGCCATTTCCTCTGCCGTCAGGTCATGGAGCGGTGAGCGAACCGGACCGGCATCGAAGCCCTGGAGCCGCACCCCGGCCTTGATGGCAGAGACAGCATAGCCCTTCGCACGGTTACGGATCGCCATGAACGGATAGAAGAAATCGATCAGGATCTTCTCGCACCTGGCGCGTTCACCCGCGCGCAACGCCTTGTAGAACTCCATGGCTAGGCCGGGCACGAAATTGAAGACGGCCGAAGAATAGGTGGTAAAACCTGCACCAAGATAGGCCTCCGCGAAGAGTTCGGCCGTCGGCATGCCGCCAAGATAGGTCAACCGGTCCCCCAACTTGGCGGTGATCTGCCGCACGAGCCCGATGTCGCCGGTACCGTCCTTGAAGCCGACGAGGTTCGGGCATGCATCACAAAGCCTGGCGAGCGTGTCCGCTTGAAGGACGGAATTGTCGCGATTGTAGACCATGACGCCCATGCCGGTTGCATCACACACCGCTTTGATATGGCGGTAGAGGCCTTCCTGCGGCGCATCGATCAGGTAGTGCGGCAAAAGCAGGATGCCGTCAGCTCCGGCCTTTTCGACCGATCGCGCGATCGATACGGCAATGTCGGTGCCATAGCCGCAGCCGGAAACTATAGGCGTGCTCCCCGCCGCTTCCTTGGCCACCCGGACGATCTGCGGAATCTCTTCCGGCGTCAGCGAGAAGAACTCTCCGGTACCGCCTGCGGCAAAGAGGGTCGCGGCCCCGAAGCCGGACAACCAGTTGACATGATCTGCATAGCTCTTTGCATTGAATTTTCCCTCCGCATCGAAATGCGTCACGGGGAGAGAGAGAAGGCCGGCGCCTAGGACGTGCTTCAGTTCTTCAGTCTTCATGGGATTAACCTCCTTTTGGGGCGGGCCGCGAGGACCGCCACTTTCCTTGATGATCTTCGAATTTCAGGGGAGTACGGCTCAGGCAGAAAGCGAACGCACCATGGCTGCCAGCCGGTCGGTGGCCGCTTCGAGTTCGCGGTCTGATGCGGCGATCGATAGGCGTATGAAGCCCGGCGCACCAAAAGCTGCACCCGGGACGCTGGAGAGCCCGAACGCATCCAGCAGGTGGGCTGAGAAGCCACTATCGTCTGCCATCACCTGCCCGGACGCGGTCTTGCGCCCGAGAAGGCGGCCGATTCCGACAAAGGCGTAGAAAGCCCCGTCGGGCGGCGTGAATTCCAACCCGTCGATGTCCGCAAGGCGTTCGGAAACAATCCGCGCGCGATGGGCGAAAATCCGCGCGCCCTCAGCTACAAAGGCCTGGTCTCCGGTCAGCGCAGCCAGCGCGGCAGCCTGTGCGACCGGCGACACGCAGGACACGCTTTGGGACTGCATCTTATTGAGCGCGGAAATCAGCGGCTTCGGACCGGCAGCATAGCCGACGCGCCAGCCGGTCATTGCATAGGCCTTGGAAACACCGTTGACGATCAATGTCCGTTCGCTAAGGCCGGGGCATGCCTCGCCGAAGGAAACGAACGGCGTATCGCCAAGAAGGACATGCTCGTAGATCTCGTCGGAGACGACGAGAACGCGCGGATGGTGGGCGAGGACGGTTGCCAGTTGCCGGTATTCGTAGGCCGAATAGATGGCGCCCGTCGGGTTGGATGGCGAGTTGAGCATGAGCCAGCGGGTCTTCGGGGTGATTGCCGCTTCGAGGGCTTCTGGTGAAATCTTGAAGCCGGCGTCCGGGCCGCAATGAACATATTTCGGCACGCCCCCATGCAGCGAAACGATGTCGCCATAAGACACCCAGCAAGGCGTCGGGATGATCACCTCGTCGCCCTGTTCGAGGGTCGCAAGAAAGGCGTCAAAAAGGATCTGCTTGGCGCCATTGGCGATCATGACCTCGTCGGCCGTGTAGGTTAGTCGGTTCTCGCGTTTGAATTTGGCGACGATCGCCGCGCGCAGGTTTTCCATGCCCGCCGGTGCGCCGTAACGGATTCCCCCCTTGCGGATAGCTTCGGCGGCCGCCTCGTTGACGTGGGCCGGCGGCTCGAAATCGGGTTCGCCAAGCGATAAGTCAATGATGTCGCGCCCTTCTGCAGCCAGCCTTTTCGCCGCCATGGCGATCGCCATGCTGGGGGAGGATTTGATCCCGGCTGAACGCCTGTTCTCAAAATGCATTGTCAGCTTCCTAGAGTTTTCGGCATGAAAGCCGGGCGATGGCAGCGCCTTGCCCGGCCGGATGGGTCAGCCTTTCACGACGTAATCAAAGTCGGCGTCGCGCTTTACTGCAGCGGGATCCCGCTTTTCGACCGGGCCATAACCGCCACCGCCTGGAAGCTGGAGAATGAGACGGCGCCCGCCCGGTACGTGCTGGCGCCCCTTGGACGCAAGGCGTGTGCCGTCGTCGAGAAGGACTGCACCTGCAGCGCCGTTTTCACCGCCTTCGCGGCCGCGCGGGGGATGATCGATACGGTCGAACATGGCGTTGAAGTGCATCTCGTGGCCTTGTGTCGGAGAAATCTCCACCACCTGCCCGAGCCCACCGCGGAACTGACCAGCACCCCCGGAGCCGTCGCGCAACTCCTTGCGCCAGAAGATTACCGGGCCGACATGTTCAGTCGCCTCGATCGACATGGAGTGCACTCCGCTCGGAAACGCCGTGGCGCTCAACCCGTCAAGCGTGGAGCGTGCACCGGCGCCGCCGCTGTTGAACAGCAGCACCTCGGCGCGCTGGCCGCCATCCGCAGGCGCGTCCTCGCCCGGCAACGGACGAACGCTGACGTGCAGGTTCCACAATGCCCCGGCCCCTTCCGCAGGAACGCGACCCGGCAGTATCTCGTGCACGGCGCCAAGCACGGCATCGGGAACGAGATGGCCGAGAACGTGGCGAACCGAGACGGGCGCCGGATGCTGCGCGTTCAGGATGCAGTTTTCCGGAGCCGACATGCGGAAGGGTAGCAGCGATGCATAATTGTTCGGGATTTCCGGTGCGATCGAGCACTTCAGTCCATAGCAGGCATAGGCGGCCGAATAGATGATCGGGCAATTGATGCCCTTGGGGCTGGGCGGCGAAGTGCCGTCGAAATCCGCGAGGATATGGTCCTCGGCGACGTCGAGGCGAACGGCGATATCGATTGGGGAACCATAGCCATCGACACGCATGACGTTGGAATAGGAGCCTTTCGGCAGCGCCGCTATGCGCTCGACCGTTGCATCGTAACTACGCTTGAAGATGAACTCGCCGAGCGTTTCGAGATCCGCCAGATCGAACTCATCCATCATGTCCATCAGTCGGCGATGACCGATCTCGTTGCACGCAGCGAGCGAATAGACGTCGCCAACGACCTGGTGGCTTTCCCGCACATTGTTGCGAAGGATGTTGACGAGATCCTTGTTGACAATGCCGCGTTCGGCGAACTTCATGATCGGAACGAAGATGCCTTCTTCGTAGACTTCGTTGGCATCCGGGCCGAACCCGCGACCGCCGACATCGACCACATGCGCCGTGCAGGCGAAATAGCCGACCAGGGCACCGTTGCGGAAACTCGGCGAGACGACGGTGAAATCGTGCAGGTGGCCGGTTCCCTTCCACGGGTCGTTGGTGATGTAGACATCGCCTTCAAAGATATTCTCGGGCCCGATATCACGGATGAAATGGCCCACCGCTTCGGCCATGGCGTTGACGTGACCGGGCGTGCCGGTCACGGCCTGGGCGATCATCTTGCCGCCGCGGTTGAAGACGCCTGCGGAAAGGTCTCCCGACTCCCGTACACTGGTCGAGAATGCGGTACGGATGAGTGTGACCGCCTGCTCCTCGACCACGGAAATCAGCCGGTTCCACATGATCTGCATGTGGACATCGGAAAGTGCGCTGGTTTTCATGAATTTGTCCTCCGTTCAAGCGCTCTGCTTGACGCGTACAAGCAGGCAGCCATCGGCCTGCATGATGACTTCGCGGCTCGCGGTGATGATGGTCGATGTCTCGCGCTCGGTGATGACGGCGGGCCCCGTCACCCAGTCGCCGGGCTTCATGTCGCTGCGCGAGACGACCGAGGCCTGCTGGAAGCGACCTTCCTGGACGTCGAAGATCTCGCGGGTGCCGCGCACCCTGGCGTTGCCGGCTTTCCCGACCTTGCTGATCCTGGCCGGCGGAGTGACTTTCGATGTCGCTCGCAGCGACCAGCTGACGATCTCCACATCGAGGCCGTCGATGACGCGGCCGAAGAAGTGCTCGTACTGCGCGTCGAAGAGCGTGCGGAACAGGTCACCATCGCAATCGGCATAGTCACGCACGTCGATCGTGATCGGAACCTCCCAGCCCTGCCCGACATAGCGCATGTACGCGGTGCACTCGAGATTAGGGTCGGCATCCGGTGCGCCGGAACGCACGAAGGACGTCGCTTCCGCCACAAGCTCCGAAATCGTCTGGTTGATCGCTGCTGCGTCGAAACGGCTAAGGCGGCTGTAGGCACTACGAACCGACTCGAAGCCGAAGGGTGCGCGCAGGAAGCCGATTGCCGAACCGACGCCTGCTCCCGGCGGGATCAGCAGATCCGCCATGCCGAGCTTCTCGCAAAGGCGGGCAGCGTGGATGGGTGCTGCGCCGCCGAAGGCGATCATTGTGAACTCTGAAAGCTCCTTGCCGTTTTCGACCGCATGCATGCGGGCGGCATTGCTCATGTTTTCGTCCACGACCTCGCTGAGGCCATAGGCTGCAGTCGCAATGTCGGTGTCGAGTTTCGAGGCGATGTCGGCATGCATTGCCCGATCGGAGGCCGTTGCATCAAGCTTCATCGCCCCGCCGGCAAACTCGTCGGCATCGAGGCGGCCGAGGATCAGGTCGGCGTCAGTAACCGTCGGGCTCTTTCCGCCACGGCCATAGCAGGCTGGTCCTGGTTCGGAACCGGCACTGTGCGGTCCGACACGGATCTGACGCATGCTGTCGACGGTGGCAATCGATCCACCGCCGGCGCCGATCTCTACCATCTCGATAACCGGGATGGAGATTGGCATGCCGCTGCCTTTCTTGAAGCGCCAGGTGCGGGCCACTTCGAAGGTTTTCGAGGTCTTCGGCGTCTGGTTCTCTATCAGGCAGATTTTTGCGGTCGTACCGCCCATGTCGTAGGAGAGGACCTGATCGAGCCCGTAGCTGCTGGCAATATGCGCGGCGAAGATGGCGCCACCCGCCGGGCCGGATTCAAGGAGCCGAACCGGAAACTCGATAGCGCTCTCGACGCTTATGATACCCCCGCCCGAATGGATCATGACGACCGGGCTGCGCATGCCCGCTTCCGAAAGCCTGCCGACGAGACGATTGAGATAGGATGCCATCAGCGGCTTGACGAACGCGTTGGCGCAGACCGTGTTGAAGCGCTGGAACTCGCGCATCTGCGGTGAGACCTCGCAGGAAATCGAAACGGATAGGTCCGCCTTCCTGGCAAGCAATCGGTCGCGCACCACCTTTTCATGCGCGCCGTTGAGGTAAGAATGGATGAAGCCGATCGCGACGCTTTCATAGCCTGCGGCGATAGTACGGTCGCAGAGAGCGTCGACTTCGCCAAGATCGAGCGGCTTCAGGACACCACCGTCAGCGCCGATCCGCTCGTCGACGACGAAGCGTTCATCGCGGGGCACAAGCGGCGCAGGCAGCACGATGTCGAGATCATACTGCTCGAAACGGCTTTCGGTCCGCATTTCGATGACATCTCGAAAGCCCTTGGTGGTGATGAAGGCCGTGCGCGCGCCGCGCCGCTCGATCAGCGCATTCGTCGCAAGCGTCGTGCCATGGATGACGGTGTCGATCTCTGACAGTTCGACGCCTGCCACCTCGGCGACCTGCCGGATGCCCCTGACGATCGCGTTTTCCGGGTAGGAATAATCGGTCAGCACTTTGATCGAATGGAGCGTGGTGCCTACCTCCATCGCAACGTCGGTGAAGGTGCCGCCGATGTCGACACCAACCCTGATCTGCTTGCCATCTTTCGCCATTTTCTTGACTCTGCTCCGTGAACGAACTTCTCTTCCACACCGCGCTCGAGGGCTTACTTTCGACATGCAGCGGGCATTCCCCGCCCGCACTTGCAGGCGGAGGTTAAAGCTCTTCGATTGTTGATGTTTCGGGGTGCCCTGCGCAGCGGTTGCGCAGGGCAGGCGCGTTATTGCTTGCCGGTGAAATCTACGCCCGGCAGCGTTGTCGGAAGTTTCGCGCGATCGACGCCGATCCATTTCTTGTAAAGTGCGTCGAGCGTGCCGTCAGCGGTGTGAGTGGTCACAAAATCGGTGAGGAAGTTGAGCATTTCCTGGTCGCCCTTGCGGACAGCCATGCCCTGAAAGTTATCGGCCACCTTGTACTTGCGTTCGAATTCGCCTTCGTGGCCCGTCTCCTTGATGACGAGACCATAGGTCACGCTGCCAAGGATGGCGTCGACCTGACCGGACAGGAGGGCCTGCACGGTCGTCGCGTCGTCGTCGAAGCGCTTAATCTCGGTCGTCGGCGGTGCTGCCTTGACGAGGATCGGCTCGAACACGCTACCGCGGTTCACACCGATAACGTATTTGCCGAGGTCGTCGTTACCCTTGATCGCCGCATCCTTCTTTGCCCAGACAGTGATATCGTTCGACGAATAGGGGATGACGTACTGGATCACCTTGGCGCGCTCCTCGGTGATCGTCATTGATGGCACGAGGAAGTCGACATTGCCGTTGACCAGCAGCGGAATGCGATTCTGTCCGGTGATGCGCTCGAATTTGACCTCCACGCCAAGTTCCCTGGCGATCAGCTTGGCGATTTCGATGTCGAAGCCCTCGTTCTGGCCATTCTGATCGATGAAACCCCAGGGGAACTGGTCCATCTGAACGCCGATAGTCGCGGTGCCCTTCGCCTTGAGTTCCTCGGGCGTTATTGCCAGCGCCGTCGTCGCGAACAAGGTCGTGGCCAAAAGCGCGGCGGCAAGGACGCCGGGAACGTTCGAACGCGAAAGGGGCAATGCTGTCTTGAACATGTGGTCACCTCTGGTTGGTTTTGTCATGCGTTCTTGTTTTATCGAGCGGCATTGAGCCGCCGTTCGATCCGTGCGCTGCTGTAGGTCAGCGGAAGGCATATGAAGAAGTAAATGAGGGCGACGGCGCCATAGACCTGCAGCGGCTGGAAGGTGATATTCGCCATCAGCTGGCCGGAGCGGGTGAGCTCCGTAAGTCCGAGCAGAGCAGCAAGCGCCGTACCCTTGATGAGGTTCACGAGGAAGCTGATTGTTGCAGGCAGGCCGATGCGGAACGCCTGCGGCAGGACCACGTCGACCATCCGGTGCACATAGCCTATTCCAAGGGCGCGGGCGGCCTCGCTCTGGCCACCGGGAACCGCCTGGATGCTGCCACGCCAGATCTCGCCTAGGAATGCGCTGGTATGCAGTGAGAGCCCGATCGTCAGAGCCACCCAGACATCCACCTTAAGACCCAGGAGCGGCAGGCCGAAATAGACGAAGAACAACTGCACCAGCAGCGGCGTGCCCTGGAAAATCTGGATGTAGGTCGCCATCAGAATACGCAGCAGGCTCCACTTGCTCGTGCGGCCGAGCGCGACGGCCAGCCCAAGTACGCCACCGAAGGTGAAGGCGAGAAGCGTCAGGACCACCGTCCAGCGCGCGCCCTCGAGCAGAAAGAGGAATTCTCCCCAGCCAAATTGACGGATCATCGCAAGGCCCTCACTTCGTCGGATAGGAAAAATAGACCCTGCCGATCACACCAAGCGCGGCAGAGAAGAACTGGGACAGCACGAGATAGATGACGCCAAGCGTGAGATAGATCTCGAAGCTACGGAAGGTCTGAGAATCCAGGGTCTGGGCGAAGTAGGTCAGTTCCTCCGCCGAGACAGAAGACACCAGGCTGGAGTTCAACATCATGAGGATGAACTGGCTGCAGAGCGCCGGGTAGACCGCCCGGATCGCCGGGCGAAACACAACGAAGCGGTAGATGTCTGCCGTGTGAAGGCCGAGCGCCCTGCCCGCCTCGATCTGCCCGGGACGGATCGACTGTACCCCACCACGAACGATCTCCGCGGCATAGGCTGCGCAATTGAGCGTCATGGCGAGGATCGCCGCCTGTTCCCCGCTGAGCCGGATGCCGATGGCCGGCATGCCGAAGAAGACGAAGAAGACCTGCACGAGGATCGGCGTGTTTCGGATAAGCTCGATGTAACCGATCGCCATCGCGCGAAGAGCGTTGCTTTTGCTCATGCGCATCAGCATGAACACGATGCCGAGGCTCAAGCCGAAGACCATGGAGAGCGATGACATTCTCAACGTGCCGATCACGCCCTCCAAAAGCGTGGGCCATGCGGCAAAAACCGGTGCGAAATCGAAGGAGTAGTTCATCGGCCGCCCCTCAGTGGTTGAGGATCTGGCTGAGAAACGCCCTGGTGCGTTCGTGGCCCGGATTGTTGAAGAAGACGTCCGGCTTGGCGCTCTCGATGATCTCACCGCGATCCATGAAGATGACACGGTGCGCGACGGCGCGCGCGAACCCCATTTCATGCGTCACGCAGATCATCGTGATCCCGTCGTCGGCAAGCGAGATCATCGTGTCCAGCACTTCTTTGACCATTTCCGGATCGAGCGCCGATGTCGGTTCGTCGAACAGCATGATCTTCGGATCCATGCAGAGCGCGCGGGCGATCGCCACGCGCTGTTGCTGGCCGCCGGAAAGCTGAGCCGGGTACTTCTGCGCCTGCTCGGCAATGTGCACGCGCTCCAGATGCCGCATGGCTTTGGCCTTGGCATCCGCCGTTGACGCCTTTCGGACACGGCGCTGGGCAAGCATGCAGTTCTCCAGAACGGTCATATGGGGGAAGAGGTTGAACTGCTGGAAAACCATGCCGACATCGCGGCGAATGTGGTCGGCGTTCGCGCCCTTCTGGTTGAGCGCAGTGCCATTGACGACGATCCTGCCCTGCTGGACTTCCTCAAGGTGATTGATGCAGCGAATGAGTGTGGACTTTCCGGACCCAGACGGGCCGCAAAGGACGATATGCTCGCCCCGCGCAACGTTGAGTTCGATGCCCTTGAGTACCTGCAGCGGCCCATACCATTTGTTGACACCCGTCATATCGATGGCTTTTTCCTTGCTTGCATTCTCGACCATGGCCAATTCCCTTTCCTGTAACCGTCAGGATTTCGCTGCGACTTCAAACACGGCATCCACTTCGACGGATGATCCGCGTGGAAGCGATCCGGCCCCCAGTGCCGTGCGCACATGACGTCCCTTTTCGCCCAGAATTTCGACGAGAAGGTCTGACGCGCCATCGACGATCGCGGGGTGACCTTTGAAATCCGCCGGCGCGTTGACGAAGCCACGGACCTGAACGCAAGCCACCACCCGGTCGAGGTCGCCGTCGAGCGCGTCGCTGACACGGGCAAGGATGTTCAAGGCACAAAGCCGCGCCGCCTGATATCCCTCTTCAAGGGAGACTTCCTGCCCCACGACCCCGACAAAATGCTCCACGCCGTCGATCCGAGGGATCTGCCCGGAAATAAATAGAAGATTCCCGACAAAGCGATACGGGATGTAGTTGCCCGAGGGCGAGGCGATCGAAGGCAACACGATGCCGAGCTCGGAGAGGCGTGCGGAGACGTCACCCATAGCGGTTTTCCACCTGATTTTGTGTGTGCGCCGGCTGGCGCAGTTGCTGTTCCCGGAACTATTCGCCACGTTCGCCTGGGATCGTGCCGTTGGCTCGCTTTTTCTGACCAAGAGATTATTGAAATAGTATCTCATGTCAATACAAAAGTAAGAGATACTACCTCATCGCTCTGCAAAGCGGATCAGTTTGTTTTGTCATTATATATCAATTACTTAATTGACGAGGCAATCTCTATGTGACTATCAAACACTGCCGGCGCCTTAAAAAAAGTTCGACCCTCAGCCAGAAAAAGCTCGAAAACCGGACACGATCTCCGATACGTAGCGGAGAGTGCGCACACCCAAAGAGCGAAAATACGCTCTTAAGATAGTATCACCGCACGATGTCATGCTACCTTGTCAAAAGCACAGCAAATCCCTATCAGTTGACAAGCGCCGCTCACGCGCGCGAACCGAGAAGACGGATGGAATCTTGAGCACTTTGGCAAGCCGGACGATACAGGCCCTCAAGGCCCATATTGTCGACAATCAACTGGACAAGGGCCACAAACTTGGATCGCTGAACGAGCTCGCGCAGCAGTTTGGCGTCAGCCGCACGGTAATCAGGGAGGCCGTCTCCGCGTTACGATCGGAGGGAGTTGTTGAGGCACGTCACGGCGTCGGCGTGTTCGTTCACGACAAACCGAAGCCGGAAGACCCGTACAGCTACGATCCGGAGCTCGTTCTGGCGCCCTTGCAGCGTCTGAAGACCTCATTCATGGACCTCCTTGAACTTCGGATGGCGTTCGAAGTCCACGCCGCCGGGCTCGCAGCCGCTCGGCGTTCATGGGCGCAGGAATCCAACATCTGGGACGCTGCACGCCAGTTCGAAGCCTCGCTCGACGACGAGGCCGCCCTCGACCACCTGGATTTCGTCTTCCATCGATCGATCGCGGAAGCGACGAATAACGGCGCCTTCATAGAGTTCTTCAGCTTGATGAGCCTCCAGATCCTGCCGCAGCCGGCTTTCTCGAAACAGTTGAACCCGGCGCTCATCACACCCGATTATGTACAGAATACTGTACGGGAGCACAGGGCGATCTGCGAAGCGATCAGCACCGGCAATTCCGACCAGGCCCGCGAAGCGATGCGGGCGCATCTGAACCGCAGCCACTTACGCTACAGGGGGTTCTCCAATGGCGGCGCTTCGCCCTTGAGCAATGTCGCGCGAGATGAATAGAAGGCGATCGCTTGAAAAGTGGCGCCCCGCGATGTGCCTTCCAGACGATACATTATGCGATCCGAGACGTACAAATCGGAAACAACCGCAGAACCATGCTCGATGGATCCCGTTACCCCTGGCCCACTCGGAGCTAGATGGACTCAATGTCGCAAGCGGATGCAATCGACGGCATGCTTGGTATGAGCACAGATTGCGGTAGCACCTTCGACGTCATTGGTGAGCGGTGGCTCTGGTAACGGACGGTCTAGGATAGACAGGACTCGAGTGGACGGATACCGAGCGGCTTCTGGGGGAACCCGGATCCACAGGCTTCGTTGTACTTGCTGTCCGTCCGGAGGCCGCGCTCACCATCGGAGGCAGTTCAACGAACCGGAAGGACAGTGTAGCCAATTTCAGTGTCGCAGTCGGCCGGCCTTCTCCTTGCAAGGTACTCAGCGAGGGTGGAGTTTATCAGGACGTTTCCCACCGTAAGCCCAGTCGAGCAATTCGACCGTGTGCAGTATCTGCATCGACGTACTTGAACCGATATGGGCAATGCAGCCGATGTTGCCGGTCGCGATGACATCTGCTTTTGTCGCCTCAAGATTGGCGACTTTGCGTAGTTTCAGCTTGCTTGCGATATCTGACTGCAAAATGTTGTAGGTACCGGCCGACCCGCAGCATAGATGCCCCTCTTTCGGATCGCGCACTGTGTAGCCCGCCGCCGACAGAAGATGCTTCGGCGCTGACGAGATCTTCTGACCATGCTGCATTGAGCATGCCGAGTGATAGGCCACAGCTATTCCTTTCGGCGGAAGCGTGGGAAGTGCAAGCGTGGGCAGGTATTCCGTGACGTCCCGTGCCAAGGCAGACACAGTGGCGGCCCTTGCCGCGTACTCCGGATCGTGCCTCAGCATATGACCATAATCTTTGATCGTCGTCCCACAGCCGGAAGCAGTTATGATTATTGCATCGAGCCCCTTTGTTTCTATCTCGCTGAACCATGCGTCGACATTGGCTCTAGCGCTGTTCAGCGCTAGCTCCTCGCGTCCCATGTGGTGAACCAGCGCCCCGCAACACGCTTCCCGGTCGGGGACTACCACTTCAATCCCAAAACGCGTAAGCAATCGGATCGCAGCAGCGTTGATACCAGGGTCGAGAACCGGCTGGGCGCAGCCCGTCAGAATTGCCACCCGACCACGTTTGGTTCCTTGCGCCTGATGAGTTTGCGGTAACGAGTATGGTGATAGTGGTGTGACCCGCCTTGGGGCCAATTCAAGCATCGCTGCGATCGGTTTCAACGCCGGGAAACGTTTAGCAACCATTCGGAACGGCCGGCCTACTCGCGCCAACTTCAGTGCCATGCGGAACCTCTTCGGATGCGGCAGGATTGACACCAGCAGGCCACGGATGACCCTGTCCATCAGCGGCCGACGATAGCTTTTTTCGATGTGGGCGCGCGCGTGATCAATTAGGTGCATATAGTCGACACCGGATGGACAGGTCGTCGCACAGGAGAGGCAGGAGAGACAGCGATCGAGATGGGTTACAACCGACTCGTCGGCGGGCCTGCCGTTCTCGAGCATGTCCTTGATGAGATAGATCCGCCCGCGGGGGCTGTCGAGCTCATTGCCAAGTGTGAGGTACGTCGGACATGTTGCGGTACAGAAACCGCAATGCACGCAACGCCGCAGTATCGACTCGGATTCGGCGGCGGCGGGATCCGCCAGTTGGGAGGCAGTAAAGTTAGTCTGCATCTGCAAGGCTCCGCGAGCGCAAGAACGCGTTCTTCTCTTTCAATTGTCTCGATCAAGCCCGCTCTTGGGGCCGCCCATGATCGTTCTCTAAGGCAGCGCTAGTGCTTCCAATCGGGATCTTTCTGGACCATCGTGATCAACGTCATCCCATCTTTCCTGGATTCAGAATTCCGGCCGGATCGAAGCTCTCCTTGATCTTTCGCGAGAGCATGGAGACGCTGTCGCTACTCGGTTCGAACGAAGGCACCGCCCGGCGGGCCTCGGCACTGGCTCCCAGCAACGTCGCGTGTCCGCCGAACGCTTTGAGGTGCCCGCGAAGAACATCGGCATGGGGATCGCCTTCAGTTCTCAACCAAATCAGGCCCCCCTGCCAATCGTAGAATGCGTCGACATTCACCGTCTCGCGCAACGCGGCAACCAGACGATGACCAGAACTAGGAGCCACCGATACACGCCAGAGCGCCCTCGTGGACCCGTCGCAGAACGGCGATACGTCGCGAACCGTTCGCCAAAGCGTGACGCTGCGGTCCGGTTCCAGTCGTTCGGCCAGTCCGAATGCGCTCATCGCTCGTAGCAGTTTCACGGCACGTTCCTCCACCGACGATGCCGTCCCCTCGAGACGAAGCGCAGTCGTGGCGATGGGGCTTGCTTCTCCATTACAGCCGCCCCCCGCCCTCCCCAGCGGCAAATGCGCAGCCCCGGACACCTCCACTGACAGCGCCATTGCCGCGGCCATGGCCGATGTTGCTGCTGGCTCGGCGAGGCCGGAAATGAGAACAGTCGTCTCGGTCATGGGGCGGGGCAAAACGCGGAACGTCACCTCGGTCAGCAGGCCCAATGTGCCGTGCGACCCTGCCACCAGCTTCGTCACGTCAAGTCCGGTGACGTTCTTCATCACCCTTCCACCGGCCCTGACGATCTGTCCTTTCCCATTGACGAAACGCGCGCCGAGAAGACTATCTCGCGCCGCGCCGGCGACGATCCGCCGCGGCCCCGATACGTTGGCGGCGAATACCCCGCCGATCGTCGGCTCACCTGTCGTTCCCATTAGGGCCCGATGGTCCGCCGGCTCGAAAGCCAGCATCTGGTTCTTCGCCGCAAGCACCTCTTCAACGACCGCCACCGGCGTACCAGCACGCGCAGTCATGACCATTTCATGCGGGGTGTACACGACGATGCCGGCAAGTTCGGATGATTGAAGCCGTGCTTCGGCTGCGACAGGATTGCCGTAGCCGCTGCGGGTGCCATTTCCGCAGATGGCTAACGGTTCGCGGCGCGCTGCATGGGCGGCGATGATTGCCGAGGCCTCTTCCTCGGTTTTCGGGGCGAAGCTCTTCATGCGACGCCTCGCCCGTCGAGCGGAAAGACCTTCGAAGGGTTCAAAATCCAGTCGGGATCAAACGCGGCGCGCACTGCCATCATCTGTTCAAGGTCGACTGCCCCGTACTGATGTCGCATGAGATCCCGCTTTTCGATACCCACGCCGTGCTCTCCGGTGAGGCAGCCCCCCACATCGACGCACAGTTTCAGGATATCGTTTCCGGCAGCCTCCGCTTTCGCGGCCTCGACCGGATCGTTTGCGTTGAAAAGGATCAGCGGATGCATGTTGCCGTCGCCGGCATGGAAGACGTTGGCGACACGCAGGCCGTAGCTCGCGACAATCTCGCCAGTTCGGCGTAGCACGTTCGAAAGTTCGCTGAGGGGCACTGTGCCATCCATGCAGATATAGTCGGCGACGCGCCCGGTCGCGCCAAAGGCGGATTTTCGCCCTTTCCAAATGAGGGCTGCCTCCTGTGCCGACTGGCATTCTCGAACGACCTTCACGTCGTGCCTGCGCGCGATTTCGACGATATCCGCCAGCGTCGCGCTCATCTCCGTCTCGGAACCTTCGATCTCGATGATGAGCAACGCTTCGACGTCGAGCGGGTAGCCGGCTTGCGCAAATGCTTCGCAGATTTCGATCGCCTGCTCGTCCATGAACTCCATTGCCACGGGAATGACCCCGGCGCCGATGACATCTGCGACGCACGCGCCAGCTGCCTCAGAAGAACTAAATCCGAAGAGCACCGGACGCGCGCCTTCGGCCTTGGCGATCAATCGCACGGTAGCCTCGGTGACGATCCCGAGTTGGCCCTCCGAACCGCAGATAATCCCAAGAAGATCGTAACCGGCGGGATCGAGCGCTTTACCGCCAACGTCGATTATCGTCCCGTCGAACAGCACCATTTTCACCCCGAGCAGATTATTGGTCGTCACACCATATTTCAGGCAGTGGGCGCCGCCCGAATTCATGCCGATGTTGCCGCCAATGGTGCATGCAAGCTGAGAGCTTGGGTCTGGCGCATAGAAGAAGCCATCGCCAGATACCGCTTCGGAAATGCTGAGGTTTGTTGCGCCCGCCTGAACGGTTGCCGTCCGGTTCGCCAAGTCGATATCAAGAACGCGTGCCATCTTCGAAAGTCCGATGACAACCGCGTCCTCCTGCGGAATCGCGCCGCCGCATAGCGAGGTACCCGCCCCGCGTGGCACCACCGGAACGCCATTCCGGCTGCAGTATCTGAGAACGTCCGCGACCTGTTCGGTCGTCTCCGGTAGTGCGACGGCCAACGGCATCCGCCGGTACGAGATGAAGGCATCCGTTTCGAAGGGCTTGAGACCGCGTTCGTCACTGATGAGGGACTCCTTCGGTAGGAACGTGGCAAGGTCCGCGACAATCTCGCGGCGGCGGGCGAGAACAGCCGGACGCGGTTCCAAGAAAAGTATCTCTGAGTCCATATCGCTTCCGTTATCCTCGGCTGTTGAGATTCGACCTGGCCACCAATGGCCCTTCGAGCTCAGCTCGCTTCGGGCCCGCGCAGGCTGGCAAGAAAATGGTCGATCCCGGACTGCGCGCAGTCGCTGTCCTGAGCGGGCGTCCCGGAACTGACGCCGATGGCGCCGACCACATCGCCGTCCACCACGACGGGAATCCCACCGGCCACCACCATGAGCCGCCCGCCGATTGCGGAATTGATGCCGAACGCCGGTTTTCCGGGCTGACTTGCCTCCCAGTAACTTTCGGTCGTGCGCTTGGCACCTGCGGCAGTAAATGCCTTGTCCTGCGCGATGATCGTGCTGGTCACCTTCCCGCCGTCCATGCGTTCGAACGCGATGAGCTGCCCCGACTCGTCCGTCACCGCGATACACATCGGTACCGCGATTTCGCGAGCGCGTTCACGGGCGCCCTCGATGAGTAGGCGGGCGTCGGGCAGACTTAATCTTCTGATCGTCAACAATGTTGTAGCTCCTCTGGATTTCATTGATGCGCGACAAGCGCCAAGGTCTCTTCGCTTGGGCGATCCGCCAGGAATGCCAGGGCTGCGGCCCCGACCAGACCGGAGTTTTGTCCAAGCGCGGCACGGACCACGCTCACGTCCTTGAACGCCGGCATCGCCCAGCGGGCGACGTAATCCTGAATGCCAGGGCGAAGGCGGTCGAACTCATGGGAGAGACCTCCTCCCATGATCACTACGTCCGGGCTAAAAATGTGGATCAGACTTACAAAGCCGCGTCCGAGGATTTCTGCCTCCTCGTCGATTAGGAGGTTGGCGAGGAAGTCCCCGCCTCGTCCAGCCGCGAACACATCTCGGCTGTGGATCGCTGTTCCATTTTTGCCGAGTTGAGTCTGGTGGCTATCAGCCGCACGTGCACGAGCCCGCTTGGTGAACGCCGTTCCGGAGCCGTATGCCTCGAAGCACCCATTGTTGCCGCAGGGGCAAACCTCTCCGTTCGGCATGACCGACATGTGGCCCACGTGGGCGGCCATGCCCTTCCTGCCGCGAAGCACTCGTCCATCCGCGATGATCCCGCCGCCGATACCCGTGCTGACGGTGACATACACCAGGTTGGCCAGACCCCGCCCGGCCCCAAACTGCCATTCGCCGATTGCGGCCGCGATCCCGTCGTTCTCCAGGCAGACCGGAAACGCGAACTGGCGCTGAAGTTCGGCCTTCAGGGGAAAGTCCGCAAATCCGGAAAGCGTCGGAATATCCCTGGCAACACCGCTTACAGTGTCGATGGGACCGGGCGTGGAGACGCCGATGCCTACGACCGTCGACGGCTTGGATATTTCCAACAGGCTCTCGACCAGTCCACGGATTTGCGATAGGACCCGTACAGGACCGGCGTAGGCCTCGGTCGGCTCCTCCATGCGCGCGACGATATTGCCCCGCTCATCAACGAGAGCTGCGCGGACCTGCGTTCCTCCCAAATCTATCCCAATGGCGATCTGATGCATTTCCAAACCGTGCGTTAGAGTGCGTGTAGCCACCCCATTCGCTCTTCGAGCGACGGAGCGTTGAAAGCCAGGGAACCAAGCACGACCGTCTCCGCACCGGCCTGGCGAAGCAGGGGCACCGTGTGTTCGCGAATGCCACCGTCGGCGGCCAGGACGATGCGATGCGTCGCACCGCAATCGGCGATGATCTTGCTAGCTTGTTGCAAGCGGGTACCCGCCCTCTCGTCCAATCCCTGGCCTTTGACGCCAATCGCGGTCCCGAGGAGCGTGATGAAACTTAGCCGGGATGCGAATTTCGCCACCCGCTCAACGGGCGTGTCCACCTTGATCACCATGCCTGCGGCAACGTTTCGCCGATCCAGCAGGTCGAGCGCGGCATCCGCCACGGCTTCGTTTTCGACATGTATGCTGATGAGATCACTGCCCGCATCGGCGAACTGCTCAATCTGCGAGAGAAGGACGCTGTCGGCTACCATCAGATGGACATGGATCGGGCGCGAGGAGATCCTGCGCACGCCTGCGACGAGATCGGGGAAGAACAGCATGGCCGGCGCGAAGTGGCCGTCGGCGACGTCGATGTGCAGGATGTCGGCGAATGGCTCGGCACGGGCAAGGTCGTCGGCCAGGCGCACGAGGTCGGCCGACCATACCGAAAACTCTGCTATGAGCCGGCTTTCCGGAAGGTTGGCGATCCAGTTTTTTTCAGGTCTAGTCATGTCTCAGGCTTTCTAGGAAAGTCCCCAGTGCGAGGCGAAAATCGGCGACGTATCTCTCTCGGCTCTCGACCTTGGGGGTGATTTGCACGAGGCGCGCTCCAGGTATCATTTGGGCGAGAGAGCGTGCGTGCATCAGCGGATGGATAAGATCCCTTTCATGGCCGATCACCAGCGTCGGGAGATTGAGACCGCGGACCTCTTTTTCCGTCACGCCCGGTCCGTCCGCCGAGATCGCCGACAGAAGTGCCGCGGTTACTTCGATGGGATCACGCGTAAAGAACCCTTGGAGCGACGCCAAATTGTCCGGCGCATCGGCGGCGAGGCTGCGCCCGTGAGCGCCGGACAGAAAGGCCGCCCTCGCTTCTTCCGGCGGCAACGTCTTCAATAGCCGACCGACCTTAAGGTTGGGCGCCATGTTCGCTGGCGCCGCTTCAATCACCCAGGCGGGGCGGGCGACGACCAGCCCCTTGACGAGATCCGGCCGTTTGACGGCGAGGCGCAAAGAGATCGCCGCTCCCATCGAAATACCGCCGATAACCACCGGATCAGGGAAGTTCTGTTCGATGTAGGCAGCAACGTCGTCGGTGAACGAGGCGATCGACAGGTTGTCGAGGTGCCCCGCCTGCGAGCGGCCGTGCCCCCGGGCCTCGACCGTGATGCGACGCAAGCCGGGCTTTGCCGGGAATGCTTCATCCGTTTGGGCTGCGTCGCCGCATAGACCATGTTGGAATACGACCGCCTGTCCTTCGCCAGCCGTATCGACGTTCAAAATGGTTCCGTCAGCGGTCTCGAACGGAGAGATGGCCTTGATCATCAACCCGCTCCGTCCTGAAGGTGTTGCGTCAAGAACGACGCGACTCCGGCAGCTTCGCTAGCCGACAGACCATGCGTGACGAGGCTGCCGTTGAAGCCGATGGCCTTCAGGCATCCCAGATAGTGGGCGTAGTCGAGAACACCCTTTCCTGCGGTGGCGAAAGTGCCATCTGGATTGCGGTCCTTGGCATGTGCCATGACGATGTGATCCGCCAGGCGGTCGACTGCGAGGGAGACGACCCTGCGTTGTTCATCGAGGCTCGTCACTTCGAAAAGATTGGCGGGATCGAGCACGACCTTGATACGTGAGCTTTTCACCTCGTCGATCAGCTTCCTCGCCTTTTCCGCAGAGTTCACGACGTTGGCCAGTTCCGGTTCTATCCCGAGATAGACGTCGTGCCGATCGGCGATGTCAACGGCCGTCTCCATTGCCGCCAGAAGGTCGCGCCAGGCCTCGGGCGTGTCGTTGTCGGGATGCTCCTTCCACTGGTCGATCGGGTCACGCGTGCCGGTGCAAAGCGTGATCAGACGTGTCGACATGCTCGAGCAATGGCGCGCAAGCACCTCGAGCCTCTTATGGCCCGCTGCGCGCAAAGCTCGGTCCGGGTGGATCATGTTGTAGGTACCGGACACCGCCACCACTTCCACGCCGCAGGCTCTGGCGGCATCAGCCACCGCCTGGGCCTGACCGTCTGCAATCTCGTCGGGCATTGAAGGGAGGCCGGAGCATGCCATGTTGTACTGCGCGCCCGCATAGCCTGCGGCGGCGACGGACTGGAGCACTGCGCGGGGATCAGTGCTGTCGAACGTCTTTGCGAAGATTCCAAGCTTCATCACACGCCACCTGAAACGTCCGCCAGCGCGACGCGCTTCCCGGTCTCGGCTGACCGCGCGATCGCGACCATAGCCTGAACGGAGGCGACGCCGTCGTCGATGTTCGCCCCCTCGAGAACCGCGCCGTCCAGAATGCTGCGCGCGAAGCCTTCGACCTGACGACGATAGAAATGGCCGTCCGCGCCCAGCACACGGTGGGTGGCGCCGTCCGCCTCGCGGAATATGTCGACTTCACTCGATTTGTAGTACCAGGGATTGTAGGTCTTTCCGAGGATGCTGCCGTTCTTGCCGTAGATCTGGAAACCTTCATGCCAGTCCATACGCACTTGGACGGTCAGATCGAGATGGCCGAGCGTGCCGGAGGCGAATTCGACGTCCACGAACCAGCACCAGATTCCCGAGCGCTCCGAGAGGCGCGCGTTTACGGCAACGATGTCGCCGGCGAAGTATCGGGCCGTATCGATCAGATGGCAGCCGTGCGCCAGCATGTAGTATCGACGAAGATCCGCCTTGGGGTTTGTGGACGGACGCTTGGCGTTCGCACTGGTCACAATCAGCGGCTGAACGGCATCCGTCATCGGATAGCGGTGGGTGTTGTCGCAATACCACGCCTTCAGCGCGATCATGTCGCCCATCTCGTCACGGATGAACGATTTGGCCGCCTGGAGCCCTGCGTCGAAGCGCTTCATATGTCCCACTTGGAACACCTTGCCCGAGGCTTCGACGGCCGACTTCAGATCAAAACACTCCTCCACGGTCACGCCGACGGGCTTTTCGCACAGCACATGCTTGCCCGCTTCCAAGGCGCGAATGGAGGCCGGAACATGGAACGCATCTGCGGTTGCGATGATGACGGCGTCGAGTTCCGGATCGCCGAGCATCCGGTCATAGTCGTTGTAGGACCTCTGAGCCCCGTGGGTGATGACCATCCGCTCGCGCAGATCGTCCGCAACGTCGCAGATCGCATAGAGGTCGGCGTTGGCAGCTTTTGTGCATGCCTCGAAGTGGGCGGCCTGGGCGATTTGCCCGGCTCCCAGCACTCCCACGCGAAGACGTCTTTCCTGTTTTGCTGGCATTGGTGTGTCCCTGAAACTGAGTTTTTAATGGGCGATGCCGGTACCGGCGTCGAAGACAACGGTCTTTGAAAGATCGAGCGCGAAGGCCCGCTTTTCACCGGAACGGATCGGTGTTCCCGTCGGTAGCCGCGCCATGATCTCGCGCTCGCCTGCGCGAAGGGCGACAAACACGTCTGGACCGGTCGGTTCTATAACGTCGACATGCAGCGTAAGCATCGGATTGGCAGACACTTCTTCCGTCGCTAGCGAAAGCCATTCCGGCCGCAAGCCAAGAAGCACGTCACTGCCAGGCACCAGTCGCGCCGTCACTGAAGCAGGCAACGGCAGGGTAACGTCCGCTCCCTTCAGGCTCAGCCACGGGCCCGACGCCCCTTCAACCACGGTTGCCGGGAGAAGGTTCATCGGCGGCGATCCCATGAACGTGGCGACGAAGACATTGGCGGGTCGGTCGTAGATGTCTTCGGGCGTGCCGAATTGCTGCAGCACGCCGTCCTTCATAACGGCGATGCGCGTCGCCATCGTCATTGCCTCGATCTGATCGTGCGTGACGTAGACGATGGTGGCGCCGAGCCGCTGATGGAGCCTCTTGATCTCGGTGCGCATCTCGACACGGAGCTTGGCGTCGAGGTTGGAGAGCGGCTCGTCGAAGAGAAAGATCTTCGGCTCGCGCACCAACGCGCGTCCCATAGCCACGCGCTGACGCTGGCCACCGGAAAGTTGGCCAGGGCGGCGCTTGAGCAGATGGCTTATCTGAAGCAGGTCCGCAACCCTTCCGACGCGCTCGACACGCTCGGCTTTCGGCATCTTGCTCATTTCCAGCGAGAAGCCGATGTTCTGTTCCACCGTCATCGCGGGATAGAGCGCGTAGGATTGAAACACCATGGCAATGTCGCGTTCCTTCGGCTCCAGACCATCCACGGGCCTGCCGTCGATCGTGATAGTCCCGGACGTGTGTTCCTCCAGACCGGCGATGATCGAAAGCAGCGTGGACTTGCCACAGCCCGAGGGGCCGACAAGGACCAGAAACTCGCCGTCATCGATCGAGATCTTTATGTCCTTCAGGACGGCGAGGCTTCCGAAGCTCTTGGTGACATGGTTGATGGCGAGATTGGCCATGAGCATTATCCTTTGACTGCGCCGGCCATCAGGCCGCGAAGGAAGTAGCGGCCCGCGGCCACATAGATGACAATAGTTGGCAGAGCTGCGATGATCGCGGCCGCCATGTCCTCGTTGTAAGCCTTGGTCCCGGTCGAGGTGTTGACGAGGTTGTTGACGGCGACGGTCACTGGCTGGTTCGAGCCGGCGGCAAAGGAGACGCCGAACAGGAAGTCGTTCCAAACCCCGGTAAACTGCCAGATGATCGACACCATGACGATTGGCCACGAGATCGGCAGCAGGATGCGGAAGAAGATCGCCCAAAAGCCCGCGCCGTCGACCCGGGCCGCCTTGAAGATTTCTGCCGGCACCGTCACGAAATAGTTGCGGAAAAACATCGTAGTGAAGCAAATGCCGTATACGACGTGCACGAGCACGAGACCCGGAATGGTGCCCGCGAGACCGAGCATGCCAAGCAGTCCGGCCATTGGAATTAGAACAATCTGAAACGGAATGAAGCAGCCGAACAGGATCAATCCGAAAAGGACGTTGTCACCTCGGAACCGCCAGGTGGAGAAGACGTAGCCATTCAACGCGCCGAGGCCGACCGAAATCAACGTCGCCGGGACGGCGATCAGGAACGAGTTGCCGAAGTATCCCTTAAGACCGCCGCAGGCGACACTGATGCATGCCGAATTCCATACGGAAGCCCACGCTTCGACAGTGGGGGCGCGCGGCACGGAAAGAAGCGTGCCGCTGCGGATCTCTTCCATGCTCTTCAGCGAAGTCATGACCATCGAGGCCAAAGGCGCGAGGAACAAAGCGGCGAGCACGACCAAGCAGGCATAGACGAAGATGCGCCCGAACATCTTGGTCGGATTGAGCGATCGTGGTCGCCCCAGGGCCATCGCAAAGTTGCTGTCAGGCACGGCGGTCATCGCGCAGCTCCGAATAGAGATAGGGGACAATGATGGCGGCAAGGCTCGTCAGCATGACGGTCGCACTGGCCGCGCCCACGCCAAGTTCGTTGCGGGTGAAGGTCATCGAATACATGAATGTCGAGGGCAGTTCCGTCGAGACGCCTGGCCCGCCCTTGGTGAGGGCGACGACGAGGTCGTAGCTCTTGATGGCGAGATGGGCTTCGATGACGAACGCGGTCAGGAATACGGGCCTGAGAGCCGGAATGACGATGCGCGTGTAAACCTTGTGGATGGGGGCGCCATCCACCCGCGCTGCGCGCAGGATCTCCGTGTCGACGCCGCGAAGTCCTGCCAGGAACAATGCCATGACGAAGCCGGTGACTTGCCACACGCCAGCGATGACAATCGTGTAGATGGCCCAATCCGGATCCACCAACCACTGGAAGGTGAATGACTGCCAGCCGAGGCTGCGCACCATGTGCTCCAGCCCCAGGCCGGGATTGAGAAGCCACTGCCAGATCACCCCGGTGACGACGAAGGACAGTGCCATCGGATAGAGGAAGATCGCGCGGAACACGCCTTCCAACCGAATTTTCTGGTCGATCAGGATGGCGATGTAGAGGCCGAGACACGTCGCAACCACGACATAGAGACCGCCGAAGATCGCCATGTTTTCAATCGCGGTGATCCAACGCGGATTGTCGAAGAGCCGCTCGTATTGCCGCCAGCCTACGAAATCGAACCTGGCGAACATCTTCGATCCGGTGAAGGATAGAAGCGCGGTATAGGCGATGAAGCCATAAACGCAGATCGCGATCGCCGCCAACGACGGCGATAGGACGAGCGCCGGCAACGCGGCCTGTATACGTTTGGAAAGAGTCATTGCTATCTGCCCGATTTCAGCGGCACCAGCCGCCTAGACGACTGGTGCCGCGCAAGAGTTGGTCGCCTTTGTAGTGCGGCCAACTCCTGGGAGGATCTTTATCTGGCGGCGTTGATCGCAGTCACAAGCGCCGCGACTGCGTCCTTGGACGACATGTCGGAGTTGAAGTGCTGGGTGACGACGTCGAACATAGCGCGCTGAATGCCTGCCGGCTCGGCGTGGCCATGTGCGAGCGAGCCGAGAAGCGTCCCGGATGAAACGGCGCTCTTGAGATCGGCCATGGACTTCTTTGCGCAGGTATCAAACTTGTCGTCGGAGACGTCCGTTCGGGCTGGAATCGAACCCTTCACCAGATTGAACGCTACCTGAAAACTCGGGGACATGACACTTGCCGCGAGCTTGTGCTGGGCCGAAAGTTTGCTGTCGCCCACCGGGAACATGGCAAAAAAGTCAGTGTTGAACAGGAACGCCCCTTCGGTGCCCGGCGCTGTGATGCATAGGATATCCACGCCCGGCGCAAGGTTGGCCTTGACGATCTCGCCCTTCGCCCAATCGCCCATGAGCTGCATGGCCGCGTCGCCCTTGAGAACCATCGCGGTTGCAAGGTTCCAATCCCGGCCGGAGAAGTTCGGGTCGACATAGCCGCGGATCTTGCGCATCTGGTCAAAGACCTTGACCATCGTATCCGACTTCAACGCCGCATCATCCAATTCGAGAATGGCCTTCTTGTAGAATTCCGGCCCACCGATCCCGAGAACGACGTCGTCGAAAACCGTTGTGTCCTGCCACGGCTGGCCTCCGTGAGCGAGGGGAACGATGCCCTTCTCCTTGAGCTTGTCGGCGACTGCGTTGAATTCGTCCCAGGTCTTCGGTGGCTCCAGGTCGTTGTCCTTGAAGACCTTCGCGTTGATCCAGAGCCAGTTCGGACGGTGGATGTTGACCGGTACGGCCTGCCACTTGCCGTCGTGCACGGCGAAATTCTTAACGGCGTCGGGCACGACCTTGTCCCACCCTTCCTCGTCGGCGACCGAAGTCAGGTCACCAAGAAGCCCCTCCTCCGACCATTCGTTTACCGCCATGCCGAGCAGCTGCGCAGCGGTCGGGGGGTTGCCTGAAGTCACCCGCGCTTTGAGCGCCGTATTAGCCGCCTCGCCACCGCCACCCGCGACGGGCATGTCCTGCCAGCCGACGCCTTGTTTCTGAAGGTCATCCTTCAAGACGCCGACGGCGGCGGCTTCGCCGCCCGAGGTCCACCAGTGCAACACCTCGACGCTGTCCTGTGCGAGGGCGAAGCCGGACGCCGAAGCACTGAGCCCCGCGGCAATGGCCAGTGATTTGAAAGTCGATTTCATTTAGTTCCTCCCCTGGGCGGCCCCATGCCGCCTCTACAAACAGACGGCTTCTCCTCTTCCGTTTGTTTGGATTGAAAACAAACATATTGACGCGACCGTGTCAACTTGCTTCGATGGACAGTGAACAAAAAAGTGAACGGAAAGCGCCTCGCCACAGTCGGGTTGGTCGCCAGATTTGAAAGCCGGTAAAATCGGCGACAGTCGCGGCTGAAATGACTATATGCTTTCGCTCGAAAGGCGATCCCACGTGGGTTCGCCACCAGTCTCGTGGGCCCAATCTAGTCGGAGCACTTCATGTCCATGCCGAGCGCCGTCAGGCACATCAACGAAGTCAGGGTGCTCGATGTCGTCTTTCGGCAAGGCAAGGTCAGTCGCGCCAACATCGCCCGTGAGCTTGGCCTAACGCGGTCAACCGCCAGCAGCATTGTGGCGAGCCTCACCGAAGAAGGATTGCTTGTCGAAGACAATTCGGAAGACGACAAGAGCGCGGGCACTGGACGCCCCGGCACGTTCGTTCGGCTCAACTCCAACTACGGCGTCTTCATCGGCGCGGACATCGGCGTCGGTCGTCTTACGGTCGTGGCGCTCGACATGGAGGCACGGGTCGTTGCTCAATCTCAATCGACCTTCGACCTAACCGACGCCGATCCCGAAGGCATCATTCAGCAATTGGTCAGGACCGTAAAATCGCTCACCAAGAGCTTATCGCAGACGCATACGGTCCGCGGCCTGTGCCTGACGGCGCCCGGTGTCATTGATCGGACCGGAACTATCCTACGTGCGCCCATCCTTGGATGGCGCCAGGAACCGATTCTCGACAAACTGGCGGAAGTGCTTCCCGAAGATCTCCTGCTTGCTGCGGAAAACGATGCCAACGCCTTCGCGATGGCGGAGATGTACCGCTCAAAGGACGAGAGCACCGACACGGAGATTTACATCTTCCTCGACGCCGGCGTCGGCGGCGCGATCGTCAACTCAGGACAATTGTTGCACGGGCAGGATGGTTATGCCGGGGAGCTTGGCCATATCATCCTTGGAGATGAAGGCTTCGTCGAGCTTGCGACCATCTCCGGATCCTTCGAGAGTTTCATCGGCCGCGAGGCGGTCCTCGCCCGCTACCGCTTTCATGGAGGATCCGCCAGCGACATCGACGAGTTCGCCAGCGCAGCTCGTCGGAAGGAGCGCGCGGCTCTGTCGACGCTAACGGACTGGTCGTTTTACCTTGGCCGGGGTGTTGCGACCCTGACAAGCATCTTCAATCCGGCACGAATTGTGCTCGGCGGCCCCGTCGCGATGCTCTACGACTTGTGCCGCGACGAGGTGATGGACAATGTTCGCCAGAACCTGCTCGACGAGCACCCGATCCCGGAGATCCGCCTGTCCAAGCTCGGCCCGGAGGGACCCGCGATTGGAGGAGCCTCGATGCTGCACAAACGAATGCTCTCGGTCGATGAAGAGTTGATCTATCGCCGCAACCGCACATCGTCGGGTCGCTGAGAGTCGTTAGATGCGGGTCAAGCCGAGTCCCCCGCGGACGATTTCGGGGCGGACGTGCTGATAATTTTCAATTTGCTTGTGGGCGCCATCAAAGCCGTGCTTGTGGGTCTCAGTCACAACCATGACTGTGCAACCGGCTGAAACTGCGGCGGCGATCCCGGCCTCCGCATCTTCGAAAACCAGGCAGCGCGCCGGGTTCACGGCCAGTCGCTCGGCCGCGAGGATGAAACAATCCGGCGCAGGCTTTCCTCTCTGGACGTCCTCAGCCGTCACCAGGATGGCCGGCGCCGGCAATCCCGCCGCCTCCAGCCTTGTTCTTGCCAGGGCCAAGGGCGCCGATGTCACGACGGCCCACTTACGGGTGGGCAGACTGTTGAGGAAGAGCGGCGCCCCCGGAATGGGCACCACCCCTTCGACCTCGGCGATTTCGGCCTGCGTGATGGCCAACGCCTCGGCCTCCGCATCGACGTGAGGCAGCCCGAGAGACGCGATCGTCTCCGACGCCCTCCTCCCATGAATGGATGGCAGATAGACGTCGGGATCAAGTCCGAACTTTCCGAACCAGGCCCCCCACACGCGCTCTGCCGCGGCAATCGAATTGAGGATGGTGCCGTCCATGTCGAAAAGGAAGGCCTCAAAGGTGTCGTCGAAAGAAAAGTCGGACATGGTACACGTTCGGATCAGGTTTTCTTCAGGCCATCACTCCTCATTCCGGAGCGATGACCCCCTTGCGCAGAATGACGCCGCCGTAGAAGCGCCGTTCCCCGGTGACGACGACCGTGTGAGCCGCCCGCACCCGATCCTTGAAGTTATCCGGCTCGACCGCGGTCAATTCGATCGCCTTTCCTTCGCTCTTTTCGAGAACGGCAGCATAGTCCTTGAATACCGGTAGGATCTTTGCCGGGTCGTTTTCCGCGATCATGCGCCAGGCCACGTGCGGCTCCTGCTCTTCGAGAGGAAACACTCCCATGATGGCCTCAAGGACGCGTGGGCCTTCGACGCCATCGAGGCGGATGAGGCGGTCGTCTCCCCCGTCGCATGGAAAGTTGGCGTCGACGATAGCGATGTCATGGCGATGTCCCATTGCCCTTAGGGCATAGAGCAGTTCGGGCGACAGAATGGGATCGATGCGCTTCAGCATTGGTTCTTCCTCCTCAGGGTCTATTTGCTTTTGCTTTATACAAATACAAATACACTGTCAAACAAGTTTTAGCGTCGACCATCTAAATTGCGGGAAGTTCGGGAAGGTCAAAAAGGCTTTCGCGCAAAAGCGCAGCCGCCCCGATCGCCGCACCGTCGCCGCCGAATTTCGCAACGGAAATGGGCGGAACTTCGAAGCCGTGAACGAGATTTTCGGCCACCAATGCCTCCACTTTCGACGCGACCCTGGAATAGAGCACCGCAAGTGGGCCACCGAGAACGATCGTCTTAGGATCGAGGATATGGATGAGGTTGAGAAAGCCAGTGGCAAGCGCTGACGCCCATTCGTCCAAGGCCCTGTCGAACTCCGGCGAGCTCCCGAGCGACGCCAGACGCGCCAGCCCCTCCGGGATCGGAGTTGCTTCGTCGATAAAAGGCAAGAACTTCTGGTAACCGGCGAGGATTTCGAAGGTGTGAGTTGCAGCCATCTGTGGCCGCGCGCCCATTACCATATGCCCGACCTCCCCACCAAGTCCGTGCGCACCTTCAATGACACGGCCCTGTCGTAAGTGCGCACTGCCAATGCCCTGGGCAAGCAGCAGTAGGAGCGCATCGCTCAGATCACCTTCCCCCGCATCCGTTGCCACAGCGCTCGCGAGGGCGACAGCGTCGTTGCAGATGTGGATCTTGTGTAGGGGCTGCATGGATTCGGACATTGCCGCCACGACGTCGACGTCCCGCCAATCAAGCCAAGGCGCCGAGATGATCTTGCCCTCCCGGACGATGCCGGGCACGGAGATGCAGACGCCCCTCACTCGCGAGGCGCGCACCTTGGAAATTTCTATGAGTTCTTTCGGCAACGTGGCAAGCAGCTCGATCACCCGGCCGGCATCCTGGTAGCGATCCGCGATGGACACGATCCTTTTTGCCACGACACGCATCGAGAAGTCGACGAGTACGGCGTTTATTTCAGCCGAGGAGATGTCCAGTCCGATGAAGTATGCGCCCGTCGGATTAAGGGACACGAGGGCGCCTGGACGCCCGGCACCGCTTGCCTCTGCGCTCTCGTTGAGATCGATCACGAGCTTCTCGGCAAGGAGTTGCTTGATCGAGTTGCCGACGGTAGCACGCGTCACGTTCAATTCACGTGCGATGTCGGCGCGCGACAGGGGCACGTCCCGGCGTAGGACGCGCAGGCAACGCACCGCGTTCATGTGTCTTAGCACACTGTTCGTCGTCAACGTTCCTCCCAGGGACACCATGTGTCAGTCAGGAGCCATCGTAGGATGTCGGCAGCGCAATCGAATCGCTGCCGACCACATGTTCTGACGAACTATCAGATGCCCGAACGCAAGCAAAGGTTATCCTCCAGGCGACACCGTCAAGCGATCGACCATCCGCCGTCGACAAGCAGATTTGCGCCGGTCACCAACGAAGCCGCAGGCGAAGCGAGATAGACCACCGCCCCAACGACGTCGTCGGTATCACCGATGCGGCCAAGTGGAATATGGCCTACCGTCCGACTGTAGAAATCCGGATCTGCGAGCACTGGCCGCGTCGAGTCCGTCCAAATGAACGTCGGTGCGACCGTATTGACGGTGATCCCGTACTGGGCCCATTCGGCCGCGAGACAGCGGCTTAGATGGTTGATTGCGGCCTTGCTCATACAATAGATCGCCTCGCCGCGCAGTGTGACCGTGCCCGCCTGCGAACTGATGTTCACGATCCGCCCGCTTTTCTTTTCGATCATATGGCGTGCGACGGCCTGGGTGACAAGGAATGTGCCCTTGATGTTGACGTTGAGGATCTGATCGACGTCCTTCTCTTCAACGAACTCCGCCAGGTTGCCAGGCGCCACGCCGACGTTGTTGACCAGGATATCGATCGTCCCGAAGGCGGCCAACGCGGTGTCGACCGCATGTGCTATCTGCCGGCTGTCGGAGATATCCATCGCGACTGCGAGAACACGTCGGCCCGTGCTCTCCAGTTCCGCCACGAGATCCGCGACCGCCTCGACGTTGCGAACGCCGATGACAACATCGGCCCCAGCGGCTGCGCATGCGAGCGCACAGGCTCGTCCGATGCCACGCGCCGCGCCGGTTACCAGCGCGACCTTGCCATCGAGGCCGAAGTTTGGTGCTTTGACTGTCATTTGGAAATTCCACTTGCTTTCAATTGTCGCTGACTATGCGGTGGCGGCTGCGAACCTGGCTGGCTTGCGACCCAGGATGATCATTTCGAGCGCATCGTCCTGCGTAAGATCCTTCGTTGGGTAGGAGCCGACGACCCGGCCCGACTTCATCACCGTTATCCGGTCGGAGAGCTGGAAAACGTCATGCATGTCATGGCTTATCAGGAAGATCCCGAGTCCCTGCCGCTTCAGTTCCTGAATGAGCAGGCCGACATTCTTGGTTTCCTCGGGCCCTAAGGCTGCAGTGGGTTCATCCATGATCAGGATGCGGGCATTGAAATGCAAGGCCCGCGCGATCGCAACCGCCTGTCGCTGCCCGCCCGACATCGAGCGGACGGAAGCGTTGAGCGATGGGATTCTCAAGCGCATGCGCTCGATTGTCTGCCGCGCGCCGTGTTCCATCGCTTCAGTGTCGAGAAAGCCGAAGCGATCGGTCTGCTCCCGTCCAAGGAAGAGGTTGGAGACGGCGTCAAGGTTGTCGGCGAGCGCGAGCGTCTGATGGATCGTCTCGATCCCCAATTCCTGTGCGTCATGCGGCGAGCGGATGTCGACCGGCTTTCCGTCGATCAGGATTTCGCCGCTGTCTGCCGGAAAGACCCCTGAGAGCATCTTGATGAACGTGGACTTCCCTGCGCCGTTGTGGCCGAGCAGCGCCACGACCTCGCCAGGCATCAGCGCAACGCTGACGTTCTCTACCGCGTGTACGCCTCCAAATGCTTTGTTGACGTTGCGGGCTTCGAGCAAAGGCGTCGTCATGATGGCCTCCTTTCGCGCCACATCGTATCGATCCAGACGGCCAAGACGAGGACGCCTGCCAAGACCATGCTTTGGGTGGGGCTAGGAATGCCGAGAAGGACCATGGCACTTTGCAGACTCTGCATGATGAGAGCGCCGACGCATCCCCCCAGGATAGTCCCCGCGCCGCCGGCAAGCGACGTTCCGCCGATCACGGCCGCGGCGATGACGTAAAGTTCCATCATTGTGCCGGCGCCGCTTGCCGCAGCATTCAGCCTCGCGGTCAGAACGATGGATGCAAGGCCCGAAAGCAGTCCCATCAGAGCGAAGACCTTGAGGACGACGCGCTGCGTGTTGATGCCGGTCAGGCGCGCACTCTGCGGATCTCCGCCGACTGCAAACACGTGCCTCCCGAACCTGTGCCGTCTGGCTACGAGGGTCATCGCAGCCGTCACGGCGATCAGGATCAGAACGGGAAACGCCAGTCCCATCGGTTCTTCCGTGCCCGGTCTGTTGTAGCTGTTCATAATCGCGACGAAACCGAAGGCACATGCACACCAGGCCGCGGCAGAGAAGTAGTCGGATGCCTGAAGGGGCTTCTGAATTCCGAGCCGCCGCTTGCGATGATGCTTGCGCACCAGGCTTGCCAGCACAATTCCTGCGGCTACGACGGCGAAGGCCCAACTCATCGGTCCTCCGAGAACGCCATTCTGACCACCGCCCAGTATTTGAAAAGTGTCGCTGAGGGGGGCGATGGTCGTCCCATCGTTCAGTTCATAGGCCGCGTTCCGGAGGAAGAGGAGCCCTCCGAGGGTCACGACAAAGGAGGGTATGCGCGCGTAGGCCACCAGGGCGCCCTGGATGAGGCCGATGAGCACGCCTCCACCCAGCATGACCAGACTTGCGAGCCACCAAGCATGGACGTTGTCGGGGAGCCATACGCTTTGAACGAGGCCGCCGAGAACGCCAAGAAAGCCAACTTGAGAACCGACCGACAGATCGATATGGCGGGTCACAATCACCAGGATCATACCGGACGCCATGATGGCGACGACCGACACCTGAAGCGACAGGTTGAACAGGTTGCGCGGCGACAGAAAAACTCCGCCGGTGAGAATGTTGGCACAGAGCCAGATCAAGGCGAGTACACCGACCATCGCCATCAGGCGCGTATCGGCGTGCCCTCCCCCGATCGCGCGTAGCAAGCGGGGGAGGATCTTACTTGAACTGGACACGGGCTGGGACACCGTTGTCATTGCAAAACTCCTGGATGTCGCGGCCTATTCGCACGCCTTTGGCGGATTTTCGGTCACGCCGTTGCACAACACGTCCTTCGAAATCCAGCCGGACTGCACGACGAGGTCGAGGTTGTCTCGCGTGATGGCGATCGGATCGAGGATAATGGCGGGTTGCGATGCTCCGGAGTCGGTAGTGCCCGGCGACACGCCGGTGACCGAGTCGATCTTGGCGCCCTTGATGATCTCGACAGCCGCCTTCGCTGCCACGGTTCCCAGCGCATTGGCGTCTTTCCACACGGTCATGGTTTGCTGCCCCTTGGCGATCCGGTTCAGCACGTTCTTGTCGCCGTCCTGTCCGGAGATGGCGACCTTTCCGAGAAGATTTTGACTTGCCAGCGCTGCGGCGACGCCGTTGGCGATGCTGTCGTTCATGGCGAGGACGGCGTCGACCTTGTTGTCGTTGGCAGTCAGCACCTGTTCCATGAGAGCCTGCGCGACGTCGGGCTTCCACTGCTCCACGTTCTGCTGTGCGACGAACTTGATGTCACCCTTGTCGACCGCACCTTGGACGGCCTGCATCTGGCCACTCTTGAAGACCTGCATGATCGTCTGCGCCGGATCACCATCCATGGCGACCCAGTTTCCCTTTGGCACGGCCTTGAGGAGCGCTTCGCCCATCACCCGGCCGACGGCGACGTTGTCGAAGCTGGTGTAGAGCACGTCGCCCGTGTCGATTGGGGCGTCGTACGCTATGACGGTGATGTTTTCGCGTTTCGCCGACTCGATGACGGGGATAATCGCCTTCGCATCCTGAGCGACGATAATCAGCACCTTCACGCCGCGGGCGATGAGACTTTCTATGTCGGCAGCCTGCTTCTGCGGGTCACCCTGCGCGTCGATCCCGACGTATTCTACCTCCGCCGCGTCGAAGACCGACTTCATCGCGGCTTCGTCGATCTTCCAACGTTCGTCCTGAAAATAGCGCCAACTGACACCCACTGCATCCTGGGCAACGGCCGAGGACGCGCCAGTGATGAGTGCCAACGTGGCAACGCTAGCAGCAAGGATTCTCGAAAACTTTGACATTAAGCTCCTCCCTCTGAACGAGATTTGCGTGCGGCATCCCTGCCGCACGTGCCAGCGCGACCTCCCGTCGCGCTATTTGTATTTGTTTAAAGCAGATACATATTAGAGTCAACAAGCCTTTTTTAGAGTCAACTCACGAATGCTGAAAAGCCATCTTCGGCTCCGAGCTCGGGCTCCTTACAGCCCGCAACACGGGGGCGCCCAATATGAAACCTTCCCGCTCAACGGTCAGTTGCCCCTGCCCGTCAGAGGTCTATTTTCGCCTATTAAGCGATCCCGTATTTAGGGCCTGAAATTGCCCTGCAGCCTAGAGTCACCCGACAGTTATGGCCAATCCCCTGAATGACGTCGGCTGCCCGCCGCACACCGGTCAACCGGTCGCAATTATCATTGGGGAGAAATGCAAACGACGATGTTTGAACGGGGCCTGCTGCCGATTTCGTCCCCGATGATACATTATGCGATCCTGGCCGCACAAATCGGAAACAAACCCAGCACAACACTCGTGTGACGTTCACGTGCAGCTTCGAGCTCCCTTGGGCCGAGCACCCTCCGACTCTAGCAAGCTTCTCTCGGTCCTGTCGCATGGCGCAGCACCAGCGGTGTCCTGGGAACAGATTTCGTTGGCTAAGTTGTCGATCGATGAAAAGCCGGTGTTGTCCCTTCGAAAATAAATCGTGATTCAGGATCAACTCGGTGCCCGTGAAAGCGCACACTCGGGTAGATTTTTGCCCCTCGCGTTATTGCATTCTTAATAAGTATGGGCCATATCACTCATCAATAAGACCCGCCACGCCTCGGACGAAACTTCGGTTTCGGAACTGCGCACCCAGGCGGGTTTCTCTTTTCTGGAACTTCGAATCCGCCTATGAAATGGCATGAAGTTCACCAAGCCTTCCCTTTCAATAGCCGATCAAATTACTCTGCTTGAAGCAAGGGGCATGGCCGTTCCCGATCCGGCGCACGCCGCTCACTGCCTTCAACACATAAGCTACTATCGCCTGCGCGCCTACTGGCTTCCGTTTGAGGAACCGACGCCGCTTGCTGGAGGGCACAAGTTCAAAGATGGCACCTCCTTCGAGGACGTACTGGCACTCTATGCCTTTGATAGGCGGCTTCGACTGCACGTCATGGATGCGATCGAACGCATCGAAGTCTCGCTACGGGGAAGCTGGGCACACCACCTTGCCATGAAATGCGGGCCTCACGGCTACCTTGACCCTGGGCTTTATGATCGCGCCGACTATTATGCCAAAGCCTTTGCCAACCTGATCGAGGAAATCGAGCGCTCTAAAGATACTTTCATTGTCCATTATCGGACAAAATACGACGATCCCGAACACCCACCGATTTGGATGACTGCGGAAGTCATGTCGCTTGGACAACTTTCAAAATGGGTGGGAAACCTAAAGCTTCGCGCCGATCGCCAGGCGATAGCCAAACCTTATGGGCTCGACGAGAAGGTTTTGGTCTCCGTTGCGCACCACCTTACATATGTGCGCAATATCTGCGCGCACCATGGTCGCCTTTGGAACAAGCAATTTACTGTTACGATGATTGTGCCGAACTCCCCGGCTTCGCTAAGGCTAGCGATGAACGCCGCATCAGCGAGGAAGCTTTACAACACGCTGGCGGTCGTCGGCTATATGATGGGGATCGTCGCGCCGGGGACACTCTGGCGACAATCACTCATCGAACTGATGGACTCTTGCCCACTCGCTGAAGAATCCGCGATGGGGTTTCCTCCAAACTGGAGAAACCTGCCGGCATGGAAACCGCCCACAATATAGCAAATGCGACTGGCAAAGGGTTATGCCACACTATCCGCAAGTTGAACGGCATTGCTTTACGCGCGTTGCGCACCTCGAAAAGAGCCGTTCTTCCGGTCAGACCGTTCGAGCGTGAAATGCATCAGGCGAGGCACCCACGACGCACTTGCCGTGGACTGAAAGTTCGATTCTTGCCGAGCCCACCATACTCACCACACCAAACGGCTATCGCCCAGTAATGATGGGCAAATTGGCGAAAACCTGCTTCGTCAGTCTTGACGTCCGTATAAGTTGGGGGGTGAGGCTTTTGATATGCAGAAGGAACGCAAAAAACCTCTTCGGCCTGACATCGAAGGAGTGAGGAAAACACTCCCGGCAAAGTTCGAACGATATTGCCGGGATTGCGGAAAACGCCTTTTAACCGAAGAGTGGGCGGCCGGTCATCTGAGCTGATGCATCGATCCCCATGAGCGCAAGAAGGGTCGGGGCGACATCTGCCAGAATGCCGTCATGCAGCGCGGCAATCTCAGGCCGGCCGAAAAGGATGACCGGAACAGGATTGATCGTATGCGCCGTATGCGGCGCGCCGGTCTCGGGATCGATCATGGTTTCGCAATTGCCGTGATCGGCGATGACGAGGAGGGAACCCTGCCTGCTTCGGACACTTTCGCAGATCTTGCCGAGCGCGGCATCCACCGTTTCAACGGCAACGATGGCCGCTTCCAAGCTTCCCGT
>NZ_JBFRGB010000039.1:0-36792 GCF_052115125.1 Ensifer sp. 2TAB8 | reverse complement strand
TCGCCGTCGGTCGGTGCCGATGTCGGCTTCGCCTCGCTCGACGGCGAAGGCCTGTTCGGGCGGGTTTCAGCCGGGTTGGCCTTGTCGAACACCGACAACTGGGACCTCGACTTCTCGCTGCTGTTCAACATCGAAGGCGACGGTTCGCAGTCGGCCGGCGCCAAGGTCGGCGCTCGCGTTCGCTTCTGACCGGCTATCGTGGGACGTGGAGGGCGCCTGTTGCGCCCTTCACTCCGGCAAGTCGAGGTATCGTGCCGCAACCGGCGCCAGTCGGGTGGCCTGCATTCATCGATGTTCGATCCGACACCTGAAGCGAGGCCGCGCCGTGCAGCAATGGAACAAACCGGCCGACTTGGCGGTGCCAACTTCGGACATTCTTAGGAAATCAACGCCCAGCCAGTCGACGCCGAAACATGGCGTCCGGAGATGCGGACGAGCCATTGAACGTCTATCGCGTCGTGCCGGTGGCGCCACCTAGCGACCGACGCTGGGACGACGCGTCTGGCAACGGAGAGGTTGTCGTCGCGGTGCGTACTCCGGGTGACGCACGTCTCGTTGCGGCGGGCAGCGAACTGGATTTCATGGAGAATGATGCGGCGCCGGTGGAAGATGTCGCTTGGGCTGCGGCAACTGCCTTGCGGTCAGGACGCCGTTCCGCCATGCGGAAACTTCTGGTGGGTCCGTTCACATGCCCAGCCCTGCAAAGCGAAAGCGGCCCTCCTGGGAGGGCCACTTCCGATGTCTAGCGGATTACTTCGCGCCGATTGCCTGAAGGCCGGCGGTTGCGCAGTTTGCGTCGATATCGCCCGACGGTGCGCCACCCACGCCGATGCCACCGACCAGGGCCTTGCCGAACTTGATCGGCACGCCGCCGGCCTGGATCACCATGCGCGCGTCCATGTCGCGGAGGCCTTCATTTGCCGGCTTGGAGGCGATGAACTCGCCGAGGCCGGCCGTGTCGCGGCCCATGGCGGCGGAGGTGAAGGCCTTGCCCTGGGCGCTGTTGCCGGTGTGCGGACCGGAATTGTCGGCCTTCATCAGCACCTTGGTTGCCCCATCGCGACCAACAACAGCAACGCTGACATTGTGGCCTTCCGCGGCGCAAGCTTTCACTGCGGCGTCGGCAGCCTTGATGGCCATGTCGAGCGGCAGGTAGGCCGCGGTCGGCAGTTCCTGCGCCGTGGCGGCAACGGGAGCGAGAAGCGCGGCTGCGAGCACGATATTGCGGATCATCATAGGTTCCTTTCCTGTTGATGTGAAAAGGTTATCCCGCCGCAGATATCGTGGGTATTCGTAGGGCTTGCRCGCCTATCCGTAGTTCTACGGAGTTTTCGTCCCGTCGAGCCAGATGCGCGTCATCTCCGCTTGTGAAGTGCTACCGAGTTTGGCGCCGATGGCGGCGCGATGGCTTTCGACCGTACGGGGCGAAAGACCGAGGCCTTCGGCGATCTGGCGGGTGGTGAAGCCTGCGGCAATCCGATCGAGAACTTCGCGCTCACGCTGCGTGAGTGCCGCAAGCAGGGCCAAGGTTTCGGCTTTTTCCGCGTGGGCGCGCATGGTGCGCTCCAGCAGTTCATGGCCCTTGTGGATCGCGTCGATCAAGTCCTGCTCATCCACCGGCTTCGAGAGAAAGTCGATTGCGCCGTTGCGAAAGGCGCGGCGACATGCCTCGATATCGCCGTGCCCGGAGATCACGATCGTCGGCCAGTCTATCCCGTGTTCCGTCAGCCTTTCCTGCAGCTTCAGCCCCGAAATGGCGGGCATGCGGATATCGAGCACCAGGCAGCCAGGGTCGAGGCGGGATACCTGGGCGAGAAAGGCTTGCGGATCCGAAAACCCAGTGACCTTGATCCCGACCGTCGAGAGCAAGAGGCTGAGCGCGCGACGCACCGCATCGTCGTCGTCAACGAGATAGACGGGATGCGTCATCACATCGGTTCCTCGGTTCGGCGGGGACGTGGCAGCGTCACGCGGAACGTGGCGCCATGGTCACTTTCAACCAGGGCGATTTCGCCACCGGCGCGTTCCACCAGTCGCTGGCTCAGCGCCAGACCGAGCCCGGTGCCCCCGACGCGTGTCGTCATGAATGGCGTGAACAGCCTTGGGCGCAGTGCTTCCGAAACGCCGGGACCATTATCAGCGACATCGAAGACAACTGCGGTGTCTCCCTCGCTCAGGGTAACCGTCACGCGTCCGCTCTCGTCTGTCTCTGCAGCCAATGCCTCAAAGGCATTACGCACCAGATTGTACGCGACCTGCTCTATCTCAACCGGATCGGCCACGACCGATACCGGTGTTTCCGGAATCTGAAAATCAAGCTGAATTCCGCGAGATCTCGCGTCCGGTTGCAGTAGCGCGTCAACATTTGCAAGCGCGTGACGCAGATCGAAGGTGGCAACCGGCACAGCATGCGGCTGCGACCAGTTTCGGAACCTTTCCAAAATGGCCGATGCCCGGCGCGCCTGGCTTACGGTGTCCTCCAGCACCGGAGCAAGTGCTGTGTCCTGTCCTTGAGCGAGCAGCCTTCGCCCGGCCTGCGCCTGCGCCAGAATTGCGGTTAGCGGCTGGGTCAGTTCATGCGCCATGCCGCTCGCCATTTCGCCGAGCGCGTTGACGCGCGACGCGTGCGTGAGGCGCGATTCCAGCGCGCTGAGGGTTGCCTGCTGTTCTGCTGCGCGCGTGCGCGCACGCTGACGCAGTGCCGCCAGGCCGGCGAGATAGGCGAGGCTGACCACCAGAAGCGTCAAGCCGGTCTGGACGGGTGGGAACATGTCCGCAAGCCCGATCTCCATGCCTGTTTCCAGAAGCAGCGGCTGCGACGCACTGCTCAGCGCCTTGGAAAAGCGGATTGCCTCGGGCAGGGCGGTCGGTAGCAGGACGTGCCCGTCCGGCAGCGAGAGCCGAACCGCGACCCCGGGGCGAGACCAGAACGGCCCGCCATCTCCAATCAACTTCGCTGCGTCGATGCCGAGCATCAGACCATAGCGCGCCTCGTCGGTGTTCGGACTGCGCTTGATCATGATGTAGTGATCGGCCCGTTGCGGATGGGGCAAGAGTGCGATGCGCCCATCCGATGCCCTGGCGGCCGCGCGAATGAGCTCTGCCGTCTTGGCATCGAGTGGACCGGTACCGACCGTTTCGGCGCTTGCATCCAGGGGGACGAGCTGAACTTCGTCTATCCGCGGATAGAAACGCGCAATCGTGCGGGCAACCTCCAGAAACAGGTCGTGCCTGCGCCCCTCGGAGGCAACAGCGACCGCCGAGAGCGCCGTCAGATGTGCATCGTGCTGATCAACCCGCTGTGAGGCGAGGCTATGGAGGAGCGCGCTTTCCCGCTCGAGTTCGGCGACGAGTGCCTGCCGCTCCCAACCCGCCAACGCGACGCCACCGAGCGCCAGGAGGAGGCACCACAGGACGACCATATGGAAGGGGCGTTCGAAGATCGAACGATTGCTGTGCATCATCGGTTGGGCGGTCTTGTTGTCATGCGCTGCCTTCAGCAGAGAGCGGTCGCGGCCAGGCGCGGTCATTGTTCGCCTTGATCATCTCGCCGCTGAAATGCGCTCTGTCAATCCATCGAGGTGCCCCGCGCAGCGTTGCAACACGAGCTTCGCCGACCGCGAACACTGCCCCGTCCACCACGCGAGCCTTTCGGCGAGATCAGATCCGAGCCGCAATGTCTCCGCAACACAGGGCTGCCAAGCATTCTGGCGTAGTGATCGAAGGAGACTGACAATGCGTGGCTTGGCTTACGGTAGAATTCTCGGCCTGATGTGCATACTGGCGGCGGCCGTGCCTGCGGCGCCGCCGATCGTCCTCGCGGATGATTTCGATGGCGGACGGCGCTACTGCAGGGACTACCATGGCAGGGACCGCTGGCGCTGCGAGGAGTCACGTCGGGATCATTGGCGCGAGAAACGCGAGAAGCAGGAAAAGCGGGAACTCAAGGCCGGCATCGCCGCCGGTGCGATCGGACTGGCGCTCGGCGCGATCATTATCGGTGCGGCGCAGGAAGAAGAGCGCCGCCGCCAGAACGACCAGTATCGCCTCAATGAGCGGGACGCACGCTGCCTCGCCCGCTATCGTAGCTATGATTCACGCAGCGGAACCTTCATCGGCCGTGATGGCAGACGCTACGAGTGCCGCTAAGGCCGCGGTTTCGGCGAATTTGCCTCTTTCGCTTTGGCTTCTTAAAGAGCGTTGCCACCCTATTAGTCCATGCAATCCATAGCTGCGCAATCATCAATTTTCGCGAAGGTGTGAGGCTGTTCACTCGACCGCCGGGAGGGCCGCGCAGAAAGTGAGCCATCACGCGCTTGCCGATGCGGCCTCGAAGACCGCTCGCTGTGCTGCAAAGGCGCGTTTGTACGCGGGTCGCGCTTCGCCACGGGCGACATAGGCGGAAAGGTTCTGAAATTCGTCCAGCAGCGCCGATCCCTTCAGCCGGAGCAAGACAGATATCATCTGTAGGTCGCCCACACTGAAATTGCCGTCGAGCCACGCGGCCTCGCCAAGGCGGTCGGAGAGTTCACGCAGGCGCTTGCGGACACGTTCCTCGACGGCCGGCAGGCGTTGCTCATACCAGGTTTCGTCGCGCTCCAGCAGCCTGGCGACTTCGCGCTCGATGATCGGCGGCTCCACCGTGCTGAGTGCGGCGAACATCCAGGTGATTGCGCGGGCCCGGGCGTTGGCGTCGACCGGCAGCAACCCTTCGTGGCGCTCCGCGATGTGGAACACGATCGCTCCGGATTCGAACAGCGCGAGATCGCCTTCCTCATAGGTCGGAATTTGGCCGAAGGGGTGAAGCGCGAGATGCGCTGGCTCCCTGATCGCTTTGAACGAAAGCAGGCGGACGTCGTAGGGCTGACCAACTTCTTCGAGCGCCCAGCGAACGCGCATGTCACGGGCCAGTCCCCTACCGCGGTCCGGCGAACGTTCAAAGGCGGTAATGGTGATAGGCATCCTCATCCTCCATGGCTGTCTATCCTAAAGACGGCCGGCCGAGCGAATTCCCGACATTCGGCTACGGCGCTCTCGCATTCCACTTGAGCTTCCCCAGGGGGAAGCCCGTTCCGTAACGGGAACTGTTGCCAGCGGCACATGCGTGTGGGGCGCGAAACATGAACAATTTTTAATTGTTTTTCAGCGTGTTGCGCCATTGAAGCGGCCAGATTGGCGCCCAATTTCGGAAGTGTTGGCACGACGCGAGCTTTCTTCCAAAGAGAGAGCCACCGCCGCCCAATTGGTCGAACAGATCAGCAGGGCCCCTTACACGTGCGCTCACCCGCAAACGGACCATGCTGGCTGTGCGAATATCGTCTTTTGGCGCTGAGGTCGCGGCCCTTCGCGGCGGCCGATGCTGCGCCAATCGAGAAATACGGAGGCGCTGATGGCCAGTCGATTAAGTATCGCGATCCTCGTCGCCGCCGGTCTCGTCTGCGTGGCCGCCGCTGGGGCCAGTGTAACCCGGACGGCGGTGCAAAGCGAGGCAAAGCCTGCCCGTGGCGTCTCTGCCGACTCCAAACACGGTGGCGCCATCTCCGTCGAAACGGCCACGGTTACGCTCAAGGACGTGCCCGTCATTGTCCACGCCCTGGGCAATGTCCAGGCACCCGACACCGTACAGGTCGGTGCTCGTATTGYGAGCCAGATCACAGCCATCCACGTCAAGGACGGGCAGATGGTCAAGGCCGGAGATCCGCTTTTCGCGTTGGATGACCGAGCAATGCAGGCACAGCTCGCGCGTGACACGGCAATCGTCGCGAAGGACACGGCATTGCTTTCGGACGCCAAAACAGAACTCGAGCGCGCCAGAACCCTGCGCGACGACAAGACGGGAACGCAGCAGACCTATGATACCGCGCTCTCGGTGCAGCAGTCGGCCGAGGCGACGCTTGATGCTGACCGGGCCTCCGTCGAGGCCGATCAGGTCGCGCTCAGCCTGACGCAGATCACCGCACCCATCAGCGGCCGCCTCGGCGTTGTCCAGGTCACTCTCGGTGATCTCGTCGGGCAGACGGGCGCAACCTCCACCAACCTGGTGACGATTACCGCGATCGACCCGATCGAGGTTGCCTTCCATTTGCCGGAAGAGCAGTTGCAGACGTTCAAGGCGCTGCTGGATCAGGGCAAGCCGCCGCGCGTGCGCGCCAAGCTCAGCGGTTCGGAAACGGCCATAGGCGAGGGTGTGCTCGATTTCATCGACTCCTCGGTCGACGCCACCTCCGGCACGATCACCATGCGGGCGACCTTTCCCAATGGCGCGCAAAAGCTATGGCCGGGTCAGTTCGTCGATGTTGATATCGAACAGGAGCAATTGCACCAGGCGCCGGTCATCCCGAGCGTTGCGGTTCAACCGGGCCAGAACGGCCCCTTCGTCTTCCATGTGAAGGACGACAACACGGTGGAAACACTGGCCGTAAAGCCACTGTTCGATGACGGCAAGCTGGCCGTGATCCCTTCGGGGCTCACGCAGGGTGAAAAGGTCGTGGTCGAGGGACAAGCCCGTCTGAAGCCGGGCGACGCCGTCAAAGTGGTGCCTCCTGCCGCACAACCGCTGACGGATTGAGGAATTTCGGGAGTGAACGAAGATGCCACTGTCCGAGTTCAGCATTCGCCGCCCGATCGCCACAGCGCTGCTGTCGGTTGCGCTCATCCTTGCGGGCGCATTCAGCTATCTCGTGCTGCCGATAGCAGCTTTGCCGCGGACCGATTTCCCGGTCATCAACGTCTCGGCGTCGCTGCCCGGCGCGTCGCCGGACACCATGGCGACCTCGGTTGCAACGCCGCTCATCAAGCAGTTCGCCACCATTGCGGGGATCGACACGATCTCGACGACCAATTCCCTTGGATCCACATCGATCTCGATCGAGTTCGTGCTCGGTCGCAACATCGACGCCGCTGCCGCCGATGTGCAGGCGGCGATCACCAGGACGCTAAGGCTCCTGCCACAGGACATGCCGGCGCCGCCAAGCTATCGTAAGGTCAACCCGGCCGATGCCCCGGTTCTACTGCTTGCGCTGAAGAGCGATACGGTGCCTCTTACCGACCTCGATGCGATCGCTCAGCAGGTGATATCCCCTACGTTGTCCGTGCTCGACGGGGTGGCCGAAGTGTCCATCTTCGGCAGCCAGCAATTCGCGGTGCGCATTCAGATGCACCCGGATGCGCTGACGGCGCGTGGCATCTCCGTGGATGCGTTGAAAACCGCGGTCGCTGCGGCAAACGACAATTCGCCGCTTGGCACCGCGCGGACGAAAGACCGCCAGGTGGCGATCGTCGCCGATACACAGCGCATGAACGCCGCGAACTTCTCCAACATCATCATCAAGAGCGACAACGGCAAGCCTGTGCGGCTGGGCGACGTCGCGACGGTGATCGATTCCATCGCCAACGATCAGACGGCGAGCTGGCATGACGGATCGCGCGCCATCATCCTGGCAATCCTGCGCCAGCCGGACGCAAACACGGTACAAGTCGTCGACCGGGTGCAGGCGCTACTGCCGTCGCTGCGCCAGTCGCTACCCGCAGCGGCCAGCATCGAAACGCTCAACGACCGGTCGGTCTCCGTTCGTGGCGCGGTCCACGACGTTCAGTTTACCCTCGCGCTGACCATTGGCCTCGTAATCCTCGTCATCTTCGTCTTCGTGCGCCGCCTCTGGGCCACGCTCATCCCGGCATTGGCGGTGCCGATCTCCATCATCGCCACCTTTGCCGCGATGTATCCGCTCGGCTTTTCGATCGACAACATCTCGCTGATGGCGCTTACGCTCTCCGTCGGACTTGTCGTGGATGATGCGATCGTCATGCTGGAGAACATCGTTCGGCACATGGAAGAGGAAGGTAGCGACGCCTTTTCGGCAGCCCTTGCCGGTTCGAAGGAAATCGGTTTCACCATCGTTGCAATCTCCCTGTCGCTGGTCGCAGTGTTCATACCGGTGCTGTTGATGGGCGGCGTTATCGGCCGGATTCTTCACGAATTCGCCGTGGTCGTTACTGTTGCGATCCTCGCTTCCGCCTTCGTATCGCTCACGTTGACGCCGATGCTCGCCGCCCGGCTGCCTGCCAACAGTGAAAGTGCCGGAGGCGGCGTGCTTACGCGGCTGGACCTTGCGTTCGAACGCGGTTTTGCGCGCATCCTCAAGACCTACGAAGGGCTGCTTTCCTTCTGTATCCGGCAGCGCGCCCTGGTACTTCTTCTCTTCCTGTTCACCGTGGCGATCACCGCCTACCAGATTGTTTCGATCCCGAAGGGCTTCTTTCCTCAGGAGGATATCGGCCAGCTCCAGGTCACCACCCAGGCCCGCCAGGACATTTCCTTTGCTGCGATGTCTGCGCTTCAGTCCAAGGTCGAAGCGGTCTTTGCCAAGTCGCCCTACGTCGCCCATGTCGCAAGCACGATCGGATCGGGCGGGGCATCGACGGCCCTCAACACCGGGCGCCTTTTCGTGGAACTCAAACCGAAGCGCGACCGCCCTCAGCTCGAAACCGTTCTTGCGGAATTGCGCCGGGAGCTTGCGGCAATTCCCGGCATCCAGGCGTTCATGTCGCCGATCCAGAACCTCTCCGTCGGGTCGCGCGTCTCCGCCAGCCAGTATCAGCTGGTGCTCCAGAGCCTCGATCAGCCGCTGATGAACGAGTGGGCGCAAAAGCTCCGCGACGCGATGAGCGCGGATCGCGCGTACTTCACCGACGTCAACAGCGACCTGCAGATCAATGCGCCACAAACACGCCTGGTCGTCGATCTCGATAAGGCGGCAACGCTCGGCGTCGATGCCAGTCAGCTGCGGACGACACTCTATGGCGGCTTCGGCGCAGAGCAGATCTCCACGATCTACACGGCCGGCGACAGCTACGAAGTCATCATGGAACTCGATCCGAGCATCGAGTGGTCTGCCGACAGGTTCGCCGAACTGCGTGTGGGCGGCGCGAATGGTGCGCTGGTGCCCCTCGGCGCCTTCGCCCGCATCGAAACCGTCTCCGGACCACTCACCATCAATCAGCTCGGCCAATTGCCGGCCGTCACCATATCCTTCAACCTGCCGGCCCAGGTCGCTCTTGGCAACGCGCTTGCGGAGGTCGCTCGTCTCAAGACAGAGATCGGCATGCCCTCAGAGATCGCCACCCGAAACTACGGCACCACGCAGCTCTTCCAGGATGCTGCCGCCAACCAGGGTTTCCTCGTCCTTGCGGCCATCGTGACGATCTATCTCGTGCTCGGCGTTCTCTATGAAAGCCTCATCCATCCGCTGACCGTGCTCTCCGGTCTGCCGTCGGCCATCTCCGGTGCGCTTCTCGCAATCTATTTTTGCGGCTTCGACCTCTCGATCATCGCGATCGTCGGCGTGTTGATGCTGATCGGCATCGTCAAGAAAAACGCGATCATGATGATCGACGTGGCGCTGGCGCTGCAACGGTCCGGCAGTCCGGCCCGAGAGGCGATCCAAAGGGCCTGCCTGATGCGTTTCCGCCCGATCATGATGACATCCGCAGCGGCGATCATGAGCACATTGCCGATCGCGATCGGCAGCGGCGCAAGCGCGGAACTGCGCCAGCCGCTTGGCGTCGCGGTGGTCGGCGGTCTTTTGGTATCGCAGTTTGTGACGCTCTTCGTGACGCCTGTGATCTACCTCTACATGGAGGATCTGACGCGGTGGATCTCGCAACTGTTTCAGCTAGCGTCATTCAAGGTACGGCGCGAACGGCAGCTGCCGGCAACCGCCGGCCGAGCTGTCTCAGATGCTACGGACCATCAGGCCGATACATGAAAGTTCGCATGCGGCAGAGGACTCAGACGGATGTTTGCGAACGGCTCCGCCGCGCGAGTTCATAGGCGATGGCTGCAACGATTGTGAGAACGATGAGCGTCAGTCCCAGCGCATTGACCGCTGGCGTGAGGCCCGTGCGAACCTTCGTCGCTATGTAGACGGTCAAGGGCGTTTCGGTGCCGCGAACAAACAGCGTCGTGTTGTAGTTCTCAAATGATTGCAGGAAGGCGATGCAGGCTGCCGCCAGCAAAGAAGGCTTGAGATAGGGCAACAGAACCCGACGGAAGACCATGAGGCGCGAGGCACCGAGGTCGACAGCGGCGTCCTCGAGCGTCCGGTCGAACCGCTGCAAGCGCGCCGCGACCATCAGCATGACATAGGCGGAGATGAAGCTCGACTGCGCGACGATGATGAGCAGCGTGCCCCCGCCGATGCCGGCCTGGCGCCACAGCACAAGCGTGGCGATGCCAATGGCTACACCGGGGGTCAGCATCGGCGAAACCATCAGCGCATAAAAGAAGTTGCGTGAACGATCCTGGAGACCGTTAAGGAAGAGCGCGGCGGCAGTTCCGATCGGCAGCGAAATGGCGATCACCCCGATACTAATGAGGATCGATAGCCAAAGCGCCTGCCACATGGCGCTGTCTGCCCAAAGCGCGGCGAACCAGTCGAGTGTCGTGCCGAGCCAGGGTGTGACTGTCGGAAACTTGCTGGTGTTGAACGTCGCCACCGCCATCACCGCCAAGGGCAGGAACAGATAGGCGAAGAACAGCGCCATGTAGGTGGCGAAGATGACCGGCGGCATGAGGCGGCCGAAGGTTGCCAACAATCCGACCGATGGGGTCGTCGCAAGAGACACTTTGCTGGACATGCTCATTTGGCCACATCCGCAAGGTTGACGCGGAAAATCTTCAACGCCGCCATGACAACGGCCATACAGAGCGCGAGGAGCACCAGCGCGTAGGCTGCGCCACGGTTCCAATTGCCGCCTTCGAAAAACCAGTTGTAGATGATCTGCGTGAACCAGCGGCTACCGGGCGCACCCAGCAGGGCCGGCGCCACATAACTGCCGGCGGCGAGCATGAAGGTGAAAACGCAGCCGGTCGCGATCCCCGCCTTGGCGTGCGGGATGACGATCCGGCGATGGATCTGAACGGTCGAAGCGCCAAGGTTGCGGGCGGCCTCGATCTGTGCCGAGTCCAGCGTGCTGATCGAGTTGAAGATCGGAAACAGCATGAACAGGATATAGGCGTAGACCATGCCGGCGAGCACGCCGAAATCACCGAACCAGCGCAGCGGCGCATCGATCACGCCCAGCCAGAGAAGGGCGGCGTTGAGCGGTCCGTTGAAGGCAAGCAGAATGTACCAGGCGAGCGTCCGCAGCACCTCGTTGATCCAGAAGGGAATGATGAGGGCAACGGTCACCAGCGCAACCGCCTTGCCCTTGGCGACCTTTGCCAGCCAGAAGGCGATCGGATAGGTGACGACGAAGGTCGTCGCCATCACCAGCGCGCTCGCCCATATGGTCTTGAAAAAGATCGCTCGATGGACCGGGTCTGAGAACAGTGCCGCGAAATGGGAAAGTGTGTAACCATCTTCCGGACCTCCCACCTGTGCTGGCGTCAGGTTCGGCCGGAGCGAGAAGTCGAGCATCATCACGTTCGGCGCGAGAACCATCCCCAGCAGCCAGACGGCAACGCAGATGACGATTGCGCTCCCGAGCCCCGGGCCAAATCGTTGAAACAGGCTATGCATCTGCAAGAACCAGCGCTTGCGAGGAAGAGAACGACAGTCGGACAGGCGTTCCGGCCGCCGGCGCCTCCGCCAGCCGGTGATGCGGCAGGGCGGCCGCCAGACGGTGCCCACCGTCCGTCTTTGCGTGCAGCATTGCGGTCGCGCCTTCGAATTCGAGTTGTTCGGCGACAGCTTTCAAACCATTGCGGTCGGCTTCGCCGGCAAGTGTAATAGCCTCCGGTCGGACGTAGACTGCGGCACGATCCCCGACCTTGAGTCCACCGCCGCTGCGACCGGTGAAAATCCCGTGCTCGGTCTCGATTGCGGCCATGCCGTCGGCAATGCGCTCGACACGCCCCTGGAACGCGTTGGTCTCGCCGACGAACCGGGCGACGAAGGGCGTGGCCGGGTTGGCATAGAGTTCCAGCGGCGCTGCCACCTGCTGCAGCACGCCCGCACTCATCACCGCCACACGGTCCGACATCGCCAGCGCTTCCGACTGATCGTGCGTGATATAGACGAAGGTGACGCCCGTGCGCTTCTGCAAAGCGCGGAGTTCTGCGCGCATGTGCTGGCGCAGCTTCAAGTCGAGTGCCGAAAGCGGCTCGTCGAGCAGCAGGACCTGCGGCTCGACCGCAAGCGCACGCGCGATCGCCACGCGTTGCTTCTGGCCGCCGGAAAGCTCGTGAACCATCCGGTCCCCGTAACCGGGAAGGGCGATCAGCTCGAGCAATTCTTCGGCGCGTCGCCGCCGTTCGGCCTTGCGCACGCCGCGCACTTCAAGCCCGAAGGCGATGTTTTCCCACACGGGCATGAGCGGGAAGAGCGCCAATGACTGAAAGATCATCGAGGTCGGCCGTTGGGCAGCACCGATCCCGGCCATGTCCCGGCCACCGATCAGGACACGGCCCGCGCTCGGCTGGACGAAGCCGGCGATCAGCCGCAGGATTGTCGTTTTCCCGCAGCCGGAGGGGCCGAGGATCGAGAAGAACTCACCGCCTTCGATCGCGACGGACAGTTTTTCAACTGCGCGAGTCTTGCCGAAGGTCATTTCGATGTCGGTGAGTTCGACGGAGCGGGACATACTGCTTCCTTGAAAAAGTGGCGGGAGCCAAGCCCCCCGCCGTCTGGTGTTCGCTCGCTTAGGCGGAAAGGAACTTGTCCTGGTATTCGTTGCGCAGTGCGACGAACCAGTTCTCCTGCACCGGCCACCACCACAGCTTCTCCAGCGCATCGCCCGGATAGGCCGCTGCAAAGAAGTTGCGCGACGCTTCGGAAAGGAACTTCTCAGCACCAACGGCCGTCGTGTTGATCGAGGTGTGGTTGGCGTAGAGCGCGCCGGCTTCCGGCGTCAGCACCCAGTTCAGGAAGGCGTAGGCCTGTTCGACGTTGGTTGTGCCGACGGGGATGGAGACGCCCTCCATCCAGGTCAGGGCACCTTCCTTCGGCGCGACGAAACCGATCGGCAGGCCTTCCTTGGCAAGGCCGGCGGCTGACGAATCCCAGGTCTGGCCGATGGTGACGCCATTGGCGCGGAAGGCGCCCTGAGCCTCGTTTTCGTTCGACCAGAACTGCGCGATGTTGCCCTTGCGCTGAATGGCCTCGGCGAGGATGACGTCGTAGTTCGCGCGCATCGTCGCTTCATCCTTGAAGCTGTCGCGCATCGGCTTCGGCAGCTTGCCCTGCACCTCCAGCCAGAGGCCCAGGCCAACGAGGCCCGAATGGCCGCGGACAGTGGCCTTTCCGGCCATTTCGGGCTTCCAGATGTCGCCATAGGAAGCAGCGCCGTATTCGAGCGGCGCGGTGTTCTTGTCGAAGCTGATGGCCTCGGTGCCCCAATCGGTCGGGACCTGATAACGCTTTCCGCCAACGACGGCACCAAGCGTCTCCGAACCCTTTGCGGCACTGACGAGCACGCGGTCCCAGAGCACCTTCGTCTCGTCGATCGGCTGGATGAGGCCCAGTTCGACGTAGTTCGGCACACGGTCGACGGCCGGCCAGATGATATCGTAGCCGGTACCGTTGCTCGCACGCATCTGGTTGAGCAGTTCGTCGTTGGTGCCATAGGGCGTGTAGACCGGCTTGATGCCGGTGTCCTTCTCGAACGCCGCCAGCATCTCGTCCGAGATGTAGCCTGCCCAGGCGAAGATGTTCACGCTACCCGAGGATCCGGCGGCAAAGCCCGCGCGGGATACGAACGGGGCTGCGAGCGACAGGCCGGCAACGGCGGCCGCACCCTTCATCAGTCTACGTCGGCTAACAGGCATCATCGGGGAGCTCTCCTTGGTGACGGCCGGGGGATCGGCCGCCTGCTGGGCTCCGCTCTTAGGGTTGCTCTGTGACAGTCATGCAAAGGAGACCGTGCCAAAATGGGGGTCGGTCAAAGCTTCGTACCCTTTGCTGCAATCTTCATCGAACGGTCATTTGTTTGTCGGCGGACTGACATATTCGGCCAATAGCCCGAGGACCAATTCAGGGGGTGGTCCGCAACCACTTCCCGGCTTGTTTCCCATGAAAGGTTTGGAACGATGACATCCGCTGGCGTAAAGGGTATCGGCATTTCGGCACACAGGAGGGCGGCTGACCTCTCGGACTTCGGCGCCGAGCTGGACATGATCGAGGCGCTGGGTGTGGACTCGATCGAGATTCCAACCTTCGATCTCGATGTTGTCGTCGGCGGGCGCGTCCGCAGGCCGCAACTTGCCGCCTTGCTCAATGCTTGCCGTGGCCGCGATGTTCTCTATTCCGTCCACGGTCCACTCGCCATCAATTTCATGGACGAGGCCTGGCGCCTGCCGCGCCACTTCGAGGTCCTGGAAGCCTCTCTGGAGGTCGCAGCAGAAATTGGGGCCGAACACTATGTGATGCATTCCGGCCTTGCCCCGCGCCAGCAGGCTGAGGGCACCGAGGCTGCGTATGAACGGCAGCGCCACGCACTCTCAAAGGCAGGCGACCTGGCGCGACAGCATGGCCTGATCCTGTGCGTCGAAACACTGTTTGCAGACTTCAAGGGGGATGGCTATGCCTCGTCTCCGAGGCAGCTCGCCACGGAGCTTGCCACCATCGCACACGACAATGTCATGGCGACCATCGATTTCAGCCACTCCTATCTGAAACTCGATTTTGACGGCAATCGCGACGGTTTCGTCGCCGAGATTGCGGCATTGGCGCCCTACGCCAAGCATCTGCACGTTCATGACAGCTTCGGCCGCCAGGACGATATCTGGATGTATACGGAAGGCGAGCGGCTTGCCTATGGCCATGGCGATCTGCACCTGCCGGTCGGCTGGGGCGATATGCCGTGGCAGGCGCTCATGGCAGAGTGCATTTTTCCCGAAGGCGTGCTTTTCAACATCGAGCTCAACCAGCGCTACTGGTATGCGGCGCAGGAGTGCATCGAGGCAACACGAGGCCTCGCCCGTTCCGCGCGAATTGGCCGCACTGCGGCCGCGGCTTGATTTCAGCAACCTTGCCGGCGTCCGCACCGACGAACTCCTCGGTGCGGTACCGCCCGGTGGGGGATTGGCCAGCAAAGCACGGCCGACGATATTCGCCAGCACGCTCACGGCTTCCTGCTTCCTGTTCCAGGGGGCAGATTATGCCAAAGCGAGACTCACTTTTCGCAAAGTCGCCGTTCGCCGTAATAGGGCTGGTAGGTGCAGTCCGAGGGCCGGAAGGAACGATAGCTGCGGGAGCAGGCCGTGATATTGCAGGACTGCGGGTTAGCCGGGCTCTCGACAAGCGTTCCTGCCGCGGGCGCCGCCATCGCTTCCCGCATGAAGTCTCGCCAGATGTGTGCCGGCAAGGCCCCGCCCGTCACCCCCTTCATCGGAGTGTCGTCGTCATTGCCAACCCATACGCCGGCGACCAGTGGTTCGGTAAAGCCGACGAACCAGGCATCGCGATTGTTCTGGCTGGTACCGGTCTTTCCGGCCGCGAAGGCGCCGGGCGCTGCGCCACGCCCGGTTCCGCGCTCGACAACCAGCTGCAGAAGGCCAACGAGATCGGGTTGGTAAGCGGAGAGGTCAATGGAAGGCGCGGTCTGTGAACCGACACGAAACGCCTCCGGCTGCCCGGCCGCCTGGAAATCGATGATGCCCCAGGGCTCCACCGGGGCCTTGCCGAGGTGGACGGAGGCATAGGCGCTGGTGAGATCAAGCAAGCTGACCTCCGACGTGCCGAGCGCCAGCGACGGTGTGTTGGCGAGCGGCGCGCTTATGCCGAGTTCGCGGGCAGCGGCGATCACCTTGTCGAGCCCCACCTCCTGCGCAAGCGCCACCGTCGGCGCATTCAGCGACCGGGCGAAGGCCTCGGCAATCGTGACCCAGCCGCGATAGCCGCCGCTGGAGTTTTCCGGCGACCAGCCGTCGATGTCGATCGGCGCGTCCAGGACCTGATCGTTCAGGGTAAGCCCGGCCTTCAGGGCCGCATAATAGACGAATAGCTTGAAAGTGGAGCCCGGTTGCCGCTTCGCCGTGACCGCGCGGTTAAACTGGCTTTGCTTGTAATCGCGGCCGCCGACCATGGCGACGACCGCGCCGTCCGGCGTCATCGCGACCAAGGCGGCCTGGGAAGCGCCCACCTTCTTTCCTTCGGTGTCCAGGGCATTCCTCACGACCCGTTCAGCGATCTGTTGCAACTGCGGGGACAGTGTCGTGCGAACCGTCGTTGAACCCGGAGATGCACCGGCGATTTCGCTTACCTGCGGCGAGATCCAGTCGGCAAACCAGCTTCCTGAACGGGGTGTGGGTGTCGTCGGGTGGAGCGTGGCGAAGCTCGCCTTGACGTCGGCTGCCTCGGTTGCGGTGATCTTGCCATTGGCGACCATCGTGTCGAGCACGACGGACGTGCGTTGCCGCGCACCGTCAAAGTTGTCGATCGGGTTCCACTGGCTCGGTGCCCGCAACAACCCGGCCAGCATCGCCGATTCCGGCAGGTTGAGTGCGCCGATGTCCTTGTTGAAATAGATCCGAGCGGCCGCAGGCATGCCGGTCGCGCCGGCGCCGAGATAGGCGCTGTTGAGGTAGCGTGTCAAAATTTCCTGCTTGCCGAGTTTCCACTCCAGCCAAAGCGCGATGACGAACTCCTGTATCTTTCGCTTTATCGTTCGATCGCTGTCGAGATATTGCAACTTGATCAGCTGCTGGGTGATGGTGCTGCCACCCTCGACCACCGAACCGGCTTCGAAGTTCCGGACCAGCGCCCGTCCGATCCCCCTGACATCGACCCCGAAATGGTCCATGAACCGGCGGTCTTCGATCGACAGCACGGCATCGATCAGTTGCGGCGGGAATTGATCGAATTGTGCATAAGGCCCTTGATAGGGCCCTTGCCGCACCAGCGGTCCTCCGTCCGCCGTTTCCAGCACTACGATGGGCTTGAGGGTTCCATCCCGGATCTCACTCCAGGGGACATCCTTCAGCGCCCAGATGAGCACACTTCCCGGAAGAAGGAGGCAGGCGAGGAGAGCCAGACCTATGACAATCTTCCAGCTGCTTGACCTCGCGGAGGTGTTCGGGCGATCTTTGGAGGGCTTTTTGCGTAGATTGCGAAGTCGGCTGCCGACGTTCGCCAGGGCAGCCACGAACCGCTCGCGGGGACCGTCGACGACGGCAGGCGCCGCGTCGTCTCCATTCGAAGGCCTGAACCTCGCTTTAAGATGGGATGCCGCGAGCTTGGCCTTCTCACCGGCAAAGGTCGAGCCCACCTTCAAATCGTGGCCGAGCGCACGCAGCAGATGGCGAGCTGCCTGTCCGCTTTGACCGAAGGGTGTCGGGGGAGAGGTCGGTTCCGCCGATTGACCGGGTTCGTCCGACGGAGCCGGAGCGCCCGTCCGGAGCTCGACATGTTCGACAACCGATTCCGAGCCCTCGGGGTGATCGGCACCTTTACGAGTGGTGTTGGCAATTTGGGTCGAGGTCTTGGGAGGGCGTGGCATCGGTTACCGCTAAAAGGATATTCCGGAATCTAGCGCGACCTTGTGGCCTGACAATGTTCTTGATGCATTATGGAATTGGCTGCCAGGCAGATGTTTCCAACAGAGAAAATCGCCCTCGAAACGGTGGCCCGGCGGGTTCGAAAGAGCTCCCGCAAAACTTATTGTACGGGTTCGGCCTGCGGCGGCCGCGCTCTGTCAGCGCTGAGGACTGGTCTGGGAACGGGACCGCGTATTGCCGGTGCAAAGGCGACAAGAAACAGGGCCCATGCCAACATCCAGCATGCAGCCGCGGCGGCTATGGGATCGAAATAGGCGCTGCCGATCCAATCGGCGGGAACCCGGATCATCGTGGCAAAACAGATAAGCGTGAAGGCGTATGCCATCTTGCGGTCAAGTATGAGCAAGCCTTCGTCGCGGACCATCGCCGCACGCATCATGAGGGCCGCCATCATCGTTCCCATTGCCCCCATGGTTGCCGCATGCGCGGTAGCCGCCGGGGACAGCCGATCTGGATACATGATCGCGAAGCCGATGAGCAGACAAGCCGCCGGCGTCCAGGCAAAAGCCAGATGCAGAATGAAGAGTGCCGGATAGCCACGGGCTCTGAGGCTTTGCCAACCGCGCATTTGCGAAGCGAGCGCCAGGCCGGACAACACCAGCGCGATGCCCTCTGCCGTCGATTGTCCGGCGGCGTTGAGGCCGGTCGCCGCCAAGATCCCGCCAATTGCGAGGTACGAAAGTCCGGCCTGATCCCGAACGAGACCGGCCTCGCCGGACCGTTCGAGCCAGGAGCGTGTGAAAGCCGGCGCCGCACGACCGCCGATCAGGATAATCAAGACGAGGAAAATCCGCGGCACGCCGTCGGCTGGGCCCGGTTCTCCAAACAGCCACAGGAGGCTCAACACGCCAATCAGCGCCATCGCGAACGGCGCCCAGAACCGGTGCGCTGCTCCACCAGACACAACGCCACGGAAGAGAACCGCCGCGATGAGCACGAAGTAGGCAGACATCCCGATTGCGGTAGCGACGACCGGCAGACACGCAGAAAATGCCGTCGTCAGACGGGCCGCGCACCAGAGAATGGTCGCAAACATGGTGAGTTCAGGTGAGACCGGGCCCTTCTTTGTCCAGGCGGGCAGGGCAGTCAGCAGGTAGCCTCCCGCTGCCGCCCCGGCCATGCCGAAGAGAAGCTCGTGGCGATGCCAGTCAGCCTTGTCCGGCCCGATCCCATCGGGAAGAAGCCAGACCACAGGCGTAACGAGCCCCCATAGACCCGCCAGAAAGAAGAGGGGTCGGTGTGGCGCCTGCCAGACCGAAGTCGACGCCTTTGGCGGTGAGATCATCAAACCGTCTGGGGGCCGGCCTCGAAGCGCGGAAACAGGACGGAATTTTCGAGATGCATGTGCGTGACGAGATCGTCGGTGAGTTTACGCAACCCGGTATAAAGTGCGGTCCACGAACCGCATGCACCCTCCGGCAGGGAAAGCCCGTGAGTGACATGCTCGATCGTTCTTAGATGTTCCACCTCGTCGTCGTGCTCGCGCCGCATCTGCGTGATCGGATAGGAGATCGCCTCGTTGTCGCCACGCTGCATCATCGGGAAGAGGACGAGCTCTTCCTTCATCATGTGGCTTTCAAGCTCGTCCCGTAGTGCCTCAAGGGCCTGGGAAAGCCCGATCGGTGCCGACGGATGGCCGCCGTGGACGCGCTCCACCTTCTGGGCAAGCGGGATCAGCCAGGTCAGCTCAGCACGATGCGTTTGATGGTACCGGTGAAGGAGATGCGTGATCAGATCGGCAGTCTCCTCGGGTGCATCTCGACTTGCGGAACGCTCAAGCGCTTCCAGTTCCGTCAGCAGCGCCGAAGGGGCGATGCCGGCCTTGAGCGCGGCTTCAGACAGCAACATCTTGCCACCGCAACAGAAGCTGATGCCGTAACGGCGGAAGAGTTCCGCGGCCCCCGGTAGTTCGGCTGCGATCGTGGCGACTGTGCTTTCGAGGTTGAGAGCGGTCATCATCTGTTCCTTGTTGGATGCTTGCTGACGGGATCCGCGCGACGCCAGAACGACCTCGAACGCACTGAAATCGTCTGCGATTGGCGGCAACGCATATTCCCCGTCCTGCGCCGGCAGAGCTTCGGGCGGTCGTGCGACGCAGAGGTCGTTCTTGTCTAGGTGGGGGGAGAACCTTCGTCTTTGTGCCGGCGCAAACAGTCCGTGCCGCATATCGGTTCGCGCGCCGATTTGTCGTGCCGGTTGGTTCCGCCCGATGCGGCGAGAGAGATGACGCTTGACGGAAAGTAAATGTCACGCTCGGGTCACGCGACAAGGAGATGAGCTCGCGATATTTTGCAGGGTCATTTCAAACCCTCGCAATGCCGTTGATAGCGCTTTCGGTTGCTTCAGATTGGCCAGAGACGACGCGGCATCCCGTAAGGAGTGGAATATCATGCGCCGCTATCTGTTCAACATCTATGCAGCAGGCGTCGTCAGCCGCGACGAAGTTGGCCGGAAGTATCCGTCAGACGGTCCAGCTGTCGCCTATGGCCAGAGGATCGTCGATGAGTTGACCAAGGATGACGACTATCACGACGCTGTCATCGATGTGGTCACGGCGTCGGGGCGTCTGGTTGCGCGGCTGATATCGCGTGACGCGCCTTTGGTGCATCATGTGAGAGAACCCACACGGCAAGTCTCGTTGCATTGAGCCCTTGCCGATCTGCCTCGGGATGTGGCCCGCCCTGGGTGGGCCGAAGCGAAGCCTACGCAGCCTGTTCATGGCCTGCATTATGGTCGAACAGGGCGCGCGCCGCCGCCGCCAACAGGTCAGTTTGCGAGATCAGCCCCAACACCTGATGGTCTTCATCGACGATGATGACCGCATGAATCGCTCCGCTGGTCAGTGCCGGCAGCAGGCTCATCGCGCGATCGTCTGCGCGAGCGACCACTGGCGCCGCGACGTTGCTGCCGACAGTGGCACCGGGCTCGGTCAACTCCCTGAGCCCAACTGTGCCAACAAGCCTCTCGTTCCCATCCTTCACGGGAAGGGCGCGGATATTGTGCTTGAGAAGCAAGGAGCGTGCGTCCTCGCTGCTGTCGTCCTTATGGACGCAGATGACGTCGCGCGACATGATATCCCGGCATAGAATGTGAGGCGTCGCCCGGATTGCCGCCTGCAATTCCACCTGGCGCAGCACGCGATCGAGGTCCTCGCGGCTAATGTCGAACGTTTCGTCCAGCGCTTCAAGCGCGGCGTCGACGTCCGCACCTGTGAAGCCGACCCGGCGGCTAGCGGGCGGATCGATCGTTGCGTGCGTATTTGCCGGCGGCGCGACCACGTGCGGGTAGTTTCGTCTCGCCAGTTTGTGAAACAGGATCCCCAGCGCCACCAGCAGGAACGAATTGAGGGCGACAGGCACCAGCGGGAAGAGAAGCCCCCAACTTGCAACGACGGGTCCGCCGAGCACCGCAGTCAGTGCCGCAGCGCCGCCTGGCGGGTGCAGGCAACGGGTAAATGACATCACCGCAATCGCTATCGCCACCGCAAGACCGGTTGCGATCAACGGGTCCGGCACGAACATCGCGCACAGGACGCCGACGAACGCGGAGATCGTATTGCCGCCGACGATCGACCATGGCTGGGCAAGCGGGCTCGCCGGAACCGCAAAGAGCAGAACCGCGGATGCGCCCATCGGCGCCACGATCAACGGGAGGCTGGCGCCACCACCAAAGATGCTACCGCTGATCATGCCGGTCAGGAGGATGCCGACCAACGCTCCGACGCACGCAATCAGGCGCTCTCTCAATGTCGCGCCCGCCAGGATCGGCGCGAAGAAACGACGGCCCGGTGGTTGCGAGGGCGTTGGATTGGGCGAATTGGTCATGCAGTCACCTGTGGCAGTGCGTGGTCGATATTTTCAGTGGACGCGAGCATCCGCAAGCAATGCGCGGCGCAGGATGTCGATCGCAGGCGACGGGGCCTCCTTGCGATAGACCAGCAGCGTCTGAATCTCGCTCAAGGAATGGATCTGAGCAGCGCCCGGCCAGTCCATCAGTTCAAACACCGATCGAGGCACGACACCGATCGCATCGCCGGCTGCAACGCTCGCCAGTATGGCGTGATAGGAGGAAACCTCTTTGGTCGCAATCGTTGTCGACGACCGTGCCCATTGCTCCGCGACACGACGATAGGTGCATCCGGGTTCGAGTGCCGCCAGCCAATTCACGCGCACGTCCAGTGCGGTCTTAATCGGCGGATGCGATGCGGGCAGGACGATCAACACGTCTTCGCGGTAGATCGGATCGCTATCGAGTTCCTTGAGAAAGTCGGATCCCGGTATCGCGATATCACCTGGTAAACGAGCGATCAGAGCGCAGTCGATTTCTTCCGCGACCACGGCCCGGGTCAGCTCCTCCGTTGACCCCATGGTGAGCCTCAGCGCCAAGCTCGGGTGCGCTCGGTTGATCGTCTGCAGAACCGGCGGCAGACGGCTGGCGGCGGTACTCTCCATGCTACCCAGCCGCAAAATATCCGGCATAGCCGTCGGCTTTAGCGCGTTGCGCGCCTCGTCCGCGAGCGCCACCAGCCGGCTGGCATAGGATCGGAAAACGCGCCCCTCGCGCGTCAGCGTCATCTTCTTGGCGTCGCGGTTGAACAGACAGGCGCCCAATTCTTCCTCGAGTGCGCGAATTCGGTTGGTGACGTTGGATGGTGCACGGCCAATCTCGGCGGCAGCACGGGTCACGCTGGTGCGCTCGGCGACCAGAAGGAAGATCTCAAGAGTCGTGAAGTCCATTTTTGTCTGCGAAAGGAATGAAGCTGCTTTATTGTTCTCGAATAGGAAACGATAATCAAGGTGATCCGGTGAAACTGCGTTCGAAACATTCCCGGAAACGGAGAAAGGCCGTCGATCATGTGCACGCCTGATGAGGACGATATTCCGCCGGGCTTTTCGTCACCGCCGTGCCTGATGCATGAGGTGGATCCGGTCTATATGGGCATCGAGTTTCCGAAAGCGCTCCCGGTTGCGCAATGGCGGGAGCTGGAGAGAAAAAGGCTGATACCCGCGCGGCAGGGCATTCCGAGTGTAGAACGGTCGGCAAGCACAGACGCCATCGTCACCGCGCTCGACCAGCTTTTGCCCAACGTTCGAGGCGAAACGATTTCTTTGTATTGGCCGTTCCGTGGCGAACCGGATTTGCGCGCGTGGATGAGCACGCTGATCGCCCGTGGTGCAGACTGTGCGCTTCCGGTGGTGGTCGCCAAGGCAAAGCCTCTGGGCTTTCGGTCCTGGCGCGCCGGCGAGGCGCTTGAGAAAGGTGTTTGGGGGATACCGATTCCCTCCAACGGACGGGATGTTCAGCCGACCATCGTCATTGCTCCGCTCGTCGGGTTTGACGAGAGTGGCTTTCGCCTGGGTTATGGCGGGGGCTATTACGATCGCACGCTCGCTGTCCTTCAATCGAAGCCATTCGTAATCGGCGTCGGCTTCGAACAGCAAAAAATGGAGAGCATCAGACCACAATGGCACGATATCGCGATGGATGCGATCGTGACCGAAGGACGGACCCTTTCATGCGGTCCTGGTCAGGGGCTGAATGGTGCAAGTTCTGCGAACTGCAGATAGAAGCCGAGCGACAGGATGGCAACGGCGAGAGCAACGGTGCGCGAGGCGAACCGTGCCGCCAGCCATGAGAGCGCTATGCCGGCAACGACTGCCATGGCACCCAGCGACGGCCCTTGACGACTGAATGCCAGTCCCAAGGCGGTCAACCCAGCCGTCATCGCGAGCGTCGCTCGCACCGCATCGCCACGCGATTGCTGGCGACCGCCATTGCGCACGAAACTCAACTCCGTCAGGCTGAAGGCCATTGAAACGCTCAGCAGCAGCGACAGCAGCAACCCACTCCACATCATCCGACGATCCCTTGGTTGGATGTTTCAGATGATGTGAAGCAAGAGTTGGGCCATCTGCACGGAGCCGTGTTTTCCGCGCTGGGGCACCCGATCTGCGGGAAAAACCAGCGAACACGGACCCGATTGCCCGTTCCTTGTGCAATATCACGTGGCGGTGAAGGCCTGGGCAAGGTCGATTTTCAGGTCGCGTTCGCTTTCGAGACCGACGGACATGCGAAGCAGTCCGTCGCCGATGCCCGCGGCAAGACGCGCCTCGGCGCCCATCGACGCGTGGGTCATCGTGGCCGGGTGCGCAATAAGGCTCTCTACCCCACCGAGCGACTCCGCCAGTGTGATGAGCCTGATGTTCGATACAAAGCGCCGTACTGCCTCGAGGCCACCATGAAGATCGAAGCTCAGCATGGCGCCGAACCCCAATTGTTGCCTGCAGGCCAACCCATACGCCGAATGGGAGGCGAGACCCGGATAGTGAACGGCACTGACCTGTGGCTGCGCTTCCAGAAACTCTGCAAGCGCCATCGCGGTGATCTGCTGTCGTTCGATGCGCGCGAACAGGCTTCGAATGCCACGCAGCGTGAGATAGCTGTCGAAGGGAGACCCGGTTACGCCTGTGAGGTTCGCCCAGTCGCGGAGCGGCTCGACGTCGGCCGCGTTGGCAGCAACGACGACGCCACCGACAACATCGGAGTGGCCGTTCAAATACTTGGTGGTGGAGTGGACCACGAAGTCGGCACCATGCGCGATCGGCCGCTGCAGCGCCGGCGACAGAAACGTGTTGTCAACCGCAACCTTGGCGCCTGCAGAATGGGCGATTTCGGCAATGGCGCCGATGTCGGTGACCCGCATCAAGGGATTGCTCGGTGTTTCAATCAGCACCAGTGTGACCGTTGGCGAGCAGGCTCTTGCCACGGAAGCATGATCGGACTGGTCGACGAACTGCACATCGAAATGACCTTTGGCCTGCCTGGACGCCAGGAGACGGTAGACGCCTCCATAACAATCATGAGGAGCAACGACCTTCTGTCCCGGGTTCAACTGGTCGAGAAGCAGGTTGATCGCCGCCATTCCCGATGAGGTCACGACCGCGCCGGCGGCGCCCTCAAGCAAGGTGAGTGTTTCCGAAAGCAGGCTCCGGGTCGGATTGGCTGTGCGGGAATACTCGAAGGCTCCCGGGGCCTCCAAGGCCGGGAATACGTAATTGCTAGACAGGTAGATGGGAGGTGTGACGGCGCCGAACGCGCTGTCGGTTGCAATGCCATTGACCGCTGCGATCGTGCGTGCGTCCCTCGGGCCGATTTCCATCTGTGTCTCCTGATCTGAGCTTGCTGCGATAAAGCACCCGGATTCATTCCCAATTTGAGAATGATATCTCAATGTCATTCTCATGGGCGCCAAACGTCAAGTGATAAGCGAGGTTGGGATGGGTAGGGCAGAGGACGAAACGGCGGCGGCTGCACCACCGATTGATAGATGGCCGCCGCAAGCATGCGTTCCCAGCGGCGCAAGATTCTCCACCTCGCTGCGGAGGTGCTGTTTTCGTGATTTGGTTGTAGGCTTGTCGGTAGCTTCCAGAGGCAACCGGGAGGGTGTCATGAGTGACCATGTCTACAAGAAAGTAGAACTCGTCGGCAGTTCGAAGTCTTCCGTCACGGAGGCGATCGAAACGGCGATCGCGCGGGCTTCGAAAACCATGAGAAATCTCGAATGGTTCGAGGTCGATCAGATCCGAGGCCACATCAAGGATGGCGAAGTGGCGCATTACCAGGTGGTCATAAAGGTCGGGTTCCGGATTGACGACTGACGCGGGATCCGGCTGATCCCGGCGCTTGTGCCGCGCCATCGACCCTAAATTCTGAATAGGCTATGGCACTCGCTGGTAGCGAGATCGTTGCCCGCCTCCCTGACGTCGGGCGATGACCAGGTCCACGAAACGGCAGACGCTCGTGCCGAGCGCGATGGATGGATGATGGCTGAACGACGATATGGTGAAGCTCCGCCGAAGACCGAAATCACCATTGCCGGCGCGGATTGGTATGGCCGACAGATCGATCGCGAGCGTCACCGGAACACCCTGTTCACCGATCTCGACCTGACCGAGGCGCAGACGGTTGGCGTCGTTTTCCGCGAATGCACCTTCCGGCGCGCGCGCTTCAATGCCTCGTCGCATCAGGCGAGCGCGTTCGTGAACTGTACCTTCGTGTCCTGCAAATTCTTCGACAGCCGTTTTACCGAGTGCAAATTCGTCGGCAGCATGTTCGACGCCTGCGATTTCGATCAAATGCAGGTCGCGGGCGGCGACTGGTCGTTCGTCGGCTTGCCCGGTGCCGCTCTCGGCCGCGCATCCTTCAAGGAAACCCGCCTGCGGGAAGCGGACCTGACAGGCGCCTCCTGCAAAGGTGGCTCGCTGCGGGATGTCGATCTCTCCGGCGCCTGGCTACACGGGGTCGACTTCACGGCCTGCGACCTCAGGGGCAGCGACCTCAGCGCGATCGACCCGGAGAATGTCCAAATCAAGGATGCGGTCATCACGATCGACCAGACCATCACCATCGCCGAGGCGCTCGGCCTCGACGTGCGACCGAAATGACGCTTTTGGGAAGCAGACTTGGCTGGCGGGTATGAGAGTGGACTCCGCTCCAATGCGGACTTGACGCACTGTCTTTCTTCGGTGCCTAGGGGCTCCGAGAGACCAGATCACTCGGCTGTAAGGCCGTCGAAGACCTCGAGCATGGCTTCGCTGATGGCTTTGCCGAGCGCGGCTGCAGTTTCGGCGAGCGTCTCTTCATCCATGTCGCGAGCGGCCATGGCAAAGGCGGCGCCTTCGGCCGTGACGATTTCCTGGGCACGCTGGATGGCCCAAAGTGCGAAGTCGCTACGGCCGCTGATCTCGACGGTTTCCATGATGTCTCCTGCTAGGTTCGAACCTGTGGCATATCGTCAATTTGGCAAACATAGAAGACTCGCACCGAGAGCTAGTCGGAAAGATCCGTATGCGTGTTAGCCCGATTTGCCTGTTCCGGATGAAAACGCCGCTCAACAGACCCGATCCCCCGCCTCAGGCGCTGCACTCGCAAGCCCTTGGCGTCCAGCTAACCCAAATTGAGTAGTTCGCCACCCGTTTGATTCGTTGCCTTGGGCGGCTGTCACTGTCACGTTGATCGCTCGTGAATGGCCACCGGATGGGCGGTATCCCGTGATGCTCGCCGGATTCATTGCCGGTCACTCACGGCATTGCTTGCAGAGACATTCTCAGCCTGTCGTGAACTACGGGACGGAGGAGGAGCCGCCCCGTTTTCACGCATGGCGACACGCATTGAAGGCCCGCGACCGTGGACGAGGCCACCTCGCGTTGCAGCGTCGCGCGGTCTACTTTCCGGTAGTTTGGGGAATGTCAACGACGGCGCGATCGCCACCGTTCGAATAGGCTCCGCCGACAGCGAGATAGGCGGTTATGGCCAGAGCTGAAAGAAGCATGATTCCGACCGGAAGTCCGGTTGATGCCCTTTGTTCCGGCCAACGCTCCCTGTCGTACATCATCGGATCCTTTCGTGGCGCTAAAGTTTCGGGCGTAGGCACCCGGCGCAATAGGAACGCCGAAAGGCGGGCAGGGTTCCCGACCCTTTTGCAATTGTCCGGGTAGGCCCCTCTAGACACAATGTGCTGGCTGGCCCGATGCCCGCTCCGGGCAGCGTTTCTGCGCGCGAGCCCCCCTTTTTATACGGTGACATCCGGCATCGAATCGCATTTCTTCGCCGCTGGCGCTTGGAGGCCCGTCGATGCCTGCAGGACGGGCCAGCAAATGACTGTCGGCGATTCGGACATCCCGTTTTGGAGCATTTTTCTCGGAATGCTCCGTACTGCATAAAGTTGTAGGTACCCTGGAAATGGAATATCCATAAACTCGCGCTAGACCGATCGTCATTGGTGAATCGGGAGCGATGCATGCGTAGGGAAGTACAGTTCAACGGTCAGAGGGACTGGCGAATCGCGCGATATGTCATCGCTGGCATCGTTGGTTTTGTCGTACTCGCGCAGGTTTTGGTTTATCTCAGCCTGGTCGCTCTCGTCGATCGGCCATATGCGGCCGCCATGGTTGGCGCCGCCCTGATCTCCCTGCTGATGGGCGTACCGCTGATCGTCCTCGCAGCGACACAGTTTCGCCGGGCCCAGCGCCTGCGCAATCAGATAAACCATGTCGTTGCCCACGATGCGACAACCGGCTGTGTAACCGGCCGCGGGCTGGTACAGCAGGTCAACGGCCTCGAACGTCGCCGGCAACGCGCAGGCGAAGAGCTTCACGGTGCGCTCATCCACCTGAGAATCAACAACCTCGATGATGTCGGCGCCGCTTTCGGACCGGCCTGGAGCGAAGAGCTGCTCCAGTTCGTCGCCTCTACGATCAGCACGTCGGTGCGCCGTGATGATATCGTTGCACGTACCGGCCCGGCGAGCTTCGATGTTCTCTTGATCGGGGCAAGCGAGTCGGACGCTGAACAGGTTTCCATCCGTCTGACGAAGGCATTGGCTTCAGCGCACTTCTCTGCCGACGGCAGCAAGGTCGATCTGGCGCTCAGCGTTGGCGGTGCATTGTTTGACGGCAGCGTCGACCTCGAGCGGTTGCGCCGCGCAGCAGCTTCCGAGACGGTGATGGTTGCCAGCGAAGGAACCCAGACCGTCGATTTCGTCCGACTGCCTTCCGCCTGAATCACCGGGCGTAGGGGTCGACTTGGGAGACGGTCGAGCTTCGCTCGCAGTGGCTGAAAAGACAGTGGCTAGTTCGCGCGGGAGTTGAACTGACGGCAACGTTGCAGTAATCCGAGGTGCCTAACGGCCTTGATGCGCTGCGTGTGATTTATTTTATTTCAATGGGTTAACGGAATGTCTTGCGGCGGCTCGGATGTTCCATTTTTGCAACATAGCCGTGCGAAAGGCCCGAGCGCCGCTGGACCACCCCAAAATTGGTGGCCGCTTTATATTACCTCTGTATTATCTATCGGTAAATTTCGGCAGTTGTAACGTACGCTCGGATTAGCCAGCATGACGTACTGATTGCGAGGGGGATAATATTGAAAGTGGGGAAAACTTTTAAGGGTGGGCTTTTTTCCATTCTGCTCGCGTCGACCGTATTTGCAGGTGGCGCCGCCGAAGCGATGACGCTTAGGGAAGCGCTTCAGGTCGCAATGGAATCGAACCCGGAGATCGGCCAGTCGATCGAGAACCGCGAGGCTGTCGAGTTCGAGCTACGTCAAGCGCGTGGTCTATACTTGCCGAGCGTAGATATGGAAGCTTCGACGGGTGTGCAGCATCTTGAAGATGAAAGCCGGCGGCTTGGCTCCATCGAAAACGATCCACTTTATCCTTCCGACGTCGGTCTGACGATTACGCAGTAGCTATTCGACGGCGGTGGCCGACGCGCCGAGCTGGAGCGTCAGGCTGCTCGCGTTGACAGCGCCTCCTTCCGCGTCCTTGAGCGGTCCGAGACGATTGGCCTGCAGATCGTCCGTGAATACTTCGAGTACATTCTCCAGCAGCAGATCGTTGCTGAAGCGCGCAAGAACGTCGGCGTGCACCAGTCGATCCTGTCGGATATCAGCTCGCTAATTTCAGGCGGCGCGCTGACTGATGCCGATCGCCAGCAGGCGAGCGAGCGCCTTTTGTCGGCAAAGGCCCGTCTGCAGGAAGCTGAGGAAGCGCTCGAAACCGTCAAGATCAGCTTCAACCGCCTGGTTGGTCAGCCGTTGACGAAGCCGTCGATGCCGAAGTCGGTTGCTGGCGTCCTGCCGAAGACGCTCGAGACGGCTATCGGTATTGCCCGCGGCAACAACCCGCGCATCAAGGCCGCCGATTCCGACATCAGCGTTGCCGACTCGCAGGTGAAGGCTGCGCGCTCGAACATGCTTCCGGAAGTGTTCGCGGAAGGGCGCGTGCGCACGGGCAACGATATCGGCGGCGAGACCGGCAACAGCTGGGATGCTCAGGCGCGAATCGTCGCCAAGTGGAACCTCTATCGTGGCGGTATCGATATTGCCAACGAGCAGGAGCAGATGCGCCGTGCAAGCGAACAGCGGCTGGTCTTCCACCAGGCCCATCGCGAGGTCGAGGAAGCCGTCCGCATTTCTTGGGAACGCCGCAACAGCCAGTACGAGATCTCTCGCACGCTGAACGCGCAGGCCCAGATGAACGTACAGCTCGTCGAGTCCTATCGCGAACAGCTCAAGGTCGGACAGCGTTCGCTGCTGGACGTGCTCGGCGCGCAGAATTCGCGTTTCAACGTCAGCGTTCTAGCCAAAACCTCGCAGTACGCCGCCCTGTTTGCCGAGTATCGCCTGCTTGCAGCGACCGGGCAGCTCCTTTCGACGATGCAGATCAAGGCGCCGGCCCAGGCCGAAGCCTATGCCCGCAACGAGTTCAATGTCCCGGCTACGCCGCCCACGGAAACCTATCGCCGTGTCCCGTCGCGTCAGACGAACGACTTGCCGCTCGACTTGTTGGCGCCGATTCGGCAGAAATAATAGTCCTCGTCAGGATGGACACAATCTGTGGTAGTGCAAAGCATTGACAGGCATGTGCAGATAGGCCCGTCTCTGACCGGCTTTTCCGAGGCGTTCAAGGAGATCTGTATCTTCTTGAATCGTCCCTCGTCGGACAGCGTGCTTTATTCCGACGTGCCTTTCGACGCGCGGTCGCCGAGCGCCGAGGACGTCTCTCGTATCGCAGAGCGGGTCGGCCTGGAAACGGAAGCCGTTTCCCGGCGCGCGATCGGCAATCGTGATTTCGTGTACCCGCTGCTGCTCGTCTTTCGCGACGGCAGCGCCATGGCGCTTCTGGAAGAGGCGCCTGACGGCACTTTGAGCGTTTCGAACAGGGCCGCTGCACCCGGAGAAGTGGCGGTGAAACTGTCGGAGCTGCAGCTCGGCGGCCTTGCCTATGCTATCTCCTTCTCGGCAACCTATCTCAATACGGCGTCCGGCCGCGGCGTCGGTGAGGCGCGCAACATTGACCGCCGGCATTGGCTGACAGCCACGGTGAAGCCTTTCTGGCAAGCCTATGTGCAAGTAGCGATCGCGGCCTTTTTCATCAACGTGCTGGCGCTGGCGGCGCCACTCTTCACGATGAATGTCTATGACCGGATTCTTCCCAACAAGGCGATTGCGACGCTCTGGGTCCTGGCGCTCGGCATCAGTACCGCCATCCTGTTCGACTTCCTGCTGAAGACGGTTCGTGCCGCGCTGATCGACTTTGCCGGACGGAAGGCCGACTTGAAGCTTTCCTACATGCTGTTCGAGAAAATCCTGCATGCGACGATGGCATCGCGGCCACCGTCTACGGGGGAATACGCCAACAGGGCGATGCAGTATGAATTCGTTCGCGAATTCTTCACATCGAATACGCTCAGCACCCTCATCGACAGCCTTTTCGTCTTCGTTTTCATCGCGGCCGTCTATGCGGTTGCGGGCTGGATCGCGCTCATCCCGGCGATCGCATTCCTTTTGAGCGTCATGATCGGCTATGTCGCGCAGTACAAGATCGGCAACCGGGTTGCCGCGGCATCGAACGAATCTGCCCAGCGTCAAGCCCTGCTGGTAGAGACGATCAGCGCGATCGAGACGGTAAAGACGCTGCATTCGGAAAAGCAACTTCTGCGTCGCTGGAACGAATTGGCCAAGCACTCCTCCAACACGTCCGAGCAGATCAAGGAAATCTCTTCCTGGGCCTCGCACGCGACGCAGTTCGTGCAGCAATTGGTGACGGTCTGCATTGTCGTCGCCGGCGCCTATGAGTTCACGGAAGGCAAGATCTCCTCGGGCGCGATCATCGCGGCCAGCATGCTGGCCGGGCGCGCCGTCGCGCCGCTCGGCCAGATCGCGATGACGCTTGCCCGGCTGCGTCAGGCAATCTTGGCGCTGCGCATTTTGAATGCGGTGATGGAGCAGCCGGAGGACCGGCCCGACACCATCGGCTTCGTCAACCGCGAAATCCGCAACGGCAGCATCACGTTCACCAACCTCGACTTTGCCTATCCGGGGACCGACTACAAAGTGGTCAGCGGCATGAACGTGACGATAAGGGCCGGCGAACGCGTTGGCATCATCGGGCGCATCGGTTCGGGAAAGACCACGCTCGGCCGGCTTCTCGCAGGTCTCTATGCGCCCAGTGCCGGTCGTATCTTGCTCGACGGCGTCGATATCCGGCAGTTGCATCCCTCCGTCGTTCGCTCGGCGGTCTCCTTCGTGTCGCAGAATTCGGATCTGTTTTCCGGCACGATCAAGGAAAACCTGCTGATGGCGAACCCAACCGCCAGCGATGAAGAGGTGGTTGCGGCAGCACGGCTCGCCGGCGTGGACGATTTCGTGTCACATCATCCGCGCGGCTATGACATGCCGGTCGGTGAACGGGGCTCGCAACTCTCGGGTGGGCAACGCCAGGCGGTCGCCATTGCCCGGCTGTTGTTGCGCAAGCCGAAGGTCGTCTTCCTCGATGAGCCTTCGGGAGCGATGGACCTTGCCAGTGAGCGCGAGCTGATCAACAAGCTCTCCAACGTCTTCAGCAGCGACGTGACGCTTCTGATCTCCACGCATCGCCACAGCATGCTGAGCCTCGTCGATCGGTTGCTTGTCCTCGACCGGGGACGCCTCGTCGCCGATGGCCCAAAAGCTGCAGTCATCGAACAGCTGCAAAGACGCTCCGGTCCCACTGGGCCGGCGGAGGGGGCGGTATGACAGAGAAACCGCCGCTTGCCGCGCGCGCCGGACTGCTTGTCATCGGCTTGCTGATCAGTTGTTTCGTCGCCTGGGCGGCGATCGCCGAGGTCGATGAGATCGCCCGCGGCGAAGGCAAGGTCATTCCGGTCTCCAAGACGCAGATCATCCAGTCGAGCGAACCCGGCATCGTACGCGAAATCGCCGTACAACCCGGGCAGGTCGTCCGTCGCGGTGACCTGATCCTGCGGCTGGACGACACAGCCAGCGGCTCGTCGCTTGGTGAACTCGAAGCCAAGGCGCGGTCGCTGCGCGCGCAGATCGCGCGCCTGGCACTCGAGGAAAGCGGCGCCTACGACGCCAAGTACAACTGCCCCGAAGATATCGCAAAGGCCGCGCCGGCGATCTGTGCGAACGAGGAGCAACTGCTTCAGGCGAAGGCCGGAAATTTCAACAACAAGCTGTCGGTCATGCAGGCCCGCGAGGGTCAGCGCCAGAAGGAACTGGCGGAAGCGCAAGCCAACATCACCCGGCTGACCGAAAGCCTGCAGGTCACCGAGCGCGAACAGGGGCTCATCGAACCGATGGCCAAGCGCAAGCTCATCGCTCAGACGGAGCTGCTGCGGGTCGAGAAGGAATTGACCGACACGCGCGGGCAACTCGCGCTCTGGAAGGAATCGGTCGGCAAGCTGGAAGCCGCGCTCAAGGAGGCTTCGCTTCAGGTAACCGAACTTTCCCTGCAGCTGAAGCAGGAAGCGCTGGCAGAAAAGACCGAGGCGCTTTCGCAGCTTTCCGTCATCGACGAAACGATCCGCGGGGCGAGCAGTCGCGTCGCAAACACCGATATTCGTTCGCCGGTCGATGGCATCATCAATACGTTGGATGTCAATACGGTGGGCGCCTATGTGACGCCCGGCGCGGTGATCGGCGGCGTCGTACCGACATCGGAAACGCTGCTGGTGGAGGCTCGGCTTTCACCGCGCGACGTGGCCTTCGTGCGCGCGGGCCAGCCTGCATTGATCAAGGTCTCTGCCTATGACTTCTCGATCTATGGCGGCCTCGGCGGGATCGTCGAAACCGTCAGCGCCGACAGCCTCGTCGACCAGAACAATGGTGAGACCTACTATCTCGTGCGCGTTAAGACCGACACGGCTGCACTGGTGAAAGACGGACGCGAGTACGCGATCATGCCGGGCATGATTGCGTCGGTGGATATCATGACCGGCAAAAAGACGATCCTTGCCTACCTGATGAAGCCGATAAACAAGGCGCGTGAGGAAGCTCTGCGGGAGCGCTGATGGATGAACGAAACGCAGGCTCCACCGTCCGATGAGGACCTGAGCACGCTGCGGTTCCGCGTCGTCACCGTCGACGGTCAGCGCCGCGGGATCAAGCTTGAGGAAATCTATTGGCAGTGCCTTGGCGAACTCGCGGCGCGCCAGGGACGAAGACTTGCAGACATCGTTGGCGCCTGTGAACGGGACCTCGAAGGCGAGGGCAACCTCACGGCGCGCTTGCGCTATGTCGCCACGCGCTACATGCACGACGAGCTTAAGGTCGCCAGGCAACGCAGCAATCTGGCTGTCGTCGCCGGCCAGGTTCGCGCCAGTCCGACGCCTGCCTTTGCGCTCACCGGAAACAAGACCATTGTCGCCTTCAACCCCGCGTTCCTCGCCTACGTCCAGTCCCGGGTGCTGCGATCGCAACAACCGCAACCGGCACGTGGTCTGAGGCTGTCATTCGATGTTCAGTTCGTCGATCTTGTTCGTCGACTGAAGGCAGCTCCGGGCGAGCCGCAGCCCGCGGGCTTCACGATCGGCGTTCAGGGGCAGGTGACGCGCGGCAAGCTCAATGCCGCATTGGCTCCGCTCGCCGACCAGGACGTGATCATCGGCTTTATCCTGGCCTGAGAGTTCGTTGGGCAGCCTGTCGCGAGAACGGCTGAACCGTTGATGGAGAAGTGAAGCCGTCGACGTTTAGGGACGACCTTCAGCGGATGGCAATGCCTTCACCGGGCATGACGTCTGCAAGAGGTGCGGCAGACGCGACCTTGTCGTCGGTGGTCTTGATGCCATGGATCCACGAGCGATCGGCGCTCACCGAAAACAGCGGCTGATAGCTCGGAAGCGCACGGTCGAGCTTCACCTCGTCACTCAGGTTGTCGAGGATGAAGTGTCCCTGGCTCGTCGTGATGGCGAGTACGGCGTGATAGAGGTTGCGCCGGACATCGCGAAGCACCACGATCGACATGGCCTCAGACGGCAACCCGGCGGCTTTCAGGGCAGCCATCTTCAGGATGGCATAGTCTTCGCAGTCACCCTTGCCGCGGGCCAGAATCTCATCCGGCGTTGCCCAGTAGTCCTTCGCACCGTAGTTTTCAGCGTCCGGTACGTAGCGCACAATTCGGTTCACAGTGCGGTTGATACCGCTGATCTTCTGGCGGAATGCGAGTTCCTTGGCGTTTTCGATCGCCTTGCCGAGAATGCCGCGGGCGGCGCAGCCGCTCTCCTGCGCACAGTGGTTGAAATCCGCTGCTACGACCGCTGGATAGACGGTCTTCCATTTGCGGGCCACAGGGATGGAAGAAACGCGGAAGGCGACCGAATGGAACACGGCGGTGGGCTCCGATGCAACGGGTGCCTGACTGCTGATGCCTGGGCGCGCAGCCACCGCCACCTTCTGGACCTGCTGGCTCTTCAACGCCTCGGAAGCTTCCTTCGACAAGGTATTGAGCGTCTCGGTGGCGATGGCAGCCAGAGGGCTGGCCATGCTCAGCATCTGCTGGAAGAGGCCGGGGTTCAGCATACCGGACTGGCCCGCCTGAACGGATGACGTCGCAGACAGCGCCACCATGCCGAACGCGAACGCCGAAGTCTTCAGGTATTTTCCGCAGTGCTGCCAGCTTTTCTTGTTCATTGCCGTGTCTCTCGGTTTCGTGAGGACACTGTACGAACGAAAAGAAAAACGCCGGTAAAGCGGCATGTATTATTTAGTATGTCCCGCAACAATACGTTTTGAATAAAATTTTATTCAAATTCTATACTTATGTATTCTTTTGGATCAGGTCGTCGGCAGGGCTTGCAAGTACACCGGCGACATCGTCATTGCCGGCCTGTCGCGGCGGTTGCTGATCACGCCCGTTTGTTTCGCCGATCTCTCCTTGGCTACCTGCAACGATATGAACGCGCGCCCGAACTCCAACGGATGACTGAGGTGTTGGAGCGCGATTTCGGGGGCACCTTGCCGAGTCGCCATCGGCCCGCACGACGCATGGTTAGGGACCGATGACCAGAAATACTAAAATTGTACTAAGCTCACCAATTTTGGGTATTGGCATAACATAGTATGCTGTTTTTCGCTTATCTGTCTGGGGCCGATTGCGATCCAAAAAGCTTGGTGTTTTCTTGCCCGCAAAGGTCGAGGGGTATTTCTATGGCAACCGAAGGCACCGCAATTTCCAACGAAGCCGCCGCTACGCAGGCAGAGGCAATCGAGTTCCGCAACGCGCCGGATGGCAAGGCTGACCGATTGGTGGCACAGGCAGCGACTGGAGCGGAGGGAGAACCTCAGCTCGTCGACCCGGCAACCGGAGCGCCGGTGAAAAGCGCCGAGACCGCACCTCAGACGCCACCAATGCCGGCGACGGTCACCGCGGACGCCTCTAACGTGGTGCATTTGCCCGCGGGCGCGTCGATCGAGAAGATCAAGGTCGTCGGTACCGATATCGTTTTGGAGCAGCCGGACGGCTCGACGATCACTATTCACAACGCCGCATTGAAGGTTCCGACCTTCGTCATTGGCGACGCCGAAATTCCGCGGGAAACCCTGGTTGCCGTGCTCGGCGAAAACGGCATCAACGTCGCAGCAGGCCCGGACGGCAGTATCAGTGTGGTGTCGAACCAGAGCAGCGGCGGCGGCTTCTCTGACGAGAATGGCGATATCGGTCAGGCCGGCCCGGTCATCGATCTGCTGCCGCCGACGTCGCTGGAGTTTCCGACACTTGAGGCGACCGAGCTTCTACCTTTCACGCTCGATCCGAATGACAATCCGTCGATCACCCCTGATGGTGGCAGCAGCGACCCGAGCGGCATCATTGTGAGCGATCGGCAGGTCGATGAAGCCGGTCTCGCGGGCGGATCGCGCGCCGGCGATGGCAGCGCCTCGGTCAACGGCTTCTTTACGATTTCTGACCCGGATGGCCTCGGCGATGTCTCCAGCCTGACGATCAATGGCCAGACTTTCGCAATCGGCGGCCTCGTCGGCCAGTCGGTCGCCGGCCTGTTCGGCGTGCTGACCATCACCGCCTATGATCCGGTCACCGGCGTGGCGCAATATACCTACGAGCTGACCAGCCCAGTTTCCGGGCCCGGCGTCGGCACGAACGTCGAACAGGACCGCGATATTTTCAATCTGACCGTCACGGACAGTGATGGCGCAACCGGTGCGGCGACGCTGCGCATCGATGTCGTCGACGACGTTCCGGTGATCGGCATCACGGATCCGGAGACTTCGAATGTAGTCGAAGGTCAGTCGCTTGCCGGCAACTGGACGCTGACGGCGGGTGCCGACGGCGTCAGCACGGTGAACGTGACGGTCGGCAACACGACGCAGATCCTGACACTGACGGCGGGTCAGTCTGTAGTCTTCAAGCTTGCCGAAGGCACGCTGACGGTCAATTCCGACAAGACCTGGTCGTTCGACGCGGCCAGCAACCTCAACAATCCGGCTGGCGTCAACGT
>NZ_JBFRGB010000038.1:0-45073 GCF_052115125.1 Ensifer sp. 2TAB8 | reverse complement strand
GCCTTGCCGGCTTCCTTCAGCCGCAGCGCCTCTTCGACCGAGATTTCGTCGAACGGGTTCATCGACATCTTCACGTTCGCAAGCTCGACGCCCGAACCGTCTGCCTTCACGCGGATCTTGACGTTGTAGTCAACCACCCGCTTCACCGTCACAAGTATTTTCATGGATTCTTTCCTCCAAGAGCTTTCGCAGGAAAATGCGCCTTAACGGAGCCGCCTGATTGTCGGTTGGCGACATCGATACGCGTTTTTTCTCCAATTACAATCGCTGTGCATGGCGCTAAATCGATATAATCCCGAGAATTGGAATTACGTTTACGTACACGTAAGATCGGGGGATGGCAAGCAGCGCGAGAGGTCATTCTGCTTCAGGTCGTCAAGGTCCAGCTGATGGCACGCAAGTCCTTGAAAAATAGCCTGATCCGCGTCGATACCGCGCGAAAGTCAGGGGCTCGCTCAGGTCTGGCGGCCCCAGGGCATCGGCGGTTTTGTCGCATCCGCAAGCGGTTGATGGCCCGCCGTGACCGGTTCCGCCTGGTGCCGGACGGCGCGCGGCGAGACGATGGTACGGTCGAAAAGCGGCACGTCGCGGCGTCGCAAAATGACCACCAGCACGAGACCGGCCACGATGCCGCCGACATGGGCGCTCCAGGAAACGCCGCTGCCGGGATCGACGACCAGCATGAAGAATTGCTGGCCGATCCAGAAGGCCAGTGGAATGGCAGCGGGTAGGGGCAAGGGGATGCGGAAGAACACCAGAACCCAGACGCGTACCTTCGGATGCAGGAGGAAGTAGGCTGCAACGACGCCGGAGATCGCCCCGGAGGCGCCGATCAGCGGTGCTTCGGAGGCCGGGTCGAGAAGCCCGTGCGCAAGCGCGCCTGCGGCGGCGCAAAGCAGATAGAAGACGAGGTAGCGGAAATGCCCGAGCGCGTCTTCGACATTGTCGCCGAACACCCACAGAAACAGCATGTTCATCGCCAGATGCATGAAGTCGCCATGCAGGAAAGAATAGGTGACGAAGGTGAAGCCGTCGGGGACGATAATCAAAGACGGATCAAGCTGGGCATAGTCGAAGATGAGTGCCGGGATGTAGCCGAAGCCGAGGATCGTGGCGTTGGCGAATTCTTCCGAGGCGATCGGTCCGGTGATCAGCCAGACGACGATGTTGATGACGATCAGGCTGATCGTGACATATTGAACCTTGATGTACTTCAGGGTGTTCGTATCGTGAAGCGGTATGAACATGCGGTCTCCCGAAGCGCAAATTGCGGCACGTTCTTCCCGCCGAATCTGGATCGGGCAACGACGCTGAAGCCGACGTTATCTGTTTTTTCCGGGAATCCAAAGGACGTCGGCTTGACCTTTGTCATTTGCCCAGCGCGCCGCGACAAACAGGAAATCGGAGAGGCGGTTGATGTAGGCGATCGCTTCGGTGCTGACGATCTCGCCTTCGACATTGGCGAGCGCTACCGTCTGCCGCTCGGCCCGGCGCGCCACGGTGCGCGCAACATGCAACGCGGCAGAAGCGGCGCTGCCGGCTGGAAGCACGAAGGAACGCAAGGGTTCAAGCTCGGCGTTCAGCCGGTCGATTTCGTTTTCGAGCCAGGTCACCTGTGCCGCCACGATGCGAAGCGGTTCGTATTGCGGCGGTTCGCCCGTGTCAGGTGTCGCGAGATCCGCGCCGAGATCGAAGAGATCGTTCTGGATCCGCATCAGCGCGTCATCGAGTGCCCGGATGTCGGCCGTATGCTGCCGTGCCAGGCCGACGAAGGCGTTGGTTTCGTCCACTGCGCCATAGGCATCGACCCGGAGGTCGCTCTTGAGGCGGCGCGGACCGGCAACAAGCCCGGTGGTGCCGTTGTCACCCGTCCGGGTGTAGATCTTGTTGAGCTTCACCATCTGTCGTCACGGTCCTCTGGAGCAATTCCAGGAAAGGTGTAGAACGGCTTTCCGTCCGGAATTGCGCCATTAGGTCGGGCGACCGCCGCCGGTGAGCCACAGCGTCACCATGATGAGGACGATCGCGATCGCCTGCAGCAGCACGCGTGCCTGCATCAGCTTGTTGGAGGTATTGCCGCTGCCACCCTTAGCCATATTCACGAGGCCGCGGATCAGGACGATCACGACCAAGCCCATGACGAACAGGGTCAGGCCGGTAAAGAAGCTGGACATCGTACTCTTCCTTGCAATTCTACTTCAGCCAAGTCGGCCGATGATGCGATAAAACAATGCAGCCGGCAGGAGCTTCTTCAGAAGCGCGCCCTGCCTGGCGGGCCTTGTTACAATATAGTGCGGTTTCGGTTTCTTTGCTGTCAGCGCGTGCTTCAAAACCGCATAAACCGCATCCGGGCCGAGCTTGCCGGGGGCGGGTTTGCTTTCGCCTTTGAGGCGACGCATCTGTCGCTCGTATTCGACGCGGTGCACCGAATTCTTGAGATCGATGAAGCGCTCGATATAGGCGACTGCATTGGTCGTGAACTTGGAGGCGATCGGTCCCGGTTCGATGAGGCTCACCTCGATGCCACTGCCGGCAAGTTCCATCTTGAGGGTGAGCGACAGCCCCTCGATCGCAAACTTGGAGGCGTTGTAGGCGCCGCGCCAGCGATAGGGAACGATGCCGAGGATGGAGGAACACTGCACGATGCGGCCGCTGCCGCGCGCCCGCATGGACGGGATCACCCGCCGTGTCAGATCGTGCCAGCCGATGACGTTGGTCTCCAGTTGAAGCCTGAGCGCCTCGGTCGGCAGATCTTCGACCGCGCCCGCCTGACCGTAGGCGCCGTTGTTGAACAGCGCGTCGATGCGCCCGCCGGAAAGCGCCAGCACCGTATCGGCCAGGGCGGCGATGGTTTCCGGCTTGGTATAGTCCATCAGGAAGGTCTCGATGCCTTCAGCCTCAAGGGGTTGACGGTCCTCTTCCCGGCGCACGGTGGCAAAGACCCGCCAGCCGTCGGCATGGAGCGCGCGCGCGCAATAGGCGCCGATTCCAGACGAACATCCTGTGACAATGATTGTGGGGCGATCAGTCATCCGATCGATTCCTGTAGAAATCCTGCCTCCGTTTCCCATATTCATCGGCGGGATACAATTGAATTGCGCAAGCCGGAACCCGCCAGCGTTGTCGCCGTTGGGATCGTGCGTAGCCAAGGAAACGGCACCGGCGGCGCGGGAATGCGCGGTCTTTGGGCCCTGTAGGATTGGAATGGAATGCCAGCGTTCATACGCATCACCTGGAAAGTCATTTTCGATGCGCTCTGGCATTTCAGCCTCGACGACGGTTGGGCGATGGCAAGCCATGTGGCTCTGTCGTCGCTGCTCGCGGTCTTTCCCTTCCTGATCTTCGGTACGGCGCTCGGCAGCTTTCTCGGTGCAGACCAGTTCGCCGAAACGGCGGTGCACCTGATTTTCGACGCCTGGCCCGAATCGATTGCCAAGCCCGTGGCCGACGAGATCGTGCGGGTGCTGACGATCCCGCGCGGTGGGCTTTTGACCGTTTCGGTGCTTGCGGCTGCCTATTTCGCCTCCAACGGTGTGGAGGCGCTGCGCGTCTCGCTCAACCGCGCCTATCGCGTCAGCGAGAGCCGCTACTGGTATGTGACCCGGCTCGCGAGCCTTGGCTTCGTGCTCGCCGGCGTGTTGATCCTGGCGGCGCTCAGCATCCTGCTGGTCGCGGTGCCGCTGGCCGTGCGCTATGCCGGACAGTGGCTTCCCTGGCTTGGCGGGGTGCTGGCGACCGTCGACAACTGGAGCCTGCCGCTCGCCCTGGTCGTCCTGACCAGTGGATTGCTGGTGTCTCATCTCTGGTTGCCCGATGGCCACCGCAAGGTGATCGACGTTCTCCCCGGGATCGTGCTGACGCTGGTCTGCTGGACGATCGGCGCCTACGCTTTCGCCTCCTATCTCGCGACCTTCGCCACCTATGTCTCGACCTATGCGGGCCTGGCGTCGATCATGATCGTGCTCGTGTTTCTCTACATGATCGCGGCAATCTTCATCATCGGCGCCGAGATCAACGCCGCGATCCTGAAATACCGGGTCAAGCGCATGGTGCGGCGGAGCTTTCAGTTTCGCAACGGCAGCGAGGCTGTTCGCGACGAGCAGGATCTAGACGATTAGAGCCCGGACTTCCTGCGGTGTGCGACCGGCGGCACGGAAGGCCGCAATGCCGGTGTCCTGGTTGCTCTTGGAGAGCTTGCGGCCGTCCGGTCCAAGGATCAGTCGGTGATGATGGTAAAGCGGCTCCGGCAAGTCGAGAAGCCGCTGCAGCAGCCGGTGGACGGAAGTGGCGTGGTAGAGGTCGCGGCCGCGCACGACTTGAGTGACACCCTGCAGCGCGTCATCAACGACGACGGACAGATGGTAGCTCGACGGCGCATCGGAGCGCGAAAGGATGACGTCGCCCCAGGCGGCCGGGTCGGCCACGATGGTGCCGGTTTCGCCCGTTGGCCCGGCGCCGTTCTCGTTCCAGGTGAGAGGGGCGCTGCCGAAAAGGCTGATAGCCTTCTGCATGTCGAGCCGCCAGGCATAGGCTTTGCCGCCATCGAGCAAGGCCGTTCGCTCGCTGATCGAATAGGTGCGCTCGCGGCCGGGATAGAGCGGGCTGCCATCCGGATCGCGTGGCCAGGTTCGGCCGTCGGCTTCGGCTTGCGCGACGGCCGCCTTGATCTCGCCGCGGGTCATGACGGAAGGGTAGACCACGCCGAGCCGGTGCAACCGTTCAAGGGCTGAGGCGTAGGCGTCGAGGTGTGCCGACTGGCGGCGCACGGGGCGCTCCCAGTCAAGGCCCAGCCAGGCGAGATCCTCGTAGATCGCAGCCTCGAATTCGGGGCGGCAGCGGGTCTGGTCGATGTCCTCGATGCGCAGCAGGAAGCGGCCGTTTTCGGCCTTCGCCATGTCGTGGTTCAGCACCGCGGAGAGCGCGTGGCCAAGGTGAAGCAGGCCATTCGGGCTGGGGGCAAAACGGAAAACGGGTGGCGTTTCTGGCATCCTTTCCCTTTGCCATGGAAGGGGTATAAAAATCATCCGCTTTGTGGAGGCGTCATGCGGATCATCCGGACACATGAGGATATCGAAGCCGGGCTTTCCGGACTGGTAATGTTGGATGCGCGCCTGGAGCATGTTGTCGCAAAGGCAGGCCCGGTGCCGCTGCGCCGAACCGATCCGGGCTATCGCGGCCTTGCCAGCATCATCGTCTCGCAAATGGTCTCGAAGGCAAGCGCTGCCGCGATCTGGCGGCGGATGGAGGAGAGGCTTGGCGAAGTCACGGCATCAGGCGTGATTTCGCTCACTGATGAGGATTGCCGGACAATCGGCCTCTCGCGCGCCAAGGCGGACGCGTTGCGCCGTGTCGCCGACGTGGTGGTGGGCGGCGAGATCGATCTCGATGCGATCTGCGATGCCGAAGCGCCCGAGGCGATCCGGGATCTGACGGCGATCAAGGGCGTGGGACGCTGGACGGCCGAGGTCTACCTGCTGTTCTGCGCAGGCCACCCGGATGTCTTCCCCTCAGGGGACGTGGCGCTACAGAACGCAATCGGCCACGGGTTGGGCCTCGAACTGCGCCCGACCGCACGCGAAATTGATTCGCTTGCCGCCTCCTGGTCGCCCTGGCGCAGCGTCGCCGCGCGGCTGTTCTGGGCCTATTATGCGCAGGAAATGCGCCGAGATGCTGTTCCTGTGACACCTTGAAGGAAAAAGCGAATCCAGCGCATGCATTTTTGTTTCCGGCTTCACAATCCTGTTGCAACGGGCCTAATATAGAAGGTGCAGATGCCGAATCGATCAGGAGAATACGCTTGACGATTGCAGTCTCACCTCAGGCCTTACCAGCGCTCGTCTTGAACGCTGACTATCGGCCGCTTAGTTACTACCCCTTGTCGCTTTGGTCCTGGCAGGACGCGATCAAGGCCGTCTTCCTTGACCGCGTAAACATCCTTGCCGAGTACGAACATTCGGTGTCGTCTCCGAGTTTCTCGATGCGACTGCCGAGCGTTGTTTGCCTCAAGAGCTACGTGCAGCCCTCGCGCCATCCGGCCTTCACCCGGTTCAACGTGTTCCTGCGCGATAAATTCGAATGCCAGTATTGCGGTTCACCCGACGATCTCACCTTCGATCACGTGGTGCCCCGCGCTCACGGCGGCCAGACGACCTGGGACAATGTCGTCGCAGCCTGCTCCCCCTGCAATCTGCGCAAGGGCAGCAAACTGCCGAAGCAAGCCGGCATGTTCCCGCACCAGCGGCCCTACCAGCCGACGGTTCAGGATTTGCACAACAACGGCCGGCTCTTCCCGCCGAACCATCTGCATGAAAGCTGGATGGACTATCTCTACTGGGACGTCGAACTGCAGCCCTGAGCCTGTGTTCGTGCCTTCCTGCCGGATCAAGCCCCAGAGCGGGATCGGGACAGGTGCGTGCGTGCCTCAGCCCGCATGCGGTGGTCTTTCTGTTGGAGACGCCGGCCGTTCGAGGCGCGATATCACTGCGCCTTTGCAGCACCGCGCAGGGCGATTGCTGCCAGGATGAGGCTGGCGATCACGTTCCATCCGGCAAAGGACAGGCCCAGCACCCGCAAGGCGGCTTCCGTGCAGGACGGACCGTGCTTGGAGTCGAGATCGCCGAGGAGGTCGCCGACATTGGAGGAGACACCCTGCGCCGTGGTGGCACAGGTGGAGGGGCCTTCCCAGAAGTGCCATTCCGCACCCGAGTGATAGACGCCAACGCCCGCACCGACGAGCATGAGGATGCCGACGGCCAGGAGCAGGATGCGCGTCGTCCACGCCGGCAGTTTCAGCGCGCTGGTGATGACAGCCAGAATGCCGAGCGGAATGCCATAGTAGTAGGGATCGCGCTGCAGCAGGCAGAGCGCGCAGGGGATGTAACCGCCGATGTGCTCGAAACCGAGCGCCCCGCCGACGGTCGCTGCCATGCCGAGTGTGACGACAATGGCGATCAGCAGATGCTGGCGGGATTGGGTGGCGGCGTCGATCATCTATACCTCGCGGGCGGCAGATCGGAACCGACACCTGCCGCAGTGCAAACTGGATGGCGCTTCTTAGGCAGGATCGCGCGCCCTGTAAATCGTGGCAACCGCGACAGCTCCGCACGCTTTCGTGATTGTCATCGGGGCATCGTGAAAATGATGGTTGACCGCGGCGAAAACCTTCGTGTAAATCCGAGCCGCTGATATCGCACTTCCCTGAGCCCCATTGGCGGAATTGGTAGACGCGCTCGACTCAAAATCGAGTTCCGAAAGGAGTGCTGGTTCGACCCCGGCATGGGGCACCAAGTACATCAATAAGTCTTTGTTTTTGCTGTTATTTTTTGTTAAATTTGCCCACCTCGGGCTGCGCGAGAAGGGCTGATAGCTCAGTCCACCACCTTCAAGTCGATTTCCTGGCGGCTGCGCTCTCGCTCCAACTCTGCCTCGCGGTTCTTGAAATCCTGTTCGTGAGCCAGGAGACGGTCGCGGTGAGCGGCTGTCATTCCCGGCCAGTTGCATCGAGCACCGCATCGTAGCAGTTACAAGCAGCGGCCGTCGTCATCACGTCGAAATTGGGTCAGCCCGAAAGGTTTTTCTGCCGCCAGCTGTTTGCGGCGCGCTTTCTTGGTGTAGGTCGTCGTCTGGTTCTTCGTGGTCCAGCCGAAAATTGCCATCAGCTCTTCGTCCGTGGCGCCGTTCTCGGCGGCGATGGTGGCGCCGGCTTTCCGCAGACCGTGAGTGAAGTTGCGTCAGCTAGGGTCAGGAGCCATTGATCGGATGCACCAATGTGATTCAGGCTCCGCAAGGAGGCTGATCATGCGTGACCTTTACTGGCTGACAGACGAACAGATGGCGCGGCTTGCACCGTATTTTCCCAAGAGCCACGGCAAGCCTCGGGTTGACGACCGCCTGCCGGAGATGATGCGTTCCAGCACATCGGCAAGCCAGACTGTGGGGTCAACAACCTGACGCGTCGTGGCCTTGCCATGCCTACCAACCAGTGGCACTCTCGTCACACCGGCATGGGTGTAAGCGCAATTCTTCGTATCGGCAACGCGAGGTACATGCGATGTGGATCCTGATGTACGTATACTCCTATTCAGTCAATCCCGCAGCTACGAACGACCGCGCGGAATGGAGGATTGTCCCAACCGTGGTGTTTCAAGAGTTTACGAGCGAAGAGCGCTGCATGGTGGCCAAAACGAGACTAGAAACCACCTTGAAGGAGGCCGGAACCAAGCTAAAAAGTGGCTTGGAGGGGTTAAAGCGCTCAGGTGTGGTAGGTCCCGAGCACATCATCATTGCCTATAACGTGGAATGCCTTCCGAAGTAGCACTGGAACGACGAAGCGCTCCGAAGCGCGTTCTGTCGTCTCGTGCCGGTTCATGGGAGCCCAGTCTCTTTTGCATCCCACGCCGTCATCACATGGTATCCATCGTTTTCAGAGCGATGCTGCAGGGCTCCGTTTCGATTTTTGTTGCGCAATTGGCTGACACGTAGCACTCTTTGTGGCTGGGAAAAGGACCGACGGCGCTGACATCGATCAAGCAAGTGGAAGTGCGTGTCGAGTTGTCGCTGGAACTAACGGTTGGTGATTGTGGCCGTTGAATGCGAACGTCCAAAAATGGGGCGTCCTAACCGAAGTGCACCAAGCCGGTTTTTTTAGGGTAGGGGTTCAGCGTCCTTCCCGCAAATGTGCCATGAACCTCGTGCTGCCCGCCCGTTTACCCGCGTAGCAAAGACACCATCGAACATAGCGTGGTTGTGCTGTCGTAGCGCTCGTTTGCCGGTCGAAATGCACCTTGTTTGTTCCCACAACCAACATTTTCGGCATATCGCAATCATCCTTTTCCGGTGAAAGCAGTATCTCATAGAGGTAGGCCAATATGACTACTAAGTTTGACCGGTCAGCGGTCCTGCTCGCAACCGACCAGAGCGGCACCCTCCAAAGAATATTTGATCGCATTTGCTTCGAAGCGAGCATTCCACGCCATGGTGATCGCGCCTCACGCTTAGCTAGATTCTTGATGGATGAATTCAAGGTGGGCAACAAGGACGAATGGGCGTTGACCGAATGCGGCCGCTGGTTCTGTAGGCCGGCGACCCCCATCCGACCTCCATCTAAAAGCCGCCTGGTTCTTTATTACGATTTCCAGAGTTGGATCACCTAGTACCGGCGCACACCCGGTGCGTGGAGCTAATAACTGACAAGCGACGCAGTGAGACATAAGCGAAAAAAACAGAATCAAATTGCCCACCGCGTCTGTGTCCCGCGCGATGGTAAGTCTTTGATTCTTGGCAATTACCACGCTCCGGCATGGGGCACCACTGGCTTCGTGCAGCATTGTTGTTGCTGTATTTTTTCCATTTTATGTCCGTGCGATCGCGACGTCGGCCCGCGAAAGCCACATCATCGATGGAGCGACAATTCAGGAATGTCGACGCCATCATGGACGACGGCCGCCGACAGTCGCTGATCCGCTACTACATGGAAAAATACGAATGTGGTCGTGAGGACGCCATGCGCCGAACGGTCGAGGAGCGCCAACGCGACACTAACCGGTGGTGCGGGATCAAGAGAAGCAGCCTGGCGTGAACGCCTCGATCATGGCGATCTCTTGTGGCGTTAGAAGCTTCCCAACCATCCAGGCGCCGCTTATCAGCACCAAATAGATACACGGTTCCTGCGTATCACCGACCCTGTTGATCGGGCGATCCGGATAGCGCCGTCGAGCAGCTTCGAGATCTTCCATCACGAATGGATGGCGAGCCGCAGGCAACAAAAAAGGCCGGGATGAACCCGACCCCCCTTCCGTGATCTCCTCCCGCCGCTGCCAGTACATCCGTGGTCAGCAGGCGAGAGGGACCGTATGCCTTCAATATAGGCGTGATTGAAATTTAATCAATTCGGAAATCAAAGGGTGAGGCCTTCGAGGGTGACGACACCCAATTAGGCTATTGAAATGATTACATCTTTCCAGATCCGACACTGATAAGCTGCGGGTATGCGTGGCTTGTTACTCTTCATTATTGTTGCACAGTGCCTGTTGGCTGTGGATTGGATCGCAACCGAGGGCGAGTACACCCGCGTTGCTTGGAGCGGCGTACGAGAAGAAGCCGACTTCGCTCGTTATCAGGTGGGATATTGGGTCAACGCTATCGGTCTGTAGCGCTGGACACCTTTCCGAAAAGCCTAATTGCCCCGCGCAAAAGAACTGTGCCAGGAACAGGCTAAATCATTGTTTAATTGTGATTTCTTTGTTCCGACATGGGGCACCACCACATCACCCGAATTCTCCATACCGACCGAAGTTTCCGTCTAGGACGCGACTTGGCCGGCGCTTGCCGCGTCGGTCATTGAATTGGCTCGCTCGAAAGTGTTAGGTGCGCTGCAGCAGAAAACTGTCATGGCAGCGTCATGTTACCGAGAATCGAGACCTACGACGAACTCTACCGTGCCTTCCGCTGGCAGATCCCGGAGCGGTTCAACATCGGCGTCGCCGTCAGCGACGTCTGGGCTGTGCGGGAGCCGGAGCGCGTCTGTCTTCAGCATTTCGATCCCAATGGCCTGCATCAGGCGTTGACCTATGGCGAATTCGCCCGGCAATCCTCCGCCTTTGCGCAAGGGATTGCGAAGCAGGGCATTGCGCCAGGCGAGCGCGTCGCAATCCTCCTGCCGCAGGGCTTTGAAGCGGCGATCGCCCATGCGGGGATCTACAAGCTTGGCGCCATCGCCTTGCCGCTTGCGCTGCTCTTCGGCGTCGAGGCGCTCGAATACCGGCTGCGTGACGCCGGTGTGTCGGCCATTGTTACCAATGGTTTCGGTTTCGAACGTATTGCCGCGATCCGTGACCGGTTGCCGGAACTGCGCCTCGTCGTGCTGGCGGACGATCAGCCGCAGCCGGGGACGATCGCCTTCTCGTCGCTCGCTTCCGGGGATCCTGAGGGCTTCGTGCCGGCGGATACGGGGCCGGACGATCCGGCATTGATGATCTACACTTCGGGCACGACCGGGCCGCCCAAGGGCGCGCTGCACGGGCATCGGGTGCTGCTCGGCCATCTGCCGGGTTTCGAGTTCCATCATCACTTCCTGCCGCAGCCGGGCGATCGCATGTGGACGCCGGCCGACTGGGCCTGGGCAGGAGGGTTGCTCAACGCGCTCCTGCCGTCGCTGTTGCATGGCGTGCCGGTCGTGTCTTCGCCGGCGCAGAAGTTCGATCCGCATACGGCGTTTCGTATTCTGGAAGAGATGGATGTGCGCAATGCCTTCATTCCGCCGACGGCACTTCGGCTGATGAAGGCGGTCGAGAAACCGCGCGAGCGCTACCGCCTCAATCTCCGGACCATCGGTTCGGCCGGTGAGTCCCTGGGGCGCGAAACCTATGAATGGGTAAAGGCGGCGCTCGGTCTCGAGGTCAGCGAATTCTACGGCCAGACCGAGTGCAACATCGTCATCTCGTCAGCTGCCGCTCTTGGCGTCGTCAAGCCGGGATCGATGGGCAAGGCAGCCCCCGGTCACCGGGTGGCGATCATCGACGCCGAAGGCCGCGAATTGCCGCACGGCAGCGTCGGCCAGGTCGCAGTCAGGCGGCCGGATCCTGTGATGTTCCTGGGATACTGGGGCAACGAGGCGGCGACGGAGAAGAAGTTTATCGGCGACTGGATGACGACCGGCGATCAGGGCGTGATCGACGAGGAGGGCTATTTCACCTTCTTCGGCCGCGACGACGACGTCATCACCTCGTCAGGCTACCGCATCGGCCCAGGCGAGATCGAGGATTGCCTTGCCGGTCACCCGGACGTGCAACTTGCCGCCGCCGTCGGCAAGCCGGATCCGGTTCGCACCGAGATCGTCAAGGCCTATGTCGTGTTGAGACCCGGTGTGGATGGTGACGAGCGTGTCGCGACGTCCATTCGCGAGTGGGTGAAGACCCGACTTTCGATGCACGAATATCCGCGCGAGATCGCCTTCGTCGACAGCCTGCCTCTGACAACCTCCGGCAAGGTTATCAGGCGGTTCCTGCGTGATCGCGCCGCGGCGGAGGCGCGCGGGGCGATCGAGGTTTCCGAAGCGTCGTAGGACCGTGGTCGCCGCGCGGCAGATTCCAATGAGTTAGAGCAGGATGCGGGTGGAAAACCGCGCAGAGTTTTCCTCATCCCGCCCTAGCGTCCGGCGAGCGCCTTGATCTTGTCGCGCAGGATCCGCGCCATGTTGCGGGTGTTGCGGTAGAGGTGGAGCTGGGCTGCGACCTGGCGCACTTCGCGGTCGCGGGTCTGCTGCAGGCCGATCACCAGCGTGCCCATTTCCTCGCGCTCCTGCCAGAACCGGCTCATGATCGGATGATCCGGCACGGCACAGGAATCGGAGCGGGCGATGTTGGCATCGTCGAGATGCCATTCCGTCAGTTCAGCCAGCAGCAGCTTGCCCGGAGAGAACTTGGCATAGCGCTCGTCATAGGCGGTCTTCCAGGTGTAGGCCTCGCCCGACATCAGGAACACGACCATGGATGCGATCGCGCGGCCATCGAGGTCGAGCGTGTGGATGCGCACGCTGTCGCCGTCGGCAAGGTTGGTGATCGCCTCGCGGGCAAAGGCCGCACGGAAGCGGTCGAGCACCATGGCGCTGCGGCTCTTGCCCTTCCAGCCTGATGCTTCGAGCGCCAGGAACTCCTCCATGCGCAGGCGGATTTCGCCCGGTTGGCGGGCGACCGAATAGTTCAGCACGCCGTGCTTTTCGAGATTGTTCCACTGCCGCCGCAGTTCGCGGAAATGCGCCGGGCTGATGGCGTTGCGCAGATAGGTCGGCCCGTCGAGCAAGCTTTCGAGCATCGGGCGGCTGAAAGTGTCGGTGACTGTCAGCGGCAGGTTGCGGCCGATGGCGACGGCACGCGTCAGGCGGGCCACCTTGCCATTGAGGCGCATGTCGGGAAGAACGAGCACGGACGGCAGGCCGGTCGAGGGCGCGGTGAAGGCTTCAAACAGATTGTCGATGGTCTCGGCGGCATCCTCGGCATCGACCAGCGGTACGCCGAGCGGGCCGAAGGGGTTCGACCATGCGCGAATGATCGGCGCGCCGATCGAGAACCCAGGCTTTTCGATCGAGAACGGCATCAGGAAGCGCAGTCGGCTGCGGCGCTCGTCATTGTCGCGCATGATCGCGAGCCGGATCACCCGTTCTTCGAGGCGCGGCATCGCCGGGGCAAGGAAGCGGCCGGTGAAGAAGACGTTCGGTTCCAATGCCCGGTTCGACAGGAAGTCGAGCTCGCGCTGCAATTCGTAGCCGGCTTTGGCCGGGTAGATGGCGAGATGGCGTCCAGGGCGGCCGACCTCAATCAGATGCTCCGCGGTCGGGCCCGCATCACCCGGTTGTGCGAGCCCGCCAAGGACCCGGGCGGCGCGACTGTTAGCGTCGCTCGGAAGATTGGTATTGCCGATCATGGATGGACAGCCCCGTTGTTTTCATTGCCAGCCCGCACGCGCGCAAAGGCGAAGAGCGCGAAGCCGAAGGTACGCCGGACGGCGATATGCAGCAACATCGCCTCGACAAACATTGCACCTGCGGTTGCAAGCGCAGCGCCGGTCAGTCCGAGGAGAGGGATGAGGCTCAGGTTGAGTGCGATATTGGCCACCAGCGCGCCGGCGTAGAGGATCACACAGAGCGTCTGCTGGCCTGCCATCGTCAGCAGCGTTTCCGCCGGGCCGACGAAGGCCTTGGCGAGAATGCCGCCAAAGAGGATCATCATCAAGGGCATGCCGGTGACGAAGGCAGGGCCGAAGAGGGAGAGCAGGAACGGACCCGCAAGCAGGACCAGCGCACCAACGAGAAGCGACGGCCAGAAGGCCCAACGGGCGCTTTCGATCGCGATCGCGGCGAGCTGGCGGCGATCCCGGGCCATGGCGTTCGAGACGCGCGGGCCGGCCGCTGCCTTGACGGCGAACATGACGAAGTGCACGAGCGCCATGGTCTTGGCGGCCGCGAAATAGATCGCGACGTCATCGGGATCGAGATAGAGGCCGACGATCACTACGTCGGAATTGGTGAGCAGGAAGCCGAAACCATCGACCAGGAAGATGGGGATCGAGACCTTGAGCCAGCGGCCAAGCTCGATGCGCCGGGGACCTTCCACGTAACGCGAGCGGAGCCGATAGGTGAGCACCAGGAACTGCGAGACGGTGGTGACATAGGCGGCGGCCATGGCAGCAACCATGGCGGTTTGCGCCGTATGCGCCGCGCCTGCGGAAACCGCGAGCACCATGAAGACGAGCACCAGCAGTGGGCGGATGATGAAGGTGGGGCTCATGGCGGAAAGCGCCCACCCGTGGGCCCGGGATGTTCCGTCCATGACATCGCCAAGCGAGATCATCGGCAGGGTGAAGAGGCCGAGATAAAGCGGGAAGAGGTAGTAGGTTTCGACATGGGCGCCGAAGAGCCAGAGGCCGAGCAGGCCGACGACGGCGACCGTGGTGGCGGAGGTGAGGGCGAAGACCCGCACCGTCGTCGTTACGCCGCGGATCTCGTCGAGTGCTGCAGCCGCCTGATACTCCGGCAGGAAGCGGATGACGACAGAATGGAAACCGACGCAGGAGAGGCTTCCAAACAGGATCACCAGCACCCAGACGAAGACGAAGATGCCGTATTCGAATTCGCCCATCATTCGCGCCAGGATGATCTGCGAGACGAAGGCGATGGCGGCGCTGAAAATGCGAACGGTGAAGGCAACGAGCGCCATCCGGCGCGCCGTGTTCTTCATGTCGGCGCCGGTCAGGATCGCGACCATTGCGCCGAGCACCGCGGACAGGCGGTGTCTCAGCGCCAACGGCAGCATTCGTCCGGCCGTTTGACATACCGCCATGAACACGAGAACACCCTGAGATTACGCAATACAGGGTTTCAGTACTGCCAGAACAGCGTTAACAAACGGTTCAGCGCGGTTGTATTTGATGGGGCCAGACATGCCGATTGAGGACAGCGAACGGCAACGAATGATGCGGGCAAAATCGATCGGTCCGCGCATGATCGGCTATCTCGAAGAGATCGGCATCGAGCGACTGGATGAACTGAAAACGGCCGAGGCAGAAGACCTCGCCTTTCGCATCAACGCCACCCTCGGCCGTCGCCACATCAATCGCACAGGCATTCACGCGCTCGAAAACCTGATCGCCTACGCCAAGTCGTTCGATTGCTAGAAAGCAAGGAGCGGGAAACGAAAATGCCGCCCGAAGGCGGCATTTCCTTAGGAACTGGGCCGCGGGCGCCAACAGCGCCCGCTTTACCTTGCCTGGATTATGCTTCGTAGATGCCGTGGCAGTGCTTGTACTTCTTGCCGGAACCGCACGGGCAGAGCTCGTTGCGCGAGACCTTGCCCCAGCTTGCCGGATCGTTCGCGTCGCGCTGTACGGGGGCGGCGGCAAGAAGCGTTCCGGCGCTGTCGCCGAAATCGTCTTCGCCCGTCAACGGATCGATATGGTGGCCGTGCATGACCGGCGGTGCCGGCTGCGGCGCTTCGGCCGCTTCGCGGACCAGCTCGACGCGCATGAGTTGTGCAGTCACAGCCTGGCGCAGGTTGCCGAGCAGAGCCTGGAAGAGCTCGAAGGCCTCGGATTTGTATTCCTGCAGCGGGTCACGCTGCGCGTAGCCGCGGAAACCGATGACCGAGCGCAGGTGGTCGAGGTTGACGATATGCTCGCGCCAGAGATGGTCGAGCGTCTGCAGCACCACCGATCGTTCGACATATTGCATGATCTCGGGGCCGAAACGCTCGGCGCGATCTGCGGCTTCCTTTTCGGCAGCGGCGGTCACGCGCTCAAGAATATCAGCCTCGTCGATGCCTTCCTCGGCCGCCCATTCGACGATCGGCAGGTCGAGATTGAGGTACTGCTGCACGTCGGCCTTCAGACCCTCTACGTCCCACTGCTCGGCGTAGGCGCGCTCGGGGATGCGCTTGCCGACCATGTCCTCGATGACCTCGGTGCGCATGTCGGTCACGGTCTCGGTGACGCTTTCGGCATCCATCAGCTCGATGCGCTGCTCGAAGATCACCTTGCGCTGATCGTTGAGAACGTCGTCATACTTCAGGAGGTTCTTGCGGATGTCGAAGTTGCGCGCTTCGACCTTCTTCTGCGCGCGCTCAAGCGCCTTGTTGATCCAGGGATGGACGATCGCTTCGCCTTCCTTCAGACCCAGCTTCTGTAGCATGCTGTCCATGCGGTCTGAGCCGAAGATGCGCATCAGGTCGTCCTGAAGCGACAGGTAGAACTTGGAGCGGCCCGGGTCGCCCTGACGGCCGGAGCGGCCGCGAAGCTGGTTGTCGATGCGGCGGCTTTCGTGACGCTCGGTCGCGAGAACGTAAAGGCCGCCCGCGGCAAGTGCCTGCTCTTTCAGCTTCTGCACTTCAGTGCGGATCGCCTCGACGCGCTGTTCGCGCTCCGGGCCCGGCTCGACTTCGGCAAGCTCCTGCTGGATGCGCATGTCGATGTTGCCGCCGAGCTGGATGTCGGTGCCGCGGCCGGCCATGTTGGTGGCGATCGTCACTGCGCCCGGTACGCCGGCCTGGGCGACGATGAAGGCTTCCTGCTCGTGGTAGCGCGCGTTCAGCACCTGGAAGTTGCTGAAGCCGGACTTCTTGAGGAGATCGGCAAGCTGTTCGGACTTTTCGATCGACGTCGTGCCGACCAGCATCGGCTGGCCGCGTTCGTGCGCCGACTTGATCTCGTCGATGATGGCCTTGAGCTTTTCGCCCTGGGTACGGTAGACCTCGTCGTCCTCGTCGATACGCTTGATCGGCAGGTTGGTCGGCACTTCGATCACTTCAAGGCCGTAGATGTTGCCGAATTCTTCCGCTTCGGTCGCTGCCGTACCGGTCATGCCGCCAAGCTTGGAGTACATGCGGAAATAGTTCTGGAAGGTGATCGAGGCGAGGGTCTGGTTCTCGGGCTGGATCTGCACCTTTTCCTTGGCTTCGAGCGCCTGGTGCTGGCCTTCGGAGTAACGCCGTCCCGGCATCATGCGGCCGGTGAACTCGTCGATGATGACGATTTCGTCGTTGCGGACGATGTAGTCCTTGTCGCGGGTGAAGAGCTTGTGGGCCTTGAGCGCGTTGTTGACGTGGTGGACGATCGCGACGTTCTCGATGTCGTAGAGCGATTCACCCTTCAACAGGCCCGCCTGGCGCAGAAGGTTTTCGAGCTTCTCCGTGCCTTCTTCCGAGAAGTTGGCCGAGCGCTGCTTCTCGTCGATTTCGTAGTCCTCGGGCGACAGCAGCGGGATGAACTCGTTGATCGTGTTGTAGAGATCGGAACGGTCGTCGAGCGGACCGGAGATGATCAGCGGCGTGCGTGCTTCGTCGACGAGGATCGAGTCCACTTCGTCGACGATGGCGAAGAAGTGACCGCGCTGGACCATCTGGCCGCGCTCGTACTTCATGTTGTCGCGCAGATAGTCGAAGCCGAGTTCGTTGTTGGTCGCATAGGTGATATCGCAGGCGTAGGCGTCGCGGCGCTGCTCATCGGTCAGGCCGTGGACGATGACCCCGGTCCTCATGCCAAGGAAGCTGTAGACGCGGCCCATGGTGGCGGCGTCGCGCTGGGCGAGGTAATCGTTGACGGTAACGACATGCACGCCCTTGCTGGCAAGCGCGTTCAGATAAACCGGAAGCGTCGCGACGAGGGTCTTACCTTCACCGGTCTTCATTTCCGCGATCGCGCGTTCATGCAGGATCATGCCGCCGATGAGCTGGACGTCGAACGGACGCAGGCCGAGGACACGGCGCGCGGCCTCGCGGGCAACGGCAAAGGCCGGAACCAGGAGGTCGTCGAGCGTCTGGCCCTCGTCCAACTGCTTACGGAATTCCACCGTCTTGGCAGTGAGCGCCTCATCCGACAAAGCCTTCATTTCGGCTTCAAGAGCGTTGATGGCGTCCACCCGAGCCTTGTAGCCGCGGACGCGACGATCGTTGGCGGAACCAAACAACTTGCGGGCTAGGCCGCCGAGACTGACCATACGAATGGTCCTTTCTTTTTTGTTGCCCTAGGTCTCATGGCCGCGCCGCGAAAACCGCGCAATGCCGTGAAACGCCCGGAAACTGTTCTGGACGCGAGGTTGCGTGACAGATAAGAGGGGGGTCGAATTATGTCAACGCAATTGCACTGCCGGACGGCTACAGAACCGCCACATTCTGGTGGTGTGCAGCCGCTACAAGCTGCAGGCAATTGCGCCGAAGGCTAATGTGAAAGGTAATGAGCATGTCCAAGTTGAAAACCCTGGCCGCTGCGGCACTGGTTGCGGCCATGGCCGTTCATGGTGCCGCGCGGGCGGAAGACGCCGATCCGGTGATCGCCAAGGTTGGCGGCGAGGACGTGCGCCAGTCCGAACTCACGCTGGCGCTCGGTGGTCTCGACCCGCAGCTTCAGCAGATGCCGGAGGAACAGAAGCGTGCTGCGGCTCTCTCGGCGATCATCGACGTCAAGCTCCTGTCGAAGACGGCCGAAAAGGAAGGCCTGCAGGATGATGCGACCTTCAAGCAGCGTGTTGCCTACCTCACCGAGCGCGAACTGCACAACGCCTACTTCAAGAAGCACGTGGTCGACGCAATCACCAAGGAAGAGGTGAAGGCGCGCTACGACAAGGAGATCGCAGCGATCCCGCCGCAGGAAGAAGTGAAGGCGCGCCATATTCTGGTGAAGACCGAGGACGAAGCCAAGGAAATCATCAAGGAACTCGACGCCGGCAAGAGCTTCGTCGAGCTGGCCAAGGCGAAGTCTTCCGATCCGAACAAGGACGACGGCGGCGATCTCGGCTACTTCACCAAGGGCCGCATGGTGCCGGAATTCGAGACGGCTGCCTTCGCTCTCGAAAAAGGCACCTACACCAAGACCCCGGTCAAGACGCAGTTCGGCTTCCACGTGATCCTGGTCGAAGACAAGCGCCCGCAGGCTCCGCCGCCGCTCGAGCAGGTCGAGCCGCAGGTCCGCCAGCTTCTCATGCGTGACAAGTACGTCGAGTTGCTTGCCGCCGCCAAGAAGGACGCTGGCGTCGAGATTTCCGATCCCGCTCTGAAGAAGGCCTATGACGAGGCCAACAAGGCGCAGGAAGCTCAGCAAGCCAAGTAGTTTTGATTGGCAGGTGCGGCCGCCGGCCGTACCTGCCGTCACCGCTTTTTGTCGATGCCCGGCGGTGAAAACCGTTCGGGCATTTGTCGCAAGATGGATCTGGAGCAGTTTCGGTTGTAAACCGCCCCAGATCTTTGTTCTTACGCATTTCCTGACGGAAAACCGCTACGCACTTTTCCTGGAAATGCTCTGGCTCCAACCCGTCACAGCAGGTTTCCCATGTCCGGCTCCGTTTCTCCGCTTGCTCCGAAAACCTTCGCCGAAATGCCTTCCGTGCGCGGTGTCCGCATGGCAACCGCTGCCGCAGGCATCAAGTACAAGAACCGCACCGACGTGTTGATGATGGTGTTCGACAAGCCAGCAGCCGTTGCCGGTGTTTTCACTCGCTCCAAGTGCCCTTCGGCTCCGGTTGATTTCTGCCGGCAGAACCTCGCCGGCGGTGTCGCGCGCGCCGTTGTCGTCAACTCCGGCAACGCCAATGCCTTCACCGGCAAGAAGGGACGCGAAGCGACCGCTTTGACGGCAAAATCGGCGGCAAAGGCGGCCGGTTGTGCCGAGGGCGAAGTGTTCCTCGCTTCGACCGGCGTCATCGGCGAGCCGCTCGATGCGACCAAGTTTGCCGGCGTGCTCGACGATCTGGCCGCAGCCGGCAAGGAAGATTTCTGGTTCGAAGCCGCCAAGGCGATCATGACGACGGATACCTATCCGAAGGTCGCCACCCGCACGGCCGAGATCGGTGGCGTCAAGGTTACGATCAACGGTATCGCCAAGGGCGCCGGCATGATCGCGCCCGACATGGCGACGATGCTCTCCTTCGTGGTCACCGACGCCGACATCGCCCCGGCCGCGCTGCAGGCGCTGCTTTCGGCCGGTGTCGGTCCGACGTTCAACTCGGTCACGGTCGATAGCGATACCTCGACCTCCGACACGCTGATGCTCTTTGCAACGGGTGCAGCGGCAGCCGACGGACAGGCGACGATTTCCGATGCGGCCGATACGCGCCTCGATGGCTTCCGCCTGGCCCTCAACGATCTGCTGCGCGATCTGGCTCTCCAGGTGGTGCGCGATGGAGAAGGTGCGCGCAAGATGGTCGAAGTCACCGTCGAAGGCGCCGAAAACGACGCGGCAGCCAAGCGCATTGCACTCTCGATTGCCAATTCGCCGCTGGTGAAGACGGCGGTTGCCGGCGAAGACGCCAACTGGGGCCGTGTCGTCATGGCCGTCGGCAAGTCCGGCGAGATGGCCGAACGCGACCGCCTGGCGATCTGGTTCGGTGACGTGCGCGTAGCCGTCGACGGCGAGCGTGACGCGACCTATTCGGAAGCGGCAGCCACTGCCGTCATGAAGGCCGAGGACATCACGATCCGCGTCGAAATCGGCCTCGGTTCCGGTCGCGCCACGGTCTATACCTGCGACCTGACGAAGGAATATGTCGAAATCAACGGCGACTACCGCAGCTGAGGCTCCGGTCGGCGATCGCAAGCAGCCTGGCATCCCAGGCCGGCCGGAGGTAGCAAGATGACATCGAGTGATACTCGGCCGGCGGGCAAGGCCGCGGCCGAAGGTGGGGAAGTGATAATGGTGGATCTCCCGAGCGTGCGCCGTCTCGAGGCCGTGGGCTTCCGCGCCTGGCCGGCAGCGTCTGTGCAATATGACGGCAGCTGGCTTATCCGGCTCAATGCAGGTCACGATTCCAAGCGTCTCAACTCCGTCAATCCGCTCGATCCGTCCGACTATCGCGATATTCCGGTTCGCCTGGAAAAGGCCGCCAGGCGCTTTGCGGACTACGGCCGGCCGCTGACCGTGCGCCAGACGCCGCTGACGCCGCCGCAACTCGTTGCCCATATGGATGCGGAAGGCTGGACGGCATTCAGCCGCAGCCTGGTGATGACGGCGGATCTTGCCGAGCGCGAATTCGGCGACGGCATCGATCACCTTCCGATCAAGGACGTCGGCCGCTTCGTCGATGCCTGCATCGGCATCGCCAAGGGCGATACGAAGAGGAAGGCCGCACTCGCCGAGATCATCAATGCGATCAAGCCGGAAAGCGGCCTGTTTCTGTTTGAAGATGCCGAGACTGGTCCGATCGCCGTGGCACTCGTCGTGCAGGACAACGACCTCGCCGGTATCATGCAGTTTGCCGTCGACGAGCGGGCCCGCGGACGCGGTGTCGGCAAGGCGATGCTCGGTGTCTGCCTGCGTTGGGCGCGCCTGCGCGGCGCCAAGAAGGCCTGGCTGCAGGTCGAGGCGGAGAACCGCGCAGCGATGGCGCTGTATCGCGGTGCCGGCTTCGCAGAAGTTTACAGCTATATCTACAGAACGCCTGGGGCTTGAGACCATGGACGCCAACGGAAAGAAGATCGTCCTCGTTGCGGCCTGTGCTCTGGTCGATTCCGACGGCCGGATCCTGCTGGCGCAGCGGCCGGAAGGAAAGTCGCTTGCCGGTCTCTGGGAATTTCCGGGTGGCAAGGTCGAAGCCGGCGAGACGCCTGAGGAAACCCTGATCCGCGAACTGGAAGAAGAACTCGGCATTCGTACCAAGGTCGCGTGCCTCGCGCCGCTGACCTTCGCCAGCCACGCCTATGAGGACTTCCACCTGCTGATGCCGCTCTATGTCTGCCGGCGCTACGAGGGCGTGGCGACGGGACGGGAAGGGCAGGCAATCAAGTGGGTGCGGCCGAAGGCCCTGCGCGACTATCCGATGCCGCCGGCCGACGAGCCGCTGATACCGTTTCTTATGGATTTGCTCTGAACCTACCCGAAATCTGATTGATTATTAATCGATCGTTTATCTCCCTCGCGCAAAGATAGCTCAATTCATTTTCGGTACGCATTGTTGGTGAACGGCGTACTGATTTCAGGCAGTACGGTGGAACCAAGCTTGGGAAGGGCGCTTGCGTTCGCTGTGCTTTGTGCATTTGTGAGGCTGGGATGGTGGACGACGATTTCTGGAGCACGGTTCAGGAAAAGGATCTGGTGACTAATCAGTCCCGCCGGACGGGTGTGCTCAATCTGTCCCTGCTGTTTGGAACGGCAGTGATCGCGCTGACATTGATCCTGACGCCGATGCTGTCTTCGAAGAACGACAGGCGCATCATGGCGAACACGCCCGTCGACTACGACAACATTTCCACCGGCTCCATCCCTTCGAGCGGGACCTCCAAGCGCTACACGGTTCGGCGCAGTGTCCTTCAGGAAATGCCGGGCGCGGTTTGCATCATCGATGCCGACGGCCGCAAGAGCGGATGCTGAAGCCAGCGCCATCGGGTCTTCCGATGCCGCCTTGTGTTTCGGATTGAATACGAACCAGGGTGGGGACGCATGGAAAGGCTGAGACGCTTCTTTCGCGATACGCATGCTGGCATCGCCATCGAGTATGCACTCATTGCCGCCATCGTCTCTCTCAGCCTGATCCTTGGCGCCGAACAGATCGGCAGCGCCCTCTCAGCGGTCTACAATTCCGTCGCGACAGCCTTCGAGGGGGCTTGAGTTCAGTTCGAACTCGATCGTCGCCGGTTAGAGCGGCTGTTCCTTCGTGCCGAGCGCTGTCGACAGGCGCTGCTTTGCGGACCCCGGCTTCAATGGCTTTTGCTGGCTTTCGTGCGGCGCCCAGCCGGACAGGTAGATGACCGAGAACGTCGCGCGAATGCGGCCGTCCGGATCGGAAAAGCGTTCGGCATAGATTTCGGCTGCCCGCAGGAAGAAGCGCCGGGAAACGGGCGCGCGGCTTCGTGCCGAGAGTGGGCTCGTCATGCCCATGGCGCGCAGATCCCGCATCAGGGCAAACAGCGAATCATAGCGCACCGTGTAGGTCTCGGTGTCGGTGACCGGCAGCGCAAAGCCTGCGCGCTGGAGGAGAGCGCCGACATCGCGCACATCGGCGAACGGGATGACCCGCGGACTTGCGCCACCCGTCAACTCGGCCTCTGCGGCCAGAAGCGCCTCGCGCAGTTCCTGGAGCGTACCGCTGCCGGGAATGGCGGCGAGGAAAAGCCCGTCGGGCTTCAGCGCGCGGCGAACCTGGATGAAGGCGCCGGGCGTATCATTGGTCAGGTGCAGGGATAGCGGCGAGACCACAAGGTTGAAGCTCTCCGGCTCGCCTGGGACCTCTTCCAGCGAGGCGATCGTGACCGGTGCTTGCTCAGACCCGAAACGCGCATCCGTTTCCGCGCGCTCCACGGTGCCGATCTTGCCGGTCGCCATGAGGTCCCGGGCCGTCTGCCCGCTGTAACCGTGCAGCTCCAGAGCGCGATCGAAGTGGCGCTCGACTACGCTGACGCGCTCGGCAAGTTCCTGCGCAACGATATCGAGAAGGAAACCGGCTTTCGGATCGGCGTTTCTGAGCGCCCTTGCCCGGTGTGCCTCGACGAGGCTCTGGTCAAAGATTTTTTCCACGATACTGTCTCCGCACGCTGGCCAGCAAAAAGACCTTCGGAGGTTCAAAGTCAACAGCATGGGATGGGAGAGACCGCTGTTTCCGGAGGAGGGGTGGGGACGCGCGCTGGGGAGACTCGTCTCCGGGGCGGTCGATCTCGTCTATCCGCCGGTCTGCTGTGGCTGTGGCCGGCTGGTCGGCAGTCATCGCGCGGTCTGCGCGCTTTGCTGGTCGACGCTGCCGCTGATCGAACGCCCCTTTTGCGACATTCTCGGGACCCCGTTTTCGGTCGACCACGGGACTGGCTCGGTTTCGCCCGAAGCCATCGCCCATCCGCCGGCCTTCGACCGCCTGAGGTCGGTGGCTATCCATGAAGGCATCGCTCGCGACCTGGTGCACGGGCTGAAATACCGCGACCGTACCGACCTCGCGCCGATGATGGCGGAGTGGATGATCCGGGCGAGCGATGGTGCGGTGGCCTCGGCCGATGCGATCATCCCGGTGCCGTTGCATGCCTTTCGGCTGTGGAGGCGCCGGTTCAACCAATCGGCGGAACTGGCGCGGGCCATCGCGCGGCTCTCCGGCAGACCCTATCAACCCGATATCCTCAAGCGCATCCGACGCACAAGCCGGCAGGTGGGCCTTGCGAAGCAGGCGCGTGAAGACAATGTTCGTGGCGCCTTCGCGGTCTCGGAAAGCGGCAAGGCGGGTCTCCGTGGGAAAAGCGTGGTGCTCGTCGATGATGTATATACGACCGGTGCAACCGTTTCCGCAGCGACCCGTGCGCTGAAGCGGGCGGGAGCCGGGCCGGTCACGGTTTTGACCTTTGCAAGAGCCATATCCGGTCTTATATGACAATCAGTTGTCCGGCACGGTGGCCGGTGAAGGAGCGATTCAGGATCATGGCTTCAGTGGTCATTTATACGCGTCAGTTCTGCGGCTATTGTTCGGCCGCCAAGAAACTACTGGAAACCAAGGGCGTGCCCTTCCTCGAGCATGACGCAACCTATGATCCGAAGGTTCGGCAGGTGATGATCGAGAAGTCGCATGGCGGCACGACGTTCCCGCAGATCTTCATCAACGACATCCACGTCGGTGGCTGTGACGACCTGCATGCGCTGGAACGCGCTGGCAAGCTCGACGGCATGCTCGCCGCCTGAAGCGGCCGACGACGCGATATCTTGCGAGCCGCTGGCGCGAGAGAGGTTTTCGTTTGTTAGTGGCGTGCATCAGGAGTTGAACCAGGATGACCTTCAAGGCCGCAGCCATACAGATGTGTTCCGGCGTCGATCCGCACAGGAATGCGGAGACGATGGTTCGGCTGGCACGGGATGCCGCGGCAAGAGGCGCGACCTACATCCAGACGCCGGAAATGACAGGCGCGCTCCAGCGGGACCGCGCGGCCCTGCGTGCGATCCTGAAAGACGAGGCGAACGACATCATTGCCGGTGAGGCGGCAAAGCTTGCCGGCGAACTCGGCGTCTACCTCCATGTCGGCTCGACGCCGATCGCGCTTCCCGACGGCAAGATCGCCAATCGCGGCCTCTTGTTCGGTCCCGACGGCCGTAAGATCTGCCACTACGACAAGATCCACATGTTCGACGTCGATCTGGACAATGGCGAAAGCTGGCGGGAAAGCGCTGCCTATCAGCCCGGCAGCACGGCGCACGTTGCCGATCTCGGCTTCGGCAAGCTCGGTTTCACCATCTGCTACGATGTGCGCTTTCCGGAACTGTTTCGCCAGCAGGCGGTCGCCGGCGCCGAGATCATGTCGGTGCCCGCTGCCTTCACACGCCAAACCGGCGAGGCCCATTGGGAAATCCTGCTTCGTGCTCGCGCCATCGAGAACGGCCTCTTCGTCATCGCCGCAGCGCAAGGCGGAACGCATGAGGACGGGCGCGAGACCTTTGGCCACTCGATGATCGTCGATCCGTGGGGGCGGGTGCTTGCATCGGCCGGTCCGACCGGCGAGGCAATCGTACTTGCAGACATCGACGTCGCCGCTGTGCATGCGGCGCACGCCAAGATACCGAACTTGAAGAACGCCCGCAGTTTCGTGCTCGATGAAGTGGCGCCAACCGGGAAGGGAGGCGTCGCCGCTTGATCCGCTATACGCTTTCCTGCGACAACGGCCACGCTTTCGAGGGCTGGTTCTCGTCGAGTGACGATTTCGACCGCCAGGTCGACCGCAAGCTGGTGTCCTGCCCCACCTGCAATTCGACCGCCGTTGCCAAGCAACTGATGGCGCCGTCGGTTGCGACCGCGCGCAAGAAGGAAGCGACACGGGCGGTGATCATGGATCAGGCGCAGAAGGAAACGGTCGCCAAGATCCGCGAGCTGGTGAAAACTGTGCGCGAGAACGCTGAGGATGTCGGCGAACGCTTCCCCGAGGAGGCGCGCAAGATTCACTATGGCGAAGCGGAGGAGCGCGGCCTGATCGGCAAGGCGACAGCGGAAGAGGCCGTGGCCCTGCTTGAGGAAGGAATTGCGGTCGCACCGCTGCCGATCTTGCCGGACGAGGTCAACTAAGCAGGTTAGCGGCCTGCGAGATGCCGCAAATTTTGCCGGCAACTCTTTAAAAACAATGTCTTGCTTCCCATCTCGCAGCTTTGCATGGGAGTTTTTCAGCCAATGACATTGTCCGAGCTTCGCATTTCCACCGATCGTCTCGTCATCCGGCCCTTCGTGTCCGGCGATTTTCCGGCCTTCTTCGCCTACCACCGGCTGCCGGAGGTTTACCGCTATCTTTACCAGGACCCCCTGGACGAAACGGCGGCGCGCGCGAAGTTCGCCAAGGCTTCAGCACCGCGGCTCGACGAGGATGGGGATGTCGCGGTGTTTGCGGTCGAGCGGCAGGAGGATGGCGCGCTGATCGGCGAGGCGTTGCTGAAACTCGCTAGCCGGGCGGCTGAGCAGGCGGAAACCGGTTACATTTTCAACCCCGCTTTTGCCAGAAGGGGGTATGCAACGGAGGCGATGCGGGCCGTTCTCGATTTCGGCTTTTCGACGCTCAGGTTCCACCGGATCTTCGCCCGGCTCGATGCACTGAACAGAGGTTCGGTTGGCGTCGTCGAGCGTCTCGGCATGCGCCGCGAAGCGCATCTGATCGAGAACGACCGCTTCAACGACGTCTGGGGCGATGAGTTCGTCTATGCGCTCTTGCGACGCGAATGGTTGGCGCATCGGCAGGTGGGTTGAGCCTGCCGTAAGCGTTCAGAGCGGGCGCTTGGCGACGATCATGTAGTTGACGTCCATATCCCTGGACAGGTTCCACTGATTGGAAAGCGGATTGAAGAACACGCCGGTTCGCTCCGTCACTTCGAGACCGTTGGCCACAAGCGGCTTTTCCAGCTCTTCCGGGCGCACCAGCTTCTCATACTGGTGCGTGCCGCGCGGCAGCCAGCGCAAAACATTCTCGGCGGCGAAGATAGCCAAAGCCGCCGCCTTCATCGTGCGGTTGATGGTGGCGACGAACATCAGGCCGCCAGGGCGAACCATATGGGCGCAGGTGGTCATGAAGAAATCGACATCGGCGACATGTTCGACCACTTCCATGTTGAGCACGATATCGAAGCTTTCGCCGGCTTCGGCGAGCGCTTCCGCGGTTACGGCACGGTAGTCGACCGTCACGCCGCTTCCGGCAGCATGGGTCTTGGCGATGCCGATGTTCTTTTCCGATGCATCGGCTCCAAGCACGTCGGCGCCCATGCGTGCCATTGGTTCGGACAGGAGACCTCCGCCGCAACCGATATCGAGCAGCCGCAGACCTTTGAGCGGTTGCGGGCTCCTTGGATCGCGGCCGAAATGCTCGGCCACCTTGTCGCGGATATAGGCGAGGCGAACGGGGTTGAACTTGTGCAGCGGCCGGAACTTGCCGGTCGGATCCCACCACTCCGCAGCCATGGCGGAAAAGCGGTCCACCTCGCTCTGGTCGATCGTCGTGCGTGCGGTCTCGCTCATGTCGCCGTCTCCTTGCATCTTCCCTACCGCGCCGCGCGTCTTTTAGGACGCGCGAAGGACGCTGTAACGCTTTAAAGCTGCTGCATAATTTTATCCCTAAATCGATCCCGACTTAAGGCGCTATGCAGTAGTGAAGTCGGACGATCGGGCAGGGAAGTCAAGAGCCGGCGATGAGCCAGATGGGCGCAGGACTGTCGGGAGCGATGCTCTGCATCTCCTAGCTTGCGTCCGTCTCCGGCTGGTAGTGCAGAATGACGACGCCCGATTTCAGCGGGCGGGTATGGGTCAGTCTGAGTTTCGTCTGCCTCGTCCCCGGCTTGAACAGGGGTACGCCGTTGCCGAGAAGCACCGGATTGATGCCCAGGCGATACTCGTCGACGAGGCCCTTCTCGATCAGCCCTGCTGCGAAATCCGCGCTGCCGAAAACGAAGATCGTGCCGCCATCGAGGTGCTTCAAGCGCTCGACTTCCTTGGTGGCGTCGCCGTTTACAAGCGTCGTCCTGTGCCAGTTGGCGGATGTCAGAGTTCGCGAAAAGACGAATTTCTCGACGCCGTTCATGAAGGTAGCGATGTCGCCCTCGGCTGACGGCCAGTAACCGGCCATCATTTCATAGGTCACGCGGCCGAAAAGCAAAGTGTCCGCTTCAAGTTGCGATTCTCCGATATAGGCGGCGAGTTCGTCTTCGAAGACGAACCAGTCGATGTCGTGTCCCGGGGCTTCGAAGAAGCCGTCGACGCTGACCATGTCCCACATGATGACCTTACGCATTGTCTCACTCCCGTTGCAGCATATCCTGTCATGGAAGAGAGTGGCAAAACCGATATTGATTTGCAAGTGGTTTGTTTTTTGCATCAGATGCAGCTTGTACAACTCTTCGCGGTGATGGCTTTCGATCTCTTGAAGGATGGGACTTCAGATGGCGCTGGACAGGATTGGTTGGGCGGTCGAGGTCGTCGCCCCCCGGCCTTCGGATCGACTGCTCGAAATCGGCTGTGGCCATGGTGTTGCGGTGACGCAGGTTTGCGAGCGACTGGTCGAAGGCGAGATAGTGGCCATCGACCGGTCGGCTGTGATGATTGCGGCGGCGGCGCGCCGAAATGAGAAATACGTCGCAGCTGGTCTGGCCACCTTGCAGGTCGCTGACCTTCAATCACTCGATTTGGGTCACCGTCGCTTCGACAAGGCTTTTGCGCTGCGCGTCGGCGTCTTCGCTCGGGGCGAGCCTGCGCGTGAGTTTGAGGGACTGGTTCAACTGTTGAAGCCGGAAGGTCGCCTTTTTCTCTTCCACGACGAGCCGTCCACGGGCGCGGACGAAGTGGGTGCGCGGCTCGAAGCGGCGGTCCTTCGCTACCGATGGAGCGTCGAGGCTCGATTGACGCACGTCTTCGCCGGCGGCGAGGCCGCCTGCGTCATCGCCCGGCCGCCTTCCTGACTGCATTCAGAAAGGTGACGCCCGCTCGTCGCGGGCGTCACTCCTGCCGGTCGTGGGTTTGCCTGAGCGGCTGCTACCCAAGCTCGCTCGCAGCCGCCGAGGCGAAGAAATCTTCGGGATCCTCGACTTCGACGAGGCGGCGCTTTTCGATCAGCCAGAAGCGGTTGCCGACATTGCGCACGAAGCTGCGGTCGTGGGAGACGAGAAGGCAACTCGTTTCATGTTTCAGCAACTCCGTCTCGAGTGCCTCCTGACCCTCGATGTCCAGATGGTTGGTCGGCTCGTCGAGCAGGTAGAAATTGGGCTCCTTCAGCCGCAGTACCAGCATGGCAAGGCGTGCCTTCTGGCCGCCGGACAGTCGGCCGATCGGCTTCTCCTGCATGTCGATGCCGACGCCGGCGCCGACAAGCAGGGTGCGGGCGCGTTGATCGCCGAGCGAAAAACGACGCGACAGCGCAGCAAGCGGTGTCTCGTCATCCGACAATCCCGCGAGCGCCTGGTCGCTGTAGCCAAGCACCAGCGAGGGCGTCGCCTTCAGCGTTTCGGGCGCACGGGAGGGTTCTTCGATCGCAGACCGGATGAGGTTGACGAGCCGTGTTTTGCCGGCGCCGTTTTCGCCGAGCAGCACGATGCGATCGCCTTGGCAGATCCAGCGTTTCCCCGTGCGGAAGAGCGGTATGCCGTCGGGCGTTTCCACCTGAACGTCGTCGAGTGTCACCAGGATCTTCGCATGCGTGCCGCGGTTGGCGAGGCGGATCGCGCCGGCCGAACGTTCCTGATGCGCCGGTTTTGCCGCGTCCTCCAGCCGTTCCGCCCGCTGCTTCAACTGCTTGGTTTTCACCGTCAAAAGGTCGCTGCCGGAATTGATGCCGATATTGTTGAGCTTGGCGGCCTGGCGGCGAAGCTGCTGCGCCACCTTCATGTCGCGCTGGTAGCGCCGCTCCTCCGACGCATCCACCTCATCAAGTGCTGCGCGCGAGCGTGAGTAGGCAAGCGCGAAGATCGGCGACTGCTCGGGCCTGAGGAACAACGTGCGATTGGTGGTCGCATCCAGGAAGGCGCGGTCGTGGCTGGCGACCAGCACCGGCACATCGCGCGGCAGGGCATTGAGCCAGGCTTCGAGCCGGGCGATCTTGGCAAGATCGAGATGGTTGGTTGGCTCATCGAGCAGCAGCGCATCCGGATCAGTAACCCAGACCCGTGCGAGAAGCGCCAATCGCTGCCAGCCACCGCTCAACTCCGAGACAGCGCGGCGGCGTAGAACCTCCGGCACGTCGAGGGAATCGAGAACGATGTCGACGCGCCAGCTTTCATTTTCCGCCTGGTCGGCCGGAAGCGCCGAGAGAACGGCGTCGTGGAAGGAGAGAGGCAGAAGGGAGGGGGGCACGTTCTGCTCGACGTGGCCGATGGTCAGGCCACGCGAGCGCGTAATCTCGCCGGCGGTCGGGTCGAAGCTGCCGGCGATCGATTTCAGCAGGGTCGACTTGCCGCGCCCGTTCGCAGCGACGATGCCGATCCGGTCACCGGGGGCGACCGAGAGGTTGAGGTTGGAGAAAAGCGGTGCGCTCAGGCTGACGCCGAGGTTGCGGATATTGATCAAGGCCATGGTCGTTCTCTGGACTGCGCGAGCGACGGTGAGACATCCATGGGCGGCGCATTTGGCGCCGGGGTTTTCGGATGCTTGAACCCACAACGGCATGCTTGCTGCGCGTGGGTCACGTCGGCTCGATATTGGAAGACGATGCAGGCGTTTGAACCAGGGCGGTTCCGCACTGCATCACTCTGGGCAGACCAGGGATAGGTTCGCGAGATTGCGAAGTATGTCCGGTCAGCCCTGCAAACGCATCTGCAGGGCTTGGACGGGGCCACGCTGGCGGTGGTGCCGGAAGAATGTAATCACGCGCAGCCCCCCTTTCTCGAATTGAGTTGCGGTTGCACGTTTAGCATCAGCGCCGGTAATTTTCAACGCGGCTTTGCGGGGTCTTGCGGCACGGATATTTCCGTCGCGCGACGCCTTCGGCAATATTGTTGCGGAAGGTGGCGTCGAGGCCAGCTATTGGGATCCGAATCTGTGCCCGCTTGCCATTGCGTGCGGCCCCCTGATCCGCTAAGAGACGCCGCGACTTTCCGCTCCCCGAAGCGGTGACTGCCGATGTCCGAGAAGTCTCCCAAGCTTTTTGACCGTCGGGCGCCGGCGGGGGCTTTCCTGTCACGCGCGCCTTACGCGCGCAATTTGGGTACCGGTAGAGGCAAATGGCACGCATCGTGATGAAATTCGGCGGAACTTCCGTCGCTGATTTGGACCGCATCCACAATGTCGCCCGCCATGTGAAACGCGAAGTCGATGCCGGCCACGAGGTTGCCGTCGTCGTTTCCGCCATGTCCGGCAAGACCAATGAGTTGGTCGGCTGGGTACAGAACATGCCGAAGGCAACCGGCGCCAACTCGCCTTTCTACGACGCGCGCGAGTATGATGCGATCGTCGCTTCCGGCGAGCAGGTGACCTCCGGCCTTCTGGCGATCGCGCTGCAGTCGATGGGCATCAATGCCCGTTCCTGGCAGGGCTGGCAGATCCCGATCCGCACCGACAACGCCCATGGCGCAGCGCGTATCCTCGATATCGACGGCGCCGAACTCGTCCGCCGCATGGGTGAGGGCCAGGTCGCCGTCATCGCCGGCTTCCAGGGGCTTGGGCCCGACAACCGCGTCGCCACCCTCGGTCGCGGCGGCTCCGACACCTCGGCCGTAGCAATTGCCGCCGGCGTCAAGGCCGATCGCTGCGACATCTACACCGACGTCGACGGCGTCTATACGACCGACCCGCGCATCGAGCCGAAGGCGCGGCGGCTGAAGAAGATCGCGTTCGAGGAAATGCTGGAAATGGCATCGCTCGGCGCCAAGGTGCTGCAGGTGCGCTCGGTCGAGCTCGCCATGGTGCACAAGGTCCGCACCTTCGTGCGTTCGTCTTTCGAAGATCCCGATGCGCCGGGCATGGGTGACCTTCTCAATCCGCCCGGTACGCTGATTTGTGATGAGGATGAGATCGTGGAACAGGAAGTCGTAACCGGCATTGCCTATGCCAAGGATGAAGCCCAGATTTCGCTGCGCCGTCTCGCCGACCGGCCGGGGGTCTCCGCCGCGATCTTCGGGCCGCTCGCCGAAGCCCATATCAACGTCGACATGATCGTCCAGAACATTTCCGAAGACGGCTCGAAGACCGACATGACCTTCACGGTTCCGTCGGGCGACGTCGACAAGGCGCTGAAGGTGCTCGGCGACAACAAGGAAAAGATTGGCTACGACGTCGTTCAGTCCGAAGCCGGCCTCGTCAAGGTCTCGGTCATCGGCATCGGCATGCGCAGCCACGCCGGTGTTGCAGCCTCGGCCTTCCGTGCGCTCGCCGACAAGGGCATCAACATCAAGGCGATCACCACCTCCGAGATCAAGATTTCGATCCTGATCGATGGTCCCTACGCTGAATTGGCGGTTCGCACTTTGCATTCCGCTTACGGTCTCGATAAGAGTTAATCGACAGGCGACTGATTTGGGATTCGCGGCGGTTCCGCCGCGCATCCGTTTGCCGCCGCCTACTCTATTTCGGGAGACCCCACGCGATGAGAGACCTTTCCGCAGGTCCGCGCGTTCTCCTCAAGCGGTTGCGCGAGCTTATGGCGGAACCGCTGGAGCCGCAGGAGCGCCTTGACCGTATTGTGCGCCAGATCGCGCAGAACATGGTTGCGGAAGTGTGTTCGGTCTACGTCCTGCGTTCCGACGGCGTGCTCGAACTCTACGCGACGGAAGGTCTGAACAAGGCGGCCGTCCACCTGGCGCAATTGAAGATGGGGCAGGGCCTCGTCGGCACCATCGCCGCCTCGGCGCGACCGCTCAATCTGTCCGACGCCCAGTCGCATCCGGCCTTTACCTACCTGCCGGAAACCGGCGAAGAGATCTACCACTCCTTCCTTGGTGTGCCGATCCTGCGCACGGGCCGCGCGCTTGGTGTTCTCGTCGTCCAGAACAAGGCAATGCGCAACTATCGCGAGGACGAGGTCGAGGCGCTTGAGACGACTGCCATGGTTCTCGCCGAGATGGTGGCAACCGGCGAGCTCAAGAAGATCACCAAGCCGGGTCTCGAACTCGATCTCTCACGCCCGGTCTCGATCGAAGGCAACAGCTACGGTGAAGGCATCGGCCTCGGTTATGTCGTCCTGCACGAACCGAGGATCGTCGTCACCAACCTGCTCAACGAAGATACCGACCAGGAATTGCAGCGGCTTGCCGAGGCGCTGGGGTCGCTGCGCATCTCGATCGACGACATGCTGTCGCGCCGCGAGGTGTCGATGGAGGGTGAGCACCGCGCCGTGCTCGAAACCTACCGCATGTTCGCCCATGACCGCGGCTGGGTGCGCAAGCTCGAAGAGGCGATCCGCAACGGCCTGACGGCGGAAGCCGCGGTCGAACGGGTGCAGAGCGAAACCAAGGCGCGGATGATCCGTCTGACGGACCCTTATCTGCGCGAGCGCATGCATGATTTCGACGACCTGGCCAACCGACTTTTGCGCCAGCTTTCGGGCTATGGCGCCAAGCTTTCGGCGAGCGACTTCCCGAACGATGCGGTGATCGTCGCCCGCGCCATGGGCGCTGCCGAACTGCTCGATTATCCGCGCGAAAACGTGCGCGGCCTGGTGCTCGAAGAGGGTGCCGTGACGAGCCACGTGGTGATCGTCGCGCGCGCCATGGGCATTCCGGTGATCGGACAGGCGACCGGTGCGGTTGCGCTTGCGGAAAACCGCGATGCGATCATCATCGACGGCGACGATGCCAAGGTCCATTTGCGGCCACTCGCAGACCTGCAGCGCGCCTACGAGGAAAAGGTTCGCTTCCGGGCACGGCGCCAGGCGCAGTTCCGGGCGCTGAAGGACGTCGAGCCACTGACCAGGGACGGCAAGCGCATTACGCTGCAGATGAACGCCGGCCTGCTCGTCGACCTGCCACATCTCAATGAAGCGGGCGCTGAAGGCATCGGCCTGTTCCGCACCGAACTCCAGTTCATGATCGCCTCGACGATGCCGAAGGCGGAAGAGCAGGAAGCCTTCTATCGCAGTGTGCTGAAGCAGACCGGCGGCAAGCCCGTGACCTTCCGCACGCTCGACATAGGCGGTGACAAGGTGGTTCCCTATTTCCGCGCGGCGGAAGAGGAAAACCCGGCGCTTGGCTGGCGTGCAATCCGGCTTTCGCTCGATCGCCCGGGTCTCTTACGCACCCAGCTTCGTGCGATGCTGCGTGCGGCGGCCGGCGCCGAGCTCAAGCTGATGCTGCCGATGGTCACCGAGGTCTCCGAGCTCAGGATCGCGCGCGACCTACTGCAGAAGGAAATCGAGCGGCAGTCGAAGCTTGGTGAACAGTTGCCACGCAAGCTGCAGTTCGGCGCCATGCTCGAAGTGCCGGCGCTGCTGTGGCAGCTCGACGAGCTGATGACCGAAGTGGATTTTGTATCCGTCGGCTCGAACGACCTCTTCCAGTTCGCGATGGCGGTCGACCGCGGCAATGCTCGTGTCTCCGATCGTTTCGACGTGCTTGGCCGACCGTTCCTCAGGATCCTGCGCGACATCGTGCGTGCGGGTGACCGGCACGATACGCCGGTGACGCTGTGCGGGGAGATGGCGAGCAAGCCGCTTTCTGCCATGGCATTGCTGGGGCTTGGCTTCCGTTCGGTATCGATGTCGCCGACGGCGGTAGGCCCCATCAAGGCGATGCTGCTGGCGCTCGATGCGGGCAAGCTTGGCGGCGCGCTCAACGCGGCGCTCGATGACACACGCGACCAGCGACCCGTTCGCCAGATGCTGGTGGATTTCGCCGCGGAAAACGGCATTCCGGTTTAGATTGAATTGACGCGTCGTGATCCTCGTCCGGACTTGATCCGGGCGAGCCGAGACGCATTTGGAGTGAGACTTGGCAAAGCTTCCCGTTGAAAAGATGCGCGAACTGGAACGTCGGTTCGGTGAGATCGAGGCCCGCATGTCGGCCGGCCCGGCCGCGGACGTCTATGTCAAGCTCGCCTCGGAATACTCCGAACTGCAGCCGGTCGTGACCAAGATCCGCGCCTACGAGAAGGCGACGGCCGAACTCGCCGATATCACTTCGATGCTTGCCGACAAATCGACCGACCGGGAGATGCGCGACCTCGCCGAAATGGAGAAGCCCGAGGTCGAAGCAGCCATCGAGGCACTGGAACAGGAAATCCAGATCCTGCTTCTGCCGAAGGATGCGGCCGACGAAAAGAGTGCGATCCTCGAAATTCGCGCCGGTACCGGCGGATCGGAAGCGGCGCTTTTTGCCGGCGATCTTTTCCGCATGTACGAGCGATATGCTGCCGGCAAGGGCTGGAAGGTCGAAGTGCTGTCAGCAAGCGACGGCGAAGCCGGCGGGTTCAAGGAAATCATTGCGACGGTTTCCGGACGCGGCGTGTTCTCGCGGTTGAAGTTCGAATCCGGGGTGCACCGGGTGCAGCGCGTGCCGGAGACCGAAGCGAGCGGGCGCATTCATACGTCAGCCGCAACCGTCGCCGTGTTGCCCGAGGCTGAGGACATCGACATCGAGATCCGCCCCGAAGATATCCGCATCGACACGATGCGCTCGTCGGGTGCCGGCGGTCAGCACGTCAACACGACGGACTCGGCGGTGCGCATCACCCACCTCCCGACCGGGCTCGTCGTCACCAGCTCGGAAAAGTCGCAGCACCAGAACCGTGCGAAGGCGATGCAGGTCCTGCGCTCGCGCCTCTACGACATGGAGCGCCAGCGCGCCGACAGCGAACGCTCGGCCGACCGCAAAAGCCAGGTGGGCTCGGGCGACCGCTCCGAGCGTATCCGCACTTACAACTTCCCGCAGGGACGCCTGACCGACCACCGCATCAACCTGACGCTCTACAAGCTCGATCGGATGATGATGGGTGAGATCGACGAGGTCGTCGATGCGTTGCTCGCCGATTATCAGGCAAGCCAGTTGGCGCAGCTCGGCGAGCAGCGGGGCTGAGCCATGGCCGAAACGCTCGCGAGCCTCGTTGCCGAAAGTCGCGATCGCCTGCAGGCGGGCGGCATCGAGCATGCGGCTCTCGACGTCCGGCATCTGATCTCCGGCCTGCTCGACATCTCGCTGAGTGCGGTTGTCTCGCGGGGCAGGGAGCCCGTGTCGGAGGAGGATGCCGCACGCATCCGGGCGGCGGTTGCGCGGCGGCTGGCACGCGAACCGGTCTACCGTATTCTCGGCGAACGCGAATTTTTCGGCCTGCCGCTAAAGCTTTCGAAGGAAACGCTGGAGCCTCGCCCGGATACCGAGACGCTCGTCGATCGGATGATCCCCTATCTGCGTGAGGCGGTTGCGCGAAAGGGTGGCTGCGAGGTTATCGATCTTGGAACCGGTACCGGGGCGATTTGTATCGCGCTCCTATCGCAGGTTCTTGAAGCCAGGGGCACGGCCACCGATATATCGCAGGACGCACTGGCAACGGCGACGGCGAATGCTGCCGGGCTCGGCCTTGCGGAACGGTTTCGGCCGCTTCTCAGCAACTGGTACGAGAAGGTGGACGGACGGTACGATGTGATCGTCTCAAATCCGCCGTATATCCGGTCCAGTATGGTCCATGAGCTTGAGCCGGAGGTGAGACTTCACGACCCGGCCGCAGCGCTAGATGGCGGAGAAGATGGGCTTGATGCCTATCGCGCCATCGCTTCTCAAGCTGGTCATCATCTTGAGACAAATGGCGTGATAGGCTTGGAAATCGGTTTCGACCAGAAAGAGGCGGTGACGGCGTTGTTTAACGCCGAAAAATTCCGTCTGCGTGAAGCGGCGAAGGATCTCGGCGGTAATGACCGCGTCCTGATCTTCGAACGCGACATCAACCGTTGAAAAAATGCTGCACTGACGCATCTTCTTTCTTGCTCAGGCAAAGAAAGGGCTTGGAATCCCAGAGGAAGCGGGCTAGTTTGCCCGCGCACTGGGCAGAAGGTCATGGACCTAAGATTCGTTCCGGTATGACCTGGCCACGGGGATTGCTCTCAAGAAAGAGTTGCTAGGGTCAACAAGTGCCTTGTGCAGGTACCTGTTAATTTGACGTCAGTCGGCGCCAAAGCCGCCATTGTGCGAGCGCAGCGGTGCGTGCTCTGTCGGGCGTGAACGGATCCGGCCGGAAGACGAAACCACATGATCATCATTATCAAGAGAATTCGGGTGAATGTACTATGAGGCCAGGACAGCAAAACAAGCGCGGCCGCGGGCGGAATAACAATAACAACAACAACAATAACAACGGAAACAACAACAATCACAACCGCAAGGGCTCGAACCCGCTGACGCGGACCTACGACAGTTCCGGCCCGGACGTGAAGATTCGCGGTACTGCCCAGCACATCGCCGAGAAGTACTCAGCTCTTGCGCGCGATGCTCAGAGCTCGGGCGACCGGGTCATCGCAGAAAACTACCTGCAGCACGCCGAGCACTACAACCGTATCATTGCCGCCGCACAGGCGCAGATGCAGGATCGGTTCCAGCGCGAAGATCGCCAGGATTTCCGCGGCCATGATGCGTCCGATCAGGACCAGGATGATCTGGATCAGGTTTATGTCGACGACATGCCGGCTCCGGTTGCCGTGTCCGCAGCGCCTGCTGCCGAGCCGCAGCCTGTTGTCATCGACGGCACGGGCCCGCAGCCGGTGATCGAAGGCACGCCGGCGGAAGTCGCGATGGAAGAGGAAGCTCCGGCTGCCTCCGGCCGCGCCGCATCCCGCCGCCGCAGTGCGCCGCGTCCGCGCCGTCCGCGCCGTAGCGCACAGGACGGTGCTGCCGACGAGGCTCAGGCTTCGGGCGATGCCGCTCCGGAAGCACCGGCACTGGCCGCTTCCGAGTAAGTGGCGAGCTGACAGCGAGGTTGCCCGATCTGGGCACGACAAAAACCCGGCCTGTTGCGGCCGGGTTTTTCTTTGTCTGATACTTGCGATCAGGCGTTGACGCTGTCGACGATCAGTGCCGCGAGATTGGTGCTGGCGGCCGCCTCGCTTGTGCGGCCGCGGATCAGTTCGCGGCCGATCGCCTCGGCAGCCCCTGCTATACCAGTGCAGCGCAGGCGCAAATCTTCAGCGGGAATTTTCGCAAACGGCCCGAGTGCCGCCTGGATCATCCCCACATAGTCGTCGGCCTGCTGTTGCTGTGTCGCGATCATATCGGCGTTGCCACGCAGCGCGCCGGAGATGGCTTGCCATTCCTCACCACTGTCGACGGCGCAGTTGATGTAAACCGAACTGATGATGTCGGCGACCGCATCGAGCTCTTTCGGTGCCCCGGCAAGCGCCAACTGCAGCTTGCTTGTGTGGCGGTCTTCGATCTCCTGGGAGAGCGCGATCAGCAATCCCTCACGCGTACCGAAATGCTCATAGGCGATCGGCTTGCTGACGCCCGCACGTTCGGCGAGGTGTCCGAGCGTCAGGGCATCGGCTCCGCACTCGCGCAGGATCTCCTTGGCGGTCTCGATCAACTGGGCGCGCCGTTCGGGTTTGGCGAGCTTTCGGATTTTCGTCGGTGCCATCGATCGCAATCCTTTTTCGCGCCGGTTTGTGGCTCTTGAAAGCGGCGTTCGGCAACTTATCTACTAACAGTAACTTACTAATGGTAGGTTCGGCAATCAGCCGGACACCTTTCGTTTAGGAGATAGGAAGATGTCGAGCAAGTTTCAGCCTGTTTTGATTATTGGCGGCTCCGGGGTCGTCGGATCGCAGGCGGCGAAAATCATCCGCCGGCTACACCCCACGCTGCCGATCGCCATCGGCGGCCGTGATGTCGGCAAAGCCGAGGCCGTGGCGCGTGAGGTGGGAAACGCGATCGGCGTCAGTGTCGATCTGGCGCGACCGGATCTTGGCTTTGGCGATGAGCCGCGCTTCAGTGCCGTCGTCATTTTCCTGAAGGATGAGAAGCTGAGCTCGATGCGCTACGCCCAGCGCCACGGCATCCCCTATATCAGCCTTTCGAGCGGCACCTTCGAAGTGGGGCCGGAAATGGCGCAATATATCCACGCGCCGGACAAGGCGCCGATCCTGCTCGCCAGCCACTGGCTCGCCGGCGCCGCGATCTTCCCGATCCTCGAATTCGCCAAGGCCTATGAGGCGATCGACACGATCCGCATCGGGGTCCTGCTCGACGAACAGGATATGGGCGGCCCGGCGGCACTCGCCGATTACAATCGTATCACCGGCCTCGCGCCGGCGGCATTGACCGTGAAGGACGGCAAGCTCCACTGGGCCGGCAGCGAGGATTCGAAGGCGCGCTACCGAAGCGTCGACGGCGTCGAACTCGATGCGGTTGCCTATTCGCCCTTCGACGTCATGGCGCTCTCGGCTCGGACGAATGCCGGCAACATCCGGCTGGACCTCGCCTACAGCGAATCCGCGAGCAGGCGTCGTGGCGAGCCGTTTTCGACCGAGATCGTCATCGAGATCGCAGGGCGGGGCAGGGATGGCGAGCGTCTCAATCATCGCCACGAGATCGTGCACCCCGAGGGGCAGGCGCCGCTGACCGCGCTCGGTGTTGCGCTGGCGGTGGAACGCATGCTCGGCCTTGCAGGCGGCGACGCGCCTGCGCCCGGTCTCTATCTCCCCGAGGTTCTGATCGACCCGGCCTGCTACGTGCGGCGAATGAAGGAGTTCGGTGCGTCATTCGCCGAACGATCGCTGATGGCGGCTGAGTGAACCAATGGGGCTTCGCGCCTCCCTGAGCGAAAACGCGGCCGCGGGGCAAACCGTCCGGTGGCCGCATTTTTCGGTTGCAGATTTCGGTCTGGAGACCATGGACGGCTCTTTAATTTCCAAAATCGGTGCCCCATATTCGCTTCGGATGCGTTGATCCGGCGCAAGGCGGGGATCGCTCCACACTGACAGGCTTGCCGAATGCGGGAGCCTGATCCTGAAACACCGACGGGTGCCACGCGATGGGCCTGCCGGGCTATGGAGGTAGACTATGAACATTGAAAAATATTCCGAGCGCGTGCGCGGTTTTCTGCAGTCGGCGCAGACCTATGCGTTGGCGCAAGGACACCAGCAATTCACGCCCGAGCATGTGCTCAAAGTGCTGCTCGACGACGATCAGGGCATGGCCGCTTCGCTGATCGAGCGCGCCGGAGGCGACGCCCGTGAGGCGCGCGCCGGCAATGATGCGGCACTTGCCAAGCTCCCCAAGGTTTCCGGCGGCAATGGCTCCGTCTATCTGTCGCAGCCGCTCGCGCGTGTGTTTTCCAGCGCCGAGGAGGCCGCGAAGAAAGCCGGTGACAGCTTCGTCACCGTCGAACGGCTGCTGTTAGCGCTTGCGATTGAAAGCTCTGCTGCGACCTCTGGCATTCTCGCCAAGGCCGGCGTGACCGCGACCAAGCTCAATCAGGTGATCAACGACATTCGCAAGGGCCGGACCGCCGACAGCGCCAATGCCGAGCAGGGCTTCGACAGCCTGAAGAAATACGCACGCGACCTGACGGCCGACGCGCGTGATGGCAAGCTCGACCCGGTCATCGGCCGCGACGACGAGATCCGTCGCACCATCCAGGTGCTTTCGCGCCGCACCAAGAACAACCCCGTGCTGATCGGGGAGCCCGGCGTCGGCAAGACCGCCATCGCCGAAGGCCTTGCTCTGCGCATCGTCAATGGCGACGTGCCGGAAAGCCTCAAGGACAAGCGACTGATGGCGCTCGACATGGGCGCGCTGATTGCCGGTGCAAAATTCCGTGGCGAGTTCGAGGAGCGGCTGAAGGCCGTTCTCAACGAAGTGCAGGCTGAAAACGGTGAAATCATCCTGTTTATCGACGAGATGCACACGCTTGTTGGTGCCGGCAAGGCGGAAGGGGCGATGGATGCCTCCAACCTTCTGAAGCCGGCGCTCGCGCGCGGCGAGTTGCATTGTGTTGGCGCCACCACGCTGGACGAATATCGCAAGCACGTCGAAAAGGACGCAGCCCTTGCCCGCCGCTTCCAGCCGGTCATGGTCGAGGAGCCGACGGTCGAAGACACGATCTCGATCCTGCGCGGTCTGAAGGAGAAGTATGAGCAGCACCACAAGGTCCGCATCTCGGACTCGGCGCTGGTTGCTGCCGCGACGCTTTCGAACCGCTACATCACCGACCGGTTCCTGCCGGACAAGGCGATCGACCTGATGGACGAAGCTGCGTCGCGCCTGCGCATGCAGGTCGACTCCAAGCCCGAAGAGCTTGACGAGCTCGATCGCCGCATCATTCAGCTGAAGATCGAGCGCGAGGCCCTGAAGAAGGAAACCGATGTCTCGTCGAAGGATCGGCTGGAGAAGCTCGAGCTCGATCTTGTCTCGCTCGAAGAGCAGGCGTCGGCGCTGACGGCTCGCTGGCAGGCGGAGAAGCAGAAACTGGGGCGTGCTGCCGATCTCAAGAAGCAGTTGGACGAAGCCCGCAACGAACTGGCGATCGTCCAGCGCAAGGGTGAGTTCCAGCGCGCCGGCGAACTAACCTACGGTGTCATTCCGAAGCTCGAAAAGGAGCTTGCGGATGCCGAAAGCCAGGAAAACGCCAATGCCAACCCGATGGTGCAGGAGGTCGTGACTCCGGACAACATCGCACATGTGGTTTCTCGTTGGACCGGTATTCCGGTCGACAAGATGCTGGAAGGCGAACGCGACAAGCTGCTGCGGATGGAAGACGAGTTGGCGAAGTGGGTCGTCGGCCAGGGTGACGCCGTGCAGGCGGTCTCCCGTGCCGTCCGGCGTTCGCGGGCCGGGCTCCAGGATCCGAACCGGCCGATCGGCTCGTTCATCTTCCTCGGCCCGACCGGTGTCGGCAAGACGGAGCTTACCAAGGCGCTGGCCCGGTTCCTGTTCGACGACGAGACCGCGCTGATGCGTGTCGACATGTCGGAATACATGGAGAAGCACTCCGTGGCCCGGCTGATCGGTGCTCCTCCGGGCTATGTCGGCTATGAGGAAGGTGGTGCTCTGACCGAGTCCGTCCGCCGTCGGCCCTACCAGGTCGTGCTGTTCGACGAGATCGAGAAGGCGCATCCGGATGTCTTCAACGTGCTTCTGCAGGTGCTCGATGACGGCCGCCTGACCGATGGTCAGGGCCGCACGGTCGACTTCAAGCACACGATGATCATCATGACCTCGAACCTCGGGGCCGAGTATCTGACCGGTCTCGGCGAGAACGAGGACAGCGATGCGGTTCGCGACCAGGTGATGGATGTGGTCAAGGCTGCCTTCCGGCCGGAGTTCCTGAACCGCGTGGACGAGATCATCCTGTTCCACCGGCTGCGCCGCTCGGAAATGGGCGCGATCGTCGATATCCAGCTCGAAAGGCTGCGGTCGCTGCTTGCCGAGCGCAAGATCACGCTGGAGCTCGAGGACGACGCCCGCGCCTTCCTCGCCGACAAGGGTTACGACCCCGCCTATGGCGCACGTCCGCTGAAGCGCACGATCCAGAAGTACGTGCAGGATCCGCTCGCCGAGAAGATCCTGCAGGGCGAGTTCCCAGATGGTTCGTCCGTCAAGGTGCTCGCCGGCTCCGACCGCCTCAACTTCAAGCGCGGAGCGACGGCGGACAAGGAAGCCGCCTGACAAGATCAAAGAAACGAGGCCGCCCTTCGGGGCGGCCTTCTTGTTTGTGCGGGCTTTGGAAGAGGGGAGGGGCCTAAGGCGCGTCGCGCTCTTTCAGCTTCGCTCTTTGCGCTTCAAGCTTCTGCTTTTCGGTAACTTGATCCCAAGCAGTCGCGCAGTGTTGCGCGCCATGCTTCAGTTGCTTGCGACTTCGGCGCCGGCGCCATCCTTGTTCAGCAACTCGTCGATGCGGTCGCGTTCCTTCTCGAACTTCGCCAGCGCGTCGCCCGAAAGCGACTTGCCGCCGGGAAGGCGGATGCGCAGCGGATCGACCTTGTTGCCGTTGACGATCAGCTCGTAATGCAGGTGCGGACCGGTCGAAAGACCCGTCGTGCCGACCCAGCCGATCACCTGGCCCTGGACGACCTTGTTGCCCACCTTGACGTTCTTGGCGATCGCGCTCTGGTGGTTGTAGGACGACACGTAGCCATTGGCGTGGCGGATCAGCGTCTGGTTGCCGTAGCCACCGGAATCCCAGCCGGCCTTTTCCACGACGCCGCCGCCGGCCGCGATGATCGGCGTTCCGCGCGGAGCTGCCCAGTCGACGCCGGTGTGCATACGTGAGAAGCCGAGGATCGGATGGCGGCGCATGCCGAAGCCGGACCGGAAGTGTCCGTTCGGCACGGGGTTGCGCAGCAGGAACTGGCGGATGCTCTTGCCTTCGGTATCGAAGTAATCGATCGAATTGTCTTCCGGATCCTGGAACCGGTAGAAGGCGGTAACCGCATCGCCGAACTTGGCGCGCACATAGAGAAGCTCGGATTCCTCCGTCGCCATGCCGCGTTCGTCGGTTACGGAGAAGAAGGCTTCGAGCGAATCCGTCGGCTTCAGCTGTGCCTGGAAATCGACGTTGCTGGCGAGCAGCTTGACGACGAGGCCGACCATGTCGGCGCTCATGCCATAGGAAAGGGCGGCGCGGTAGATGCCGTCATAGACCCGCGGCAGGTCGTGGCTGCTGGTCATGACCGGCGCGCCATTGTCGTCGAAGGCGGTGGCCACCGCGTCGAGCTTCGGCGGTTCGGCACCAGGAACGAAGCGGCCCTTGTCGTCGACGGCCATCGTCAGCACATGGCGATTGCGTGAATAAATGGTGGCGCGCACGATGCGGGCTTCGTCGCCCTTCTGCGCTTCGCCGTTCTGAATGATGCCGATGCGCAGAACGTCGCCCTCGCTCAGTTCGTTCGCACCGAGCGCGTCGCCGATGTAGCCGGCCGCGTCTTCGGCCTGGGCCTTGGCGTAGCCGGCGTTGACCATGACGGTGGCAATATCGGTCTGGCGCCGCACCGGTATGATGTCGTCAGCGTATTCGGTGCTTTCTTCGTCGATCGTCTCGTAGGCGGCATCGCTCTTGTTCTGTTCGACGATGCGGGCGGTCAGGCCCTGAAGCAGATCGAGGCCATCGCTCTCGGATGCGAAGCGCTGCGGATCGACGTAATAGAGCGAGGCGACCTGCGTGCTGCCCTCGGTCAGTACCGAACCGTTGGTGCGAACGTTTTCCTCCACCTCTTCGAGCGACATCGAACTGTCAAAGGCAACACCGCCATTCAGCGGAAAGTCGACGGTCTTCAGTGCGACTTCGGAATCGACATTCGAGCCGTAGAGCGTGCCGGTGCGGGCAACCGGAGATTCTTCATCCGCATCGTCGGTGGAAAAGATCGCCAGCGGATCGAAGTCCGGATAGTTTTCCGAGGGCTGGTGATTGGCGGCGAGTGCCATCTTGACATGAACGAAGGGCTGCTTGCGCACCACTTCCTTTTCGCCGTCATGGGTCATGGTGGAAACTTCCATGACGGTCTTGTCCGCCGGTTTGGCGACCAGTTTCGGCGAAAGGATACGACCGCCGCGTACCGCGCGCGCCTGCTCGTCTCCGTTCGGCGCGCTGTCGAGTGCCGCATAGGCTTCGGCGGGGATGGCCAGCTGCTGGCGCCCGTCAAGGGCGGCAAAAAGAGCAACGCCCATAAGAAGACTTGAGGTGATACCGGTCAGAAAGGTGCCGGAAAGCCAGCGTAGGGAGATCTCGCGCCTGTCGGGCGCGCGGCGGCCATGCGCAAGGATCGGCGGTTGATCGCCGAGCGACCTGACCATGTTCTTGTCGGTGTTCATGCCGAACTGAGTGTCCCCGATTTGTCTAAACCGTATTCTTGCCTGCGATACGTTGCGCGAAGATGTGCATCTTTCGCGCAACGGAGTCAAATCGCGGGGGAGGGGAGAGGGCGCATATCCCAGCTATCCCACGCCCGTCCGCGCGAAAGCATCCGCGAAGCATCGTCGGTTTCGCTTAGACCGGCCGATTGTGAAAAAGTGAGGGCCAAAATGTGTCTCCACAGCCCTCGCAGAGGAGGCAGAAGATTTTTTGGGGCTCAAAGCCCGGCGTTTCCGGCCTTTGTCAGAAATCTGTCATTTTTTTCCAGAAAGCCTGTTGACGTCTCGGTGGGGGCAGGTCTATAAGCCCGATCACTGACGAGGGCGGCGGCGCTGCTGGCGACGACGACCTTCGCTCTAGAGTTTCCTGGATTGGCTGAGGCTGATTTGAGGGTCTGGGCCGGATGGTTCGGGCTTTGAGGAA
>NZ_JBFRGB010000037.1:0-47451 GCF_052115125.1 Ensifer sp. 2TAB8 | reverse complement strand
AACCGCGCCGGCCGCTTCCGTTCGCTCGGCGATGGCCAGGTGGATTTCGGCGCGGTGTTTTCGAAGATGGCCGCCAATGATTTCGCCGGTTGGGCGGTGGTCGAATGGGAGTGCGCGCTGAAGCATCCCGAAGACGGTGCGCGCGAGGGGGCCGACTTCGTCAAGCACCACATCATCCGCGTGACCGAGAAGGCGTTCGACGACTTTGCCGGTGCAGGTACGGACGATGCAGCGAATAGGCGGATGCTGGGGATTTGAATAGAGTTCGGCTGTTCAAGCTACTCTCGACACTGGTTCGCTGCCGTGCGGCACTTGGCACACGCCTCTGGCACACGCGAACAGATGCTGTCGGTTTAGGGCGGGGCACGGCCACAATACCGCGCCCCAAACTGCCTTTCCGGTGACGCCTCCGGTTACCGGGCTCTCTGCCGACGCTCGTTGTCGTGCCAGCGGCGGATGTCCTGCGGGGTTGCCTTGCCCGCCCGTGGGCCGTGGATGGTGACGGAGCGGGAGGCGGCGGCTACGGAGAAGTCCAGTGCTTCCTCGATTGTCTGGCCCTGCGAGAGACACCAGGTCAACGTGCCGCCGAAGGTATCGCCGGCGCCGGTGACGTCGACCACTTCGACCGGAAAGCCGGGTACGCGAAGGACCGTGTCGCCGTTGCGGGCCTCGGCGCCATCTGCGGCGAGCGTGCGCACGACCCAGTCGATCGCGTGCGCCTGCATCCAGTCGCCGATCATCGTGATGTCGTCATGGCCGAAGGCAGCGCGGAAGCCAACCTGGTTGAAGATGACGACCGCAGCACCGGTCAGGTACGGCATGTCCTGTGGCGTGCAGCCGCCGACGTCGAGATCGAAGATGGCCCGGCGGCCATGCTGGCGGAGATCGGCAAGCAGAACGGCTTGCTTGACCACGCCTTGCTCCGTTCGCGCATGGAGACGGCGGACGCGATAGAGCGTCGTGTAGAGAAAGCCTGGCTGGCGCAAAGCGTCGAGAGCAGCGGGGTCGAGCCACATCGGCTGCTCGCCCATCTCCACCGTCAACACGACATGTTCGCCATCGACGAGGAAGATGAAGTTCCGCGATTCGGGAATGGCAGGATCGATCAGCATGTGATCGACCCCGACGCCATTATCCTTCAAATCGGCGACCAGCCGTTGCGACAGAGGGCTGTCGTTGAGCAGCGATATGAACTGCGTCTCTCCGCCGAGGCCCGCATGCACGACCGCCGCGTTCGCGATGGAGCCGCCGGCTTCAGCCGGGAGTTCCTTGACCATGCCCTTGGCGGCGCGGCCCGGCCAGCGATCGGCGGTGTAATATTCGTCGAGCGCGACGTCGCCGATGAAGAAGCTTGTCATACGCTCGCTCCTCCGACTGGGATCGCCTGCACCAGCTTCGGTCCACCGGTCACCGGCACCCAGGGACTTTCGCCGAGGCCGCAAATGGCCATCCAGTAGTAGGGAGTCGGTCCCGAAACGCCGCGGCAGGCGTCGTGCCAGACGTTGCGGTCCATCACCACAGCTTGCCCGGGGGCGACGACGAAGGCCTCGATCTCATTGCGATCCGGCGCCGCGGCATTCGACGCAGGGGCGACGGCGAGGACAACCGGTTCGGCGAGGCAGAAGATGGCCTCTTCCGTTTGCGGATGCCGCTCCATTGCGCGGCAGTGCCACGGCGCGCCGCCGCCGCGCGTAATGCCGAGATGGCCCGCGCCACCGATCACCGGCGTCTTGGAGAAGCCATCGTTCCATCCGTCACCGGCGGTCCAGACGACCTTGGGATCGGTGTCGCCTGTCAGATCATAGACCTTGCCGTAACGCGCGAAATTGTCCGGCGACACAGGCCTGGCGAAAACACTGTCGGCCGCGCTCATGCCTCGCTCCTGATGGCCCGCACCACGCGCATCAGCCCGGCGACATGGGCGGCCTCGACGCGGCCGGTATCCTTGTGGTCGTGCTTGAACCAGCTCCCGACGACGGCGCCATCGGCTTTGGCCAATTGCTCGGCGGCATTGGCCTCGGTGAGGCCGGCACCAATCAGGAGGGGTGTCGCGCCGCCGGTTGCGGCACGGAAGCGCGCGACCTTTTCGAGGTCGGTCTGCTGGCCGGTGGCGTCGGAGGTGACCACCAGGCCGTCGCAGCGTGAAGCCCCGATGCGCACATCTTCCGATTCCGGCCGCCCGGACAGAATTGGCTGGTACTTGAAGCGAACGCCGCCGAGCAACAGCGCCGAAACGTCTTCGCGGCGTGCAGCGAGCTCGGTTGCGAAGGGTTCGTCCGCATCCGGCGGCAGATGGCCGGCGACGGAGTCCACCTGGATGAAGGAAACCGGGTATTGTTTGGCAAGCGCAAATGCGCGCGCATCGTCGCGCAGCACGTTGACGCCGATACGCGTGCCGAGGTCGAACCCGAACAGCCTGTCCAGCACCCGCTCGACGTCTTCGGCCCCGCCAAAGTAGTTCTCGACCACAACCCCGTCCACGCCTTCGCCGGCCATGATGCGAGCCTCTTCCTCGGCCTGAGCAAGTTTGGCGGCGGGGTCGTCACCGGCAAGGTGCAGCATGCCGAAGATCGGCTTAGGGGTGGTGAAGGTGTCGCCGAAGCGGCTCATGTCTTGTTCTCCTGCATCGCGCTCGTCGGCGCGGTCTCGCGCCCCCAGCGCGTTGCGAATTTCATCTGGACGGCCGGCGAGTAGACGATCGACGTGCGCTCGACCAATCGGTCGTCGGCATCGAGCACGTCCCCGCTGGCGCAAAGGTAGCCCGGCACGCCAGGTGCCGGGGCAAAGACCTCCCTCAAGCGATCGGAAGGCGGCACGACGCTGAGCAGCAGTTCCGAACGCAAGGGGTGGCGGTCATAGTCGCGACGCAAAACCTCGTATAGCGATTGCGTCGCGAAATCGTAGCGGTCGATACCCGGATAGAGGGCGAGATCGAGCTGTGACGTGTCGACGTTCAGCCAGCTCACAATGTCGCCATTGGCAAGCCCGCGGGCGCGCACCAGCAGGAGCTCGCCATTCTCCACGCGATGTTCCAGCACCCGCGTCACCGGACGTTGGCCCTGGCGACGGGCAAGTTCCGTAAAGCTCCCGAAGTTCCAGATGTTGTGGCTGATCGGACGGTGTGACACGATCGTGCCGCGACCGCGAACCTGCTGGACCAACCCTTCCGACACCAGAAGCGCCATCGCGTTGCGGACCGTGGTCCGGGCAATTCCGAACTGGTCGCGCATCTGGTTCTCCGAAGGAATGGCTTCGCCTTCGGAGAAATCACCGCTCAGGATCGCGGCGCGCAACGCCCGATAGAGCTGCCGGTAGAGCTGTTCGCTCGAATAGGAGTCGAGACGCAGCCGGGACAGTCTGTCATCCGGGTTTTCACCGTTTGCGGTGGAGGCGTCTGGCGTGGAAGGGTGGGTCAAGTGAGGCTCCGGCCGAGGTTGACTACTTGGTGGCTCCGTTGATCTTGAACTCTTCGACGGCAGCTTGTTTCAAGCCGTAGCGGTCCAGGATCTGTGCATAAGTGCCGTCGGCCTTCATCGCATCGAGAGCGCCCTTGACTGCATCGCGCAGTTCACCATTCGCCTTGGCGAAGGCGATGCCGTAGTGGTTGACGTCACCCATTTCGCCGATCTGGTAGAACTTGTCCGGCTCCTGCTTCATCAGGTCGAGCAGACCCTCAAGGCCAATGACCGAAGCCTGGGCACGGCCCTGACGGATCTGCATGATGTGTTCGGCCTGGGTTGGGATCTGGATGACGGTGATCAGCTTGTCGGGCGCGCAGTTGGCCTTGCCGACGTCTTCCGCCCAGGTCACCCAGCTCGTGCCCGTCGCGACAGCCACCGTCTTGCCGCAGAGATCAGCTTCGTTCTTGATCTCGTCTTGCTGGTCTGCGGTAGAATAGAACACGTTGCCGGTCTTGAAATAGTCGATGAAGTCGAGCTGGGTCTGGCGCTCCACCTTGTCGGAGAACGCGGTCATGATCAGGTCCGACCGACCGGTGACGACCTGTGGGATCAATTGCGGGAACTCGACGTTCTGGAACTCTGCCGTCAGCCCCAGACGTTCGGCGATCGCCTTGGCGAGATCGATATCGAAGCCTTTCAGTTCGGTCGATCCCGCGTCGCTATACTCCATCGGCGGATAGGCAAGGCTGATCGTGACGTTCAGCTTTCCAGCCGCCCGCACCGCTTCCGGCAGAGCGGCCGCCAGCTTTTCGTCCTTAGCATGAGCCAGGCCGCCGGCAGCCAGGCTGATAAATGTTGCTGAGGTTAGCCCCAGAACCATTGGCAGCAGTTGTTTCATTTCCGTTCTCCCTCTTTTTGAACTCTTGTCGTCAGGCCAGCACACGGCTGAGGAAACTGCGCACGCGCGGGTCGCCGGGGCTGCTGAGAACCTGTGTGGGGGCGCCCATCTCGCGAATTTCGCCGTCGATCATCACGACCACGCGGTCGGCGACTTCCCGGGCAAAGCCGATCTCGTGGGTGACGACGATCATGGTCGTTCCGCCGCGCGCCAAGTTGCGCATGACTTCCAGCACCTCGCCGACAAGTTCCGGATCGAGCGCACTGGTCGGCTCGTCGAAGAGCATCACGCGCGGCTCCATGGCCAGCGCCCGGGCGATCGCCACGCGCTGTTTCTGGCCGCCTGAAAGCTGCGACGGATAGCTCGATGCTTTCGCGGCCATGCCGACTTGCTCCAGCAGGCCCATGGCGCGGGCTTCGGCTTCAGCGCGGCTCAAGCCGCGCACCACCATTGGCCCTTCGATGACATTGCCGAGCACGGTGCGGTGCGCGAACAGATTGAAATGCTGGAACACCATGCCGAGTTGGCTCTGCTGCGCCCGGAGCCGCTTGACCGGCAGTTCCTGAAGCGCGCCGCGGCAGAGCTCGTAGCCCATGATCGCACCGTCGACCCAGACATAGCCGCCATTCGGCGTCTCCAGATGGTTGATGCAACGCAGAAAGGTGCTCTTGCCGCTGCCCGACGGCCCGAGAATGCAGAGCACCTCGCCATAGGCGACTTCCAGATCGAGACCCTTCAGGACTTCGTGGCTGCCAAAACTCTTGCGGATACCGACCGCCTTAACTGCGAGACTCATGCTTCCCTCGGGGCGACGGGACGACGGGCCCATCCTTTGAACCAGCGGCGTTGTCCGGTTGCGGGCGCTGCATCGCGCCCGAAATGGCGTTCGAGATAGTACTGACCGATGGAAAGAACCGTGGTTCCGGCCAGGTACCAGACGGCGCAGACGAACAGAAGTTCGATGACGGCACCGTTGATGAAGTAGATGCGTTGCGCCGCGTTCAGCATCTCGCCCATGGCGATGGTGGCGGCGAGCGACGAGAATTTCAGCATGCCGATCGCGCTGTTGCCGAGCACGGGCAGGATCAGCCGCAAAGTCTGCGGCAAGATGATGCGGCGCATCGTCTGCCCGGGCATCATGCCAAGCGTGTGAGCCGCTTCCTTCTGGCCCTTGTCGACCGAGCCGATACCACCGCGCACCACCTCCGTCAGATAGGACCCTTCATTGACTCCTAATCCGAGCACTGCCGCGACAAAGGGCGTCACCACATCGACCATACGGGCATCGATGAGCCCGGGGATGTAGAGGCGCGGGAAGACCAGCGCGATGTTGAACCAGATCAGCAGCTGCAAGAGCACCRGCGTGCCGCGGAACACCCAGACGTAGAGCCAGGCGGCAAAGCGCAGGATCGGGTTTTCCGACAGACGCATGATGCCGAATGCGAAGCCAAGGAAGACGCCAAGTACCAGCGCACAGGCCGAAATCAGCAGCGTCCAGCCGAAGCCGGTAACGATGACGCCCGCCGTCAGAAACTGACCGACCACGGTCCACTGGATTTGCCCGACGGCAAAGGCGCGGCCGATTACGGCAAGCAGCAGGATGACGAGGCCGCCGCTGACCCACCGGCCCGGGTGACGCAGGCGACGGATAGCGACGTCTGGACCGGGCAGGTCTGCGAGTGGCAACGCGGACGTTGAAGTTGATTGAGAGTGGTGCATGGCATCCAATTGTAGGGTTAGGCCTACAACTTGATAGAAGCACGCTTTGAGGGAGTCAAGCTGGCTCTCTGAGAATATTTGCGGCTGTGCATATTCGCGCTCAACGCGCGCAGTGATTGGAAATCAGCGATCGCGAGGGACGCAGTGATTAAGTGGAATTGTCGCCGGCCCGGAGGGCAGGCGAGGGGATTCGGAAGCCCCAGGGGCCATAGAGAATTGGCACCTGCCGGGACGTATGCGCACGATGGCTGTCCCGGGGACAACGGAGGCAAGCTGGTCGTTGAAGCGCGAACGGGTGACATTTCGGCGCGCATTGCAAGCGCGGCGCTTGCCGATAGGCCGCGCCGCTTCGGCGAGCGTGACGTCGAAAGTCTCGCTTACAAGGGTGCTCTTTGTCACAATGCCTTCCGGTTGCAGCCTTTCTGTCGCCAGGCGGCCGGTCAGTCCTACGCCAAGCCGCGTACGGACGGCATCAGGGGGAGGGCGAGCGGGTTGTCGCGCCTTCCCTCGATCTGCTCCGCCAGCAGGAAGGCGGTCGTCGGGCCCAATGTGAAGCCCTGATGGCCGTGGCCGAAATGAAACCACAGGCCTTTGTGGCGGGTCGGGCCGACGACAGGCAGCATGTCAGGCATGCAGGGGCGGGTACCCGACCACGGCGTTGCCTCGATGGGTTCATGCAGGGCAAAAAGCTCGCGGGCAGCTTTGGAAGCGTTCAATATCTGTCGCGATGTCGGCGCTGTTCCCGGCGGCGCCATGTGTGCACCGGTCAAAACCCGCCACCCCGCATTCATCGGTGCAACCAGCGTGGCACTATCGACATCCAGCATCGAGATGCGCGGCCCGCTCGGGCCGGTAAAGTGCCGGTGATAACCGCGCTTGAACACCATGGGTATGCGATAGCCGAATGTCTTGGCGAGCATTGGCGACCATGGCCCCAAGGCGACAACCGCATTTTCGGCGCTGACAGTGCCGTCCTCGGACAAAACCCGCCACCCGGCGCCATTCTGCTGCAAGGTCAATGCATCGCCGCGAGCTAGTTTACCGCCGCGCGCCACGAAGAGAGCGGCATAGCGGGCGACCAATTCGCCCGGGTCACGACAGGTCCAGGGCGATGTCCAATGGACGGCACCGGCAAGCCGGCGCTGCAACGCGGGTTCACTCGCGGCAAGATCGTCTGGACTGAGCACATCCGACGGCACGTCGTAGACGCGCTTCAGCCGTTCCGCCTCGATGGCAGCCGCCTGGAAACTGGCGGGCGAGCGATAGACAGCGCGCCACCCCGTTCGCACGATCAAGTCGTCGGCCGCGGCCGGCCCGATGAAGTGCGCATGATCATCGCTCGCACGCAGCGCCAGCCGCGAATAGGCCGCGATGGTCCTAGCATAAGGCGCCGGTGCAGATTGGGCGAAGTACCGCCAAAGAGGCCCCGCCAGCCGCGGCAAGTCACGCAGCCTCCAGTCGACATCGTTGCCGCGCTTTAGTGCGACCCTGGCGATCTCGCTCACCGAGCGGGGGAAGGCATAGGGCTCGACGGCCTCGGTCTGGATGATACCGGCGTTGCCGTAGCTGGTTTCGCGACCCGGCGCGTTGCGGTCCAGCAGCACCACTTGGTGCCCGCTCTCTTGCAATGCGAGCGCGGTTGAGACGCCGACCATGCCGGCGCCAAGGACGATGGAGGTAGTCATTTCTTATTTCCGAAAAAAGGCTTGTCAGAAAGTCAGGCGCGAGTTGTAGCCGACCACGAATTGGATGAAGCGCGAGACATCGACCATGTCGTCACCCTGGTACCGGACTGTATAGCCATCGGTGCGCTCGACGCCCTTGAGATAGGAGAGGTACTCGGCCGGCAAGCGATTTCGAAACACAATCTCCAGGACCGGATTTTCCAGTTTGAACGGTTTGGCCGAGCCGGCTTTCGCCAGCGCCGCCTTGACGCCTTCGCGGATCCGGCGGTGCGCGACGGCCGGCGTCAGCGTAATCGCCGACTGCGTGCTGTAGACCTGCTTAACCGGCACGGTCACGATGTCGCCGATGCGCTCCCTGATCTCCTCCAGAGCCACATTGTCGCCGGAAGCCAGTAGCACCGGCACGTCGAAGTGCCCGGCAATGGCGGCATTGATGCCGGCCTCCGGCATGACGACGCCGTTGATCCGCAGCTCGGCAAAGGCCGTGCCGCCGATGGTGTGCGACAGCACGCCGCCCACATGGCTTGCGCCCGCGTGATAGCCGAGAAGCATGGCGCCGACGAAGGACCCGAGCTCGACGCCCTGCATCATCATCAGCGGGCGCGGCCAGCTGCGCACGACCTGCACATAGTCGGGCAGGTAGTCGATCAGGATACTCTCGCCATTTCCGTGAGAATCGCTGAGGATGACTTCCTCTACGCCTTCCTCATGCGCGGCCTCGCAGGCGTGGACCACGGTGTCCGTCATCCAGCGCCGGGCGTTCTCGTACTCGAAACCTTCAGGCATCAGCTGGTCTCGGCTCACCACTCCGACGATCCCCTCGATGTCAGCGGAAATATAGATGCGCATTCCTGCCTCCCCGGCCAGCCGCGCGATGGCGCGGATAATGCATTTGACTTTCCGACGATAAACATAGTTTTATGATTAGAAAATATCTTTCTTGAGGGGCAAGAGGCGAAAATGAAACTTTTCATCGCAGGACTGGATACCGAAACCAATACCTTTTCGCCGATGCAGACAGGCCTCGAAGCCTTCAGGGAAAACCTCATCGCCTATGGCGACGCCACCAGCAAGCCGCTCAACTGCTGCTCCTCGCAGATGTCCGTCTGGCGCAATGCCGCGCAGGAAAAGGCCTGGGACGTGGTGGAGAGCCTGTGCGCCGTGGCCGAACCCGGCGGCAGGACAACCCGGGCAGTTTATGAGAGTTTCCGCGCCACCATCCTCGATGATCTCAGGGCAGCGCTTCCAGTCGACGCCGTCATGCTCGCTCTCCACGGGGCCTGCGTCGCCGACGGCTACGACGATGTCGAAGGGGATCTGATTGAGCATGTGCGCGGCGCGGTCGGTCTGGATGTGCCGATTGCCGTCGAACTTGACCTCCATTGCCACATCACCGACCGCATGCTCACCAATGCAACCATGATCGCCACCTACAAGGAATATCCGCATACCGACATCGAGGAGGTTGCCGGCCAGCTGTTTCGGTTGATGGAGCGCACGCTCGCGGGCGAAGTGCGGCCGACCATGGGTATCCATGATTGCCGCATGATCAACACTTTCCATCCGCATCGCGCGCCCTTGCGCGGCATCGTCGACCGCATGAAAGCCATGGAGGGACAGGACGGCGTGCTGTCAGTCTCATTCGGCCACGGCTTCCCCTGGGGTGACGTCGAAGATGTCGGCGCCAAGATGCTGGTCGTGACCGACAATGACCCAGAAAAGGCTGCGCGCACCGCCCGGTCCTTCGGCCGGGAGATATTCGACGCACGCGAAGACATGCGCGGAGACTATCTCGGCATCGACGCGGCGCTGGATCGGGCCATCGCCGCGAAAAGCGCTCCGATCGTTCTGGCCGACGTATCCGACAATGCAGGCGGTGGGGCGCCGGGGGACTCGACCTTCATCCTGCGCCGCATCATCGAGCGCGGCATCGGGGACGTTGCCTCCTGCCTCTACTGGGATCCGATTGCGGTGCGCATGTGCCGCGAAGCGGGAGAGGGGGCGACTCTGGCGTTGCGAATCGGCGGCAAGGTCGGGCCTGCTTCCGGCGACCCGCTCGATCTCACGGTGACGGTCAGACGCGTCGCTTTGGGCGTCACCCAGCGTTTCGGGCCGACACCGCTCGGCATCGGCGATGCCGTTTGGGTCTCGGCCGGCAGCATCGACATCGTGCTCAACACCGTACGCACGCAGACCTTTCACCCGGAATGCATGACCGCCCTGGGCCTGGACCCGGCGCAGAAGAAAATCGTCGTGGTGAAATCCAGCAACCACTTCCGTGCCGGTTTCGAACCCATCGCGCGCGACATTCTCTACGTCAGTGCACCGGGCGCCTTGCAGCCGACTTTCGAGGATCTGGCCTTCACCAAGCTGAAGCGTCCCTATTGGCCCAGGGTCGCCAACCCGTTCGAAGCGTAGGCAAAGGCGGATTCCATCCGACGGACGACGCGGGCTGCGTTGCCGCCGGCACCGATTGCCTTCGAGGCAATGTTGATCTCGGCCACGTATTATAGGAAATGGTTTTCCTATAATACCGATTGGATTCTGCCGTTTTCCGGGCGCATGGCCCGGCCGGCAATCCCGATGGCTGCAGGCAAGCGGAGACGCCAACGATGACCGACGCGAAATCCAGCCTCGGCGATATCCTCAAGGATATTCGCAACCGCAATCGCTGGACGTTGGCAGAGGTGAGTTCCTTGACGGGCCTTGCGGTCTCGACCCTTTCCAAGGTCGAGAACAACCAGATGCAACTCACCTACGATCGGCTGATCCAGCTGGCGCAAGGGCTGAAGGTCGACATCGTCGAACTTTTCGGGACCATGGCCGGCTCCGAAGACGCCCCAAACATGCTCGGGCGTCGCACGTACAACAGATCTGGCGAGGGGCGGGCGATCGTCACGCAGAACTACGACTATCTCTATGTTTGTACGGAGATTTCGAAGAAGTCGATGGTTCCGATCGTGGCTGTGGCACGAGYCCGCACGCTCGAGGAGTTCGGGCCGCTTATCCGGCACAAAGGCGAGGAGTTCTTCTACGTACTCGAAGGGGAACTGGAACTCCACACCGAGATCTATGCGCCCTTGCGGCTCAAGAAGGGCGATTCCTGCTACTTCGATGCCATGACCGGGCACGCCTATCTCAGCGTCAGCGAGGAGCCTGCGCAAATCCTGTGTGTCTGCTCGACCCCGGAAACCGAATTGGTCTCCACCCTGGCAAACGCGCAGACGATCAAGCTCAAAAGCTGACCTAAACTAAAAAACAAATACGATAAGAAAAAATATTGCACTTAGGAAAATCGTTTCCTACTCTAGCGCTGCGGTGGATGCCGGGAGGGCATCGCAAGCCGCAGTTCTGGGGAGGACTACGAGATGAACGGTTCCAAGTGGAAATCGATTGGCGTTGCCTTGCTTTTGGCATCGACGCCGCTTTCCGGCGCGATCGCTGCGCAGGACGTGCTGGTGCTGGCGCGCGCGGAAGATCCGCCGACCGCCGATCCGGGCATAGAGATCAGCAACAGCGGCTACACGCTGATCTACGCTGCCTATGAGCGGCTCGTCGCCTACAAGGGAGCCTCGACGGAAGTCGGACCGGAGCTCGCCGAAAGCTGGACTGCCGACAATGCCGGTCTCGTCTGGACCTTCAAGCTCGCCAGCGGCCACAAGTTCGATGACGGCTCGCCGGTCGACGCTGCCGCCGTCAAGTTCAGCTTCGACCGGTTGATGAAGCTGAAGGCAGGGCCATCCGACGCGTTTCCGGTACTGAAAGAGGTCGAGGTCGTCGACCCGCAGACCGTGCGCTTTCACCTGACGGCGCCGTTCGCGCCCTTCATTTCGACGCTGGCCGTCTCCGGCGCTGCGATCGTCAATCCCAAGGTAATGGAGCACGAGAAGGACGGCGACATGGCGAAGGCCTGGCTTGCCGAGCACTCGGCTGGCAGCGGCCCCTACCGCATCACCTCCTGGGAGCGAAACCAGAGCATCGTTCTCGACCGCAACGAGCATTATGCGGGCAGCCAGCCGGCGCTGAAGCAGGTCGTCATCCGCATCGTCGGCGACGTGTCGGCCCGCCGCCTTCAGCTGACCAACGGCGATGCCGACATCATCGAGCAGATCCCGCTCGATCAGGCCGAGGCGCTGCAAAAGGACGCCTCTGTAGTGGTCGAGAGCAATCCCAGCATGTATGTGAACTACATCTACATGAACAACCGACAGCCGCCGCTCGACGATCCGAAGGTGCGCCAGGCGATTTCCTATGCGGTCGACTATCAGGGCATCATCGACGGCATCATGCTCGGCCAGGCCAAGCAGATGCGCGGCGCCGTGCCGAGCGGCATGTGGGGCCACGATCCGCAAGGCTTCCAGTACAGCTACGACATCGAGAAGGCCAAGGCACTGCTTGCCGAATCCGGCAAGAGCGGCATCCACCTGACCTACACCTTCTCGCAGGCCGATCCTGCCTGGGAACCGGTCGGCCTTGCGCTGCAGGCTTCGCTGGCGGAAATCGGCATCAAGCTCGATCTGCAGGCGGTCGCCGACACGACGAAACGCGAACTGGTGGCCAACGGCAAGTTCGACATGGCACCCGGTGCCTGGACGCCCGATTTCGCCGATCCCTACATGTTCATGAACTATTGGTTCGACGCCGACAAAATGGGCGGACCGGGCAACCGTTCATTTTACGGCAACACCAAGGTGACCGCTCTTGTGAAAGAGGCCGGATCCATTGTCGACGAGGAGAAGCGCAAGGCGCTCTACATCGAAGCGCAGAAGCTTTCGACGGAGGACGCACCCTATCTCTACATCATGGAGAAGAACGACATCTTCGCCCGCCGCGCCGCGGTGAAGGGTTATGTCTACAACCCCATGCTGATCCAAGTCTACAACTTCGGAACGATGTCGAAAACGGAATGAGAGAACAGGATCTCGCCGATCCCGTCGCCTTAACAGGCCTCATTCCACGGAACGCCTGCCGCCGGCTCCTAGGGCCGTGGCGGCAGGGTTTCATGGTTTCCCAAGCAAGGTCAGGGTTCTCCTGCGGAAGGGCTGACGTCCATGACAATCACCCGCATCATCATCCCGCGTCTGGTGCTTTTGCTTTTCGTGGTGTTGGGCGTCGCCATCATCACTTTCACCATCTCTCATCTCATACCGGGAGATCCGGCGCGCATGATCGCGGGGGACCGGGCGAGCGCCGAAACGCTTGAAAACGTCAGGCGCAATCTGGGGCTTGATCGCCCGGTCGTCGAACAGTTCACCATCTATATCGGCAATCTGCTGCAGGGCGATCTCGGCACGTCGCTTCGGACCAATCGCCCGGTTGCCGCCGATATCCGCACCTTCCTGCCGGCGACGCTGGAGCTCGGGACGGTCGCGCTCTTCATCGCGATCTGTCTGGGCGTGCCGCTCGGTGTGCTGTCGGCCGTCTACAAGGACGGCCCGATCGACCAGATCGCGCGGACGGTGTCGGTTTGCGGCATCTCGATGCCGGTATTCTGGTTCGGCCTGATCCTGATCTATTTCTTCTACGCCAAGTTCCAGATACTTCCGGGCAGTGGGCGACTGGCCATGGGCGTCGTCGCACCCGAACGCATCACCGGCTTCCTGTTGATCGACTCACTGCTGCAGGGGCGCTTCGATGCCTTTCGCAGCGCCCTTTACCACATCATCCTGCCCGGCTTCGTGCTGGCCTTCGCCAATATGGGCGTGATCACGCGCCAGATCCGCGCCTCGATGCTGGATGTGCTGCAGGAAGACTACATTCGCACCGCGCGCGCCAGCGGCCTGCGCAAGGGCGTGATCATCTTCAACTATGCGCTTAGAAACGCGCTGATCCCTTCGATCACCCTGCTCGGGCTGGCGCTTGGTGATCTGCTTTATGGCGCCGTGTTGACCGAGACGATTTTCGCCTGGCCAGGCATGGGCACCTACGTCGTCACGTCCATTCAGACGCTCGATTTTCCCGCCATCATGGGTTTCACGATCGTCGCATCCATCGGCTATGTGCTGATCAACCTCCTGGTCGATCTTGCCTACATGCTCGCCGACCCGCAAATCAGGGAGGTCTGATCATGTCCGCCGTCATGCCGACTGAACCTGCTGCCGCGAGTGCCGCCATGCGCAGGACCAAATCCCTCTCCGAACGCCTGCGTTATCTTTGGTACCTCAGCCGCCGCAGCCCACTGACCCTGGTTGGCGCTGCCATCATTCTGCTCGTGCTCGTGATGATCATCGCCGCGCCGGTGATCGCGCCGTACAATCCGGACAAGGTGTCGCTGACGGCGCGCCTGTTACCGCCGAGTGCTGCCCATTGGTTCGGCACGGACGAAGTCGGCCGCGACCTGTTCTCGCGCGTGATCTACGGGGCGAGGGCGTCCTGTGGTGCCGCCTTCATGATCGTGCTGATTTCGATGTCGGTCGGGGTGCTGATCGGTTGTTTTTCCGGCGTCGTCGGCGGACGGGTCGATACCGCCATCATGCGGCTGATGGACGTCGTTCTTGCCTTGCCGGCGCTGGTGCTGGCCATGGCGCTGGCGGCAGCCCTCGGACCCAGCCTGTTCAATTCCATGCTGGCCGTCGCGATCGTGCGCATTCCGGCCTATGTGCGCCTGGCGCGCGGTCAAACGCTGTCGCTTCGCGAGCAGGTCTTCGTGAAGGCGGCGCGCACCTTCGGCGCCTCGCCGTTCTACATTCTCCGCTGGCATATCCTGCCGAATGCGATGTCGCCGATCATCGTCCAGGCGACGCTCGATCTCGGCGGTGTCGTGCTGATCGCAGCCGCGCTCAGCTTCATCGGCCTCGGTGCCCAGCCGCCGACCGCCGAATGGGGCGCTCTGGTCAGCAGCGGCCGTAGCTACATGCTCGACCAATGGTGGTACGCGACCTTCCCGGGTCTCGCCATTCTGATCACGGCCATGGGGTGCAATCTCGTCGGCGACGGCATCCGCGACATGCTCGACCCGCGCTTGAGGGGCAGATAAATGACTGGCACAGCAGAAGGACGCGGCCAGGCGTTGGCCATTCACAATCTGTCGCTGGAGTTTCCAACCTTCAGCGGCGCGATCAAGGCGCTCGACAATGTGTCGATCAGCGTCGGAAAAGCGGAGATCGTCGGGATCGTCGGCGAGTCCGGCTGCGGCAAGTCGGTCACGACCATGGCGGCAACAGGGCTGCTGCCCAAAGGGCGCTACAGGATCACCGGCGGTTCCGTCAGGCTTTTTGGCCACAGCACGCTTACCATGGATGACAGTCAGCTCCAGGACGTGCGCGGCAAGGTGGTCTCGACCATCTTCCAGGAACCAATGAACGCGCTGAACCCGACGATCCGCATTGGCCAGCAACTGACTGACGTGATCATGCGTCACGAAGAGACAAGCTTGGCCGACGCCAAGCGCATTGCGCGGGATATTCTTGCCGACATGCTGATCGGCGAGCCCGAGCGGGTCATGAAGCTCTACCCCTTCGAACTCTCTGGCGGCATGCGGCAACGCGTGCTGATCGCCATGGCCTTCTCCTGCAATCCCGGCCTCATCATCGCCGATGAGCCGACGACCGCACTCGACGTTACCGTCCAGGCCGTGATCCTGCGGCTGATCCAGAACCGCGCGCGCCGTACCGGGACCTCGGTCATCTTCATCTCGCACAACGTCGCCGTCGTGTCGCAGCTCTGTGACCGGCTCTATGTGATGTACGCCGGGCGGATCGTCGAGCATGGCGCGACGCGGACCGTGCTCGAGGCGCCGCAACATCCCTATACCCAGGCGCTGTTGCGATGTCTGCCGGAGCGGGTAGCGCCGAAACAGGAGCTCGAAGCGATCCCCGGTGCGGTTCCGAACCTGCTGCATCCGCCGGCCGGTTGCTATTTCCAGCCGCGCTGCAAGGAGGCGGTTGATCTCTGTCGATCTCAATCTCCGCAGTTGGCCGGGGCCGATAACCAGCAGGTGGYATGCTGGAGGCGCAGCGTCGCGTCAGCAACATCAGGGCAGGGGGGCCGGCAATGACGGAAGGCATTCTTACGATGGCGCGGCCAGTTCTGGAGGTTTCCGATCTTCATGTCCGCTTCCCGGCGTCCCGCAACTGGCTCGGCCGCCCAACCTCGCATGTACACGCCGTCAACGGTGTCACCCTTGGGGTACGGGCAGGCAGAAGCCTTGGCATCGTCGGCGAATCCGGTTGCGGCAAGAGCACGCTCGCCCAGGCGATCATCGGCCTCGCGCCTTACGAGCAGGGTAGGGTGGCGATCGACGGTCAGGATTTTCAGGCGGCGCAGGGCAAGCAGAAGCGCGAACTACGACAGAAGATGCAGATCGTGTTCCAGGATCCACAATCCTCGCTCGATCGGCGCCTGCCGGTCTGGCGGCTCATCAGCGAACCGCTGCACATTCGCGGCGGGCACAGCAACGCCGAACTTCATGCGAAGGCGGAGCAACTCGCCACCGCGGTCGGCCTCAGGCCGGAACATCTCGATCGCTTGCCGCACGAGTTTTCTGGTGGCCAGCGCCAGCGCATCGCCATCGCCCGCGCGATCAGCACGGACCCTGATCTCATGGTTCTGGACGAACCGACATCGGCGCTCGACGTGTCGGTGCAGGCGCAGATCATCAACCTGCTTTTGAAACTGCAGCGGGAGCGGGGGCTCACCTACCTGTTGATCTCGCACGACGTCGCCCTGGTGCGCCATTTCTGCGATGATGTCGCGGTGATGTATCTCGGCCAGATTGTTGAATCAGGCTCGGCCGAAGAGGTGCTGAGCAACCCACGTCACCCATACACCCAAACGCTTCTGGCAGCGGCCCCGAGTTTCGCAACGCCCCTGCCGGCGATCGCGGAGGTGCGGTCGGGCGAGTTGCCGAACAACCGGAGACTGCCGGCCGGTTGCTTCTACAAGGAGCGGTGCGGCAAGGCCGCCGCCGGTTGCGAAGCGCCGCAGGTTCTTCAGCGGTTCGGCAAGGGCAGCCGGCAGGCAAGGTGTCATCTGGCGCAAGGTTGATGCGCGAAAAGGGTAACAGGTGCGCTCCGCTGTCCGCTCGCATGGGCGGACGATGGAGCGTTCTGTATCATTTGATGCGTCGATCCGTTATTTTAAGAAAGATAATTTTCGTATCGGAAAAATAATTTGATTGATATTACCGACTGTGCAAATTTGGAGTGGATCGCACCGCTGCGCTTGAACGAAGCGTGACCTACCGCTGCCGGAGACGAGATTGACCTGAACCAAAGCCGATCGGCGCCATCTGTCGGCTACTTCCGTAACGTTCCGAAAGACGGCGGACGCTGTCCCCGCTTATGGCCGGTCCATGTAGCTGCGACCCGAAATTAGTTTGATCTGTTGAAAGAGGCCTAACATGAAGAAGGAAGTCGAATGGGCGCGCATGACCGCACCCAGCCTGCGTGAAATCGCCGGAAAGCCGGGGGCGCTCGCCATTCTGCCGATCGGTTCGCTGGAACAGCACGGGCCGCACTTGCCGGTCATCACCGACACCGCCAGCGCATCGGCAGCGGCCATTCGCGCCGCCCGTCTGGTTGCCGATGATATCCCGGTCGCCGTTCTGCCCGGCCAGTGGCTCGGCATGAGCGAGCACCACCTGCCTTTCGGCGGCACCATCACGCTCGACTACGATACGCTGAGCCGCGTCATCCGCTGCATCGTCCGTTCGCTGAAGACGCTCGGGTTCTCGCGGCTGTTCATCGTCAACGGTCACGGCGGCAATATGGATCCGCTTGCAGTTGCCGTGCGCGAGCTGGCGGTTGAGTTCTCCATGCCGATCGTCGCCACCACGCCGTGGATGCTGGCGCAGGAAGAGGCTGGGAAGATCTTCGAGGTCGATACCGGTGCGCACCATGCCTGCGAGGGCGAGGCATCGGTCATGCTGGCGATCGTCCCGGACGCTGTGAAAACCGAAATGTTCGGCCAGGCCTTCGGCAATCAGCAGCATCCCGTCGATGTGCCGACGGATGTATCGCGCTTCTATTCCTTCGCCGAGCGTGCGCCGATCACCGGCACCTGGGGCGATCCGCGCAGCGCGACCGCCGAAAAGGGCGAGCGCTTCCTCGACCTGCAGGCGCGCGAACTGGTGAAGCTGATCCGCAACGACGTGCTCTGGACCGCGCCGGATCCGGTCTGGACGCCCGGACGTGGTCTCGGCACGACTGCCGGCAAGGCCGACTGAGCTGCATCGGCGAGACGATCGCCGGGCATTCGCATTTCATTCCTATGGGGGATACGCCAATGACTTTGAAATTCGCGCGGACGCGCAAAACCCTTGTTTCGCTGTTTGCAGCAACCATGCTTTCCGGCGTCGCTCTGACGCCGGCCATGGCGAAGACGCTCGTCTATTGCTCGGAGGGTTCGCCGGAAGGGTTCGATGCGGCGCTCTATTCAGCCAACAGCACCTGGGATGCTTCGGCGGAAACGGTCTATGACCGCCTCACTGAGTTCGAGCCCGGTACCACCAACGTCGTTCCGGGGCTTGCCGAAAGCTGGACCATTTCCGCCGACAATCTCGAATATACGTTGAAGCTGCGGGAAGGCGTGAAGTTCCAGACGACGGATGATTTCACCCCGACCCGTGACTTCAACGCCGACGACGTGCTCTTCACCTTCAACCGGCAGCTGGACAAGAACGATCCGTGGAACAGCTACTTCCCCGGCGCGAACTGGGAAATGTTCAACGCGATGGAAATGCCGGCGGCCATCAAGGCGATCACCAGGGTCGATGACAGAACCGTTAAGTTCGTGCTGAATCAGCCGGACGCGTCGCTGCCGTCAAAGCTCGCGCTGAACTTCGGTTCGATCGTATCCAAGGAATATGCCGACAAGCTGGCGGCAGAGGGACGGCGCGAGGACCTAGACCGCAAGCCGGTCGGCACAGGGCCGTTCCGTTTTGTCGACTACCAGCAGGACGCGGCGATCCGCTTTGCGGCCAATGCGGATTACTGGGACGGCGCGCCGAAGATCGACAATCTGATCTTCGCGATCACCACCGATGCGACGACGCGCATGCAGAAGCTGCAGGCCGGTGAGTGCCATGTCGCGCCCTATCCTGCGCCAGCCGACGTGGCCGGGTTGAAGGCAAATCCGGACCTGAACGTGCTGGAACAGCCGGGTCTGAACGTTTCCTACCTGGCGATGAACACGCTGGTCGCGCCGTTCGACAAGTTGGAGGTGCGCCGCGCCATCAACATGGCGATCGACCGCAAGGCAATTGTGGACTCCGTCTATCAAGGCATGGGCCAGATGGCGCAGAGCGTACTGCCGCCGACAATGTGGGGCTACAACGGCAGCATCGATGGATACAGCTACGATGTAGCGGCGGCGAAGAAGCTTCTCGACGAGGCCGGCGTCAAGGATCTGAGCATGAAGATCTGGGCGATGCCCGTCAGCCGTCCGTATATGCCGAATGCGCGGCGCGCAGCGGAACTGATGCAAGCGGATCTCGCCAAGGTCGGCATCAAGGTCGAAATCGTCTCCTACGAATGGGGCGAATACCTCAAGAAGTCGCGGGACAAGGCGCGCGACGGCGCCATCATCCTCGGCGGTACCAGCGACAACGGCGACCCGGACAATCTGCTCAGCTACTTCTTCAGCTGCGCCGGCGTCGGCGGCAGTAACAATGCCAACTGGTGCTACAAGCCGCTCGACGAAATCTTCCAGAAGGCCCGCAGCAGCTCGGATCAGAGCGAGCGGACCAAACTCTACGAAGAAGCACAGGCGATAATCAGCGATCAGGCGCCTTGGGTTCCGATTGCCCATTCTACCGTTGTGCTGCCGATGTCGAAGAAGGTGAAGAACTACGTGATGGAACCCTTGGGTTCGCATCGATTCGACAAGGTCGATATCGAAGAATAAGCCCAACCCGTCGGACATCTGCGCGCCTGTTCCGGCAGGCGCGCAGCGTTGATACCATTTAAACCGTTTCACAATTCAATCTCGCCTCGGCAAGGCAGGGCAAGGACTGGCAGCAATCCATGTTTTCCGGTAGATGAGATAGTTCCATAATGTATGTTATGCGATAAAGGACTGTAGCCGCAAAGTTAAAGTGTCCTGATCCTGCAAAGTAAGAATGTCACTCTCCCCGGGTTTGATCACCTGGGAGATTGCGGATGGGATTGATTGCGATGAGTGAGCGTGATCTGCAGCGGATCGAGGTTTTGTCGAAAGTTATCGCCGGGCGCATGACACTGGTGTCGGCGGCACATGTGCTGGGCTTAAGTACGCGCCAGGTGCGGCGTCTGTTGGGTCGGATCAGCGCCGACGGTGCGGCGTCGATCCGACACCAGGCGATTGGCCGGCCATCGAACAATCGAATTTGTGACGGCATGCGCGATTACGCCATGGCGATCGTGCGCGAGCGCTATGCAGACYTTGGTCCGACGCTGGCGGCCGAGAAGCTTGCGGAGCGTGATGGTCTGACGGTGTCGCGTGAGACCTTGCGCCGATGGATGTCGGAGGCCAGTACCTGTTGGCTATGAAGGGTCAAAGCATGTAGGTTTCTCGCAATCGTTGCATTCAATCTGGAACCACCACTTGCCCTCTTGTCCGCATGCGCGCTGAATCGCGATGTCCCCGCTAACAAGCCCATCGCGCACACTGCATCGACGGGAGTCTCACTGTTTCGGCATCAGGCCATCGAGCAGGAAATCGAGCCCCTTTCTGAAGGTGCCATCCCAATCGTCGTCCAGCAGCAACCGAGAGCGCTCGATTGTCGGGCAGCGTTCACTGAGCTGTGTCAGGCGCTGCTGTGCGGCAGCCTTGTCGTCATCAGTGAACTCGAAGCTCGCTCGCGTGATGGTGGCGCCCAGGACGTGGTTCCAAAGCGACCAGATCACAACGTTCAGATCTGCGTCAGCGACGCCTGCCCTGGACAAGGCACTGCCAAGCAGTTCCAGGCGATGGAGGACGTTCGGACCAAGGGCTCGGCGCGGCAACAGCGATGCCGACCAAGGATGACGCAGCATGCTGGCGCGCCAGTCTTCGAGCATATGAATGACGTCTGCGCGCCAGTCTTGCGGCTCTCCCATTTCCGAAGGCCCGCAATATTCGAGCACCGAGTCAAGCGCGAGGTCAAAAACATCCTCCTTCGTGTCGATGTGCCAATAGAGGCTCATCACGCCGGAGCCACAGCGCTCGGCAAGCCGGCGCATCGACATTCCGTCGACGCCTTCCGCATCAAGCAGATCGATGGCGTTGGTTACAATACGCTCGAGAGAAAGCGATGCGTCACCGCGCGGTTCCCGCCCGGATTGTCGATTCACATTCGTCCGTTGTGACTGTTTCGTCCGTCCGCCGCGACTCTTGGATGCCATCCGTCTTCCCCATCATTCAATCATTCGTATTTGGCCGGAAACACTGGCGATGTCGACCTCACCTGTTGACTCGTACGCTGTACGATGCAACTAAATCGTACAGCGTACGAGTCAATCAACAGTGACTCATCCAAAACAAACAAACCCAGCCGACCGCGAGACAGGTGCTCACGGCGTTCGGAGCGAGAAGAACATGTCACACGCAGCCAAGCATCTGCTTTTCGGAGGCCTAATCATCATGACCATTGGAGTGCCCACAACGACGACAGCCAATGAGCACAATCTCAAGCTGAGCATCGTCAATCCCAAGACCCTCTACGACCCGACACCGAATGGCTATAGCACCGCCGTGGTCACGCCCCCCGGCGCGCGCGTAGCCTACATTTCCGGACAGGGTGGCCAAGACGGGACCGGCGCTTTGTCACCGGATTTTTCCGTTCAGGTCAAACAGGCCTATGCGAATTTGCGCACCGCCCTCGACGCGCTCGGCGCCCGGCCGGATCAGGTAGCCAAGYTCACGATTTTCGTGGTGGACCACGATATGTCAAAGCTCGGAGTGCTGACCGAGAACGTCAAGGAAATGTTCGGCACGGCGCTGCCGGCACAGACCTTGGTTCCGGTTCCCAAGCTCGCAATCGACCCGATGCTGTTCGAAGTCGAGGCAATCGTCGTTATGCAGTAGGCATGCGCGGAGAAGGTCGGCGCGAGATAGAATATTGTCTCCGGCAGGGCGTGAGATGCAAGCCGAACCGGTGGACTTGTGCCCTGCCCGTCCACTCGACGTAACTGAGTTGTGCAATCAGCCCGGCGCTACCGTTTGGGTCTGAAACGTGCGGTCTGCCAACCGCGGTAGCATGAGCCGAAAAGCAACGCTGCGGGCACTTTGGAATAGGATCAGTGCGACCCACAGTCCGTCATTGCCGAAGAGAGGCTGCAGGATCGCCCAGGCCGCAAAGTAGATCACCAGAGACGCCACCATCAGGTTTCGCATCTGCCGCGACCAGGTGGCGCCGATGTAGACGCCATCCATCTGAAAAGCGACGATGCCGAAGACCGGAAGTGCTACGACGTAGGGCAAGTAGCCGTGTGCAAGCGCGGACACACTCTCTGTCGGAGCGGTGATGCCGATCACCCAGTCACCGGCGGCAAGAAGCGCGAGAGCCACAAGCCCGGCGAAGACGAAGCCCCACACTGTCGTCAACCCGACCGCACGGTCAAATGCCGGTCGGTAGCGTGCGCCGACCGCTCGACCCGCGAGCTGCTCCGCTGCGGTCGCCACACCATCGAGAAAGGCGACGCCGAAGAAATAGAAGCGCAAAAGGATCGTATTGGCGGCAAGAACTTCGATACCGAGCATGCCGCTCTGGCGGGTGAAGAAGGAAAGCCCAATCAGCAGCGCGAAGGAGCGGATCATCATGTCGCCATTGACCGAAAAGGCCCTGCGAAAGGCCGTCAGATCCGGAAGGTTCCACGCGTTCCGGTCGGTCTTTGCCCAGATGAGATAGAGCCCCGCCACCGCCGTGACGGCTTCGGCTACGAGAGAGGCGGCCGCAACACCCGCAACGCCCCAGCCGAGGCCGAGGACCCAGTGCACGCTCAAGCCGGCATTGAGCGCATTGAGCAAGGTTTGCAGGATCATGCCCCAGAGTGCGTCGCCGCGCCCGATGATCCAGCCGAAGACCACGAAATTGAACAGCACGAAGGGCGCCGACCACACCCGCCAGGCAAAATAGGTAGCAGCCGCCTCCGCCACCTTCCCTTCCGCCCCCATGGCGGCAAGGCCGAGCGCGCCGATCGGCTTTTGGAGCAGAAGCAGCGCCAGCCCCGCCACGAGCGCGATGATGAGGCCGCTTGCGAGCATGCGCTGTTCTTCGCGCCTGTCACCGGCCCCCAGCGCCTGGGCGGTAAAACCGGTGGTCGCGCCGCGCAGGAAATTGAAGGTGACGAAGATGACGTCGAAGATGACGGTCGAAAGCGCCACGCCGCCGATCAGGGTTTCGTCGCGCAACTGGCCGATGACGCCGGTTGCGACGAGCCCGACAAGCGGGCTCGACAGATAGGCGATCATCATCGGCAACGCAATGCGAAGCACGTCGCGATGCGCGATGTCGAAGGGGCGGACCGTGACCGCAGGGTGGTCGGACGCGTGTTTCACTCAATCCAGCCGGTGTGGTTCGCCGAGCGTATGCATCAGCCGGTTGGCCCAGCCGAAGATCGCGACCGCATGGATGAGATCGAGGATCTCGAGATCATCGAGGCCGATCTCACGCAAGTGGTAGAACTGGTAGGCGCCGACATTGTCGGGATGGGCTGTCAGGTCGACGCCGAAATTGAATAGCGCCTGCTCGAACTCCGGCAGGTTCGCGTCAAGGCCGCTGCCATAGATTTCGTCCACCACCTCCGGCCGCTTTTCGAGCTGGATGTAGCGCGCCGCATGGACCGAGGCGCAATAGATGCAGTGGTTGACGAAGGATGCGGCAAGCGCGCCGATTTCGCGGCCACCGCGGGAAAGCCCGCCCTCGCTATACATGATGTCGTTGAAAAGCGGCGTGCGCTCCTTCAGGGTTTCAGGCTCGTTGGCGAGAACCAGCACATAGTCCGAAATCTTCTTGTTGGACGGCGTGATCTTCAGCGCGTCGAGCTGCTCGGGGGTGGCGGTCTCGAGATCGACCGGCTTGACATAGGGCTTCCAGTCGAGCGCCTCGACGGTGAATTCGTGTACGGCTTGCGACATCTCAGTTGTCCCTCAGCATCTTGAGGCCGGCCACCACCAGCACCTGATAGTTGACGAAGGCGATGAGACCGGCGAGCGTGACGATGTCCCGGTCGTCGAGACCTGCTGCGGAAAGCTTTTCGACATTGGCACGCGTCGCTTCCTTCGGGGAGAGCGTCACCAGGTCGACATGGGCCAGCATCGCGTCAAGCCGCGGATCGGCAACGATGGCTCCGTGGCCGGGATCGGCGATCGGCAAAAGGGCGGATCCCCCCTCCTCGCTTTCGAGCAACGTCCGGAAATGCGCGGAAAGCTCCTGCGACTTCCAGAGTGCCGCCATGCGCGCCGCAAGCGCTGCTCTCAGAGCATAGGAGAAATTGCGCGAATCGACGGGGCGAAGAGCGGCCTGATAGCTCGTCTGGCTCAAATGCTTCAACTTGGCCCGTTGTTCGCGCAGCGCCTGAAGGTCAGGGAAGCGATCAAGCCCGAGCACGGTGTCGATCACGTCATTTGTCGATGGAGAGGTCATTGGTTTTCCTGTCATCTGAAAAGCGGGAGGTTCAGGCCGTCTTCTGTGCCGGCGTCGGCGCGTCGGCATCCACCCATTCGGTCCCGTCGAGCTCCGGCTTTTCGTAGGCGATCAGCGCTTCCCAATGGTAGTCGACGTCACGAATGAAGAGCGAAGCGGCAACCCCGCGCGCCAACCACAGGGCGCCCTCGCTGATGGCCGGGATGTCGCCGCTGACTTTGCCGACACTGACGGATGCGCCGTAGTTGAAGCAGTGGATGTCCTTCAGCCAGGGGGCCGCTCCCGGTTCCTTCTCGGTGAAGGAGAAGTCTCCGTTCAACCAGGGGAAGCGGCCAAGTCCGGGGTTCTCCTCCCCTGCCGGTGGCGTATACCGATCCTCCCAGCAGGCGATCTGGTCCTGATAGGGGGCAAGCTCGCTGCGGCTCAAGGGATCGATGGAGAAGCCAGTACCTAGAATGACGAAGTCCGTGCGGAAGATGCGGCCGCTGGTGGTGGTGATGACGACTTCTCTGTCCTCCTCCCTCATCGAGCGGATTCCGCAGTCGAAGTGGAAGTGAGCGTTCGGGTGCCGGCTGACGCGGAGCGTCGAGTTGTGTGGCGCCGGCGTCTGCTGCTTGGCCGCATAATCCATCAGTCGCCAACGCCATTCGGGCGAGATCTCGGCAAAGCCTGCCGTGACGCCATAGGAGCCGATGCCCATCAGCTTGTTGACCGTCGGCATCTCCTTGCGGCGGGCAAGAAGCCGCACCTCCCCTGCCCCCTGCTCCAGCGCCTCGGCGGCATTATCGACCGCCGAAGCGCCGACGCCGATGACGACGACGCGTTTGCCCCTCAGCCGGTCGAAGTCGATTTCGTCGGCCGAATGCGCCCAGGAGGTATGCCGCTTCATGCCCTTGACGAAGTCAGGGATGGTCGGTTCGCCCAGCCCATCGCGACCGGTCGCCATCACCAATTTGCGCGTGACGAGCGCAGGCTTTGCACCATCGGCGATTTCAAGTTCCAGCAGGCCGTCGGCACGTGGCACGACGCGGGTGACGTGTGTGTCATTCTCCACCGGGATGTCCATGACATCGCGGTACCAGCGCAGGTAATCCATCCACATCGGCCGCGGAATGCGGAACAGCTCCTCCCATTCCGCCTCGCCGTGGAGTGCCGTGAACCAGGCGCGGAAGCTGAGGGAGGCAACCCCAAGTGCCGGGCCGAGGAGGATCTTCGGTGAGCGCAGCGTTTCCATGCGCGCATAGGTAACCCAGGGGCCCTCTTGGCCTTTCGGCGCGCGATCGACGATGCGCAGATTGGCGATACCGCCGCGCGTCAGAGCATGCCAGGCGACAAGCCCGCACATGCCGCCGCCAATGACGACGACATCGCTCACGGGCTCGCCATCCGCGGTGGTGACTGGCTTCGACCAGTTGGCCGGCGGATAGTTGAGGTAACTCAGATCCTGCCTTACCCGCGCATTGAGGGTGGCAAGCCGTTGCTGCTTTTGACTGTCGGTCATACCCGATCTTCCTTTCACTTCGCCAGCAAGACGGCATCGCGGTCGCGCCACCCCACCCAGACGTCGTCCCCTTCGATATGCGAAAGCGCCACCGGATCGATCTGCGCCACGAGTGTGCTGCCATTGTCGAGCGTGACGCTCAGCGACGTGTGGGCGCCCTTGAAGACACGCTGATCGATGCGCCCTTTCAACGACGGACGGTCCTCGGGCTTGCGCGACAGGCAGAAAACCGCCTCCGGACGCAGAGCAATCGTGGCGTGGTCGCCGGGGATCGGTGACGTCCCGTTCACGTCGGCGTGCACGACATTGCCGCGCCACTCGATCGCGGCGACCCCATCGGAAACCGAGGTCACCGTGCCTTCTAGGAAGTTGCTCTGACCAATGAAATCCGCGACGAAGCGGCTGCGCGGCCGGGCGTAGAGCTCGTCCGGTCCGCCCATCTGCTCGATCCTGCCCTTGTTCATCACCACGATGACATCGGACATGGTGAGAGCTTCCTCCTGGTCATGGGTGACGAAGATGAAGGTCTTGCCGGTCTTCTGCTGGATCGACTTCAGCTCGATCTGCATCTGCTGGCGCAGCTTCGCGTCGAGCGCCGAAAGCGGCTCGTCGAGCAAGAGCACGTTCGGATCGGGTGCCAGTGCCCGCATCAGCGCCACGCGCTGGCGCTGCCCGCCGGAAAGCTGCGCCGGCATCCGCTCGGCATGGTCTTGGAGCGAGACAAGGGAGAGAAGATCGGTGACCCGCTTGTGGATCGCGGCGCTCTCCATACCCTTCAGTTCCAGGCCGAAGGCGATGTTGCGGCCAACCGTCAGGTGCGGGAAGAGCGCGTAGTCCTGGAAGACGATATTGACGTTGCGCTTGTTCGGCGGCAGGTGCGAGATCGGTTTGCCTTCGAGGTAGATCTCCCCCGAAGTCGGATTGTCGAAGCCGCCGAGCATACGCAGCGTCGTGGACTTGCCGCAGCCGGATGGACCGAGCAGCGTGACGAACTGGCCGGGTTTTATTGCCAGATCGAGGTCGTCGACGGCGGTCAGGGCCCCATAGGACTTGTTGACGTTCTTGAAATGGACGACAGGCTGCATTTGCGTCAGCTCCTGGAACGGCGGGTGAAATGCTCGGCATAGAGGCCGATGGCGGTGGTGACGACGAGCACGATGGTCGCCATCGCGTTGATCTCCGGCGACATGCCGCCTTGAACCTTGGCGAAGATCAGCATGGGCAGCGTCGGCTGGTAGCCGCCGAGGAAGAAGGTGCGGACGAAGTCGTCGATGCTGGTCAGCACGCAAAAGATCATGCCGCCGAAGAGCGCCGGCATCAGATAGGGGATAGTCACGCGGAGGAAAGCGATGAAGGGATCGGCCCCAAGATCGCGCGCCGCATCCACCAGATTTGCCGGCATCGACCGCAGCCGCGTCAAAACCATGATGACGACGAACGGCACGGCATGAACCGTATGGGCCAGAATGATCGCGAAGGTTCCGGTCGGAATGTCGACGGCGCGGATGAAGATGCGCATTGAGATCGCGTTGATCAGCCCCGGCACGACGGCGGGCAGACAGGCAAGTGCGAAGATGACCGCCTTGCCCCAGATGTTTTCCGCCGACACGAGCAGTGCGATCCAGACACCGATGATCGTTGCCGAGATCGTGGTGGCGAGTGCTATGCCGATCGAATAGAGCGAGGCTTCGAGGAACTGCTTGTCCTGAACCACCTTGCCGTACCAGGAGAGCGTCCAGTTGCCGATCGGGAATGCGATGAAGTTCGCGTCCTTGAAGCTCATCGCCGTCATCAGCGCCAGCGGCAAGACAAGATAGACCGCAAAGATCCAATAGGAGGCGCCGAGCGCGGTTTTCGGAAGGTCGTTGAAATAGGTTCGCATCAGCCCGCCCTCACATCAGCCGGACCGAGCGGCCACCGACGATCCGCATGAAAAGCCCGACTGTCGTCAGCGACACCAGGAGCATGATCATCGAAAACGCAGCGCCCTCCGGCCATTTGTCGTTCGACCCGTGAAACAGCGTCGCGATGACTTCGGGGAAGATGACCGAATTGGGACCGCCAAGCAGCAGTGGCGCGGCGAAGACGCCGACGGCGGTCAGATAGACGAGGCTGCAACCGGAGACGATGCCATCCTTGGAGAGTGGCAGGATGACCCGGCGAAACCGCTGGAAGGGCCCGGCCCCGAGATCGGCCGCCGCCTGGATCAGCGGCGTCGGGATCTTCTCGATCGCCGAATAGAGCGGCAGGAGCATGTAGAGCGCAAGCAGGTAGATGACGCCGAAGCTCAGCGAAAAGAAAGTGTAGAGCATCGGGATCGGCCGGTCGATGAAACCGAACTCCCTCAGGAGCACATTCAATGCACCACGGTTGGCAAGCAGCATGATGACCGAGAAGGTGCGGATCAGCTCACCGGCCCAAAAAGGTATGAGCAGCAGCAACAGGGCGCGCATCCGGTTCTTCGGCTGCACGACTTTCGCTACATAGTAGGCAACGGGATAGACGATCACCAGGGTCGAGATCGTGACCACCGCTGCGAAAACCAGGCTGCGGACGAAGGGAAAAAAATAGAGCCGATCGGAAAAGAACAGCCCGTAATTCGCGAGCGTGTATTCGCTGCTTTTGTCGGGCTGCGGCGGATAATTGGCGAGAAGGCTGATATTGGCCATCTGCAGGATGGGTCCAATGTGCAGCATGGCAATCCACAGAAGCGGCACGCCTGCAAGCACGGCAAGACGCACGCGCCGGCTATCGACGAGAAGCCCGATCGTGTTGCGATAAAGCCCCGAATTCGCCGCCCTGCCGATCCACCCGGCATAGCGCGGCGCCGTCGGCAAACCGACGGGTCCCGGTTGCGTTGTCGTATCCAGCATTCTTTTGTTCCCGGCTCTGGAAGAGTCCATTTTTGAGGGGTGACCGGCCGGAAGACCGGTCACCCAGCTGCAGCCGTCAGGCCGCCTTGATCTCCGCGGTGGCCTTGTCGATCATGTCGTTCTTCATGTCGCGGTTGACCGAGCTGAAGAACTGGATGCGTTCGACCTGTTCCGGCGGCAGCGCCAGGGCGGCACGCTCCTTGTCGTCAAGCACCTTGTCGACCCCATCGAAGGCGGAGGAGAAGCCGGACTGGCGCGTCATCGCTGCGCCGATCTCCGGTGACGACAGGATGGCGTCGAGGAAGGTGTAGGCAGCATCCGCGTTCGGCGCGTTGTTGACGACGTTGAACGAATAGAGGAAGCCGAAGGTCCCTTCCTTCGGAACCGAGATTTCAATCGGATGGCCGTCCATGACGAGTTTCGCAGCCGGGCCGGACCAAGCCTGTGCCAGGTAGATGTCCTCGTTGACGAACATTTGCTGCAGCTCGGAGCCCGCATCGTAGTATTTGCGCACCTTGTCCTTGTGCTGAATGAGAAAATCGCGGGCCTGGTTCGTTGCGGTCTGCGCCACATCGGGCTTGTCGCCGTAGGTCACATAGTCGCCGTCGTTGCCCTGGTAGCGCATGACGATGGAGAGGAAGTCGCTGACGATGTAGGACGTCAGGTTCTTGTTCTCGTCATCGAACATGATGCTCCAGCTATCGGAGGCCTTGGCGTATTCCGTATTGCGCACGAGCCCCTCGAAGCCCGCAAGCAGGGGGACGCCGAAGGTCTTGCCGTCGACGGTGAGCTGCGGCGCGCCCTTATAGGCGGCGGCGAGCTTGCCCCAGTTCTTCAGTCGCGCGGTGTCGAGCGACGCCAGCAGGTTCGACTTCATGAACTGCGACAGGCGATGGCCGGTAACGGTCACGATATCCGTGGAAGGAGCAGCCCCTTCGGCGGTCAGCAGGTTGTACTGTTTTCCCTGGTCGTCGGTCAGACGGATGCGGACCTCGATGCCCGTATCCTTCTGGAACTGGTCGATGAAGGACTGCGGGACGAATTTGTCATAGGTCGTGATGTTGACGACCTTGCTCTGGGCAAAGGCGGGGCGGATGATCGACGGTGCGGCCAATACTCCAGCACCGGTCGCCAGCAGTTTCAAGGTCGAGCGGCGGGTTACGTCCAAGTTTTTCATTTGGTTCTCCTCATTTTACGAGCTCAGTTTTCGTTCTCGGGCATGTCGAGCTTTTGCTCCCCTTTATTTCACTGCCGGTTGTCCGGCAGCGTGCCATCGCCGGCATTGCGGCCGGCGAAGGTTCTTTCGGCGATACGGGCCATCTGTCGCGGATCGTGGACGGTGAAGTCCGGCATGCGCTCCGAGGCGATCCGGGCGATGCGGTGGACCAATTCCTGGACGCCGGCCGAGAGCGGACGTGAGGCCGCCGACAGGATCGCCCAGAGGAACGGAACTTCGACATCGAGAGGTCGCACCACGACGGGTGCCGATGGCAGGCCATAGGCCGTGGCCGGCTCGATAATCGCGATGCCGAGACCGAGCGACGCCATCTGCACGGCATTGTTTGCGGCATTGGTCGCGATGACGCGATTGGGCCGCACGTTCGCCGCCTCCAGTGCCTCATCGATGCGGCGGCGCAGACGAAATGGATTGGCCATGGTTATGAGGGTGCGGCCTGCGAGATCGGCGATCGAGATCACGTCCTTTGCGGCCAGCGGATCATGCGGCGCCAGCGCAGCCACGCAGCGCCCCTCGAAAAACCCCTGCACTTCCAGCCCCGGCTGATCGGCCGGGAGTGAGGTCACGCAGAAATCCGCGGTGCGCGCAAACACCGACTGCACGGCGGCCTCCGCCGGCATACTGCGCAGATTGATCGTGTGCGGCAGCAGGTGTTCCGGCAATTCCGCAAGCGCGATCGGGATGATGCCGCTTGCAAAGGCCGGCGTTGCGGCGATCTCGATTGGTTCTGGTTCCTTTCCTGCGATCGCCTTGGCGCGGTTGCGCAGGTGGCCGATGCCGCTGACGAAACGCTCCGCATCGTCATGAAAGGCAATGCCCTTGTCGGTCGGACTAATCTTCGGGCCGTTCCGTTCAAACAGAGCGAAGCCGAGCGAAATTTCCAGATCCTGGATGAGGCGCGTCACCTGGGACTGCGATCGGTCGAGCATCCGGGCAGCACCGGTGATGCTGCCTGTCGACATGACTGCGAGAAACGCCTCGAGGTCGCGAACTTCCATGGACTATCATGCGCTCCATGCATTGTGATTGACTCATAGTGCATAAAACGCATTCTATGCGCTAGTGACAAAAGACAAGTTTTCTTTGTTGGGGCCGTTCGTAGAAAATCCGCTCAGGCGGCATCTCCTCGGACAACAGCAAACCAAGTCCATCTCAAAGGACCCGTGAGGGCTGGTCCTCGAGAGTGACTGAAGCGGACTATCGGGAGGAGTTTCATGCGTATTGGTATTCTCGGCGCGGGCGCGATCGCGTTCGGTATGGCGGCATTCCTCGCCAAGGCCGGTCATCAGCCGGTTCTGTGGTCGCCATCCGGAGTGCGGACGCGGCGCCTGATGGAAGGGGCGGCACTCACTGCGACCGGTGCCGTGGAGTTTTCCGGGCCAATCGCAATCGCGCAAAGCGCTGCCGAAGCCGTTTCAGAGGCGGACGCCGTCGTCATCGCTCTGCCCGCCAATGGGCACCGACTGGTATTCGACGCGGCCCTGCCGCACTTGAAGTCCGGTCAGCCGGTCATCATCAGTTCGCACAGTTCCTTCGGCGCCCTCTATCTGTCGCGCCGGCTGGCTGAGCGGGGCGTGAGCCTGCCCATCATCGTCTGGGGCACGACACTTCTGACCGGTCGTCAGGAAGCCGACGGCACGGGCGTTGCGGTCAACACCGTGCGCCAGAAGATCGATGTCGCGACCTTGCCGAAAACGGCAGCCAGCCAAGGCAAGGTCCTGTGCACCGCGCTCTTCGGCGATCGTTTCGTCGAGCGTGACGGGCTTCTCGCGATCGCGCTGTCGAACCTCAATCCGCAGAACCACCTCGGCATTGCCCTGTTGAACCTCACCCGCATGGAGAAGGGGGAAAAATGGGGACAGGGCGAAAACGTCACTCCTGCCGTTGGACAATTGATCGAAGCACTTGATCTCGAACGCCTGCGGATCGCCGAGAGTTTCGGCCTCTCCGTGCGCACGGTTCAGGAGCACTTCTCGCTCTCCTTCCATGTGCCAAAGGGGACCGTTTCGGATATGAACCAGCAGATGCATCGGGAGGGGCGCGGCGGATTTGGCCCGGTGACCGCCGATAGCCGCTACATCTACGAGGATGTGCCATTCGGCCTCGTGCCGACCAGCCTTCTCGGCCGCATCATCGGGCAGCCTGCCTTGCTGCACGAGGCCGGGACCAGTCTGTTTTCGGCGGCGATGGGCCGCAATCTGGTGACGGACAACGACCTCTTGCCCGACCTCGCACTCGATAAACTTTCGCCGAAGGCCCTGTTGGCGCTCTGCGAGGAATGGCCATCGGCGTAGGGCCGGCGCGCGAATGCGATGGGCTGATCTGGCGGCACGGCCGCCGAGCCGGACAAGTGGCCGCTATCGGTTCAAGCGCTCCGCCACCCAGTCGGCGACAAGCGGACGATAGAGCCAGGGGATGTTGTTGCAGACGTGGTTGCCATCCTCGAAGACGTGCAGTTCGGCGCCGCGCGCGCAGATATCCGCGCATTTTACCGCCTCGGAGGGTGGGAAGATCTTGTCGCGTCCGCCGTGAAGGATGAGGGCCGGGATAGTCGGCGGCGGGCAGCGCGCCAGGGTGAAGCGGTCGGCCCGTTCGCGAACGTCCGCGCCCCCGAGCGAGAAGCGCATGTTGTCGCGATAGACCTGCGGCAGCGCATCCCAGAAACCGCCGAGATCGAAGAAGCCGTTGATGGAGACGACACCGGCAAGCGTCGGCACGGACGCGGCGGCGCGTAGCGCAAGAAAGCCGCCGAAGGCCATGCCGACGAGCGCAACCTTGCCCGACAGGCGCGGATGCGCCGCCACCGACCGGAGGGCCGCCTCGACGGCCGGGCCGATATCCGGACGCAGGGCGCCCATCGAACGGCCCTCGCCCTGGCCGGGGCCGTCGAGCGACAGGGTCGCAACGCCGCGGGCATGAAAATGCCGCTCGAAGGCCGGAAATTCCTCCTTGGTCGAATCCGAGCCAGGGATGATCAGCGCCAGCGGGTGCCTGCCGTCTCCGGTCGGCACGCGAAGAATGGCCCGGAGTTCTCCATCTTCGAAGGGAACGGCGATCATCTCAGCCGGCGGATCGAGCAAGGGTGTTGCGAGACGGTAGAGTTCCACCTTTCGCGCGGCCGCCCTCGCCTTTGCCTCAAGGTCCTCGAAAGCCATGAACTGTCCGAAATGATAGAAGAGGCTGGCGCGGGCATAGGCCTCGCCGGCGGTCACGTTGCGGCCGGCAGCAAGAGCCGCAGCGCCGAGTTCCGCGTGACGCTCGCCCTCCTCGCTCCAGGTGGCAAGCCAGTTCTGCCAGACGCCGGCGCGCTCGATGACGGCGCGTGCCGTTGCCGACGGGATCCCGGCCACCTCCATGCGCGGGAGCCAGTGCTCGACGACACTGACCAGTCGGTTCTCATTCTGCGTCATGCATCTCCTCCCGCATGATGTCATTGCCTTCGTCTGTACCCGGCGTTGCTTGCCCGACGGATACCGGTTGAAGGTCCCCAGGGTAGCTCTGCGCCTTCGCACGGTATCGCTGCGCCCCGGTCGACAGGCCCTCGGCCACTTTCGCGTCGAGCGTGCGGACGATCTGGGCGGGCACCCCGAGGACCAGCGAGCCATCCGGGACGACCATGTTCTCCCGCACCAAGGCGCCGGCACCGATCAGGCATCTCTCTCCGATCTGCGCGCCGTTCAGGATCGTTGCCCCCATGCCGACGAGACTGCCCTTGCCGATCCGGCATCCGTGAATGGTGGCATTGTGCCCGATGGTGGCATCCTCGCCGATTTCCACGGGATAACCCGGATCGGTGTGAACGACGCATCCGTCCTGCACGTTACAGCCGCGCCGAAGAATGATCGGCTCGTTGTCGCCGCGCAAGACGGCGTTGAACCAGATGCTGACATCCTCGTCGAGCCGTACGTCGCCGATCACCACGGCACCGGGCGCGACGTAAAATCGACCGCTGGCGGGAACGCGTGGCGCACGCGCGCCCAGCCGGTAAAGACCCGTTGAAACCATCCAAGATTCTCCGTTCTGCGACGCTCAGGTCGGCATGGCGAGCAGGATGGACGCCGGCGCATTGGTGCGGTTGACCAGCGCACGCGCCTCGCCGGGCGCCAGGCGGCAACTGTCGAGAAAGCCGAGCGTGACGCTCTCGCTGCCGGTTTCGACCGTCACTTCGCCGGCAACGACGATGTAGATCTTCTCGACCGCGGCGTCCTTCAGCGACGTGTGACCGCCAGGCAGGAGGTGCGACAGGCCGATCCAGATCGTATCGGTAACCGTCGCCTCCTTTCCCTGGAGCCGCAGGCAGTGCATGCCGTAGTGCTCCGGCGCCTCATAGGATCTGGCCTCGCCGTAGCGCGTCACCTGCATCGTCGCCTCCTCCTCAGGGCACCAGCAGCACGCGCTCGGGGGTGCCGCGCAGCACCGAGGCATAGGCCTTGGCGGCATCGGCAAAGCCATAGACGGTCGCTGGATTGATCGGGAACGGCTTCAGCTTGCCCTCTTCGAACTTCGGCTTCAGCTTGTCGAAGATGCGCGCGCCTTCCACCGACGACAGCGCCAGCGTGTCGATGCCGATATATTTGTGGCGGCCGCGGAAGAAGTTGAAAATATCGAACGGCACGGCGCGGTCGAAGGTGGAAATGAACACCTGGCGCGCCTGCTTCGCCATCGCATTGTTGGCGATTTCGAAATAGGGACTGCCGACCGTGTTGAAGACGATGTCGGCCCCATGACCGCCGGTCTTTTCGCGCACGATCGCGGCAACGTCGTCCTTGGCGCTGTTGAACATCTCGACAGGCGCGTTGGTGTGCGCCAGCAGCGGCTGCTCGTTGTACTCGACCGCAAAAACCTTGGCGCCGGCCATGGTCGCAAGCTGGATCACCGCTTGCCCGACCTTGCCGTTGCCGCCGCAGACGAGCACGACATCCGTCGGCTGCACGCCGCCGGCCTCGCGGAGACCCTCAAAGGCGGTGATGAACGGCACGCCGATCGAGCCCGCTTCCTGCATGGTGAAATTGGCAGGCTTGGCCCGCACGGCCTTCTGGTCGAGCACCATCCACTTGGCGTGGCTGCCGTCCTGGGTGATGCCGAGTTCGCCACCGCCGCCCCAGATCTCCATGCCCACCATCGATGACGGCCCTTCGCGCACGATGCCGCCGAAATCGCGACCCGGCGTGCGCGGCCAGACGGCGTGCGGCATATGCCCGAGAGACGCCTTCACGTCGCTGGGGTTGACCCCCGCCGCGACGATCTCCACCAGCACCTGTCCGGGACCCGGCCGCGGCACCGCGAAATCGACGACGTCGATCTTGAGATTGTCGAGATCGGGGGATTTTTCCGTCACCCTCAGCGCCCGGGCGATCTTGGCGTCCACCTGAATGTTCATTCTATGCCTCCTTGCAGATATCGATGCTTATGCACGCAGTCCGAGGATTTCACGGGCCTGGGAGGGCTCGGCGATCCTCCCGCCGAGCTTCTCGATCAGGTCCCTCGCCCGTTCGACCAGTTCGCCATTGCCTTTGGCGAGCACGCCCTTGGCGATGTAGGAATTGTCCTCCAGCCCCACCCGGACGTGGCCACCGAGCAGATAAGCCTGAACGGCCATCGGGAACGACATTCGCCCGACGCCGAAGCCGATCCAGACGGCGTCGCCGGGCAGCATGCGGGCCGCGGTCGCCATCACGTCGGTGGTCGAGGGGAAGCCGTATTTGACGCCGGTCACGATCGTGAACATCGCCGGCGATTTCAACACGCCCGCCTTCAAGAGATCCTGCGCCAGCTGGATGTGCCCGGTGTCGAAGACCTCGAGTTCCGGCTTGGAGCCTGCCTCGTTGATGATGTCGGCCATGATCTTGACGTTGGCCGGCGTGTTGATGACGACCTCCGATCCGAAGGTCATGGTGTTGAGGTCGAGCGTGGCGATATCCGGTTTCAGCGCGACGATATGCTCGACCCGCTTTTCCGGCCGCATCAGCGTCGTGCGCGGTCCGGCAACCGCCGGGTTCTCGTCGCTCGGGTGGTAGCGGCCACCCGGCCCGGTCGTGACGTTGAGGATCAGCGCCGTGTTCTTGGCCCGGATGCGCTCGACGACCTCGCGGTAATATTCGAGCTCCATGGAGGGTTTCGCGGTAACCGGATCACGCACATGGATATGGGCAATCGCCGCACCGGCATCGGCCGCTTCCAGGCAGGAATTGGCGATTTCCTCCGGCGTGACGGGAAGTCCGGGATGATTCTCCCGTGTCGTGAGATTGCCGGTGACGGCGCAGGTGATGATGACGTTCTGTTGCATCACAATCCCTCCAGACCTTGGAGCAACCCAATCGATCTCTCAGCCATGATGCGCCACCTTCTTTCCCGAGATCGGCGGCAGCGGCAGGATCGATTGGCCCTCCATCAGTTTGAAGTGATAGTTGCAGCTGTAGAAAGGCGCCTCGGCGCCCGGAAATTCGGTGTCCGGGCTATCATGGCGGAAGAACTTTCCGACGATTTGCTGCTTCGCACCGAAGACCACATCGTTGACGAGAGCCTCGTGGCTGTCGGAGAAGATCTGGGTGACGAGCGTCTTGTAGCCCGGCGCCGAAACGATGAAGTGGATGTGAGCCGGGCGCATCGGCGCCCGCTTTTGCGCCCGCAGCAGGTCGCCGACCGGTCCGTCGGTCGGAACCGGGTAGCCTGCCGGCTTTACCGAGACGAAGTGAAAGTTGCCGTCGCCATCCGTCGTGAACCGGCCGCGCAGGTTGAAGTCGTCCTGCGTTTCGTCCTGGTTCTCATAGAGCCCGACCGGGGACGCCTGCCAGACATCAAGGGTCGCCCCTTCGACGGGCCGGCCCGCAGGATCGGTCACCCGCCCGGTGAAGTAGAGCTGCGATCCCGGCGTGTCCGAACGGGCGATGCAGTCGCCGTTCACGCATTTCGGCGCGCCGCCGCGATAAAACGGCCCCAGAAGTGCCGACAGCGTCTCGCCCTGCATGCCGTCATTGTTGATCAGGTCGATCAATGTCGAGGCCCCGAGCACGTCGGCGGCAAGCACGGTCTCGTTATGCGCTTCGTTGGTCGCCTGGCCGACGGCCGTGATCCAGCGCAGGGCGTATTCGAATTCCGCCTCGGTCGGTCGTGCCTCCAGCAGGAAGGCATGCAAGTGCCTGACCATGGCATCCATGATCTGCTTGAGCCGCGGGTCATCGCCGCGCGACATGGCGGCAAGCACCGTCGGCGTGACGTCGGCCTCCTTGGAGATCAGTTTGGCCTCGGGGCTGATATGGCTGTTCATCCCAGTTCTCCTTTCCGCGTCACAGGCCTGAGCCAGCGACCCGAAGCTCGGGCTTGGCCGCCTTCAGGTGCGGATATTTTTCGGTCAGCAAGGACCCGTAATAGTAAGTTTCAGTGAAGGCGCCGGTTGCGCGGATGGCATCGAGCCAGCCCTGGATCGCCGGCGTCTCCGCCCACATCGAGGACAACCCGATATCGTCCATCCGCACGATCACCGGCATGATCGCGATGTCCGCCAGCGTCATCTGCTCGCCCATGAGCCAGAGCCCGCCATTGTCGGAAAGCCAYGTCGCCATGCGCTGAACGCCGCGCTCAAGGCGACCGAGCGCCTCGTTCATCTCCTGCTCGGGAAAGCCGGAGCGTCCCATCTTCATCAGGAACTCGCGGCGAAGCGGCTTTGCATCGCAGACCGCCTGAAACTCCTCGGCCGTCATCGCCTGATAGTGCGGCAGGAAGGCGAGGTTATAGGACGGCACGCGGATCGCCGGTGTCGGCACTTCGTCGATGAAGCGCATCATTGCCCGCATCGTTGCCGCGCCGAAGGCGTCCTCAGGCCGAAGTGCACCTGGAAGAATGTCTTCCAGATACTCCATGATGACGGCGGAATCGGTGACCGCGCGGCCCCGGTGCACCAGCGAGGGCACGACGCCGTTCGGGTTGATCGCCAGATACTCCGGCTTGAGCTGGTCGCCGGTGAAGAGATCGAGCTTGTGCTCCTCAAAGGCGAGGCCCTTGGCGTGGAGAACGTACCGCACCCTTTGGCTGCACGTCGATTGAGGGGCGTTGTAGAGGATGAAGTCCGGCATCGTCTCCCCCTCAATCCCAGTTGAGGACGCGGGGCAGCTTGCCCTTGCGGGCGAGCGTTCCGATCACGCCGTTCGGGAAGAACATCAGCCCGAGAACCATGACGAAGCCGGTCGCCAGAATGTTGATCTCGGATGCGCCAAGCGTCGCCACGAAGATCTCGTTGAAGGCGACGATCAGGATTGCGCCGACGACCGGCCCGGCAATCGTGCCCTTGCCGCCGAGAATGCACATCAGCACCAGGTTTGCCGAAACGAGGATGATCAGGAAGATGTTCGGCCGGAGATAGGTGAGATACTCGCCCCAGACCGCACCGGCCATGCCGACGAAGAAGGCCGAGAGCGCGAAGGCAAGCACCTTGTAGAAGCGGGTGTTGATCCCCGCACTTTCCGCCTTGACCTCGTCCTTGGAGAGAGCGCGAAGGCCGAGCCCGAATTTGGAATGCTTGATGCGGTAGGTGGCCCATACGGTGAAGGCGGCCATCAGCACGAAGGCGTAGTAGTAGGGCAGCTTGGCGGTCTCGACCGGCAGGTCGGTGACCGGCAACGACATGCCGTTGGCCCCGCCGATGAACTCCCAGTGGTCGAACAGGATGCGGGCGATCATCAGGAGCGCGATCGACGAGATGATGAAGCTCGGGCCACGAACCTTCAGCGTGATGAGGCCGATGAGGTAGCCGCAGGCCGCGGCCGCCAATCCGGCGAGCGGCGCCGTCAAGAGCGTCGAGATGCCGTATCGCGCCAGGAGCACGCCGGAGAAGTACCCACCGATCGCGAAGAACACCGCGTGGCCGAGCGAGATGTAGCCGGCGAAGCCGCCGATGATGTTCCAGCCGCTGGCCATGACCGCATAGGAGGCCGTGAACAGCACGAGGTGCAGCAGGTAATTGTAGTTGCCCGTCAGTTGCAGGAGCGGCAGGGCGAGCAGCACACCGAGAACGGCCAGCGGAAACCACGTGGCACGGGTCTGGTCATGCTGGCGCGCAAGCTTCTGGTTGTGAATGCGACGGGCCTCCAGCACCGATCCCGCGTCGGCTTGTTGTAGATTTACGGCCATTATACCAGCTCCGGTTTTTCGCCGAACAGGCCCTGGGGACGGATCAGCAGGATGACGAAGAGTGCGAGAAAGAAGGTCATGGTCGACCAGGTGGCGCCCACCCAGGTGCCGACGAAGGCGGCGATGACCGACAGGAGAAGCGCGGCGACGACGGTGCCGAGCACGCTGCCCATGCCGCCGAGCACGACCACCGACATCAGCATTGCGATCCATTCCCACTGCTTTGCGGGGAAGAAGCTGAAGACGAAGCTCACCAGCGAACCGGCGGCACCCGCAAGGCCGATGCCGATCGCAAAGGCGATCATGCTGATGAGGTTGACGTTGACGCCGAGCAGTTCGGCGGCCTCACGGTTCTGTGTGGTGGCGCGGATGGCGTAGCCGAGCCGCGAGTAGTTGAGGAACAGCGTCAGCGCGCCGATGATCGCCAGCGAGACGCAGCCGGCATAGAGCTGCCCCTTCGGAATGAACAGGCTGCCGATGAAGAAGGCATCCGTCGCATAGTCCGGCGAGGTCACACGCTGGGTGTTGGTGAAGGCTGCGCCGAGGAAGCCTTCGACGATCATCGCCAGCGCGAAGGTCAAGAGCACCGTCATTTCCGAGTAGCGCGCGCTTTTGGCCTGGCTCTCGAACATCAGGCGATAGAGGAGCACGCCGATCGCCGCCATGATCAGCGCCGCGATCGGCAGCGTGGCGATCGGGTCGAGGCCCCACAACTTGAAGGCCCAATAGCTGACATAGGCGCCGCAGATGATCAGCGACGGATGYGCCAGGTTGACGATGCGCATGACGCCGAAGACCAGCGAAAGTCCGGACCCCATCAGCGCGATTACGCCGCCGAGCGCGAGGCCGAGTATCAGTATCTGAAGAATGTCTGTCATCACGTCCTCCGCTACGCGACCTTTCGGCCGCCGAGGTAAAGTTCCTGGATGCGCGGGTCCGCCAGAACCGCCTCGGCCGGCCCCTCGAAGAGGGTGCGGCCGAGGTCGAGCACAACGCCCCAGTCGGAATTCTTGAGGCCCATCATCGCGTTCTGCTCGACGAGCAGCACGGTGACGCCCTCCTGAGACATCATCTTCATGATGTCGAACATCTCCTGGACGATCTTCGGCGCGAGCCCGAGAGAGGGCTCGTCGAGCATGACTATGTCCGGCTTGACGATCAGCGTACGCGCCATCGCAAGTGTCTGCTGCTGGCCACCCGACATGGTGCCGGCGTGCTGGTCGGCGCGCTCGCGCAGCACCGGAAAGCGCTCGAGGATTTCCTCGATGCGACGGTCGCGAAGCTTTGCGTCGTCGAGCACGTATCCGCCCATGCGCAGGTTGTCGCGCACCGTCATCTTCGGAAACAGCGCCCGTTCCTGAGGTACGAAACAGATGCCCTTGCGCAGGATCTGGTCCGGGCGCAGGCCGTTCAGCCGCTCGCCCTTGAAGATGACGTCGCCCTTGCGGATCGTCAGCATGCCGCAGATCGCTTTCAGCAGCGTCGACTTGCCGGCGCCGTTCGGGCCGATGATGCAGTGGACCTTGCCGGGCTCGACCGTCAGCCGCGCGCCATCGAGAATGGCCGGGCCGTCGCCGTAGCCGGCGGTGATGTTGGTGACTTGCAGGAGATCGCTCATCAGGCCGCTTCCTCTTCCAGTACGCCGCCCAGATAGGCTTCGAGCACATGCGGATCGCGACGCACGACATCGGGCGTGCCGTCGCAGATCACCCGCCCGTGCGCCATGACGACGACGCGGTGCGAAAGCCGCATGATCAGGTCCATGTTGTGTTCGACGATCAGCACCGTCAGCCCCTTGGCGTTGAGCGCCCGGATATGGCCGACGATCTCTTCGAGCAGCGTCGGGTTGACGCCGCCGGCCGGCTCGTCGAGCAGGATGATCTTCGGATCGGCCATCAGCAGTGCAGCCAGATCCATCAGCTTCTTCTGGCCGTAGGACAGGTTGTGCCCGTCCTCGTAGGCGATGCGGGTGATCCCGAGAAAATCGAGGATCGACATCGCCTTGTCCCGCTCTTCCGCTGTGACCGCCGGCCGGAACAGATCGGCAAAGCCGCGGCAGCGCGCCTGCACGATCACGTTTTCCAACACCGTCATGTCGCCGAGGTTGCGCGAGATCTGGAAGGTCCGGCTGAGGCCCTTGGCCGTGATCTTGTGCGGGCGCAGATTGTCGATCCGCTCCCCGTCCAGCCAGACTTCGCCAGAGGTCGGAACGACGGTGCGGCTGATGYAATTGAAGGCCGTGGTCTTGCCGGCGCCGTTCGGGCCGATGAGTGCCGTGATCGAGCCTTTCTCGACCGTGAAGCTTGCGCTGTCTACGGCGCGAATTCCGCCGTAGTGCTTGCACAGGTTTTTAACCTCGAGCATCCGCGCGATCTCCTTGTACTAGAAATTGGGTAGTAGATGCCTGTGGAACGGGAGGGCGCCTCGCGGACGAAACACCCTCCCCTGCCTTGCAAAGGGTCAGAAACCGGACTTGGGATAGCGGAAGGGCACGATGCCCTCGAACTGGCCGGTCGGATAGACGAATGTCAGCTTGCCATCCTGCCACTGGGTCATGATGTGCGACTTGTCGACGGGCAGGCCGAGATCGTCCCAGCTGAAATCGCCGAGAACGGTCTGGACAGGCTGTTCCTTGGTGCGGGCGTGCAGCCACTCACCCATCTTGGCATTGTCCGTGCTGCCGGCGCCGACCATCGCCTGCTCGATGCCCTGGCAGACGGCGAAGGGGATGGCGCTGTCCTCATCCGGCTCGACACCGTATTCGGCTTCGAACGCCTTGACGAAATCGGCGTTGTCGAAGGGCTTTCCGGCAAGCGTGCTCTTGAACGGAACATCCTTGTGCCAGGTGGTGTGGATGACGACGCCGTCGGCGGCATCCTTTCCAACACCCTCGATGAACTCCGTCTGGGCGCCCTGACTGAGATAGACGAGCTTTGCCGATGCGCCGACGGTCTTGAGCGCACGCATGAGCTGAACCGCTTCTTCCGCAGACGCCGTCAGGCCGACGATCATTTCGGCGCCGGAGCGCTTGATCGAATTCGCAAGGTTCAACCAGTCGTTGAAGCCTTCCTCGGGCCACTTCTCCTCCATCACCACCTCGATGCCGGCTTCCTTGAAGTAACCGGGCGCGAGGTCGGCGATTTCCTTGTCGTTGGCGGGGTCGATCACCTTTTGGCCGAGAAGGCCGGTGGCGATCGCATTGGCGAAGAAGTCGTCGGCATGGACCACCGCGACGGTCTTCGGCGCATCCGCCGGATCCTTGATCTCCTTCAGGAGACCGATCACGTCCTTGCCGGTGTATTCGGCGGCATTGACCTGGAAATAGAAGAGGTTCTTGTAGCCTTGCGCATAGATCCGCAGCGCCCCGCCCGAGGGCACCGGGTGAACCATGTTGTACTTGGACAGAACGTTGCCGACCGGAAAGGTCAGGCGGCTCGAGAACGTGCCGTAGACGGCGTCGACCTTGTCGACATTGATGAAGCGTTCGTACTGGTTGATGGCCGTTGCGGGGTCGGAGCGATTGTCGCTGACGATCAGCTCCACCTGCTTGCCGAGAATGCCGCCCGCGTCATTGATGAGCTTGTTGCAGAGCTCGTAGCCCCGCTTATGCTTCTCGCCGCTGACCGAAAGGCCACCGGTGATCGGCAGCGATGCGCCGATCCGTATTGTTTCCGCAGCGCTCGCAACGGTGCTTGCCGAAAGCACACTGATGGTTGTTGCCGCGATCAGCCGATTGATTCCCATTTTGTCTCCTCCCAGACATTTGTGCGCAATCGTTTGCATGGAAGTGAAAAACAAATCGCCCGGCCACGCCGGACGCCAGTTGCGCACTGTTCGATCAACGGCAGGCCAGCTCCTCAACTGCCCTGCCGCAACTGAATATGCAAACGATTGCACATCGGCGATTATGCGCAGCGTTTGCGCTTTGTCAAGCATCTATGCGAACGATTGCAAAACCTCTTGCAAGATTTTAAATGGAGGCGAGAGGTGACACATGCAGAAGAAACGAACCACGCTGAAGGACATTGCGCGCGCGACCGGCGTTCATGTGTCGACCGTATCGCGCGCGCTTGATCCGACCGAACGAAAGAGCATCACGCCAGAGGTCGTGGCAAAGATCCAGGCAGCAGCGGAACGCCTGGACTATCGCCCCAACCGTATTGCCTTTGGGCTGCGCACCAACCGGACGATGACGGTCGGCGTCGTCATTCCGGATATCACAAATCCGATTTTCCCACCGATCCTCAGAGGGATCGAAAGCGTTCTCGAACCGCTCGGCTATGCGTCGATCATCGTCAACACCGACAGCGAGCGCGAGCGCGAGGTTCGGCTTCTCGAAGTGTTGCGCGATCGCGGTGTCGACGGCCTCATCCATGCGGCGGTACTCAGAAGCGACCCCTCGATCGCCAAGGCCGCCCAGGACGGCCTGTCGGTGGTGACGCTGAACCGGCGCGTGGAGAATTCGAACATTCCCTATGTCATCAATGATGAGGACATGGGCATTTGCGAAATGCTGCGTCACCTGACCAAACTCGGCCACCGACGGATCGCGCATCTGGCCGGGCCACAGGATCTCTCGACCGGCCAATTGCGCCTCGCGGCCTTCCGCAATGCCGCGGAGCGGATGTCGATCGACATCGATCCGCAGCTCATCGTCACCGCCATACGCTTCGACGAGGACGAGGGTGCCCGTTGCACGCGCGACCTGCTCGCCTCCGGGCACGATTTCACCGCCGTGCTCTGCGCAAACGACCGTTTGGCGCTCGGCTGCATCGACGTCCTGCGGGAAAACGGCCTCGACTGTCCATCGGACATTTCCGTCAGCGGCTTCAACGACATGCCGTTCCTGCAACTGGCGCGTCCAAGGCTCACGACCGTCCGCATCCAGCAATATGATGCGGGAATCACTGCCGCATCGATCCTGCTGCGCTTGATGAATGCCGGCGCTGAAGACGACATCCCCCTGGAGACCGTGCTGCCGGTAGAACTCGTGGAGCGCGAGAGCACGGGGCCGGTAAAAAGCCACTGAGGATCACCTCGGCCGAATATTCGCAGGCCGGGAACAACGGCTTCAATTGCCTTCGAGAACCACCTCCTCGCTTCGAGGCCCGGTTGCCGATCTGTGAAGTCAAGCGCATGCAATCGTTTGCCTATTGTTTCGTGCAATCGATTGCCTTAAGGTCGCATCGATCATTCATCAAATGCCGGGCGGACGTTTCCGCCGGTTGAAAGACATCGCGTCAAGAGGGAGGAACCTATGGCGTATCCGCGGTCCTTGGTTGGAAAGACAGTTCTCGTCATCGGCGGAAACGGCGCGATTGGCGCCGCGACTGGGCGCCTGTTTGCGGAAGCAGGAGCGACGGTCCTCATCACCCATACGCCGGGCGAGCAGAGTGCCGCGCGTGCGGACGCAGTGCTCTCCTCCTTTGCCAACCCGGAACGTCATGCGCGATATGCGGCCGACATCACGGAGTCCATCGCCCTTGGCAGTCTCGCCAGTACCATCGAACAGAAGTTCGGCCGGCTCGACGTACTGGTCAACGCGGCGGGTTTCACCAAGCCGATCCCACACCCGGATCTCGATGCCCTAACGGATGAGCTGATCGACGAAATCTTCAAGGTAAATTGGCGAAGCCAGTTCGCCGCGATCCGCGCCTTCGCTCCGCTTCTGAAAAAGTCCGGCGACGGGCTAGTCGTCTCCGTCTCGTCGATCGCAGCCTTCACCGGTATCGGATCGAACATCGCCTATTGCGCGGCCAAGGCCGGAATCGACGTGATGACCAAGGCGCTCGCCCGCGTTCTCGCACCGGAAGTCAGGGTACTGGCCATTTCTCCTGGCGTTGTCGACACGCAGTTCGTTCCCGGGCGAGGTTCGGACTTCAACGAGAAGGTCGCGGCTTCGACCCCGCTCGGCCGCATCGGCGAAGTCGACGATATTGCCGCAGCCATTCTCGCCAGCGCGACCTTGCTCGGGTTTTCGACGGGCCACATCATCCAGGTGGATGGCGGCCGGGCACTCTGAGCGCGCGATAATTGAGCACCCCGCGACGGACCCGTCGCGCGGGTCCCCTGCCCTTCCTATATTGTCAGCTATCACCGGCGGTGGCGGCGGGTAACATTGCAGGAAGGCAGAGATCGAAATGGTCGAACAGGTCATCGACAACAGGCAGGATTCCCGATTTGAACTGCCGATCGGCGACGAGATAGCCGTCGCCTACTATCGGCTGGAGGACGGCCGTGTCGTCCTCACGCACACGGAAGTACCGCAGGCACTGTCGGGACAAGGGATAGGCACGCGGCTTGCTACTGGTGTCTTCGACATCCTGCGCGCGCAAAACGCGCGCGTCATCGCCAAGTGTCCCTTCATGGCCGCCTTTGCCGCCAAACACCCCGAATATATGGCGCTGCTCGACGGCTGAGCGCCCAGGACCTCAGGCTCGAGGCGGCGCCCGGTCCAGCCCATCGAGCAAGGCGCGACGGGTGGCAGAAAGCTCTGGCGGCAATCTTTGGCCGAAGGACTGCAGCAAGGCGTCGTGGCTTTGCAGTTCCTTGGCGAGTTCGATGGGATCGATCTTCATCAGCGCGTCGAAGGTGTGGCGGTCGTAGTCGACGCCATCCCAGTCGAGGTCATCGTAGCTTGGCACAAGGACGATCGACGCGGCGTCTCCGCCGCCGGTGTTCTTCGTCCTCTCAACGATCCATTTGAGCACGCGCATGTTTTGCCGGAAGCCCGGCCAGAGAAATGCGCCGTCCGCGTCGCGCCGGAACCAGTTGACGCGGAAGATCGCCGGCGCGTTCACAATCCCGTCACCCAGAGACAGCCAGTGGGCAAAGTAGTCGGCCATATTGTAGCCGCAGAAGGGCAGCATCGCGAAGGGATCGCGCCGGGTCGAGGCCTGATTTTCCGCGGCCGCCGTCGCTTCCGACCCGAGCGTTGCCGCCCAATAGACGCCCTCGCGCCAGTTCCTCGCCTCAAAGACGAGCGGAAAGGTGTGGGAGAGCCGCCCGCCAAAGATGAAGGCCGAGATCGGCACGCCGGCGGGGTCCGCGGCCGATGGATCCATGCTCGGGCAGCGGTCGCGCGAAACGGTGAAGCGGGCGTTCGGATGCGCGGCCGGGCGACCGGCCTCAGGCGTCCAGTCGAGCCCGCGCCAATCCACCAGCGCCGGCGGCGCCTCCTCCGTCAACCCCTCCCACCAGACGTCGCCATCGGGCGTGAGTGCGCAATTGGTGAAGATGGTATCGCGCGCGATCGCCGCCATCATGTTGGGATTGGTCTCCTCGTTGGTGCCTGGGGCAACGCCGAAAAAACCGGTCTCCGGGTTGATGGCGCGCAAGGTGCCGTCCGCATCCGGCCGGATCCAGGCGATGTCGTCGCCGACCGTCTTGACCTTCCAGCCCGCAAAGCCCTCGGGCGGAAGAAGCATGGCGAAATTGGTCTTGCCGCAGGCAGATGGAAAGGCAGCGGCGACATAGGTGGTTTTGCCGGCGGGATCCTCTACACCCATGATCAGCATGTGCTCTGCAAACCACCCTTCCTGTSGCCCCTTCAGCGAGGCGGTCCGCAGCGCCAGGCACTTCTTGCCGAGAAGCGCATTGCCGCCATAGCCGGAACCGAAGGATGCGATCGAGCCACCGTCCTGGAAGCTGACGATGTATTTGTGCTCCGCGTTGCAGGGCCACGGCACATCGCGATCGCCGGGCGCCAGCGGAGCCCCGACCGAGTGCAGGCAGCGCACGAATTCGCCCCCGTCAAGCGCGCGAAGAACAGGCAGACCAATATGCGCCATCAGCTTCATGCTAACCGCCACATAGGCGGAATCGGTGATCTGGACCCCGATCATCGAGAGCTTCGAGCCGGGCTCCCCCATGGAAAAAGGCATCACATACATGGTCCGCCCGCGCATCGATCCTTTGAACAGCTGCGAAAGATCGGCGCGCATGCTGGCCGGATCCGCCCAGTTATTGGTCGGGCCTGCGTCGTCCCGGTCGGCCGTGCAGACGAAGGTGCGATGCTCGAGCCGGGCGACATCGCCGGGATCGGAGCGGCAAAGGAACGAGTTCGGGCGCTTCGCTTCGTTCAACGGGATAAAGGTGCCCGCAGCGACAAGGGTCTTGCAGAGACGTTGATACTCCGCCTCGCTGCCGTCACAGACATGGACCTGATCCGGTTCGCACAGGGCCTGAACCTCGTCGATCCACTGGTTGAGTGCGGGGTTGGTTACGGCAGTCGGCTCTTGCATGGATACGTCTTTCACTTGGCAACAATGAAGGCTGCGCCTACGGCCAGCCCGCTGTCTGAGGGCGGAAACGCCCCCTACATGTTCGGATAGACCGGGCCTTCGCCGACATTCCCTTGCGGCGGTCCGTGCGGCCCGCCTCCCGAACTCACATGTTCGGATAGACCGGGCCTTCGCCGCCTTGGGGCGGCACCCAGTTGATGTTCTGGTTCGGGTCCTTGATGTCGC
>NZ_JBFRGB010000036.1:0-49334 GCF_052115125.1 Ensifer sp. 2TAB8 | reverse complement strand
AGCGAAACCACCAGCGATCTCGTGGCAAGCACCCACCACCGCAGCCTGCTTGCTGCAAGCCCGGTCGACATCGCCTCGTCCGATCGCCACACGGTAAAGCCTTGGCTCGACAACCGGATCGGTATTTCGCCGCCGGCGCCTGATCTGGCACGCCCGTTCCCGCCCATACCATGCATTCGAGCGCATGCCGGCGCGTCAGCACGAAGACAGCATCGGTCACTTGTTCGTCCTTGCGCATTTCCGTTCTACCTTTCGAACGTCCGTCGCCGGAGTAGGAGACCGAGGAAGCTGCGCGCTTATTCTGGGCAAGCGCTCACTTTATCGCGAGCCGTGGCGCGGAGACAAGTTTGGCCGCCGGGAAGTGTTCATGCGGCTGTCAACCGCCTGGCAAAAAGCTCGCCGGCAAACTTGCATGCTGCTCTATAGTTCGAACTGACTTCTGTCAGATGCGGTTCCGCAGCGGCACAGTCCTTCACCGCAAGGGGACACCGTGTCCTGAATAAGCAACCGTTCGTCGGGCTCGGTATCTCGCCCTTGATCAGGGTGGGCTTCTGTGGCGCTCCACTGCCGGATCAGCTTCGGGAACCGAGGCGACCGCGTCACGCGACGACATCATCGACATACTCCGGTCGCTAGCACGGCCGGGAAGGTGAGTGGCGGTAGGTTGCGTGATCGCGACGGAGCTGGATCATAGACAACTGAAACAGCAGCTCTTATATTTAGCGCTTGGTATTACCTCTAACTAAGGATGGTTGCGATGGCGTCCCCAACCTCGCTCAAGCTCGATGATGAACTGAAAGGTCGCGTTCAACACTTAGCTGAAATCCGCCGCCGATCGTCTCACTGGATCATGCGAGAAGCGATTGCGCAATACGTCGAGCGAGAAGAGAAGCGAGAAACATTGCGACAGGACACGCTGGACGCGTGGGAGGAATATCAATCGACGGGCCTCCATGCCACTGCGGCCGAGGTCGAGAAATGGCTATCCACGTGGGGAACTGACGACGAGAGCGCTGCGCCTGAATGCCACAAATAGTCTTCTCTCCAGCGGCTGTTCGTGACCTAGAGCGTCTCCGAAAATACTTGCAGCCCAAAAGCCCTTTGGTAGCCAAGCGAGCGGCTGAAGCCATCCTGAAGGGTGTGCAGGCCCTTGGCGCACATCCAAAAATGGGGCGCCTTATTGATGATCTGCCGGATCCGTATCGAGAGTGGCTCATTGATTTTGGAGATAGCGGATACATCACGCGTTACCGCATTGATGAGGACGTTTTGACAATCCTCGCCGTGCGGCACCAGAAAGAAAGCGGATTCTGAGAGTAAACCGACGGTTGGACTGCTCATCAGGGAATACCAACAGACTCAGTTGTTCACCTTATGGCGATCTCGGATCGCGTAATGTATCGACCGGAACGCCTATCAGGTCGCCGATGATTGAGGTCATTCCTTGATGCGGGTGAGTTGATCCAGTGCTTCGTAGTGATTGAAGCACAAGCAGCGCGAATGTTTAACGTGTGCTTTGCGGGTGCTGATTAATCTATTCGAGTTGCGCGGCAGCCCCGGACAAATATTTGGACCTGTGCTTCTGAACCACAGGGCGCTCTACCCCACCGTCACAGCGGCCGCCCTAAGCGTTCATGAACCTATCTACTCTTTTTCGGCTTCGACGGGAGCAGGCCTTCGCGTTGCATTTGTTTGCGAGCATTCTTGCGCTGGCGGCTCACCGCCTCGGATTTCTCGCGCGCCCTCTTAACCGAGGGCTTTTCAAAAGCTTCGCGCATCCGCATTTCACGAAAAATGCCCTCGCGCTGGAGCTTCTTTTTCAGGACGCGGAGCGCCTGATCGACATTATTATCGCGTACTAGAACCTGCATTGGCCGCTCGTAGTTGGAAAGGTCGCTCAACTTACAAGTTTTCGCGCTGATTCCAAGTTCACAGTTTGCAGAAACTCGAGCCTTCTAAAATGAAAAGCAAGGCGACGCTGAAACCGGGTCCTCGAACCATGCCTCGAGTGGAATTCATGCGACCACAATCGGGACTTTGCTCGGTGACGCCTTCACCCGGTTGTAAAGGTCGATGACGTCCTGGTTGATCATGCGCACGCATCCGGAAGATGCCTGGGTGCCAATGGTCCACCACTCCGGTGAGCCGTGTACGCGATAGCCAGTATCGTGGCCGTCCTTGTAGATATAGTGCGCTCGGGCGCCGAGCGGGTTGTCGAGTCCGCCCGGCTGACCGCCCGTCCATTTCACAAGCTCTGGCTTGCGCGCGATCATCTCTTTGGGCGGCGTCCAAGTCGGCCACTGCTTTGTGTACTGGATCTCGGCGCGACCGCTCCATTCAAAGCCGGTCTTGCCGATGCCTACGCCGTAACGGATCGCTTCACCGCCTTCCTGCACCCAATAGAGATGCCGCTCGCTGAGCCGCACCACGATGGTGCCCGGCGCCTCTCCGGTTGGATCGATAACGATTTGCCGCCGGAATTCCGGCTTGACCTTCTGGTATGGGATTGCCGGGATCACCAAACCATTGTCGATCGTCGAGGCATACATCGTGCCGTTGTCGGTGATGTTGCTGTCGACACTGATCGGTGGGATAGCCCCGGTCGACATGTTGTCAACGCCCGCAGGCGACAAACGAGCGGACGGCTCGAGCGGTTCCAGCGATGGGAGTTCAAGCGCCTGCGAGCAGCCGGAGGCACCAAGTAACGTCATGACACCGAGGCCTGAAAGCACGCTGCGACGGGAGACGATATAACCGGGCTCTAAAATGGTGTCGCCGGAGGACAGCTTCTGATCTTGCGGCTTACGCATGCACTCTTCACCCCAAAAGAACGGTCGGCATCATGCCCTCCGGCTGGGCGCATTTTCACAATTCATGGTTAAGAAGGCGTGAAACGGGCCTGCATGCTGCTTTCCACTTGCAAGTGTAGGGTGGCAGACGCGATGCCATGCATAAGCCAGTTCCTCGTCGGAAGGACTGCATTTCTGGTTCTGGGCAGCAATTATGCACTCCATTGAACCCAGGGCGAGCTGCTTGTCCGCGGTTCGAATCCCTTCAAGGCGAGGGAGTTAGACGCCTCATCGCTTCAAAAGGGCGGGCGTGGCGTTTGGATTTCCCTCGCGCCAGCGCCGGTAGCAATTGGTCGTCCTTGTGGACCATTGTCGTTCCGACGATCATTCGGCACGTTTGCGGCCTGTGATCATCGCGCGGACCAGATTTTCCTTGTGCTCGATGCTGGCGAGCACAACGCCAGCGACGTGCAAGCCAATAAGACCAAGGGTCAGGTTCGCCAACAGTTCATGCGTCTCCTCCACCCACGCGACACCCCAATAGGCGTTAGTCGTCATCATGTATCCGGTTGCGGCGATGCCGGAGATCGAGATGAGAAGAGCTATCACCATCGCGCCTCCGGCCGGGTTGTGGCCAATATAGCGTTTGGCTTTCAGTGCTATGCTGTCCAGAAGAAATCTAACGGTTGTGACCGGGCTGTATATGAAGTTCGAAAATCGCGCGTGGCGAGTACCGATAAAGCCCCAGATGACGCGAATGACCAGAAGCCCGATGATTACGTATCCCGCCAGGATATGGGCCTTTTTCCACTCGTCGCCTGTCAGGTAGGAGAAGGCAAACAGTCCGACGAGACCCCAGTGGAACACGCGCACGAGCGGGTCCCAGACATTGACCGTCGGCGGCGAGCCCGTGCTCGCCGCATCTAGATCCATCGTGCCCATGATCATTCGCTTTCGTTGCCGACCGCAGCGCCGGTCTCGGGGTTGAACACGGTCTCAACCTTGTTGCCCTTGGCGTCGATAGCGTAAACTTCGTAGCAGCTGCCCTCGACTTTCACCCGGCGCACATCGAGGCCCGTGGCTTTGGCTTTTTCCTTGATGCTGTTCTCGCTAAGCCACTTGTCCTTGGCCGCGCTTGTGCAATTCTGCCCTTCTTCGGCGCGGGCGACGCCTCCAGAGGCGGTGGCGAGCAGGAGGGTCGCGAGGATGATCATCTTCATTTGTCTTCTCCATCAGATACCCAGGAGCGGTTCTGCTCTTCTGGTCGACGTCGAACCTATGGCAGGCAACATGACGACGACCTGATGGAGATTGTCAGGTTCTTGTCATCTGCGATGGGCTATCGGTGTGCGATGTGTTCGTTTCGCATCCTCAGCGTCTTTGCGCTTCTCCTTCTCGGCCTGCCCCTGCTGCCGGGACCTGCCCGTGCTGACGATGACCGCTCACATGCTGCCGGAGACGACGACGTCCCGTCGCACGATGATCTCAGCGAGCTTGTCCGGGAGGGCAGAATTCACCCACTGGCCGTTCTGAAGGCGCAAGTCCTGACCAAACTGCCGGGCGAATTGATCGATGTCAGGGTGGAGCGCGACGACGGCGTTATCATCTATGAATTCCGGATCCTGAGGGAAAGTGGCCGGGTCACCGAAGTGGAGGTGGAAGCCGCCTCGGGCAGGATCGTCGAAATCGAGAACGAATGATGCGTCTGCTGCTTGCCGAAGACGATCCGCTTATCGCCCGTGACGTGGGTGCTCATCTTGCGAAGGCGGGCTTTAATGTCGTGCACGAGAAGAATGGAGAGGCGGTGTTGTTCGCGGGCGAACATGAGGACTTCGCGGCCGTCATACTCGACCTGGGTTTACCCACGATCGACGGCCTCACCATCCTGAAGAGGTGGCGTTCTGCTGGCCGAGGCATGCCCGTGATCATCCTGACGGCACGAGGCAACTGGGAGGAGCGCGTGGAGGGCATCAACGCAGGTGCTGATGACTATCTCGGCAAGCCCTTCCGTATCGCCGAATTGCTTGCCCGACTGCACGCCGTGCTGCGCAGATATTCCGGCCAAGCGAGCGCAGTCCTGTCCTCTGGGCCCGTTTCAATCGACACCCGCCATCGTACGGTTGCGATCGACGGGGTGCCCGTGGACGTAACACCCCTGGAATACAAATGTCTCACTGTCCTCATGCAGAACCGCAGTCGCGCCGTTTCGCAGATGGAGTTGACCGAACAGCTCTACACTCAGGACTTCGAACGGGAGAGCAATTCCGTTGAAGTCCTTATCGGACGATTGCGAAAGAAACTCGGGCGGGACGCAATCGTCACGCGCCGGGGCTTCGGCTATCAGATCGCGGCGGACGAGTGATGAGGTCGCTCCATGGCCGCTTCATTCTTACATCCGTGGTCGTCGTCTCGATCTGCCTCGCAGCGGCGTTTTTTGCTCTCGTTCAGATTTTTGCGGAAAGCTACAGTACGCGCCTCCAGAACGAATTGACCGGGCACATAAACCGACTGGCTGCCGTCATCCGCTTCTCTGCTGACGGGAAGGTCCAGGTGCCTGAGAATCCTCCGGACAATCGTTTCCTGCTGCCTTATGGCGGTCTGTATTGGCAGATCGACGATCCAGTCGGGAAAGTTGAGCTGCGGTCGGCCTCGCTATTCGACTACGCCCTGCCGCTGCCGCGGGAGGCGCACCCGGTCGGCGTCATGCACCAGTATCGCCTCGCTGGTCCGGAGGGAAAGGATGTCCTGGTCCAGGAGCGCGTTCTGTTGTTGGCCGCACCCGAAGGGAAAAGGCCTGTCCGGATTGCGGCTGCGGTGAATGCGGATGAGGTCGACAACGCACGCGCGGCCTTCGCTCTCGACATCCTGCCCTATGTGGGCGTGCTGGCCGTGCTGCTGGTCCTCATGTCGATCATCCAGCTCTGGATCGGCCTGAGACCCCTCGACCACATCGGCCGCGACCTCGAGGCGGTGCGTGACCGCAGCGTTAGGCGCTTGGCAGGTCCATACCCCCGTGAGGTCCAGCCGCTCGTCGATCGGTTGAACAGACTGCTGGAAACCCAGGCCACGGCCATGGACAACGCAAGGGGCCGGGCCAGCGACCTGGCGCATGGACTGAAGACGCCGCTGACTGTCCTCACCAACAATGCCTTGACCCTCCGCGAGAAGGGTGAGATCGAAATCGCTGGCGAACTCGACCATCTGGCCGATACCATGCTCTCCCATGTCGAGCACGAGCTGGCCCGTGCGCGGCTCACACCGAGCGCGGACCAGCGGAGCGGCGATGCCGACGTCGCCAGGATCGTCGGCGAGACGATCCGGATGCTTCAGCACACCGAGGCAGGCGAGCGCCTTTCATGGGAGGCCGGCTTGCAGGAGGGCCTGACGGCGCCGATTGACCCGCATGATTTTCGCGAATTGGTCGGCAACCTTCTCGAAAACGCATCGAAATGGGCCACGAGCCGTGTGGCTGTCACGGCCGTCCGGCGCGATGGTTTTATCCGGCTTGTGGTCGAGGACGACGGCCCGGGGGTGTCACCCGAGAGACTGCCGGACCTGCTGCGCCGGGGTGTGCGCCTGGATCGCCTGAAGCCCGGCTCGGGTCTTGGTCTGGCGATCGTATCGGAGATCGCCAATGTCTATAATCTGGCCCTAACCTTGGAGAATAGCGCCGAAGGCGGCTTGCGCGCGGAAGTCGCCGGTTCCGACCCGCGCCCTTCGCCGGAGACCTGATGTCGCGGAACATCAAAGCGAAGCTGAACTGAAACTTGGCCTTCTGCTTGTTGCGTCGGCGGATTGCTGCTTGGCTCGGCTCGCACTTCGCAGGCCGAACGGATGCCGCGCGATTTATATGGACAATCGCCATCGCTCCGGCTCTGGGGGGCCTACTTGTCGAGATAATCCGAAGCCTATGGCATCGGGAATGGGCCTGGACCTCGTCACTGCGCTGTCGATGTCGGCTGCACTCATCTTTGGAGAAGCCTTGGCGGCAACGGTTGTCGCGCTGATGTACACGGGCGGCACATTCCTCGAAAGCTTCGCGGAGGGGCGCGCGCCGCGAAAATGCGTGACTTACTCTCCCGCGTGCCGCGGACCGCGACGCGCATTGACGGCGGCCTGCGCGGGGTTCCTATCGACGACATCCGGTCTGGCGATCGGCTGCCGGTCCGACAGGGTGATGTCGTCCCTATGGACGGGAAGGTCGCGAGCGCCCGGGCCTTCCTCCGCACAGACGGCCCCGGCCGATGCAGATTATTTCACCGGGTTGCGCGATCGGGCTCGTGGTCGGCAGAGCAAGTGAAAACCAAGCCGGTTATTCCACGTAAGCTGGGCGCTGCTCGGCTCGACGTCGCATGACCAGCGATCCACTTCCGTCAGAACTGCCTTCCCGCCCTCACTTTGCCGCCGGCGGCTTTCTCGCCATCGCCTTCGATGTCGAAGAGCAGATCGGCTGAAAGCATCCAGAGGTCGGCCGTTTGAAGCGAGAAGCCGGCGGTGATCGACCCGAAAAGGCCGGATCCATCCTGGCCTGAATAGCCCGCGGTGACGCCGAGCTTGGGCGTGAGCGCCGATCCGTTGTCCAGCGTGAAGGAGCGGGCGATTTCAGCGCCGAGGCTGACGCGGAACTGCTGGGCGTCAAAGCCGTCGATCGCTATCTCGTCGCCTGCGTCGTTGCGCACCGAATAGTCATCCACCTTTTCGTTGAAGTAGACGGCCCTCAGCTTCGGCGTCAGCACCGTGGCGTCGTCGAGTTGCCACTCTCCCGTGATCGCGGTATCGATTATCCAGCGCGTCGTGTCGAAATCGCCGTTCCAGAACTCGGTATCGATATCGTTGGCCGAACCGCCGTAAAGAAGGCTGGTATCCCAGAAGACACCCTGGCCGATTTCGAGCGAGGCATAGGGACCGGCAAACCAGCCATTGCCCGTCAGTTCCGCATCCGCGTCACTCGGATCGGTCATGCGATCGAAGTGGAACGACAGGCCGACAAGCGCTCGCTCCGACAGCAGATAGTCGGCGCCAAGATTGAGCATCGCGAAGCTGCCCCACTTGCCGTCGTTCTGGTCCCGCTTGTGTGCGAGGAAGGTGCCATCGATCCAGATGTTGAAGGGCGGCAAGGCTGTTGCCTCGATGCCGTCCGCGGCGTCCCGCGCGGCATCCAACTGCGCAAGGCTGGTCGAGAAACTGGCTGTCATGCCCTCCTCGGACGGTGTCATGCGCGCGGTGACCGAATCTGTTGCGTGTTGCATCTGCCGACGCTCGAGAAGGCCGGGAACGTATATGCCGTTGGCGATCAGGCCCTGCCGCGTCTCGACAAAGCCGCTGACGAGCGCGTTGATATCCTCCGCCACGTCGGTCGCGGCATAGGCGAGATTATAGGTCACGGTGCCGATGTTCGAAGAGCCAAGCGAACTCGTCAGGCGGAAACCGACCCTGGCCGCGCCGGAAAATGCCGGATTGGGGGTAAACTGCAAGTACCAGCCGACCGGCCCGGTGACCGGACCTGCCTGGGCAAGCCGCCCCTGGATGATCGTGGCGGTGCCGGCGTTCGGAGGCTCCACGAAGGCCACGTCGGCGGACGTAAACGGTCCCCCGGTCGCGCCGCGATTGAGATAGATGTCAGGTGGGCTCGTGCCGGCGGGCACATTCACCACCTGGTCGGTGACGGTCGTTCCGCGTGAGTTGACCGTCATGCTGTAGGTCGCAGAACCGGACGCGCCGTTGTTGTCCTCGACCACCACGGTAAAGGTGTAGTTGCCTTGGCTTGCGGCATCGAGCGGGCCGGTCAGCTCGCCGGTCGAAACGTTGAGCACCATGCCGGCGGGCAAGGCGCCGGATCCGATCCGATAGAGGAGCGGTGCCGCCCCGCCGGTCGCCGTGATCTGCTGGCGATAGTCCTCGCCGGCCATCGCATCGCCGAGGGTTCCGGGCTGAGGCGTGAAGGTGAAGGCGGCGATCGGCGCCCTGACGGCAAGCGAATAGGTGGCCGAGCCCGTGGCGCCATAGGCGTCGGTGGCGGTAACGGTGAAGCCGAAGTTGCCCGTTGCCGTGGGCGTGCCGCCGACATGGCCGGTTGTGCCGTCGAGCGCAAGTCCGGCCGGAAGTGCACCTGCCGTCACGGTGTAGGCATAGGGCGCGGTGCCGCCGGAAACGGCAAGGGTCTGGGCGTAAACAGTTCCCTTGGTGCCGTCGGCAAGCGCGCCTGCGCCAGGCGAGAGTACCAGCGTCGGTGCCGTCACCGCGAGGGTAACCGTTGCGGCCGATGAGGTTCCGGCAGCATTGGTGGCAGTATAGGTGAAGCTGTCCGTCCCGGAATAGCCGGGCGCCGGTGTGTAGGTGATGGTCGTGCCAGACGCCGTCGCCGTGCCGTGGGCTGCAGGGTTTGCAACCGCAACGCTGTCGGCAGCACCCCCGGTGATCGCAAGTGTGATCCCGTTGGCCGTGGAGTTGGCCGCAACCGTGGCCGTGACGGCGTTGGCGACGGGCAGGACCTGGTCGACGACAAGGGCATAGCTTTGCGTGCCCGTGAAGGGGCCGGTACCGCTCGCCGCGTCGGTGGCGCTGATCGTGATGTTGAAGGTTCCAACCGCCGACGGCGTGCCCGAGAGGACGCCAGCGGCGCTGAGGTTGAGGCCGAGTGGAAGCGGGCCGGATGTGACAGAGTAGCTGTAGGGGGCAATGCCGCCGGATGCAGTCACCGTCTGGCTATAGGCCGCGCCGAAGGTCGCATTCGGCAGGGTGGACGGTGCAACCGCGATTGCTGGAGCTGCAATCGTCACGGAATAGCTCTGCGAGGCTGTGAAGGGTCCTGTCCCGGTTGAGCTGTCGGTCGTGCTGACCGTGAAGGTGAACGTGCCGCCCGCGGTCGGCGAGCCGGAAAGAACGCCGGCCGAACTCATGCTCAGGCCGGCCGGAAGCGTGCCCGTGACGGAGTAGGTATAGGGGCCGGTTCCGCCCGAGGCGCCAAAGGACTGGCTATAGGCAAGGCCGGTCGTGCCGCCGGGTAGAGCGCCCGCTGACGGCGACAGAACCATCGTCGGCGTGCCGACGGTCAACGCATAGGCACGCGCGCCCGTATAGGGTCCGGTCCCTGCGCTGTCGGTGGCGGTGACCGTGAAGTGGTAGGTTCCCCCACCGGTCGGCGTGCCTGAGATGGTGCCATCGGCGGCCAGCGCGAGGCCGTCCGGGAGTGCGCCTGCGGTGATCCCAAATGTAAACGGCGCAATGCCGCCCGTAGTGCTCACCGTCGCGCTGTACGAAATGCCGTTCGCCGCGTTCGGCAACGTCGCGGGATTGATGGTGATGCTCGGCGCGGCAATGCTGATGCTGGCTGCGGCCGTGCCGGTAAAGCTGCCATTCCCTCCCGAACTGTCGGTCGCGGTGACCACGACCGTGGCATTGCCTGCCGAAGTGGGCGTGCCGGAGATGACGCCTGCGCTGCTGATGGATAGGCCGGCCGGCAGTCCCGTTGCCGAGAAGTTGGAATAGGGAGCGTGGCCGCCGCTGACGCTGACGGCGATCCCGCCGCTGTTATAGGCATCGCCCACCGTGCCGGTGGAGGCCGGGAGCGTGACCGAGAAGACGGGATCGTTCACCGTCACGAAGACCTGGCCGACATTGGAGGTGCCGCCCGGGTTGGTCGCGACGTAGTTGAAGGTGTCGGTGCCACGGAAGCCGACTGGCGGCGTGTAGCTGACGAGGCCTGCGCTATCGATGCTGATCGTGGCTCCATAGGACGAAGCCCCAACCTGATAGCCGGTCGGGTTGTTGGTTGCATGTGGGGCAGCACTGAAGGTCGTGGCCGAGGCCGAGCCGGCGTTATAGGTCAAACCGGAGATGGCGAAGGACGAGACAATCGGCGCCGGCGGCAAGACGACCGTCAGCGTCGCCGTCGCATTGGTGTTGTAGGGACCTGCCCCCAACGAGCTGTCAGTGATGTTGACGCTCACCGTGAAGGTGCCGCTGGCCGTCGGCGTCCCGGTCACCACACCGCTGCCGCTATCGACCAGACCCGCGGGCAGCCCGCTGACGCTGTTGACCGTGTAGAGTGCTTTGCCGCCCGAGATCGTCACCGCTGTATTGCCGGTGTTGTAGGCCGTGCCGACGGTGGCCGCGGCCGACGGCAGCGTGACCGTAAGGGTCGGATTGCCGATCGTCACGGTGACGGTGGCGGGGCTCGATGTGCCGCCGATGTTGGTCGCCGTGAAGGTGAAGCTGTCATTGGCATTGCGGTAGCCCACAGGCGGGATGTAGGTCACCTGTCCGCTGCTGTCGACGCTGACCGACCCGCCTTGCGCAGTGGTTGAGGAGCCGACCGCGTAGCTCGTTGGATTGTTGCTCACGTGTGTGGACAGGTCGAGCGACTGGCTGAAACTGGAGCCGTCATTGTAGGGAACGATCGAACCGTAGGTGAAGCTGGTCGCTACGGGTGGCGCTACGTACGTATACTGGTCGGACGCGATGGTGGCGCTGGTGCCGCCGGGCGTGGTCACGGTGATGTCATACGTGCCTGCCGAACTGGCCGGCGCCGTCGCCGTGATCTGGGTGTTGCTGTTGATCGTATAGGTCGCCGTTGTCGCCCCGAACTTCACCGCGCCTGTCGGATTGGCTGCCGCAAACCCGGTGCCGGTGATGGTCACCGTCGTACCGCCGCTCGTCGGGCCTGCCGTTGGCGACGTCGAGGTCACGGTCGGTGCGGCAACATAGGTGTATTGGTCAGACGCGCTGGTGGCACTCGTGCCGCCGGGCGTGGTCACGGTGATGTCATAGGTGCCCGCCGAATTGGCTGGCGCCGTCGCGGTGATCTGCGTGGCGCTGTTGATCGTATAGACCGCCGTCGCCGCTCCGAACTTCACCGCGCCCGTCGGACTAGCCGCGTTGAACCCGCTGCCGGTGATGGTCACCGTCGTCCCACCGCCCGTCGGACCCGAGGTCGGTGACGTCGAGGTCACGGTCGGCGCCGCCACATAGGTGTACAGGTCGGACGCGCTGGTGGCGCTCGTGCCGCCGGGCGTGGTCACGGTGATGTCATAGGTGCCCGCCGAATTGGCCGGCGCCGTCGCCGTGATCTGCGTGTTGCTGTTGATCGTATAGGTCGCGTTCGCCGCCCCGAACTTCACCGCGCCCGTCGGATTGGCTGCCGCAAACCCGGTGCCGGTGATGGTCACCGTCATGCCGCCGCCCGTTGGGCCTGCCGTCGGCGACGTCGAGGTGACGGTTGGAGGCAGGACATAGGTGAACTGGTCGGACACGCTGGTGGCGCTTGTCCCGCCGGGCGTGGTGACACGGATGTCCACCGTGCCCGTGCCTGCCGGCGCGGTCGCGGTAATCTGGGTGCCGCTGTTGACGGTGTAGCTGGTCGCCGCCGTGCCACCGAATGTCACCGCCGTTGCACCAGTAAAGCCGGTGCCGGTGATGACCACGCTTGTTCCACCGCCTGTCGGGCCTGCTATCGGCGACGTCGAGGTTACGGTCGGAGCCGGGACATAGGTGTACTGGTCGGATACGCTGGTGGCGCTGGTCCCGCCGGTATTGGTGACGCGGATATCGACCGTGCCCGTGCCTGCCGGTGCGGTCGCGGTGATCTGCGTGTTGCTGTTCACGGTGAAACCGGTTGCCGCCGTCCCGCCGAATGTAACCGCCGTTGCGCCAGTAAGGCCGGTGCCCGTGATGGTCACTGTGGTTCCACCAGCCGTTGGACCTGAGGTCGGCGACCTCGAGGCAACTGTGGGTGCCGCGACATAGGTATACTGATCAGACGAGCTGGTGGCGCTGGTTCCGCCGGGGCTGGTGACTGTGATGTCCACCGTTCCCGCTGTGCCTGCCGGTGCGGTCGCGGTGATCTGGGTGTTGCTGTTGATGGTGTAGCCGGTGGCTGCCGTACCACCGAAGGCGACCGACGTGGCGTTGAGCAGGTTGTTGCCGGTGATGACCACCGTCGTTCCGCCGGCCGTCGGGCCCGACGTCGGCGAGACCGCGGTAACGGCGGGCTGGGGCAAATAGTTGATGTTGAGAGACGCGGGGGTGTTCGCGATCGGAGTTGGGTTGCCGTCGGGACCGTTGTACATGTACCCGGAATATACATCCGGGCCCGGTGGGGGCGCGCTCAGCAACTTTATTTGCAGTTGGGCGTTGGTGATATTGAACCGAAATTCATAGAGGCCACCATTGCTGCCGTTTGCGGTTTCTGCAAGTTCCGCTCCAGTATCGTCTTTTGCGCCAAGGCCGAAGACGTTCGTGATGTCCATCTGCGTGTTATAGAAACTGCTGAAGCTCCCCAGCCACGTCGTCTCGCACGTGTTGGTATAGATCGTTTGGGTCTGGCCAACCGCGGTAAATGTGAGGTTCCATGTGCATGCAGCCTCCGCCGCCAGAGCGCTTGCAAGCCAGAGGGATAGCGCGAGCGCGCTTGCGCGAACGACCCCGCAAAAGGCTGACAGCAAAACGCCCGACAACGTTTCGAAGGTCTCAAACCACGCCTTGCAAGCCTCTTGGCCGAGCCTCAACTTAAAGCCAAGGCCATTCCACGTTCCAACACCCCATGCCCGCACTTATGTAGTCCCCAACCACATCACCGAAGACGACAGCTCAGATCACACAAATCGGAAGCTGAAAATATCCAGTTTAAATTGCATTCATCGCACAAAACACGCAGCATCAACTTGTAACTGCAGCTTGAAGCCATAAATTGTTTCGGGTCGGGATGCTATGGGTTGCGTCGCATTTTTGCCCCAATTTCACAACCTAACGTTTGCGGCGGTGAGCCCCTTGGCACCGATGATCACTGCAGCTTTCAACGGCTCTTGGTGGATACTGAAAGCGTTGCAAATTAATCCGTGAATCGCGGGCCGTTCTGAAGACTGAAGCGCCTGTCTGTCATGCATATGGATTTTGCGGTTGGAGAGCATGTCGCCCGCGGCGCATTGGTCGGCATGCTCGGGCTTTGGTGTCCAGGTTGCGAAGGATTCGACGTCTTGCCGACACGGGACCAAATGGCCGCTAAAGTCCGGGCGAGGGCAGAGTGCGTGCTGCATCTGCAAGTCGAAAGTTTGGAAGCCTGTGTGAAATTGTGAGGGCGAGCCTCTTGTTAAGCCTCATCCATAGGAACCGGTCACCGAAAGCGAACATCCAGTTCTAGAACACCGACAATCCGGCATCACCATCCACCACTTCCCCAATTACGGCGGCGTCGGAGGCGTGCTTGTGGAATATCGCGAGTATGTCTGGCGCGGACGATCGGGAACAGGCGACGAGCAAGCCGCCACTCGTTTGCGGATCGCAAAGCAGCGCCTTGTCTATTGCACCCATCTCGCGTGCAAAGGCCACGTCCTGCCCATAGCTTGCCCAGTTCCTCCCGGAGGCGCCGGTGACAATACCGGCGGCCGCGAGATCGAAAGCGCCTTCCAGAAGGGGAACGGCGGACCAGTCGATCCGGACCTGGCAGTTCGACCCGCGCGCCATTTCGAGCGCGTGGCCGGCAAGGCCAAAGCCTGTCACGTCGGTCATGGCATGCACGCCGGAAAGCCGCGCGAGTTCGGGCCCGGCCGTGTTGAGGCGGGTGGTGCTTTCGACCATGCGGGCATAGCCGGCCTCATCGAGCGCGCCCTTTTTCAATGCCGCGGAAAAGATGCCGACGCCGAGCGGTTTGCCGAGGATGAGCACGTCGCCCGGAAGGGCGCCGCTGTTGCGCTTCAGATGCGCGGGATCGACGAGGCCGATGGCGACGAGACCGTAGATCGGCTCGACGGAATCGATCGTGTGACCGCCGGCGATCGGAATGCCGGCTGCCCGGCAGGCCGCCGCTCCGCCATCAAGGATGGCGCCGATGGTTTCGGTCGACAGCACGTTGACCGGCATGCCGACGAGCGCCAGCGCAAAGATCGGCGTGCCGCCCATGGCGTAGACGTCGCTGATGGCATTGGTCGCGGCGATCCGGCCGAAATCGCGGGGATCGTCGACAACAGGCATGAAGAAGTCTGTGGTGGCGACGACCGCCTGGTGATCGTTGAGGCGATAGACCGCCGCATCGTCGGACGTTTCGATGCCGACCAGCAGCTCCGGCGGCACAGGCAGTTGGACGCGTCCCCGCAAGATTTCCTGAAGCACGCCCGGCGCGATCTTGCAGCCGCAGCCGCCGCCATGGGCAAGTGAGGTCAGGCGAGGCTCGGAGGAGGCGGGCAGGCTGCTCACGATTAGAACTCCCTCGATGCAATGGTATCGATGGCGGGCTTGCCGGCCACGGACGCGATCATGACCCATCATTTCCGGCAAGGCCATGACTTTTCGTGACAAAAGCCGATCAAATCGGCCTTGACACGCCGGCTCCAAGGTTCGACCATTCGTCTCAAGACCGATACGCATGGAAGAGGACCTCCAATGAACATCGATCTTTCCCGCCGCAGTTTCCTGAAGCTTGCTGGCGCAGGAGCCGCGGCCACCACGATCGGGGCCATGGGCTTCGGAGCGGCCGAGGCCGCAACAGCCGCCCATGTGCGTGCCTTCAAACTCGCAAGCACCACCGAGACCCGCAACGTCTGCACCTACTGTTCGGTCGCCTGCGGCATCCTGTTGTATTCGAAGGGTGACCTTTCCGCCGGCGAGAAGGCGGAACTCATCCATATCGAGGGTGATGCCGATCATCCGACCAACCGCGGGACGCTCTGTCCCAAGGGTGCGGCGCTCAAGGACTTCGTGAAGTCCGAGACCCGCGCCACGAAGCCACGTCACCGCGCTCCGGGCGCCGACACCTGGCAGGATATCTCCTGGGAAGATGCCTTCGACAAGATCGCCCGGGCGATCAAGGACGACCGCGACAAGAACTTCATCGAGAAGAACGCGGCCGGCGTCACCGTCAACCGTTGGACGACGATGGGCTTTCTTGCCGCGTCGGGCGGCACCAACGAGACGGGATGGCTGACCTACAAGACCGTCCGGTCTATGGGAGTCGTCGGCTTCGACAACCAGGCACGCGTCTGACACGGCCCCACGGTAGCCAGTTTGGCTCCAACATTTGGCCGCGGCGCAATGACGAACGCCTGGACCGACATCAAGAACACCGACCTCGTCATCGTCATGGGTGGCAACGCGGCGGAAGCACATCCCTGCGGCTTCAAATGGGTGACGGAAGCCAAGCATCATCGCGGCGCCCGGCTGATCGTCGTCGATCCGCGCTTCAACCGCACGGCATCGGTTGCCGATGTCTACGCCCCGATCCGTCCCGGCTCCGATATCGCCTTCCTGATGGGCGCGATCCGCTACTGCATCGAAAACGACAAGGTCCAGTGGGACTATGTGAAGAACTACACCAACGCGACCTATCTGGTGAACGACGCCTTTGGCTGGTCTGATGGTCTCTTTACCGGCTACGACGAGGAAAAACGCGACTACGACCGCAGCGCCTGGGAATACCAGCTGAACGAGGACGGGACGGTGAAAACCGATCCGACGCTCACTGACCCGCGCTGCGTCTGGAATCTTTTAAAGCAGCATGTCGCGGCCTACACTCCGGAGTTCGTGGAAAACATCTGCGGAACGCCGAAAGATCGCTACCTGAAGATCTGCGAAATGATCGGCGCGACGTCGGCCCGCGACAAGGTGATGACCTCGCTCTACGCGCTCGGCTGGACGCAGCATTCGAAAGGCGCCCAGAACATTCGCGGCATGGCGATGCTTCAGCTGATCCTCGGCAATGTCGGCTTGCCCGGTGGCGGGGTCAACGCGCTTCGCGGCCATTCCAACATCCAGGGGCTGACCGACATCGGTCTGCTTTCCAACTCCCTGCCGGGTTACATGAACCTCGCGACGGAAAAGGAGACGGATTACACGACCTACATGTCGACGCGCGGCAACAAGCCGCTCGTACCTGGCCAGACGAGCTACTGGCAGAACACACCCAAATTCATGGTCAGCTTCCTGAAGGCCATGTGGGGCAGCGCCGCGACACGCGAAAACGACTGGGGCTTCGACTGGCTGCCGAAGCTTGATGTCCCCTACTACGACATCCTCAGGATGTTCGACATGATGAGCCGCGGCGAAGTGAACCTCTACTTCTGCCAGGGCTTCAACCCGCTTTTGTCCTTCCCGAACCGGGCAAAGCTGACCGAGGGTCTTTCGAAGCTGAAACTGCTCGTGACCATCGACCCGCTGCAGACCGAGACGGCGCATTTCTGGGAGAACCACGGTATCTACAACCAGGTGGATCCCGCCAAGATCATGACGGAGGTCTTGCAACTCCCGGCGACGTGCTTTGCCGAGGACGAGGGCGCCACCGTCAATTCGGGCCGGTGGCTGCAATGGCACTGGCCCGGCGCGACACCCCCCGGTGATGCCAAGCACGACACCTGGATCATGGCCAACATCTTCCTGCGCGTGCGTGAACTCTACCGCAAGGAAGGCGGGGTCTGTCCCGAGCCTATCCTGAACCTTGCCTGGGATTACAAGGACCCTTACGAGCCGGAACCGGCCGAGCTTGCCCAGGAGATGAACGGACGGGCGCTGCAGACGCTCTATGACCCGACCGATCCGACGAAGGTGCTGGTCGAGGCCGGCAAGCTCTTGCCCAACTTCGGCGTGATGCGTGACGACGGCTCCACCATGTCGGGCTGCTGGATCTATACCGGCTCCTGGACGGAGGACGGCAACATGATGGCCCGGCGCGACAATAGCGATCCGGGCGATGTCGGCACCTTCCTCAAATGGACCTTCGCCTGGCCGGCCAATCGACGCATCCTCTACAATCGTGCCTCCTGCGACCTTGAGGGCAAGCCCTGGGATCCGGCGCGCAAACTCATCGAATGGAACGGCGAACGTTGGGCGGGCTTCGATGTGCCCGACATCGCGGTGACGGCAAAGCCCGAGGCAGTGATGCCGTTCATCATGACGGCCGAGGGAACCGCCCGTCTCTTTGCCCGCAAGCTGATGCGGGACGGACCCTTCCCCACACACATGGAGCCATTCGAAAGCCCGGTCGAAAATCCGTTCAACGCCAAGCTTCGCGGCAATCCCGTCGCGCGCATCTTCCCCGGCGACCTGCAACAGCTGGGCACGAGCACCGACTTCCCCTTCGTTGCCACGTCCTATCGCCTCACCGAGCATTTCCACTTCTGGACCAAGCACAGCCGTGTCAACGCCGTGCTGCAGCCGGAATTCTTCGTGGAAATCAGCGAGGAACTGGCGGCCGAGCGAGGCATCACCAAGGGCGGGCGGGTACGCGTGTGGAGCGCGCGCGGCGAGGTCTGGGCAAAGGCAGTGGTAACGAAGCGTATTCGCCCGCTGATCTGCAACGGCAAACCGGTCCATGTGGTCGGCATTCCCTTGCACTGGGGCTTCATGGGAGCGGCCCGCAAGGGCTTCGGTCCCAACAGCCTCACGCCTTTCGTCGGCGACGCCAATATCGACACGCCGGAGTTCAAGGCCTTCCTGGTCAACATCGAACCGGCGGCGGAAGAAGGAGCTTCGGCATGAGCGAACGCGCACCGGAACCGGTAACGGCTGCCGCCAACCCGCCGCTGCAGCCGCTCGCTTCGAACCTTTTGCCGAGCGACGTCATCAAGGTGTCGGCAACGAGCGACGTGCCGACACCCGAACGACAGCTCACCCCAGTCGCCAAGCTGATCGACGTTTCGAAATGCATCGGCTGCAAGGCCTGCCAGTCCGCCTGCATCGAATGGAACGACACCCATCCGGACCTGGAGGAAAATGTCGGCGTCTACGAGAACCCGCACGACCTGACGGCTGATATGTTCACGCTGATGCGGTTCACCGAATACGAGAACCCCGTTACCAACGAGTTCGAATGGTTGATCCGCAAGGACGGCTGCATGCACTGCGCCGATCCCGGTTGTCTCAAGGCCTGCCCGGCGCCAGGCGCCATCGTGCAATATTCCAACGGCATCGTCGATTTCATCTCCGATAATTGCATCGGCTGCGGCTATTGCATCGCCGGTTGTCCCTTCAACATTCCGCGCATCTCCAAGACCGCGCATGTGTCGAAGAAATGCACCCTTTGCTCGGACCGCGTCGCTGTTGGCCAGGGGCCGGCCTGCGCCAAGGCCTGCCCGACCAAGGCGATCACTTTCGGGACGAAGGAAGACATGGTCACGCTTGCCAACGAGCGCGTCGAGGACCTGAAGTCGCGCGGCTACGACCATGCCGGCCTCTACGACCCGCAAGGCGTCGGCGGCACGCATGTGATGTATGTGCTGCACCATGCCGATCAGCCAACGCTCTATTCCGGGCTGCCGGAGGATCCGCAGATTTCGCCGGTGGTGCGCGGCTGGAAGGGTCCGGCCAAAACCGTCGGTCTCGCCGTTGCCGGGCTTGCCGCCGCCGGCGCCGTGCTGCACGGCATCTTCGCCCGGCCGAACGAGGTGACCGCCCATGAGGAAGGGGAGGCTGAGGAACTCGTCGAGGATCGCAACCGCCCGCAAGGCGGCAGGGAGGCGTGATGGCTGACAAACGCATCTATTCGGCCCCCGGCGACAGGATCGAGACCAAGCACCCGGTCACCGTCAATCGCTATCGCGGCTATACCCGTCTCAACCATTGGGTCACCGCCGCCTGCATGATCGTGCTTCTGACTTCGGGCCTTTCCTTCTTTCATCCCTCGCTGTTTTTCCTGACCGGCCTTTTCGGCGGCGGCCAGATGACGCGGTGGCTGCATCCGATCGTCGGGCTTATCCTAGTCGCAAGCTTCCTCCTCCTGTTTGCGCAGATGTGGAAGCTCAATCTGCCGCGGCGCGAGGACGTGGAATGGAGCCGCAAGTTCGGCGATCTCCTCCAGGGCAAGGAGGAGAGCCTGCCCGAACTCGGCAAGTACAATGCCGGGCAGAAGATGGTTTTCTGGGGCATGTCCGGTCTGATCGTCGTGCTCGTGACGACCGGTATCATGATCTGGGAGCAGTACTTCCCCGATCTCGTTTCCATTCCCGTTCGCCGCATCGCGGTCGCCGTGCATTCGCTCGCAGCACTTTTCACGATCCTGATCTTCATCGTCCATGTATATGCGGCGATCTGGACGCGCGGCACGATCCGGGCGATGACCCGCGGCACCGTCACTGGCGGCTGGGCGTTTCGCCATCATCGCAAATGGCTGCGCGAACTGGCTGGACGCCAGGGTTCGGACCCGTCAAAATGAACGTCTCCTACAGCGCCGCGCGTCCTGTCAGGCGCGCAACGGTCGCTGTAGCACCGTGAATGCTGCAAGATCCGGCGTCTCTGCCGGACTGCCGGAGATGCGATGGCTGAAGACGTACAACCCGATCCCTCCCTCATCGGCGGCGTGCCGACACCGCCGCTGGCTTTCCTGCCAGAGCCGGTCAAACTGTTCCAGACGCGCGCGCGCCGCTTCGCGTTTCTTGCCGAAAGCAATGCGCTTGCGCCTTATCTCACCTTCCTTGCGGCGCTCTCCAAACTCCAGGCGCGCTTGGCAGTAACCCTTCCGCCCGTGACAGCGCCGACATCGGCGCGCATTGCCGAGGCGGCACGCGTTGCGATGCCACCGATCGACCGGCTGGCGCTTGTCGATGACCCCGGCCTTTCGGCCACGCTTGTCGCGCTCCTCGAAGGCGCTGTCGAGATTTCCATGCCCGACCCTGCCCGGCTGGCGCTCGATGCGGTGCGAACTGCCGAAGACGGCGACCGACGCTGGCTGCTTGCCAACATCCTTTCCGATCAGGTTCCCGAAGACAGCGCCGCTCCCCATCTCTTCGTCGCAGCAGCGGTGCAGGTGCACATGGCGCGGCTCGCCGCGAAAATCGATGCGGAAGCGCTTGTCCCTGTGGCCCTTGGCGTCTGTCCCGCCTGCGGCGGCCGGCCGGCAACGTCGTCGGTCGTCGGCACGCAGGGCGCCGAGAACGTGCGCTATGCCGCCTGCGCCTGCTGCGCCACGCAATGGAACGAGGTGCGGGTAAAGTGCCTCTGTTGCGGTTCGACCAAAGGCATCAGCTATCGTTCGGTCGAGACGTCGGAAGCGACCGTGAAGGCCGAGACCTGCCGGGAATGCCATTCCTGGGTCAAGATCTTCTACCAGGTGAAAAACCCGAGCCTGGACCCGATCGCAGACGACGTCGGCAGCCTCGGCCTCGATATCCTGATGAAGGACACCGAGTTTCGCCGCGGCGGTTTCAACCCCTATCTTGCGGGGTATTGATGCCGGATTATCGCGTGCTTCCCTCGGTCGACCAGATGCTGACCTCGCCAGAGGGACTGGCGCTAACGGAAGAACATGGCCGCCTTGCCGTCGTCACCGCCGTCCGCGCCGGGCTTGAGATCGCACGGGAGAAAATCCGTGCTGGCGAGGATGGGGCAACGCTTGCAGCCGACCTGCCGCGCCGGATTGCCGAGGAGCTGGCGGCTGCCGCCCGCTCCGCCCTTCGCCCGCTCATCAACCTCACGGGCACCGTGCTGCACACCAATCTCGGCCGTGCCATCCTGGCCGAGGAAGCCGTGCGCGCCGCAAGCGCCGCGATGGCCAACCCGCTGGCGCTGGAGTTCGACCTTGACGGTGGTGGACGCGGTCAGCGCGATGATCATCTGCGTAGTCTGCTCTGGGAACTGACCGGCGCCGAGGACGCCACCATCGTCAACAACAACGCCGCTGCCGTGCTGATCGCGCTCAATACGCTCGCCGACGGCCGCGAGGCGATCGTCTCGCGCGGCGAACTGATCGAAATCGGCGGCGCCTTCCGCATGCCCGACATCATGGCCCGCGCCGGCGCCAGGCTGGTGGAGGTAGGGACCACCAACCGCACCCACCCGCGTGACTACGAAGGAGCCATCAGGCCCGAGACCGGCGTCATCCTAAAGGTCCACACATCCAATTATCGGATCGAGGGGTTTACCGCCGAGGTGCCGGCGCCAAGGCTGGCCGAGATTGCCGCTAAGGCCGGTGTGCCGCTCTTGAACGACCTCGGCTCGGGCTCGCTCGTCGATCTCTCCACTTTCGGATTGCGGCGCGAGCCGACCGTCGCCGAAGCGGTTGCCGAGGGCGCGGATCTCGTCACGTTTTCGGGCGACAAGTTGCTGGGCGGTCCCCAGGCGGGCCTCATCGTCGGCCGCCGTGATCTCATCGCCGCCATCAACCGCAATCCGCTGAAACGCGCCGTTCGCCTCGACAAGATCCGCATCGCCGCGCTTGAAGCGACGCTGAAGCTCTACCGCGATCCCGACCGGCTGAAGGAGCGGCTGCCGACGCTGCGCTTTCTTTCCCGGCCGCGGGCCGATATCGCCGCACAGGCGGAGCGTCTCGCTCCGGCAATCGATGCGCTGCTCAAGCCGCTCGGCTATTCGGCAGGCACCTGCACGTGCCAGAGCCAGGTCGGCTCCGGCGCCCTGCCGGTCGATACGATCCCGAGTGCTGGCCTGCGGCTGACAGGCAGCGGCGGCGACGCACCGCAACGGCTTTCCGCGCGACTTCGCGCCCTGCCGGTCCCGGTCGTTGGCCATATCCGCGATGGCGCGCTGGTCCTCGATTTGCGCTGTCTGGAAAGCGACGAGATACTCATCGCGGCCCTGGTGGCACTATGATCGTCGGAACGGCAGGGCATATCGACCACGGCAAGACGGCGCTGGTGAAGGCTCTGACCGGCACGGATGCCGACCGCCTTGCCGAGGAGAAAGCCCGCGGCATCACCATCGACCTTGGTTTTGCCTATGCCGATCTCGGCGGCGGTACGGTCACCGGCTTCGTCGACGTGCCGGGTCACGAACGGCTGATCCACACCATGCTTGCCGGCGCCGGCGGCATCGATTTCGCGTTGCTGGTGGTCGCCGCCGACGATGGAATGATGCCGCAGACGCGCGAACACCTCGCGATCCTCGACCTGCTCGATATTACCAGAGGTATCGTCGCGCTCACCAAGGCGGATCTCGCCGGGCCTGAGCGGCGCGCGGAAGTGACAGCCGAAATCCAAGCAACGCTCGCAGGCACTGGTCTGGCAAAGGCACCGATCCTTGCCGTCTCCGCCCTTACCGGCGAGGGTATCGAGGCCCTGCGCGCCGGCCTCGCGGCCGCCGAGGCAGAAACCGCCGCCCGCAACGATGCCGGCCTGTTGCGCTTTGCCGTCGATCGCAGTTTCACGCTTGCAGGCGCCGGCACGGTGGTGACCGGCATGGTGCTCGGCGGCCGTGCGAAGCTCGACGATACGATCATCGTCAGCCCGTCCGGGCTGACCGCCCGCATACGCGGCATCCATGCGCAGAACCGCAGGGCCGCAGAGGGGCTTGCCGGCCAACGCTGCGCTCTGAACCTTGCCGGCGAACGGGTGACGAAGGACGGGATCCGGCGCGGCGACGTGGTTCTCGCGCCGCCACTGCACGCCCCGACGGACCGGATCGACGCGGAGATTCGCGTGCTTGCCTCGGAGGCGAAGTCGATCGGCACCTGGTTTCCCGTTCGCTTGCACAGCCACGCGACAGAAGTCGGCGCGCGGATCGTACCCCTTGCCGGCCCGCTCGGTCCCGGAACGCAAGGCCTGGTGCAGCTGGTCCTCGACCGCCCCATCGCCGCGACCATCGCCGACCGCTTCGTCCTGCGCGACACCTCGGCCAGCCGGACGATCGGCGGCGGCCGCTTTCTCGACCTGCGCCCGCCGACGCGAAAGCGAGGCACCCCGGGGCGCCTGGCCTTTCTTGCCGCCTCTGGCAACGAAGACCCGGCGGTGGCGCTTTCCGCCCTGTCCGACCTCGCGCCGATCGATCTTGCGGTTTTCCTTCGCGACCGTGGCCTGGGCGAGGACGCACTTTCCGGTCTCCTGAGTGCCGCCGGGGCGAATACCATCGGCGACCATGCACTCTCGTGCGAAGCGGTGGACGGATTGCGGGCAAGCCTGACCGACACGCTCGCAGCCTTCCACGCAGAAAACCCGGAGCTTGCCGGCATCGGTCGCGAGCGGCTACGGCTCCTGCTCAAACCGCGCCTGCCGACGACAAGCTTCCTCGCATTCCTCAAAGACGAAGCGGCTGCAGGTCAAATCGTGCTCGACGGCGCCTTCCTGCGTCTGCCGGGCCACGAGGTCCGACTGTCGCCGGCGGACGAAGACCTGTGGCAGCGGATCCATCCGCATCTCCTCGACGACAGCCGCTTCCGGCCACCGCGCGTGCGCGATTTCACAGTCCTTCTCAATGCAGAGGAGCGCGACATAAGGCGCGTGATGAAACTCGCCCAGCGGCTCGGGCAGACCCACGAGATCGCGCACGACCATTTCTTCGCCCGCGCGGTCGTGGAGGAGATGGCAACCATCGTGCTCGAGGTGGCAGCGAAGGCGGACGACGGCTGGTTCACCGCGCCCGACTTTCGCGACCGGGTGCACAACGGCCGCAAGGTCGCCATCGAAATCCTCGATTTCTACGACCGGCTCGGCCTGACCTTGCGCAGGGGAGACATGCGTCGCATAAATCCCCATCGCAGCGACCTATTTGCGCGCTGAGGAAGGGAATCGTCTCCGGTGGGACGGCCGGACTTCAAATCCGGTTGGGGCAGCGAGCCTGTCCCGGGTGGGTTCGACCCCCACTCCCCTCCGCCATCGACTGGTGTGTGCGGAACGGTCCAAGCTAAGATCGGTTTCTTTCGAACTAGGCTAAATGTAAGCGCGTAGGTCACCCCATCGGCGGCCGAACGCGCATCTCGCATGAGTCATGCGCAGAAGCCTATGGGCGACAGTGTGAATCATCATCGAACATTCAAGTTGGTGACAGCGGAGCGAGGCAAGCCACGCCATCGTTCCTGATCTCCCTCTGACCACAATTTCGGCCACCGGCTCTTCACGTGTTAACGATCGTCGAGTTTCGGGGAGAGGGCTTCGATCCACATCGCGACGCTAATGCCGTGATCATTGGCGATCGTCCCGCGATGGTTGTGCGGGCCGAGCCAGAGCGGTTGTTGGCGATGGCGGCCGAGGCCGCCCGTTCCAGCGAGATTCGCGTTACAGTTGGCGTGGATAGCGAGGTCGGCCCGCCGTTCGAATTCCACCCAAGAACATCTTTCGCGCGCAAAACTCGACGTGAGGGGACGATGGGCGTTTAATCGCGATCGCTCCCCCATTCGAGCGGAGCGGCTTGCCGGGGGTAGTTCTCTAATTGCGGCGTCCCGGTCAACTGCTTTTCCGTTAGCTGTCTCGCAACATGTTTCTCTGAGTAGCCAAGGCGAGCATTTGCACTTCATGGCATCCAATACTGCGGCTCCCAATGTCGGTCGCGCGATCCCGTCTCAAACGGGTGGCAACTGGCCCCGCGGGATGACCACTGCTTCGGCCCGCAAAGGAAACGAACGTCGGTTTCCTGGAGCAGCCGAAGGCAACCCGCGCCCGCCAGGTAGTGCCGTAGGGTTGCCGGAGGCTCGAGTGGAACGTTCAACTGCTTGTCTCCGCCTGCTCTTGCCGGATTCACTGTTCTCTCCGTGGTCGAGACGGGTGCTCGCCACATCATGGCATCGGATGCTGCGGCTCCCAATGTCGGTCGCGCGGTCCCGTTTCCACAGGCTCGCAACTGCCCCCGCGGGATGACCACTGCTTCGTCCCGGCAAGGGACAGGGCTGCCGTCAGGCGACGGAACTGGTGATCGATCGAGGCGCCCCTATGCGGTGTCGATCGATGCGGTTGACGACCACCGGAAGGTTTCGCCCGTTGCCCACACACGGTGCATGATAACGGCCATCTTTCGGGCAACGGCGACGGCTGCTTTTTTCATGCCACTGCGTTTGGCGATCCGCAGACCCCAGGCCTTGAGCGCCGACCATCTCTCGACGCGCGTCAGCAAGGTGGTGGCGGCCTCGAACAGGTAGGCCCGGACGAGCGGATCACCGCATTTGGAGATCTTGCCGTTGTAGTCGGCTTCGCCCGACTGGTAGCGCCTTGGCGTCAGGCCCAGATAAGCACCGACGCTGCTTGACTTCGCGAACCGCACCGGATCATCGATCGCGGTGATGAAGGCGATCGCCGTCAACAGCCCAATTCCCGGAATGGTCATCAGCCGCCGGCAAATCACGCTTCCCCTGGCATAGCGCGCCAGCTCTCGGTCGAGGCAGAGAATTTGCTGTTTCAAGCCGCCGTAGACCGTCAGCAAGGCCCGGACGGTTTGGCCTACGCGACCAGCATCTGGCGCGCACGCCTCGTTGACCAGTGTTTCGAACGACAGTCCGTCGCGTCGCCTAAGGACAACGCCGAAGGTCTTCAGCATTCCTCTGATCTGGTTGCTCACTTCAACGCGCATGGCGACGAGTTGGGCCCGCGCTCCCAGCATCGATCGGACCGTATGACTGTCGAGGCTCTTGACGCCAACTTCGCGGTACCAGCCAGCCTTGACGATTTGTGCCAGGCCATGAGCATCGTTCTTGTCGGTCTTGTTCATTTGCATGTTCAAGGCCGCCTTGGCGTGGCGAGCGTCGAGACAGACGATCGGCAATCCTTCCGCTTTGAGCGCATGCCAATGCCAGGTCGATAGCGGTCCGCTCTCCAGTCCTATTCGGATCGCGCTCGGCGCCTTGGCTTTGACGGCACCCGAAATGCCCTCAGGGGTCGAAAGGCAGGTGCCCTGCCAAACGATCTTACCGTCGCTGCCGATGACGCACACGTGTGTGATGTCCTGCGAGACGTCCAGTCCGACGAACTGTTCCATGGCCTGCTCCCGGGTTGGGTTAAAACAGCGGCAGGATAGCACCGACCGCAATTATCCCATGTCGGTCCCGGTTCCCGATTAGTCGCCGGCGCTATGCTGAACCTCCTGCGGCGACACTTTTAACCGGCCAAGCCGCGCGCGAACGGGCGCTGGTCGCTTTTTGCGACCGTCGCCTGGTACGCTCATTTCTTGGCCGCTGCTCATGTTCAGGGCTCTTCATTGGAAGATCGGCACTGACCTCTGGTCGTTCGGTTGCGGCAAAGGAAATGTCGGCTGCCCGGCGGATTGAGGCGCTCGTCACGGGGCTGGCGGCTCACGGTGGAACGTGAGGTGGACAGTCCCGCTCTCGGCCGTTTCAGACTTGACTGTGTAGCCGGCTTCCAACCCGCGTAGGTCGTCCCAGAGGCGTATACCCCGCCCCAGCAGGATTGGGGTAATTGCGATATGCAGGCGATCCACAAGCCCAGCCTTCAGATAGGCGCGAACCGTCGTCGGCCCGCCACCTATCCGTACATCCTTGCCGTTCGCGGCAGTGACGGCCTGCTGCAGTACATCAACCGGGTCTGCAGCGAGGAAGTGGAACGTGGTACCTCCAGCCATCTCGATGGAAGGCCGCGGTGTGTGCGTCAGGACAAAGACCGGGCAGTGGAACGGCGGCTCGTCGCCCCACCAACCTTTCCAGCTCGGATCATCGGGAAAGTTGTGTAGCCCGAACATGCCGGCCCCGATGATTTCGGCGCCTATGTTCGCGAAGTAGTCCTCGGCATACGCATCATCCACGCCGGTGGTGCCTTGGCCACTGATGTCCTTGAGCACACGCTCCCGGAACGTTTTTGTGGCGACATAGGCACTGACAAGGCGCGACCAGTCGGAGCCGAAGGGGTTCTCCGGCGTCTGGTCCGTCGTTGTTGCGAAACCATCGAGCGAGAGGAGAAGATCAACGCGAACCGCCACTGGAGTGCTCCCAAAAACTAAGGTAGATACCTTCATAATTGCGGAGAAACACTAAGGCAAGTACCTTTTTATTCTTGACCGACACGCGCGGCCGCGTTACCGAGCTATATGCCCTACCACACCACACCACTTGACCTCGCCTTTTACGCCCTCAGCGATCCGACCCGCCGCGCAGTGGTGTCTCGGTTGGTCGAGGGCGAGCTGCCGGTGACGGCCCTGGCTGAGCCTTTCGACATGGCGCTGCCCTCCTTCGCCCAGCATCTCAAGGTGCTAGAGGAGTGCGGATTGATCGCCAGCGAGAAGCGCGGGCGCAGCCGTTGGTGCCGACTGGAGCGGGCGCGCTTCGCCGAGGCGGCAAACTGGATGGAAGCGGAACGCCGACGCTGGGGCGAGCGGCTTGATCGATTGGAAACGTATTTGGACAGGGCGGAAGAGAACGATGATGGAAAAGCTGTTTGAAACTTGGGCGCACGACCGAGAGATCGTGCTGGTCAAGGTGCTGAAGCACCCGCGGCACAAGGTCTTCGCCGCCTGGATGGACCCTGACGCGCTGGCACAGTGGTATGGCCCGGATGGCCTTAGCATTGAGAACCACGAGGTCGATATCCGCGAGGGCGGGAAATGGCGCTTCGACATGGTGGGCGTATTCGAAGGCAAGAAGCAGCGCTTCCCCAATCTCATGCGCTTCTTGAAGATCGTGCCGAACGAACTGATCGTGGTGGACCATGGTACCCCGGACCCCAATGACCCGGAGCGCTTCTATATGACGATCACCTTCGATGAACAGACCGACGGCAAGACCGTGCTGACCATGCGCCAGCTTCACCCAAGCCGCGAACGTCGCCAAGTGGTTGTCGGTTTTGGCGCGGTTGAGTATGGATTGCAGACGCTGGACGGCCTCGCCAGGTGGCTCGATGGCTGAACGCGAGACGACGCATCGGGATGCTCGGTAAACTTCCTGCGAAAACTCGCATCGTCGATTGTGATGTTGATCGCCGCATACAGTGATCCAAGCGCTTCTTCGACGACTTCCCGGGATTTGCCAAGCCGGGGAAGAATGGCGGCGCAGGGCTAGCATGCGCCGCAAGCTTATAGGGACGGGGCCGCAGCGATCTCTTGCCGCGAACATTTTCAAACCAGGAAATCGCCTGCGGTCAGGCCACGGACTGGCAGTCACGCTTCGAAAGCCCATTGAAATGGGATCAAGATGAATATCGCACGCTCTATCAAGAACTGGCGCAAGTATCGTCAGACGGTCGCCGAGTTGGGCTGCACGTCGAACCGGGAACTGCGTGACCTCGGCATCGAATGTGGTGATATCGACCGCGGCGCACGCACGGCCTCCGCTTGCTAAGGCGATGAAGTCATGGCTTTTGTTGGGGGGAGGGAACAGCGCGTACGTTCTGGGCGCACCATGAGCCCCCTAAAAAACCGTTCAAAAGAAAACCCCGCCGGGGAAGGCGAGGGCACGGCTCGCACCCAGTTAGCTGCCTGGGGCGCGGGGAAGAAACTCCGTCAGAAGACTGACATGCGCACGTAGCGAAGAATGTAGATACGGCGAGTGCTGTTTCCGGGGGGGAGTCATCGGATATCGGCAGGCACTCGCGACGAGATGTAATTGAGCCTTCAGTGCGACTTAGTTCCCATCAATAGGGGCAAATCGAGTCTCAGGCGCGGCCGACAAGAAGGTCCTTGCCGATGCCGCGCCGTCTCGTTCGGCTCGCTATTTCCCGAGCGATCGTGGGCTTCTCTGTTGCCGCAGAGCAATCCGGTTGTCATCAGGATCCAGGGCCGTCACCCGCACGCCATAGGCGTAGTCCTCGGGCTCAGGCTCGACGAACCTGATGCCGCGCGCCTTGAGCTCGGCAAAGTCTTTCCGAAGGTCGTCTGTTTCAACAAAGATCGCGCCCATCTTGTCCTCCTCGGAAGCGGCGCGGCCTCCCGTGCCGGGCCAAAGCAGGATCGGCCATCCCTGACCTTTGTAGCTCATCACCAGGAAACGGCCCTCCGGCCCGGCGTTATCCGCCACCTTCTCGAAGCCGAAGTTGCTCGTGTAGAAGTCGAGCGACCTTTCTTGATCTGTCACAAACAAGGCGGCGAACATGATTTTGCTGAACATAGTCATACCTCTCTGCTCCGTGCGAGCACCGGCGTTTGAATGAGACGACGCCACCGCCGGAAACGACCGCTGTCACATCCGCGAGGTTTCGTTCGTCATGCTCATGACGGAGCCGACGAAGGAAATGTGACCGATGGAAGCAAAAAAGATCTCACTCGAACAGTTCGAGACCAATCGCGCCCACCTGCGCGCGGTGGCCTGCCGTATGCTCGGTTCGTTGAACGAGGCGGAGGACGCGGTGCAAGAAACGTGGCTGCGCTTGTCCCAGACGGAAGCAGGGGACATCTCGAACCCGGGCGGTTGGCTAACCACGGTCACAGCTCGAATCTGCCTCGATATTCTGCGATCACGCAAGGCGCGGCGTGAGGAACCGCTCGACAAGATCGATGCCGATCCTAACGGCACACGCGACGCTCGCAGAAGTCCGGAGGATCACATATCCGCAGCGGATTCGGTTGGCCTCGCTCTGTTCGTGGTTCTCGAGAAGCTCACCCCGGCTGAGCGGGTGGCGTTTGTGCTGCACGATGTATTTGCCGTACCGTACGGTGAGATTGCTCCCATTGTCGGCCGTTCCACGGAGGCAACGCGCCAGCTCGCAAGCCGAGCCCGTCGCTGCGTACAGGGTTCACCCATAGCGTCCAACGCCAATCGCGCCAAGCAACGGCGTCTCGTCGAAGCCTTTCTCGCCGCCGCGCAAAACGGCGACTTCGATGCACTTGTTGCGGTGCTCGATCCGGACGTAGCTTTCCGGGCTGACACTGAAGCTATGCGCCAAGGTTCAGTTCCTGAGATCCGCGGCGCAATGGCGGTGGCAGAGGCTTTCAAAGGTCGCGCGCACAGTGCATTGCCGGTGTTTGTGGATAGAGGTTTTGGCCTCGTCATAGCTCCCAACGAACGCCAGCGCATCGTCCTCCGCCTCTCCTGCAAGAACGAAAGGATCACTGCGATTTGGGCGATCGCGGATCCGGAGAGCCTCGCACGGCTCGACCTGGCACTGCTGCCGGATTGAAGCGGCTGCACGCGTTCACGCCCTTCGTCCAGGGCAGGCCGCGCCATGCCGTGTGCTAGGCGCTGCTCCAAGGACCGCTATCGATGAACCAAGCGAGGCAGCTGTGATTTGCAGTGAGGATGCCGTCTCCCGGCGCAGGCATGGTGACCAGTTGGTTGAGGGGAATGATGAGGTGAGCTGAGATCGAAGTAAAGTGTGGGATCATCTGGAAGTACAGGCAGCAGCGCAGCGATTTGCGGATCCAGCCCAGTTTCCGAGATCGCGCCATCAGGCCGCAGTGTCAGATACTTGCGTGACATTTCCTCCATCTTTCATGCTGCGATTTATAGGTATTTTAGAAGGATCTGTAATTAAATCCACGCGCGGATTCATTATGCAATCCTGGCCGCACAGAAGCCAAGAAACCTCGGTGGCGGTCAGGTGAAAAGCCAGGCACCTTTCGCCGACGTTGCCAGCTTGACCATGGACCAGCTTTATGAGCACGAAACTGTGGTAGAGCGGCGGGCTTGAGGGGCTTTGTCCGCGCTGTCTCGGGGGTCGCTTGGTTGCCGTCGCTACCGAAGCATCCCGCCGGGAAAACTGCCGCTCGCTCAATGCGGCCAGCGTCCGCACCGCAAACAATGCCGCCATAAGGCGGAGCGCGCCGACTGACCGGAACGCCCGACGCGTATCCCGCAGCGGCGCTCTGTTGGGTCAGGTCTACGGCCTCAGCAGTCCCGCCAGAACCTCCAGTGATCGGGTCAGATCTTCAAACGGCAGGCCGCCGAGGCAAAGCCGAATGCCGCTCGTTCGATCTTCTGGGTGCACCATCATGGCTTCCGGTGGGGTCAGCTTGATGCGTATCGCCGCAGCGACGGATACGAAGCGATCTGCGGCATGGCGTTCCATCGGTAGCCAGACGTTGTATGCGTCGGGATGGGAGACAAGCTCGCCTGTGCCGAGGAGGGAAACGGCCAGATTGGAACGACGCCGAGCCTCATGGCGCAGGTTCTGCTGGATCGAAGAAATGACGCCGGTTGCCAGCCATTCCTCAACCACCGCGCACGACAGTGCCGACGGGGCCATCGGCAGATCATGCAGGAGGTCTTCCGCTGCGTCTTTTAGTCCGGTCGGCAGCGCGAGCATGCCGATCTGCAATCCGGGGCCAAGCGACTTGGAAAGCCCGTTCACATGGAACGAGATTTCAGGAACCAATGCCGCCAACGGAGGCAGGGTAGGGTCAGATGCCGCATAAACGCCATCTTCGATTATCCATGCGCCCGCCCGGCGGCAGATATCCGCAATGGCCTGCCTACGCTCCGCACCCATCGTGGCGGTTGTCGGATTGTGCAGCGTCGGCGTGAGATAGACAGCCTTGCTGGCGGTCGATGCAGTACTACCGAGCGCGCCCGCGAGCGCGTCGGGCACCATCCCCTCCGCATCGATCTCGACGCCTTGCATCTGGTACCCTTTGCGCCGGGCCAGTGCGATGGCACCGGAATATGTGATCCGCTCGCTCAGGATCAACCCTTTCCGGCCGCAGGCGAGATCGAAGGCCAATGATAGAGCCTGGCGCGCGCCGCTTGTCAGCACCAGATGTGTAGGATCGATCGTCAGACCTAGCGTTTCGAGCCAGCGGGCCAAAACACGTCGGTGCTCCAGATGGCCGGCGGGAGGGGCGTACAGGTTGAAATGATCCGCGTCGATCTTCCGCGCGATCCCCGTCAGTGTACGGGCCAGAATACGTGCGTTGAGCGAGGCTGGCGGCGCATTCGACGAAAGGTCAATCTGGCGGTCACTATGCGCCTGACGGATCGCCACGAATGTTCCCCGACCTTTGACGCTGCGGGTCAGGCCACGCCGTTCGAGAACGGCATAGGCTTTCGTCACTGTGCCGAGGCCTATTTTGAGTTTCCACGCGAGATCACGATGTGCAGGCAGGCGATCGCCTCCCGATAGCCGACCCTCGATGATGTCGTCGGCGAGAGCAAGCACCAGCCGATCGGCGGCATTTGCATCGATGTTTGCAAGGCGTGGAGCCCAGGGGGATTGCAGGAGCACGATTGTAATCTCGGTAAAAGTGTCACGTTACACTATTTCCATAAACAACAAGTGTAACACAAGGTATGACCACGCTAAATGAGTTGCAATAAGCGCCCGGCTATTGTTGCGGGGAGCATTGAGGGTCAAATGTTCAGCCATGTAACAGTCGGAACGCGTGATCTCGATCGGGCAGGACGCTTTTATGACGCCGTGCTTGCGCCCCTCGGCCTAAAGCGCCGGGCAATAACGCCTGATGGTGGGCCTGCGGCGCGTTGTTGGGTGGCGGCTCAATCCCCGCTGCCGCGCTTTTATGTCTACACCCCTTATGATGGTGAGCAGGCGACGGCGGGCAATGGCTGCATGGCTGCCTTTCTGTCGCCCTCGGAGGAAGCTGTGCGGGTGGCATACACGGCGGGTCTTGCGCATGGTGGGACGGACGAAGGTGCCCCGGGACCGCGTTCTCATTACGGCCACGGCTACTTCGGGGCCTATCTGCGTGACCCCGATGGGAACAAGGTCCATATCGTTCACCGCGGCGACCTCCAGCAATAACGCCGCGCAAGCCTTTTGCTTTACGGAGAAGTCCGAATGATCGCGAGCCAGATCGCCCTCGTCTACGGCACCTATCTCATCGCCACCGCCAGTCCGGGTCCGAGCAACATGGCAATCATGGCAACGGCAATGAGCGACGGTCGTCTGCCTGCCCTCGCTTTGGCGGCCGGCGTCATTACTGGCTCGCTCTTCTGGGCGATCCTTGCGGCGACCGGTCTGTCTGCAGTGCTTACCGCCTATGCGCAGGCACTTTTCATCATCAAAATCTTTGGCGGGGCGTACCTGCTGTATCTGGCTTTTCGTGCGGGAAGGTCTGCCTTGAAGGCAGGCTCTGACCTTGCAAGGGCCGATTCTGTGCGTTCGACGCCGCGCTATCGAGCGCTCTATCGGCAGGGCCTACTGATGCACATCGGAAACCCGAAGGCCATTATGGCCTGGATAGCGATCATGTCGCTGGGGTTTCGTGAAGACGCACCTGCCGGCATGCTGCCAGCGATCGTTGGCGGTTGCGCCTTCCTTGGGATCATCGTGTTCGGCGGTTATGCCGTGCTCTTCTCTACCGCCTCAATGATTGGGCTCTACACCAAATTGAGGCGCTGGATCGAATCCGTGCTCTCGGTGGTTTTTGCGGTTGCTGGACTGAAGCTGCTTGCCTCGCAGAGTTGAGCTATCGGCGCCCCACTTCCCCCGACAATTGACCCGAATTGAAAGGGTGATGCTATGACGTTTGCCATTCATATGATTGATGTTTTCGGCGCCGGGCCGCTTTTTGGCAATCCGCTGGCGGTCGTCATCAAGGGCGACGCCTTGACGACGGATGAAATGCAGCGACTAACTCGGTGGTTCAACCTTTCCGAGACAGCCTTCCTGCTGTCGCTCACGCATCGGGAGGCTGACTATCGGGTCAGGATATTCACGCTCGACAGGGAAATGCCTTTCGCCGGGCATCCCACACTCGGCAGTTGCCATGCCTGGCTGTCTGCCGGTGGCATTCCGAAAAAGGAAGGGGAAGTCATCCAGGAGTGTGGAGCAGGGCTGGTTCCGATCAGACGTGATCATGGACGGTTTTCCTTCGCCGCTCCGCCATTGCTGCGCTCCGGTGCGCCGACGCCGGATGAGCTGGACGCCGTGCGGCGACTACTGCGGATCAAAGCTCACGATGTTCTCGACGCTGCCTGGATCGATAACGGGCCCGGCTGGCTGGGTCTCAGACTGGCATCGGCAGAGAAGGTGCTCTCCCTCGATCCGATCCGCAACTGGCCCGGACGGATCGATGTCGGTGTGGTTGGCCCTCATGCGAGAGGGGCCGATGCCGCCTTCGAGGTACGCGCCTTCTTTAGCAACCACCTGGGCGCAATCGTCGAAGACCCCGTCACTGGGAGCCTCAAGCCTCGCTGGCGCAGTGGCTTTTTGCGACCGGCGCGGTTGAGGATGACTATATCGCGGCCCAGGGAACCCAGCTCGGACGTCAAGGACGGATCCATGTGAGCCGGGATAGTGCCGGACAAATATGGGTCGGTGGTGAAACGCGAACGCATGTCGAAGGCCGGTTCCAAGGCCTTTGAAAAGATAGATGAAAACGAGGTAACTTGATGGACAGTGTTTTCCGCCTGATCTCAGAACGTTTACTGGCAGATGATTGGGGACGGCTGACCAAGTATGAGTATGAACTTAGGCTTAGGGATGGAAGCTGGCAACGGCAGACCCGAGAGACCTATGATCGCGGCAATGGCGCGACATGCCTGTTGTACAATCCCGGAAGTGGCCGTGTTTTGCTGACCCGTCAATTCCGGTTGCCGGTTCTATTGAACGGAGGCGGGGCATCGCTGATCGAGGCACCGGCGGGGCTGCTTGAAGGCGCTGACCCGGCGACGCGAATGCGTTCGGAATTGATTGAGGAAACGGGTTATGAGGTTTCTGAACTCACACATCTCTTCGATGTCTATATGAGTCCCGGGTCGGTCACGGAATATCTGGCATTTTTCTATGGCGAGTATGCTGAGACTCACAAAGTGGGGCCCGGTGGCGGCTCATCTGTCGAGGGCGAGGACATAGAGGTACTGGAAATCGCCTTGCCTGAGGCGATGCAGATGGTCAACCGTGGCGACATTCGCGACGCCAAAACGATTATCCTGCTCCAGCATCTAGCCATTCGGCTTTTGCAGGAAAAGGACGCGAGAGGCTGATCCTGGCCTTTGGACATTGTCGATCCGGAATAGGTGACGTTCGCGCTCCAGTCGTCGGCGCGCAAAGCGGCTTGTCCGCCTTGTGCGAGAGCGCTGCATAATTCAAAATTTCAACTTAAAGTTTAAGACTCGGTGCACGCATACGGCACCCAGAAGGCAAACAAATAGGAGTGCCCTGTTCGTGCATGAAACCGAATATATTGAACGTTCTGACGCCGCCATCTGCGTTTGGACCAACATGCTGACACGCTTCGTACATCTCCCTCGTTGCGCGCCACATGGAACAACTCCAGCAGCATTGAGATGCGCCGGGCAGCTATCGACCTTGCAGACATTGCGCTAAGTGCGTGGCACGCGATGTCGCTCGATGAGCAACAAGTCTGCATCCCCTATGATTGGGGTTTCATCGCCACCTTTGTGCGTAGAGTGGAATGGAACCCAGAGGGCAACCCGGTTGCCACTATCCCTCACGCCACGCCACGTGCGCTCGCTGATGCAATCCTGTCGGATATGAGTAGAGACAAATCCCAGCTCGGCCAGGCCGCCCACAGCTTTGCGCGATTTGGTCAGTGGCTCGATGACTTAAGCAGCTCAAATTTGCCCCCTGAGATCGCTGCGCTTCTCCCTGACAAAAGGGAAGACTGAAGCGCGCTATTGCTGCCGCCGGCAAGCGTGCATTTGCTTGCCGGCAAATTGCGCCGTACCGATTTGGGTGCCAACGCTCACCGCAAGTGGCGCGTGGATCGCACCCTGAAGCAAAGGTTCACTGTATCGGAAGGTGCTTCCGCCGCCAGGGCGTACTTGATCAACAAACAAATGGCCCCGGAATGTGAGGGGCCAACTGCGGGCCTTGACCTTTCCATCGTTGGAAACCGCACCTTCGTCAAGAATCGATAGCCGCACCTCCTGCGGGCCGGGAGCGTGCGCAAATGAAGGTGAACGAGAATGAGTAAAAAAGCCGCCATCCTGTTTTTAACCGGTGTCGCCGTCACCGGGGGTACTCTTGGTTTTGTCCACAGCGACGAAGCGGGAACCTATGCCAATCGTCTGTTTGAGCTTGCCTCGTCGGCCAGTGTGCCCGAGGCAGTCGCGGCCGGAGCCGAGGGAGCGCCCACACCCCAGGTTCCGGTCGCCGAGGTTGTCACGCGCGAGGTCGCGCCTTCGGTGGAGTTCACGGGTCATCTCGAAGCGGCCAAGACCATTGACCTGCGCCCGCGCGTCGGCGGGGCCATCGACTTCGTCAGCGTTCCTGAAGGCGGTCTCGTGCGCTCAGGTCAGCTCCTGTTCCAGATCGACCCCAGGCCGTTTCAGGTCGCGCTGGATGCCGCCAAGGCCCAGCTGAAGCAGGCGACCGTCCTGCTCGACCACGCCGAGATCGCTTTTGGGCGAGCCGAATCTCTGGCTCCGAACGGTACCGTGTCGCGCAAGACCTATGACGATGCCGAGGCGACACGCCGTCAGCGTCAGGCACAGGTCGAAATCGCAAAGGCAGCAGTGGCCGCAGCCGAGCTTGATCTCTCCTTCACGCGCGTCACGGCGCCGATTGGCGGGCGGGTCGATCGAGTGCTTGTCACCGAGGGTAACCTGGTTGCCGGCGGCTACGAGGGAACGTCCACGCTTCTCACCACGATCGTCTCCACGGACCCGGTCTACGTCTATTTCGATATAGATGAGGCCACCTTTCTCGATTTCGTTGCGCGCGCCCGCCCGGACGAGAGTGACAATGCAACCGGGAAGCTGCCCGTGCAGGTCGGCCTCATGACCGATTCCGGCTTTCCCCATGCCGGCGTCCTCGATTTTATAGGCAATCGGGTCGACCGTGGTACCGGCACAGTCCGGGCCCGGGCCATCGTCCAGAACCCGGACGGCCGGCTCGCTCCTGGTCTCTTTGCACGGGTAAAACTGGTGACCTCGGCGCCGGCCAACACGGTGCTGATCGATGATCAGGCGATCGGGATTGATCAGGGCCGCCGCTACGTTTTGGCGCTTGGCGTAGAGAACAAGGCCGAGTATCGCCCGGTGGAACTCGGACCGACAATTGACGGCCTGCGCGTTGTTACGAGCGGCATCAAGCCGGGCGAAAGGATCATTATCAAGGGTCTTGTTCGGCCCGGCATGCAAGTGGATCCGCAGATGGTGTCGATGCTCCCCGGCCAATCCACCGAAGCCGACCGGGTGGCGGCTGAAGCACAGGAAGCGCATCGATGAACATTCCACGCTTTTTTGTCGACCGTCCCATCTTCGCGGTTGTTCTGTCGGTCTTGTTGCTGATCGGGGGCGGTCTGACACTCCTGAAGCTGCCGCTCAGCGAATACCCACAGGTGACCCCGCCAACGGTACAGGTCACCGCAAGCTATCCGGGCGCCAATCCCGAGGTGATCGCCGAAACGGTTGCCGCACCGCTTGAGCAGGTGATCAACGGCGTCGAGAACATGCTCTATATGAGCTCGCAGGCGGCGACCGACGGGCGCATGACGCTGACGGTGACTTTTCAGCAGGGCACCGATCCCGATATGGCGCAAATCCAGGTACAGAACCGCGTTTCCCGCGCGCTTCCGCGTCTACCGCAGGAAGTGCAGCGCATCGGCGTTGTGACGCAGAAGACCTCGCCCGACATCCTGATGGTCGTGCATCTCGTCTCGCCCGACGATCGCTACGATCCTCTATACCTGTCGAATTTCGCAACCTTGCAGGTGCGCGACCAGCTCGCGCGCCTGGCTGGTGTGGGAGACGTGCTCGTCTGGGGTGCTGGCGAATATTCGATGCGGATCTGGCTCGACCCCGCCAAGGTAGCGGCGCGCGGCCTGACTGCCTCCGACGTGGTGGCGGCCATCCAGGAGCAGAACGCTCAGGTGGCCGCCGGAGCGGTCGGCCAGCAGCCGGACGCCTCGGCCGCACTTCAGGTTACCGTCAACACCCTCGGCAGGCTTTCCTCCGAAGAGCAGTTCGGCGACATCGTCGTCAAGACAGGCACAGATGGTCAGATCACACGGCTTCGGGATGTTTCCCGCGTCGAACTTGGTGCAGATTCCTACGCCTTGCGCAGTCTTCTTGACGGCAAGCCGGCGCTGGCGCTGCAGATCGTCCAGAGCCCTGGCGCCAACGCGCTCGACGTAGCAAGTGCCATTCGCGGGACGATGGAAGAACTGCAGAAAGGTTTTCCAGAGGGCATAGAGTATCGCATCGCCTACGACCCCACTGTCTTTGTGAAGGCCTCTCTGGAGGCCGTGGTGGTGACGCTGCTCGAAGCGATCGCCCTGGTCGTGATCGTTGTCGTGCTCTTCCTTCAGACCTGGCGCGCTTCGATCATCCCGCTGGTTGCCGTGCCGGTATCGTTGGTCGGCACATTCGCCTTCATGTACATGTTCGGTTTCTCGCTGAACACGTTGTCTCTGTTCGGCCTTGTCCTATCGATCGGGATTGTGGTCGATGACGCCATCGTTGTCGTCGAGAACGTGGAGCGTCATATCGCACTTGGCGAAACGCCGAAGGAGGCCGCGCGCAAGGCCATGGACGAAGTGACCGGGCCGATCATTGCCATTACCTCGGTGCTGTCGGCCGTGTTTATTCCCTCCGCATTCCTCTCCGGGCTGCAAGGGGAATTCTACCGGCAGTTCGCGCTCACCATCGCAATCTCGACCATCCTGTCGGCCGTCAATTCCCTCACGCTTTCTCCGGCGCTCGCAGCCGTGCTCCTCAAGCCGCACCATGGCGATGTGAAGCGTGATCTCCTGACCCGTGCAATCGACCGCCTGTTCGGCTGGTTCTTCCAGCTGTTCAACCGCTTCTTTGACAGGGCCTCGAATGCCTATGTCTGGTCGGTCCGCCGCGCGGTTCGGTTCAGCGTGGTCGTCTTGTTCGTCTATGCCGGCCTGGTCGGCATGACATGGGTGGGGTTCCAGACCGTGCCCAACGGGTTCGTGCCGGCGCAGGACAAGTACTACCTGGTCGGCATCGCCCAACTGCCGACCGGAGCCTCGCTCGACCGGACCGAGGCGGTGGTCAAGACAATGTCGGAGATAGCGCTTGCTGAACCGGGCGTGGAAAGTGTTGTCGCTTTCCCGGGGCTTTCGGTCAACGGCATGGTCAATATTCCCAATGCCGCCGTGATCTTCACGATGCTGAAACCCTTCGATGAGCGCAAGGATCCTTCTTTGTCTGCTTTCGCGATCGCAGGTCGCCTCATGGGCAAGTTCAGCCAGATACCCGATGGGTTTGCCGGCATTTTCCCGCCACCGCCCGTTCCGGGCCTGGGTGCTACCGGCGGGTTCAAATTCCAGATCGAGGATCGAGCGGGGCTTGGCTTCGAGGCGTTGGCGCAAGCGCAGGGAGCGATCATGGGCAAGGCGATGCAAACGCCTGAGCTGGCCGGCATGCTCGCGAGCTTCCAAGTGAATGCCCCAAAGGTGCAGGTGGACATCGACCGGGTGAAGGCGAAGTCGCAGGGGGTGCCGCTCAACACGATCTTCGAGACGCTACAGGTCAACCTTGGCTCACTCTATGCTAACGATTTCAATCGCTTTGGCCGCACCTACCGCGTGATGGTCCAGGCGGACGCGCCATTCCGTATGCAGCCGGAGGACATCGGTCGACTGAAGGTGCGCAACGCGGCGGGCGAAATGATTCCGTTATCGGCCTTGCTGACTATCAAACACAGTTCGGGACCGGATCGCGTCATGCATTATAATAGCTTCCCGTCGGCCGATATCAGTGGCAGCCCGGCGTCCGGATACTCCTTCGGGCAAGCGACTGCAGCCATAGAACGGATCGCATCGGAAGCGTTGCCACCCGGTATGGCCTTTGAATGGACGGACCTCGCCTATCAGGAGAAACAAGCCGGGAACACGGCTATGTACGTCTTTCCACTGTCTGTTCTGCTGGCGTTTCTCATCCTCGCGGCGCAGTACAACAGTTGGTCGTTGCCCTTCGCTGTGTTGCTGATCGCGCCGATGGCGTTGCTGTCCGTGATCGCAGGCGTCTGGTTCACGGGCGGCGACAACAACATCTTCACGCAGATAGGCTTCGTCGTTCTGGTGGGTCTCGCTGCCAAAAATGCGATCCTGATCGTCGAGTTCGCCAGGGGGAAGGAAGATGAAGGCGTTGATCCGCTAAGCGCAGTTCTTGAGGCTGCCCGGCTTCGCCTGCGGCCGATCCTGATGACGTCGCTCGCCTTCATCGCCGGTGTCGTGCCGCTTGTGATCGCAACGGGGGCAGGGGCCGAGATGCGGCATGTCATGGGTATTGCGGTTTTCGCGGGCATGCTCGGCGTTACATTGTTCGGGCTTGTGCTGACACCGGTGTTTTATGTCATCGTCCGCCGCCTGGCGATCAGCCGCGAGCAACGAAGAAGGTCCGACAATGCCCTGGAAACGCCGGCCTAGGTTCGGTGAGCCGAGACCGCGAAGGAAGGGGCAGCGGCCGCCCCTTGCGACTCGACATGCTTGAGATGCGCTCGGTCTAAGCGAGCGCGAGGCGATAGAACGGAAGCCTTTGCGCCGGAATGGATGAAGGATCTGCCGAACCGCAGCTTCGAGCTCAGACCCGTGCGCGGCGTCGATCTCAAGATCGGGCTCAAGGGTTGCCTGGAACACCCGGCCGCTGGCGCGGCCGGGCCGGTGGATTGAGGTTCGTCAACCTGTGTTCTGCTGATGCGGCAGGCCGCCCGCAGGCGCGCATGGTCGTGCTCCGGCGTTTAACGGTCGCCTATTGCGAGCCGCCGAGCGTGACGACAACTGCAAAGAAGCGGTTCCGGAGCGATGAACAATGACCACGATTTCGACCATCGGTTCTTCACGTGTTGCAGGATGTTGTCGAACGTCGGTTCACTGTTCCGGCGGCGTTGATCCCCGGTAGAAGGGTCGAGTACCGAAGTACCGCGCCCAGAGCCAAGCTTCTCGGTCTATCATTCAGGTATCCAGCCCAACCAAGACCGCCGCTTCGCGGTATTGGCCGATGACCTCGGGCGTGAAGTGGAAGGCGTCGAGGAAATTGTCCGTTCGGTAGTCCGGGTTTTGAAGCCGGATCTTGGCTGCAAAGCTACGAGCCTCACTGATGCGCCCGGCGAGTGCGAGGCAATGGGCGGCGATCGCGAGGATGTGGACATGCGCGTTCGGGCGGGCTGCGGCCTTGACCGCCCAAGTTGCCGCCTCCTCAAAAGCGCCCAGCCGGATGAGGGCAATAGCCCGGGTTCCGAGCATACCAAAGAGTAGGGGATCGTAGGGGCTCAAGAGCCGCGAATGATCGGACGCAGCGATCGCCGCGTTGGGATCGCCGGACTGGGAGTGCACGAAGGCGAGCGCGTAGTGGCCGAGGGCGAAGTTGGGGCTGAGATGGACCGAATGCTCCAGTTCGCGCACCGCCTGGTCGTGGTCTCCGGTCAGCCAGAGGGCACGCCCCATCGACCAGTGCGCGGCGGGGTTCTGGTCGTCGACCAACAGGCTCTGCCCGGCGGCCTTGAGCGCGTGCCGGATCTCGCCGTCGCGGTCGCCCCAGCGCTGGAAGGCCCTTTGCCAGTGTGTGAAGGAGAGGCCCGCATGGGCGCGTGAGAAGGTCGGATCGAGGCGGGTCGACAGCCGAAAGAACTCGGCGGCGCGCTCGTTTTCCTCGGCGGTGAAGCGAAACATATGCCAGAGGCCGCGGTGATAGGCCTCCCAGGCATCAAGCGAATCCGGATGTTTCAGGATCGCGCGGTTGCGTTCTTCGTTCTCGATTTCAGCCGCGATCGACGACACGATGCTGTTGCTGATCTCGTCGACGAGGGCAAAGCGCTCGGCCGAGCGCGCCTCGAACTGCTCGGTCCACACGATACGGGCAGTGGCTGCCTCGGCGACCTCCACGGTCACTCCGATCCCGAGTTCGTGCTGTTCCAGGAAGCCGGTGGCGACATAGTCGACGCCGAGCCGACGGCCGATTTCCGGCAGTTCGAGCTTCGCGCCGGCAATGGCAAAGACGGAGCCTCGGGCAATCACGAAGAGGCTGCGCAAGCGTGCCAGCTTGCTGATGACGTCATGCGCGACCGCGCTTCCGAGATCGTGCCGGCCCGCCGGGCCCGCGACAAGTTCGCGGAACGGCATGACGGCGATCGAGGCGCGGCGCGAGACCGTCATGTGGGTGGGTTCGGGAGGTTTGCCAACACCGTCAGAAACGGTGACGACCGCCGGTTGCCGGGGCAGGGGCCGGAGGCGTTCCCATGCCTCTTGGATCGGTGCGAAGTCCTCGCCCTCATCGGCAAAGAGGCGTGCTGCCGCATCGAGATGCCGGGCGCAGGCGTCGCTCATCCGCCTGTGGGACAGTTCCGCCAGGAAGCGGATATTTGCGTCTGCGTCGAGCGGGGCGAGGTCGAGCCATTGCCGGGCTGCCGGCAAGCCGTCCTCACCCCCGATGGGTGTTCTTTTGCCGATTTCTGCTGCGATCTCCAGCGCGTACAGGCGAAATTCGCTCCTCACGGATGTCAGCCAATGCTCGAAGGCAGGGCTGTTGTCGATCTCGACGCCTTCGAGCAGATCGCCTCCGCATCGCCCCGCAATCGTTCGTAATACCTCCAGATCGAGGTTTCGGACACCGCGCCGCCTTGCTTCCAGGAGGTAGCGCACGTCGACGTCACAGCCTTCGAGATCAAGTGAAATCCGGTCGTCGGCGGTGATCACGCGCTTGCGGCCATCCGTCTCCATGAGCGAGCGGATCTTGCTGAGGCTCCAGCGCAATTCACCGCGCGGATCGCTCGGCACTTGCCAGAGCAGATCACAGAGCCGCTGACGGGGAACCGAACCGGGCGTTACGGCCAGATAGGCGAGCAGCGCGCGCACCTTGCGCGACGGCGGTAGTGGCACGGCCACCCCGCGGCGCACGAGTTTCAGCGGTCCGAGGAGCCGCAGTTCCAGCCCCTTTGCCGAAAAAACCACGTCCGGGCCATCCGTTCCCATGCGCACTCCCACGCTGGCTCCCACGCAGGCACTTTAGCATCCCTCGCCGAACCTAGCATCCGGAAGAGTGAGAGGACGCAATGGCTACCAATTCAGGACTGAGAACCACGAGCGGCCGCGGGCGGCTTTTCGACAGCGTGCTGGAGACGATCGGCGATACACCGGCGATCCGTGTCAACAATCTCGGCGTCGGCAACGCGACGATCTATGTCAAGGCGGAGTACTTCAATCCGGCCTCGTCGGTGAAGGACAGGCTCGCGGTTGCGATCATCGAGGAGGCCGAGCGCAGCGGCAAGCTGAAGCCCGGACAAACCGTGGTCGAGGCCACCAGCGGTAACACCGGCATCGGACTGGCGATGGTCTGTGCACAAAAAGGCTATCGGCTCGTCGTCACCATGGCCGATAGCTTCTCCGTCGAGCGCCGCCGGCTGATGCGCATGCTCGGCGCCAAGGTCGTGCTAACGCCGCGCGCCGAAAAGGGCCTGGGCATGTATCGCAAGGCGGTGGAGCTCGCCGAGAAGAACGGATGGTTCCTCGCCCGGCAGTTCGAGACCACAGCCAACGCTGCGATCCACGAGGCGACGACCGGACGGGAGATTGTCAACGACTTCGCCGGCTCCCGCTTGGATTACTTCGTCACAGGCTACGGTACCGGCGGCACGGTCGTCGGCGTATCCCGCGTGCTACGCCGCGAACGGCCCGAGACGAAGATCGTGCTTGCCGAGCCCGCCAACGCGCAATTGCTCGGCAGCGGCCATGTGCAGCAGCGGGGAGCAGGCGGTGCGCCGGCGGCCAGCCATCCAGCCTTCGAGCCGCATCCAATCCAGGGATGGACACCGGACTTCATACCCGACGTCCTGCAGGAGGCGGTCGACAACCGCTACTATGACGAACTTGTCCCGATTGCCGGTCCGAAAGCGATGGAATGGGCCAAGGCGCTTGCTCAGAAAGAGGGCATCTTCACGGGCGTTTCGGGCGGGGCAACCTTCGGCGTTGCGCGCCAGATCGCGGAGCATGCGCCGGCCGGCTCGGTGATCCTCTGCATGCTGCCCGACACTGGGGAGCGCTATCTGTCGACGCCGCTCTTCGAAACGATCCCGGCTGACATGGATGACGAGGAGATGGAGTTGTCGCGATCCACGCCCGGCTTCCAGCTGGCGGCAGAATAGAGGAAAAGGCGATGGAAGCGCAATTGTTTGATGCGAGTGAGGGGTCGCTTGAGCAGCCGGACGTTCTCGCAACTCCGGAAACTCTCGACCCCGCGGACTGGTCGTCCGTCGCGGCACTCGCCCACCGGATTGTCGACGATGCCGTCGACCATCTCGGCCGCGTGCGCGAGCGTCCGCTCTGGCGACCGCTGCCCGACGAGATCGAAGCGCTGTACCGGGCGCCGGTCCCGGATCGGCCGATGCCGCTCGAAGACGTCTACAGGCAGGTGAAGGACACGGTACTCGCCTATCCGATGGGCAACATCCATCCACGGTTCTGGTCCTGGTACATGGGTTCCGGCAACTTCACCGGAGCACTCGGTGATTTCGTGGCCGCGATCCAGGGTTCCAATCTCGGGGGCGGCCGCCATGCCGCCGCCCTCGTTGACCAGCAGGTCGTCGGCTGGCTCCGCGACATGATCGGCTTGCCCGAGACGGCGAGCGGTACCCTGGTGAGCGGCGGTTCTGTGGCCAATCTGGTTGGGCTGACGGTTGCCCGCAACGTCATGGCAGGGATTGACCTGCGCGAAGAGGGTGTCGCAGCCCTGAAGCAGCCAATGCGTTTCTACGCCTCGGACCAGGTTCATTCCTGCCATCGCAAGGCGGTCGAGACGCTCGGCCTCGGCAACAAGGCACTCAGACGGATCCCCACTGATTCCCATTACCGCATCGACCTTGAGGCGCTTCGCGCGGCAATCGCCGAGGATCGCGCGCTGGGCTTCAGGCCTGCCTGCGTCATTGGCACTGCCGGTACGGTCAATTCCGGCGCGGTCGACGATCTCGCCGCCTTGGCCGCGATCGCCGCAGAGGAGGAGCTCTGGTTTCATGTCGACGGGTGCATCGGTGCGCTCGTGGCAATCGCGCCTGGGAACGCCTGGCGCGTCAAGGGCATCGAGCGGGCGGATTCCGTCGCGCTCGACCCGCACAAGTGGCTGCATGCCCCGTTCGAAGTCGGTTGCGCGCTTGTGCGGGACCGGACGAAGCACCGGGAGACATTCGCCGTTTCGCCCGAATATCTCCAAGGCATGTCACGCGGCATCGCTTCCGGCCAATGGCTCTACGAATTCGGACTGCAGACCAGCCGCGGCTTTGCAGCGCTGAAGGTGTGGATGGCACTGATGGAGCATGGTGTTGCCAAGTTTGGCCGGCTGATTGACCAAAACATTGCGCAGGCTGCGTGGCTTTCAGGTCTCGTGCGCTCACACCCGCCCTTGGAACTTGTCACAGAGCCCGAGATCAACATCGTCTGCTTTCGCTATGCGCCCGATGGGCACAGTGAAGAGCGACTAAAGGAGATCAACCTGGAAGTGATGCTGCGCCTGCAGGAGGCAGGTATCGCGGCGCTTTCTGACACAACGATCCGGGGGAAGCACTGCTTGCGGGCAGCGATCTGCAATCACCGCACCTGCCCGGAAGATCTCGACCTGCTGGTTTGGGAGGTACTGCGGCTTGGGCGGGAAGTGGACCAATCATTGGCTTGATAGCGTTTTGATAAGAAACGATCGCCTGGTGCAGGGGCCATCCGATTTCGCCATGCGATGATGCCACATCGCCGGTTCGACCCCGGTCAAGGGGCAGGAGGCATCCGTGCTGCCGCTTCCGCTCGTCGGGTGATCTGAACGTTGAAGGAGCGTCTGGAGCGGATACCGGGCAAGCGCGGCCCGAGCGTCTCAATTGGGCAGGAAGGAGACTGGCCGCACCTGGAGAGTTGGCCAGGGATGCAGACTTGGCGCAGTTGCAGTTCGGGTCTTCCCCGGAATGCCGTTTCGCGAACAGAACTGGCCACTTCTGCCGAAAGCCCCGCTCGCCGCCCATTACCAGGCGTTCAAGAACCGTCCGCTTTGCAGCGGACACTCATTTCCGTGTCGTCCACTTCGACGCCGTCGGTCACAACGAAGGTTGACGGCTCGATGGAGGTGGAGGTCGCCGGGCATTACTTCTTGCCACTTGTGACTGACCCGCGGCTGAACAATAATTTGCGAACTCGGTCGTTAGGCTTGCCCTCACATGACGGATCAATCTCTTCAGCGTCGCCTTGCCGCCATCGTCGTTGTCGATGTGGTGGGATATTCGCGCCTGATGGAGGCTGATGAAGCCGCAACGCTGGCGGACCTCAGGGAACTCCGTTCTGGTGTTATCGAGCCGGCTGTGATGCGCAACAACGGTCGCCTCTTCAAGGTCATGGGCGACGGATTCTTAATCGAATTCGGTAGCGCGGTGGACGCGGTCGTAGCAGCGTTGGAAATGCAACGGGGCACCACTGCTGTTGAGGCTTCCGGAGACCGGCGCCTGCTTTTGCGTGTAGGCGTCAATCTGGGAGATGTCATTGACGACGGTTCAGACGTCCTCGGCGACGGCGTCAATGTCGCGGCGCGCCTCGAGACGCAGGCCGCACCGGGAGGTATCTGCATTTCGGCCAAGGTTCACGGCGAGATCGTTGGCAAGATTGGCGACCGGTTCTTTGATGCAGGCGAACGCCACCTGAAGAACCTGACTCGTCCGGTCCACGTGTGGCATTGGCCGGATGCGCTGCAGAGCATATTGCCGCTGCCCGAATATCCCTCGATCGCTGTATTGCCGTTCACGAATATGAGTGGGGATGAAGCGGACGCGCCTTTTGTCGACGGCTTGACCGAGGACCTGATCACCGACCTTTCCCGCAACGCCGGCCTGTTCGTGATCGCGCGCAATTCCGTCTACGGCTACAAGGGCAAGCCGGTCGACGTACGGCTGGTCGCCCAGGAACTCGGCGTCCGCTACGTCCTCGAGGGGAGCGCCAGACGCGCAAATGGCCGTATCCGCATCAATGCCCAATTGATCGACGCGCTTGCCGGCCAGCACTTGTGGGCTGACCGGTTTGACCGGACGGTGGAAGATGTTTTCGAATTGCAGGATGAAGTTAACGCCAAGATTGTTGAAGCCCTCGTCGGCCGGCTGACCATCCCGACGCAGCGCAATCGGCCGAAGAACTTTGAGGCCTACGATCTGTGTGTGCGCGCCCGCCTCCTGACGGAAGAGTCGCCGCAAACTGAGCGTGAGGCCTATATGCTTCTCCAGCGCGCGGTTGAGCTCGAGCCATCATACGCCGAGGCGCTCGGTCTGCTGGCGTATAACCGTTGGCTTGCCTGGACTCATTTCGGCGAGCCCGAAAATCCTAACCGTCGGATGGCGGCGACGTTCGCGCAGAAGGCGGTCGATCTGGATCCCAACGATGCCGGCTGCCGTTACGTTCTGGGGACCATTTTGGCCTATGAGTGGCGATGGGAGGAATCGGAGGCGGCCTTCGCCAAGGCTCTGGAGCTGGACCCCAACCACGCCGACACCTGGGCCGCCATGTCGGACATGTCCGTGCTGGACGGCAGGGTTGCCGACGGACTAGCGCAGATCGAAAAAGCGCTGCGGCTCAATCCCTATCCGACCTGCTGGTATCTTTGTCATCTTGGTCAGGCGCAATACGCCGCGCGCGACTATGTGGCGGCAGCCGCTACACTCCGCAGGAAGGACACGTATCGCACCAACTCACGCAAATTCCTGGCTGCTACGCTTGCGCAGTTGGGCCACCGTGAGGAGGCGCGGCGAGAAGCAGAATTGTTCCTGATCGCCCACCCACATTTCACGATCGGCCATTGGCTCAGCTCCCAGCCGCTACGCGATGCATCTGTTCGCGACCACTTTGTCGACGGCTTCCGAAAGGCTGGCCTGCCGGAAATGTGACAGCTGGTGGGGACCTCTTGGCCTCAGGCTTCGAAAGCTGATCGATCTGTCATTCGTCATTCACACAACATAGACGCTTTATTCGAGCATTCGCTGTCGTTTCTCGGGGGGCCAACGACCATCGTTTCCGGGCGACCATGCGGCAGGCACATCTTGGACGTGTCGCACAAAAATTCATCAAATGCCGCATCGACATTCGCCCGCTTTGCGTTCATGCAATATCGGGGTTTTATGGACGTCCGCGCGCTGTCGCCTATACGGCCGCCAAGGCAGGCGTGACCAATCTGTCGCGTTCGCTGGCGATACAGCTCGCCAAGCATCGTATCCGTATCAATTGCGTGGTGCCGAACAAGATCGGCTCACCGGTGGGCAAGGACGTGTTCGACCCGACCCGTCCTGTCGTCAACCTGCGCGACCGGCCAGGCGTTCCGGACGATCTCGCCCGCGCGATCCTGTTCCTAGTCTCCTCCGATTCAGATTTCATCGACGGAACCACGCTTTTCGTGGATGGTGGCGTCTCTGCGCTTATGCCCGGCAGCGAAGGTTAGCCATCGGTGCTTGACCGGCGCGAGAAGATGACGGAAGACCGCGGCGGTAACGATGGAGGCACGTAGTGAGCGAGAAACAAGCGACTGTCCTGATGATCATGGATGGCTGGGGCTGGCGTGAAGAGCCGCATGGCAATGCCGTGCTGCAGGCAAACACGCCGAATTTCGATCGTCTATGGTCGCAATGCCCGCATGCTCTGTTGACGACGCACGGTCCTGCCGTGGGTCTGCCCGAGGGGCAGATGGGCAATTCCGAGGTCGGTCACCTCAATATCGGCGCCGGCCGCATCGTCATGCAGGAGCTGCCGCGTATCGACGCGGCGGTCGCCGATGGCAGTCTGCGCCAACGTCTTGCCGAGAGCGGCTTGCCCGATGTGCTCGGCCGGACGGGCGGCGTTTGCCACCTTCTTGGTCTCGTATCGCCGGGTGGGGTGCATGCCCATCTGCTTCATATCGCAGCCCTTGCGCGGGCGCTTCGCGATCTTGGCATCCGCTCGGTCGTCCATGCCTTTACCGACGGACGCGACACGCCGCCCGGATTGGCCGGAGAGTATCTGAAGCAACTTGCCGACGGGCTTCCCGAGGACACGGCGGTCGTCACGGTCAGCGGCCGTTTCTATGCCATGGATCGCGACAATCGCTGGGATCGCGTTGCGGCAGCCTATGCCGCGATCGTCGAGGGCAAGGGTATCCCTGCCGCT
>NZ_JBFRGB010000035.1:0-57918 GCF_052115125.1 Ensifer sp. 2TAB8 | reverse complement strand
GCGTCCTCGCGGCAACAATGGCTCGATCCGAGCCCACTCCGCATCGCTCAACCAGGTCAACTGCCGCTGCTTCATCAAGGCCTCCAACTCCAAGACCTTGAATCACAATTTGGCAGAACCCGGAATCCCTATTGAGTACAGACCCTAGGGCGGGAAGGTCGGCCAAGCCGTTCCCGCTGCTATCCAGAGACRCACATAGGGAATGCGGCCGCCGGAGCGGTCAGAGGTTTGGCAGCAATGACGGCGCGAAACGATTGCATGCGGCGATGATTGCAGAAGACGGAGGTCGCTGCAAGACGGAATAAAACCTATGCGGGAGCCAAACGTCAGATTTCGCGGGGGCGAATTTGCGGGTGCGAGTACGTCCGCCTTGTCGGGAGCGGGTTGCGAAGAAGGGCTGCGGCGGCGCCATTACAGCGCGGCCAGTTCCTCGGCCGTTGCGACGATCTGGTGGTTGCCGAGCGAGTGGTCGGCATACTTGAACGCCAGTATGCTCATGACCGATGCGAAAAGTGCTACCAGGATGATACGCATTGGGGCGCTCCGAGCTCTTCCTGCCTGACCATGATCCTTCGCTGTGTCAGGCGTTGACCGAACCGGAACCGCTGCCCCGGCTGAAAGGCCTTTGGCCTTTGTGTGCTTCTTCTAGCAAGGGGAGAGGTCGTGCGTTGTTCCCGCGGGGACAGGGCGCAAGGGAAGAGACCGGGCGGCCACGCCTTGCCGCCGGATGCGCTTGTGGTCTGCCGCGATGGAGCGAGGAGGGCTGGTCCGTGCCTCACCTCCAAGAGGCGCGTGGGAACTCAGGGCGACCAGGCCGCCCTGAGCGCGGCGCATTAGCCGGCGTACGTCTTTCCTTTGGTCGGTCCGCCGTTGTTGCTTGGGCCGTTGCCGTTCCTGTTCGTGCTGTAGCCGGGGTTACGGTTTGGCCCCACGGCCAGTTCGATCGTTTGCTCCGTCGTGAGAACGGTCTTCTCTTCGGTCGGCACGGCAAAGCCGGCCTGGGGCACGGCCGCGAAGGCGGACGTCGCGAAGGCGAGTGATATCGCAGTGGCAAGGATGGTTTTCATGGGCAGTCTCCTCAGTTCGATCCACGCGCAGCAAGCGCGGGATCGCTTGGGCCTAGATGTTCTGGCGACCGCGCGACATACGGCACTTGCCGTAGTTCGTGAGTAGCAAGACCCGCGAAATTTCGGGATGGTTACGGGAGGGTTGAAGGTGGTGGCCACAAGGCGCGTGGTGATCCGTGGCGAGCGCCTGGTGCTATTTCCTACAACACTGCGCGTCCTATCAGACGCGCCACCGGCGCTGTTGCGCTTTGAATTGCTGCATGTTTTGCCCTTTGATCGGGCGACCAAAGTATATGCCTCTCAGGTGGGTTATGTGAAGGTTGCAGCCGTCGCCGGCGCCAGCCTGGAAGCCCGGCTACGGTGTTTGGTGGCGCAACAGCAGCGTGCCAAGCCGCGGGTACCTGCGCAGCACCAACTCGATTGCGACGCCGCCATAATCGCGCCCCTCGAAGATGCCGACTTCCTCGCAGGTGCCGCAATATGTTCGGCTTTCGCCATAGCCAAGCGAACATTCACGCTCGGGGCAGGTGATCTCAAGTTCGCGCTTCCCCTTGCCGAACTTGAAGGTCATCTTGCTTTCGGCGGACGGGGTGAATTCGCACGGTTTCTCGACGAAACAGGCGACCTCGCCTGCCACGGGATCCTCACCATCCAGCATCAGCGCATAGTGCAGCGCGTAGGTGGGCGGTTCGGCGTGGACGGTGGCCAAAGGCAGAAGCGAAAGGGCAAGGGCAGACAGGGCTAGAGCAGACGGGGCGAGGCGCATGGATCGCATCAGGCAACATCCTCGGGGCAGCGGCAACATGACAGCATCGGCAGGGTGCCGCAGCGCCTGAGCCTCGTCTGTTGTGCTTGAGGTAATGCAACAATGATGTCAAAACTGTAGCGGGCTCTGGCCATCGGATGCTCTTTTTGCTTGCGTGGCCTTGCTTGTCCCGATCGGCCCTATTTGGCCGGCTTGTCGAGCGAAATGAACCGCGATTTTGCGGGGGGCAGCCAGCCGATCCCATTGTCGCGTTCCATCGGCAGCAAGCCGGATGACCTGGCCTGTGCCTTAGGTTCCATCGACCGTGAAAATACATGCCGCTCAAGCTGTGGAAGGAGTTGTCGCTGACAGGGCTCAGGCTTTGCTTGATGGCGAGGCCACGCTGACACCAGCCCGCGACGGCGCAGGAAGTCTGTCACCGCATCGCGCGGACTGGCCGTTACCCCTCCGCGTCGGCCGCCTCTGCCGCCGCCGGCTTCTTTGCCAGTGCCAAGTTTGCCGCTGCCGCCTCGGCTTCCGCGGCACCGGCAGCGCCCGAGCGTACGGTCACGGCGTTGGAGGCGAGGTCGAGGCCGGCTTCGCGCAGTGCCGGCAGCAGTCGCTTCATCGCCTCGCGCTGAAGGATGCTGGGGTTTCCGGGCCTTGCGGTGAACTTGAGGCGGACGACGAGGGAGTTCTCGGTGACGTCCTGGATGCCCTGCATCTTCAAGGGCACGAGGAACTCGCCGCCGATCTCGGGATCCTCCAGCATGGCGAGACCGACCTTCTTGATGGTCTTGCGGATCTTTTCGGGGTCGGCGTCGCGTTCGAATTTCAGCTCGAACTTCACGGTGCTCCAGTCGCGGCTGAAATTGGTCACCGCCTGCAGCTGGCCGTAGGGGATGGTGTGGATCTGGCCGTTCTGGTGGCGGAGCCTCAGCGACCGCAGCGAGATGCGCTCGACCGTGCCCTTGAGCTTGCCGGTATCGACATATTCGCCGACGCGGAAGGCATCGTCGGCGATGAAGAAGATGCCGGAGACGACATCCTTCACCAGCGTCTGCGAGCCGAAGGAAAGGGCGAGGCCCAGCACGCCGAAGCCTGCGATGAGCGGTGCGATGTTGATGCCGAGCGCCGAGAGGATGACGAGGCTTGTGACCGCGAAGATGCCGCCGAAGATGAGGTTGCGGACGAGCGGCAGGATGGTCGACAGCCGGCTTGCCTGATGAGCGATCGTCTCCTCTTCGCTGTCGCCGGGCATGGCGACGCGGGCCGACGGCGAAAACGCCTCGAAGCTTCGCCAGAGGAAGCTGCAGATCACCCAGGCGACGACGACCGCAAGGCTGATGCGCTCGAGGATGACGATCCAGCCGATGGCAGCGGCAGTGTCGTCCCGGATCATCACAGGGCGCCAGAGCTCGATGATGATATGCAGGCCGATCAGCCAGGTGGCGCCGGCAAGCGCCGTCTGGATGCTGCCCGAAATCGCCGCATGCAGCCTGGAGGAGGCGGGCGTGCGGCGGCGCTCGGCTGCGGCACCGGCCAGCGAATGAATGCCGAAGGCGAGGATCGGCAAGGCGAGCAGGATGATCTGCGTGGTGCCGCCGGCAAAGCTCCAGGCGGCGCTGTTGGGGCTGCCGGCGACGATGACGCTCATCAGCCAGAGCACGATGGCGCTCAAGGCATAGAACTCCGGCACGCCGAAGGCGATGGCCCGGCGCACGGGGCCGGGGTTCTGGCCGGCAAAGAGTGCGCGGATATCGCCGCTGCCCGCAATGAACCAATGGAGTTTCACCAGCGTCAGGATGCTCACGCCGATCAGCAGCCAGCCGTCGGTGGCGGCGAGCTCCAGCCCGCGCTGGTGGGCAAAGCGCACGCTGGCGCCGACGACGGCGCCGAGCGCGCCATAGGCGGCCAGCATGGTGGCGTGAAAGCGCGGATGGGCGATGTCGAGCAGCCGGATCTCGGGCCGGGTGGGTGCGAAGAGGAAGCGGGCACCGACCGCATAGGCCGCGGAGACGACGCCGATGGTAACGAGCGCGTGGGCAAGCTCTGCCGAGGCCGTGCCCGGCGCGAGGAACAGGCGGGTGAGGCTATGGGCGATGACGGCGAAGATCACCAGATAGGCGATGTCGAGGCCGAGCCGGATCAGCGAGGCGCGCATGCGGTGCAGGAGATCCACCACCTCGAAAGAGGCGCCGAAGAGCCGGTGAATGAGGGACCGGCTGGCAAAGGCGGCGGCAAGCCCCGCGGCAATGGCGAGCACAGCAATGGCGGCGACGGAGACGACCGACCAGCCCTCGGCGCGGATGCCTGCCGCGACGTCAGCCATCACCCCGGCAATGCCGGACATGCCCGTAAGGCCCATCTGCAAGCCATTGAGAAAACGCGCAGAAAGCGTGTCGAAGGAATCTTCGGGGCTTGCCGAGGGAGCGCTTTGCGGGGTCGCTGCCGCGCCGCTTTCGACAGCCGTCGGTGAAGCGACTTCGGCCGTCGGCGCGCCGGCTGCACTTCCGGGTTTCGTCGCGTCGCCTGCTGCCGCCGGGCCTGTCGCGTCACGCCATTCGACCGTGACCGGCCCGCCGGCCTTCGCCGCGGCCCTAAGCGTCTCCTCGATCTCGGCTGCACTTTGGCCGGGCGTGAGAATGACGGTGATCGGCGGTGGCGTCTCGGCGAAAGCGGGCAGGGCGATCGCCAGAAGCAGCGCGAGCATCGCCGGCAGGAGACGGCAGAAGAAAGAGACACGCACCATTTAATTCATCCAACAAGATCGGTTTTGCGCCGTGCGGCTTTACGCATCACATTACATAACGTTCTAAAATTCCAATCGTATTTTGAGCGACAGGACCTCGCAGCGGCTGCCGCGCTCTTCGGGTTTAGCCCCGGGACCAACTCTCGCCGCTAACGGGGAGAGACGCTGGGCGCACGTTCGAATGCAAACCTCACCCTCTCGTGGTCCGGCTTCGGATTTGGCAAATCCGGCGCCGCTTGTGCCTTCTCACCGTGGAAACGGGGAGAAGGTGCCGGCAGGCGGATGAGGGGCTACTCCCTTACGGATGAAATTCCCTCACCGCGCGGATGGGGGCCTCACCGCGAGCATAAGACTACTTCGTCGTGTAGCCGCCGTTCACCAGGATCGTCTGGCCGGTCATCCACCAGCCGTCGGAGACGAGGAAGCGGATATAGGGGACGATATCCTCGATGTCGGTGAGGCCGGTCTTGGAGAAGCCGGAGAGGGCGGACGTGGTCTTGTGGTAGGCGACGGCGTCGGCGCCTTCGGCCGGGTAGAAGAAGGGCGTATCCATCGGGCCCGGACCGATGGCGGTGACGGAGATGCCGCGGGTGCCGAATTCCTTGGCGGCCGCACGGGTGAAGTGCTCGACCGGCGCCTTGGTGCCGGCATAGGCCGCGTAGAAGGGCGTGAAGGCGCCCAGCAGCGAGGTGACGAGCGTGCAGACCTTGCCGTTGTCGCTGACGTTTCTGCCCGCTTCGCGCAGGAAGAGGAAGGCGGACTTGGAGTTGACCGCGCTCATCTCGTCATATTCCGCCTCGCTGATCTCGACGAAGGGCTTCTTCAAGACCTTGCCGACGGTGTTGACGGCGATGTCGATGCCGCCGAGCGCCGCCTTGGCATCGGCAAAGAGCTGCTCGACATTGGCGGCGCGGGTGAGATCGCCGGAAAAGGCGTGGGCCGCGGCACCGGTCGCCTTGATTGCCGCCACCGTTTCTTCCGCGGCCGCCCTTGTGGCGGCGCTGTTGTAGTGGATCGCGACGCCGCGGGCGCCGTGTTCGGCGAGATCGCGCGCCAAGAGGCCGCCGAGGTTCTTCGCGCCACCGGCGATCAGAACGGATTTACCCTTGATGCTGTGGTCTGCCATGGTCGTCTCCTTTATCGGCCGCTTGCTGCGGCCGGTTTGCGGGCGAGCGTGGGCTCCGGCGCAAGAGGTGCGCAGGTCCCCGGTGTGTTCTGGCGGTCTGTTCGATGCCAGGTGACCGTCCAGGTGCCGCATGCCGAGTTTCAAATCGCGCGGGCCTTGCCGCCGCCCGTACGAGAGGTCAGGGCAACGACAGGCATCGCAGGGTTGAGAATATCGTCCGCTCTGCTGGTATAAAGCTGCCGTTCGTGACATGACTTGTCAGATTAGACGAACAATGGCTTTTGGATCGGCATGGACAGGATCGAGCTTTTCCGCATCTTCACCCGTGTCGTCGAAAGTGCGAGCTTTACCCGCGCGGCCGATACGCTGGGCCTGCCGCGCTCCTCTGTTTCGGCGGCGGTGCAGACGCTCGAAACCCGGCTCGGCACGCGGCTGCTGCACCGCACGACCCGCAAGGTGGCGCCGACACAGGATGGCGCGGCCTTCTACGAGCGCTGCCTGCGGCTGATTTCGGATATGGACGAGGCGGAGAACCTGTTTCGCCGCGATACGAGCGGCCCGAGCGGGCGATTGCGCGTCGACCTGCCGAGCCGCATCGGCCGGCTGATCGTGGCGCCGGCGCTGCCGGAGTTTCTCGACCGTTACCCCGGCATCGATATCGATCTCGGCATGACCGACCGGGCGGTGCACCTGATCGAGGAGAGCGTCGACTGCGCGCTGCGCGTCGGGCCGCTTGCCGATTCTGGCCTGATCGCCCGGCCGTTCGGCACGCTGCGGCTGATCAATGTCGCAAGCCCCGACTATCTTGAGCGCCATGGCACGCCGAAGACGCCCGCCGATCTCGCCGAACATTTCGCGGTCAACTATGCCTCGCCCTCGAGTGGTCGGGTGGAGGACTGGGAGTGGATAGAAGGCGGTGCGGTGCGCACGGTTGCCGTTGCCGGCCGGGTCAGCGTCAACAGCGCCGAGGGCAGCATCGCCTGCTGCCTTGCCGGCCTCGGTCTCATCCAGATTCCGGCCTATGACGTGATCGACCACTTGAAGGAAGGGCGCCTCGTGGAGGTGATGCCCGACCATAACGCCGCGCCGATGCCGATGGCGCTGCTCTACCCGCACCGCCAGCACCTGTCGCGCCGGCTGAAGGTGTTTGCGGATTGGCTGGAAGCGCTGATGCGGGGCGTGATTGCGGCGTGAGGGGCGTGCTGGCGTGGTTCGCGTGCCCTAGCTGATCGTCTGCATGCAGCGTCGACCGTTCCACGGCAGGAAGTCCGATCCGCCGGCGTTCCATCTGCCGGTGAATTCGGAGAAATCCGGCGTGAACGTCACGACCAGCTGGCCGTAGCCGTATTTGTCGCGCCACATGAAGGTTCGGGTGAGATCGCTGCCGTCGCCATCGTCGCCGGTCTCGGCAAGCTCGCCCTCGACGGCGTTGCCCTGATCGGAGAACATGTATTTCCCGATGACGGTGCCGCTGGCATCGGTCTCGAAGTGCGTTTGGGCGTCCGACAGGGCGCCGGCGGAGGAAAGTTGGCCGCAATAGGTTCCCGAAGGCGCACGGCTTGTCTCGCCCGCCGTCGCGGCATGGGCAAACGTGGCTGCGAGCAGGGTTGCGGCGGTCCATGAAATCGTTGCTGTCAACGCGGCACCTTTGCGTGTCGGGCATGTTGCGGCTGCGTCGCCACGCGGCAGCGACTCGCGCCCGCTGCCATGGGCGGTCATTGCCGCCTCAAAATCAAGATGCTCATGTATTCCTTGCCGGAGCGCTCACCACGCCGTTGCCGAAAGGGCGGACTTTCCCGACCGCGGGAACCGCCAGCAGGCAAGCGCCTGAGAGGCAGAAGACCGCCTTTAAGGCTCCCCGGCGGCCTCTCGCGCTTGCGGCGACTGGCCGGGCTCAGCGGGCAGTTCATCCCTCTTCCTGAATTTTAGTTTTCCTGAACCGATACGCCATCCTGGCCGATCTTGATTTCGACGCCCGGCTTCGTCTCCTCCTGGTAGATATATATGCCGAGGCCGACGACCATGACAGCGAGCAGGGCGATGACGAGATAGAGGCCGTTTCGGTTCATTCAGGGCTCCTGTGTTCGGTTTTGTCAGGGAAATAGGAGCTTCATCAGGAAAGACAACAGGATAGCGGCTGAACGCGACGGCCGAAGCCGTCCTCGGTCTTTCCTTGTTCGGGTCTGCGGGGCACCTGGATTTGGCGCCAGGGGCGGTCGATGGTGGCGTTTACGGCACTCATGCGTCCATCGCCAAAGCCGTCCTGACGGCTCGTCTCCACCTTGCGCCCAGGAGCGGTTGAGCCGCCGCTTTTCGTCTGGCGATGGGGTGGAAGGGGCATGTCGTTGGGGACCGGACAGGACCGGGGATTCGTGTGCGGCATCACGTCGCTACGTGCGGCATGATCTGGACGATTCAACCTGCCGTGGTCATGATGGGCAAACACAAGGAGGCTCTGATGATTTCTCGCATCGTCGCTTTTCTTCGCCCGGTCAGTGTCGCGGCCACGATTGTCATGGCAGCCATTGCGATCCTGTGCTTTTGGGGATTTCAGATCGTATCCTGGGAGACCCTTTGGAAGTTGTTCTTTTCCTACCTCGCCCTGATGATCGCCTCGTCGCTTATTTGTTACATCGACGACCCGAAGCGGCTGACTGGCCGCGGCTGATCTCGTCGGAGCTAGGGGTGCGAACGCTGCCCGGACCCTGGTGATCCTGCCTTAGAGCCAACCGCAAGCCCGACCAGCGATCCTCAAGGCCGAAGCCGGTGGTTTCCTGCCGGGAGCTAAGGATTGCCGCATGACCGACCCCCTTATTGAGGAAGTCTCCGGCTTCGTAAAAAGGCGGATCCGGGCGGTGGTTGCCCGGACCTCGTTTTCCTGTCGAGCGCTGTGCGTCACGATGAACGCACAAGGGACGCTCACACCGAGCGCGTCAGGCCGCCGTCCACCTTCAGGTTCTGGCCGGTGATGTAGCCGGCGCCTTCGGAGGCGAGGAAGGCGACGGTGGCGGCGACTTCGGCGCTGGTGCCGTAGCGCTTCATCGGCACGGCGTCGCGGCGCTCTTCGGTTGCCGGCAGGCTGTCGATCCAGCCGGGCAGCACGTTGTTCATGCGCACATTGTCGCCCGCATAGGTGTCGGCGAAGATCTTGGTGTAGGAGGCAAGGCCGGCGCGGAAGACGGCCGAGGTCGGGAACATCGCCGACGGCTCGAAGGCCCAGGCGGTGGAGATGTTGACGATCGAGCCGGCCTTCTGCTTCTGCATGATCGGCGCCACGAGGCGGACCGGGCGGATGACGTTCATCAGGTAGACGTCGAGGCCGGTGTGCCACTGCTCGTCGGTGATCTCGAGGATCTGGGCGCGCGGGCCGTGGCCGGCGCTGTTGACCAGCACGTCGATCCGGCCCCATTTTTCCATGGTCAGGTCAACCAGGCGCTTGAGGTCGTCGTTCGACTGGTTGGAACCGGTGACGCCGATGCCGCCGAGTTCAGCGGCCAGGGCCTCGCCCTTGCCCGAGGAAGAGAGGATCGCGACCTTGAAGCCATCGGCGGCAAGACGCTTTGCGCTCTCTGCCCCCATGCCGCTGCCGCCGGCGGTGATAACGGCTACTTTTTCTACTGCCATGTGTCCATTCTCCTCGTCGCATTCAGGATGATGCCGGATTTTGCGGCTCTCGTGATTGAAATACCATCTCCTTCATGCGACGACGAGAAAGTTTCGCTTTCAAGTGGCAGTAGAAAAACTATCGGATGAGTGACGCACCGGGAAAGCTGCCCTCGTTGAATGGGCTGAAAGCGTTCGAGGTGGCGGCACGCCATCTGAACTTTCGGCTTGCGGCCGAGGAGCTGGGCGTCACGCAAGGGGCGGTCGCCCAGCAGATCCGCGGACTGGAGGCCGAGCTCGGCGTCAAGCTCTTCGAACGGCTGCCGCGCATGCTGGCGCTGACGGGCGAGGGACGGGCCTATATCGCCGACGTCCGTCGGGCGCTCGACATCATTGCGCGGGCGACCGATGGGCTGAAGCCGCAGCCGGTGCGGCTGACGATCAGCACCACGCCATCCCTTGCCTCGAAATGGCTGATCCCGCGCCTGCCGGATTTCACCGCACGCCATCCCGATCTCGACCTGCATATTCTTGCGACCGATCGCATGTCGAATTTCCAGGCCGATGGCGTGGACCTGGCGGTGCGCTACGGGCGGCCGCCCTTCGGGCCGGGGCTCGCGGTGGAACTGCTCTTCGAGCAGGAGATCGTCGCGGTCTGCAGCCCGATGCTGATGGCCGGCCGGCCGGTGCCCGAGACGGCGGACGAGCTTGCCGGCTACACGCTGCTGCACGATGCGCACAATTTCTGGCCGGAGTTCATCGAGCGGCATTTCGGCGGCAGCCGGCAGGCCTCGTTCAAGGGCATCAGCTTCAACCAGACCTCGCATGCGATCGAGGCGGCGATCGCCGGGCAGGGCATCGTGCTCGCCAATGGCGATTTCGTTGCGCAGGACATCGCTGAAGGCCGGCTCATCCGTATTTTCGCGGGGTCGATGTCCGGGCCCTCGGATTTCTATCTGGTCTGGCCGCGCTACCGCAAATCCCCGCAGTTGCAAACGGTGATCGCCTGGATCAGCGAGGAAGCGGGCAAGGCGCGGGCGCACGCCTCGGTGTGATCTCGCGCTTGGCTCTGGTCTCTGGTCTCTGGGCTCTGGGCCTGGTCAGGGGGCGCAGGGCAGTATCGAGCCGGTAGAGCAGTGTGTGAAAGGCGCCTTTGCTGGGCTTGCGCCCCGGCATCTTGCCGATGATGCGCCGGATGTCCTGCGATGCAGCAGCGATCGCGGAGCGCAGCTCGGTCTCCATGCTGAAGGCTTGGTCTTCCGCGCCGAGCGAGAGAGCCTGGATGGCATAGGCGGCGGGGCCGAGGATGTGGTTGATCTGATGCGGCGTTTCGATCGGGTGGGTGTAGGGCGCACCGGCAGCGGCAATCGCCGCGCGGGCGGCCGCCTTGGCGGCGGGATCGTCAACCGCGCGCGCCGCCGCTTGGGCGCTCCAGGCCGCCTTGCGCAAGGTCGCGGTGCGCGGGCCCCCTTCAGCAAAGGCGAGGGCCGCGGCAATCGCCTCGCCCGGGCGACTGTCGCCCGGCACCGCCGCCTCGAAGAGCGGAAGCGCGCGTTCGGCGCAGAGGATCGCCCAGCGGGTGATGTGGCGCAGATCGTCTTCAGTCAGGAGCGGCGCGGGGGCTTCGTCGGTCATTGGATGCGACTTCGGTGTGCTGACGGGGCGGCAGGTCCAACGGAAAGCCGGCGGTTTTGTTCACCGGACTGACGTCTCCGGGAGGCTCAGCGCTCCCAGCCCTCCGTAAACGGAAAGCGTTCCGCCCACAGGGCCGAAAGCCTGGGATCGGCGTCGACGCGGCGGATCGGTTCTGCGAGCGCGGGCGCGACCTGATAGAAGCGCCGCCGGCCGGGCGACCAGCGCGAGGCGGTGGCCACATAGAGGTCGAGCACCGACAGTTCCTCGCCGAGCAGGTATCTGCCCGGGCGCAACTGCGCCTCCATCCGCTCCCAGCAATGGGCGACGCGGTCGAAGATACGCGCCTTCACGGCCTCGTGGTCCTCGGCCTTTTCGACGATCCGCGAGGGATTGTCGGCGATCCAGTAGAGGGCATAGATGGCCGAGGATACGAAGGTCATCCACCGCAGGAATTCCGGTCGCACCGGGTCTGTCGGTGCCGGCGCGAGCCGTCCGTCGGGATGGGCATCGGCCAGCCAGATCAGGATCGCCGCACTTTCCGTCATCAGCTCTCCCGTCGGCAGCACCAGGGCGGGAACCTGCGCCAGGGGATTGATGCGGGCGAGCCGGCTTGCTTCCTCTTTTCCCGCCCAGGGGGCATGTTCTTCCACGCGATAGGGCAGGTTGAGAAGGCGAAGGGTTGCCTCGATCGGAACGGATCCGGAGCCTGATGCTCCATAGACGACAAACGGCTCGGCCAACGATTTTTCTCCCTGCATGACGCAGACCGGGACTCAAAGGTCCGGCCGCTTCCATTCCATACTCCGGGTTGTCGCATGGATCATCGCCTTCGCGCTATAGGCGATACTCTTGATTTGTGCGGGGAACCGGGTGCCGGCTCGGCGGGTGGGCAGACACGGCTTACGGCCGCACTGGGACCGTGCAATTCCGATCGGGAGCGTGGCTTGCGCCAGGCGCTCAACATGGGCAGGACGACGCGATGCCAAAGGAAAGTACCGACGCACCTTCGTTCGAGTTCGACCGCTCGAACATGTTTGAGCCGCTTCTGCGGGCCGACCCGTCCTTTGGCGAAACGTGGGCGGCGTTCCAGGAAGAATACCGTGACGACGACCATCCGCCGCTTTACCTGGCTTTGGCGGAGCTGGCCCGCCACCTGATCAGGAAACTGGAGGCCGGTGACACGCGCCGGTTCGGGGCCGTTTTCGATGTGGTCGAACGCTGGCACACCAACGGCGACGGCTATGTCAGGGAGGCGGCAACGATGGGGCTTCTCGAGGATTTGCAGAACGCAAACCTTCACCGCGAGACCAGACCTGACGACTTTGTGCGATGGCTTGGGCCGGAAAGTCTCGTCTGGTGGGTTCGGGTTCGCGAATTCTGGACGCTTGGAAAACCAATGGCTTGAGCGCCTGGGGCAAGCGAAAGGGGGCGTGAGCGCCTTTCTTCTCGCACGGATCAGGCGGAAATGGCTATAGTGTTGCTCGGCGGGGAACGGAGCGATATTGCACCTGCCGCCGAGTTGCATCGAGCCATACCGCTACGGAGTTCCAGAGATTGAGCGTTGCCTTCACCAAGGAAGAGAGTGCCGAAACCGCCGCCGAGACACTGTTGCCGGATCGTCCGATTTCGCCGCATCCGAACCTGGTGACGGAGGCCGGGCTGAAGGCGCTGGAGGCGCAGATGCAGGAGGCACGGGTCGCCTATGAGGCGGCGGCCACGATCGACGACGTGAACGAGAAGCGCCGGCAGCAGGCAGGCCCCTTGCGCGACGCGCGCTATCTCACCGAACGGCTGCGCACCGCCCAGCTGATGCCGGAACCGGTTTCAACCGAGGTCGTCGCCTTCGGCAGCACGGTCACCTTCAGCCGCGACGACGGGCGGGTGCAAAAGTACCGGATCGTCGGCGAGGACGAGGCGGATCCGAAGGCCGGGTCGATCTCCTATGTCTCGCCGGTCGCCCGGATCCTCATGGGCAAGGCGGTCGGTGACGTCATGAGCGTCGGCGATCAGGAACTCGAAATCACCGCGATCGCCTGAAAGCCATTTCCGAAAACGGTTGAGGGTGGTTTCCACCCGGGCTGCGCCGTTCCAGATGGCCATGGCCACCGGAAAGAGAAGCGTACATCCATGATTATCGTATGCGATTTAATTGCCTCCTATTGACATTGGTATGGGTCAGTATTTATATCGCATCCGATTTAATGCTGCGGCATGGCCGTGGATGGACAACGACACCGGGCCGCTCCAGGCGCCGTCGGCAAGGAAGAAGCGCATGCACAGCAGCGACGCTCAACACGCTCAGGCCTATCGCGAGTTTACGCACGTGCTCGATCCCAAGGTCTATGAGCCGCTGCCCGGCGACTGGCTGATCGGGATCACCGATGTGGTGAATTCGACCGGGGCGATCCGGGCGGGGCGCTATGAGGACGTCAATTACACCGGCGCCTCGGCGATTGCCGCCATCGGCAATGCCTGGGGCAATTTCGATTTTCCCTTCGTCTTTCGCGGCGATGGCGCGGCCTTTGCCCTGCCGCCGGAGGGGGCTGCGACCGCGGCCACGGCGCTGCGGCAGGTTGCGGCCTTCGTGAAGGATCGGTTTGGTCTGGATCTTCGTATCGGCCTGCTGACGGTTCAGGAGATCCGTGCCGGCGGGCAGGACGTGCGGATCGCCCGCTACGCCGCTTCGGACGTCGCCACTTACGCGATGTTTGCCGGCGGCGGGCTCAAATGGGCGGAGCAGCAGCTGAAGAAGGGGCATTATCGGCTGCAGCCGGAGATGGATGGCGGCGAGCCCGATCTCACGGGGCTCGCCTGCGAATGGCGGCCGTTTGCGAGCCGGCAGGGCCAGATCCTGTCACTGCTGGTCGAGCCCACCGACCGCGTGTCGCCGGAGCGCTTTTCGGCTCTCGCCAGAGATGTCATCGCGGTTTTCGACGAAGGGCCGCGGCAGTCGCATCCGCTGCCGAGCGCAATGGGCGTGCCGAAGGACGAGCGCGTGCGGGTTGCGCCCGAGCGCTGGGCGGGCGTTGCCGCCAATTCGGACTTCCGCAAATATGATGACGGCCTGCGCCTGACGGTTGATTGCGCGGTCGAGCAGATCGACCGGGTCGAAGCGATCCTGGTTGCCGCGCGGGCACGGGGCGAGGTCATCTTCGGGCTGCACCGGCAAAGCCACGCGCTGATGACCTGCCTGGTGCCATCGGCCCGGCCCGATGCGCATCTGCATTTTCTCGATGGCATGGATGGCGGCTTTGCCAAGGCGGCGGAGATGATGGATCCGCGCAAGCGTCTGAGCGCCTAGCACGACGAAGCTGCGCGACGCTGCGGGATGCGCTCAGGCATCCCGGCCGCCGCCATCATTCCCTCTATTCTTTCCGTGAACCCGGCTGCGTGGCGCCGAGCAGGTTGTCACGCAGCTTGGCGACAGACTGCTGCACTGTCGCAAAGTCATCGCCCAGGCCAATCGCGTCGGTCAGTGCCGCGCCAGGGTCGGCATCCACGAGCGCCTGGCCGGCGGGTGTCAGGGTGAGGCGCACCTGCCGCTCATCCGCGGGATCGCGCCGGCGCTGCAGGTAGCCGTCGGCCTCGAGCTTCTTCAGGATCGGCGTCAGCGTATTCGATTCCAGGAAGAGCTTTTCGCCGAGCATGCTGACCGTCTGGTCGTCCTCTTCCGAGAGCGCCACCAGGGTCACGTATTGGGTATAGGTCAGCCCCAGCTTGTCGAGCAGGGGCTTGTAGGCGCGGCCAAAGGCGAGGTTTGCGGAATAGATCGCGAAGCAGAGGAAGTTGGAGAGCTTCCTGCCGCCCTTGGCAGGCTTGGTCTGTGGGCCTTTCGCTGTCTTGGAGCCGGGCATGGGGGTGTCCTTTTTTCTCTTTCCGTATCTGCACTTAATATAAATCGCATCCGATTAAATCGCAATAGTGTTGACGGGATGTTCGGCTTCATCTATATACATCGCATCCGATTGAAGCGGATACGCTTTAAATATCAAGCAGAGAGGAAAATGACATGACCGAGAAGCTCCTTTTCACCGRCAAGACCCACAACACCGGCGGCCGCGACGGCGGCACCGTGAGCCAAGATGGTATCTTGGAACTGAAGCTGTCGCAGCCGCATCCGGCCGCGGAAAACCTGTTCGGCGCCGCCTGGTCGGCCTGCTACATCGGCGCGATCGAGCTTGCTGCGCTGCAGCGCAAGGTGAAGCTCCCGGCCGGTCCGGAGGTCGACACCGAGATCGATCTCAACGTCAACGACGGGTCCTACTTCCTGCGCGCACGCCTGAATGTCCGCCTGGAAGGCCTCGACCGCGACGTCGCCGAGGAAATTGTCCACGCCGCTCATGGCATCTGCCCGTATTCGAAGGCGGTTCGCGGCAATATCGACGTCGAGACCAATCTCCTCTGATTTCGCCTGAAAGATTCTCTTTGATTATCATCGGGATGTGCCGCCCTGGATCACCAGCCGCGGCGCATCCCGATACCGTTTCGGGGCAGCGTTGTTCCTCGGTGCGAGACGCCAGCGTATGACCGGCGGCGCGGTCTCCCGGCCGGACTTCACGGGATTGTAATTTGGCCGATCGTCAACCCTGTTGTTATTTTCGCGCCTTCGCATGTACAGGGGACGGCTCCGGCCGATGGTGTCATGCCTTACAATCTCACTGTGAATGGTCAGAACTATGCCGTCGATGTGGACGGCGATATCCCGCTCCTTTGGGTCCTGCGCGACACGATAGGCCTTACCGGAACCAAGTTCGGCTGCGGCATCGCCATGTGCGGCGCGTGCACGGTGCATGTCGACGGCCAGGCGGTGCGCTCCTGCGTGATGCCGGTTTCGGAAGCGGCCTCCGCGGCGATCACCACGATCGAGGCAATCGGCGACACAGCCGAGGGTGCGCGGGTGCAGAAGGCCTGGCTCGAGATCGACGTGGTGCAGTGCGGCTACTGTCAGTCCGGGCAAATCATGTCTGCGGCCGCGCTCATTGCTGCCAATTCGCAGCCGACGGACGCCGACATCGATGCAGTGATGGCCGGAAACATCTGTCGTTGCGGCACCTATCCGCGCATTCGCGCCGCCATCAAGCTGGCAGCAAAGGGGTGATGCGATGTCCATTTTCGACAGGGYCGACTTTGCCGTATCCCGCCGCCAGCTTCTGATCGGCGCAACGCTGACAGGGGCGGGGCTGATGGTCGGCCTCAGGCCGCCCACGGCCGCCGCCGCAACCGAACCGTTCGCGCCGAATGCCTTCATTCGCATTCCGCCCGAAGGCAAGATCACCTTCGTCATGCCCTCCGTGGAAATGGGGCAGGGCATCTACACCGCGGTCGCGATGATGCTCGCCGAAGAGCTGGAGGTCGACCTCGATCAGGTGGTGCTGGAACATGCGCCCGCCGATCCAAAGCAATATGCCAATCCGCTGCTCGGCGACCAGATCACCGGCGGCTCGCTCGCCATCCGAGGCATCTACGAGCAGATGCGCAAGGCGGGTGCCACGGCCCGCATCATGCTGGTTGGCGCTGCGGCGCGCAATTGGGGCGTTTCGCCCGACGCCTGCAAGGCCGAGGCGGGCCATGTGGTCGAGACGACCGGCAGCCGGCGCGCGGCCTACGGCAGCCTGATCGCGGCCGCGGCATCGCAGGCCGTTCCACAGGAGGTGCCGCTGAAGCCAGCATCCAGCTACCGGGTGATCGGCAAGCCGGTGCGCCGCCTCGACAGCCCGGAAAAAGTCAATGGCACGGCGAAATTCGGCATCGACGCCCGGCCGCAAGGTGTGTCCTACGCGGCGATCGCGATCTGTCCGCACTTCAACGGCAAGCTGCGCGCGGTCGACGAGGCCCCGGCCATGGCAGTCAAGGGCGTCTCCCAAGTGGTGCGGATCGAGGAGGCCGTCGCCGTCGTCGCCAACAATACCGGGGCTGCGCGAAAAGGGCTGGCGGCGCTTGCGATCGAATGGGATCCGGGGCCGAGCGCCTCGGTCTCGCAGGACGAGCTTGAGCGCCGCATGGACGAGGCAATCGGCGGCAACGCCTTGCCGCATGTCGACGAAGGCGATGTTGCCAAGGCCGAGGCCGAGCACGGGCCGGTGCACGAATTCATCTACCGCATGCCGATCCTCACCCATTCCGCCATGGAGCCGATGAACTGCACGGTGCATGTGAGGCCGGATGGTTGCGACGTGTGGGTTGGAACGCAGATCATGAGCCGGGCAAGACAGGCGGCGGCCGATGTCACCGGCCTGCCGGTCGAAAAGGTCGTGGTGCACAACCACCTGCTCGGCGGCGGCTTCGGACGGCGGCTCGATGTCGACGGCGTGATCCTGGCGACGAAGATCGCCAAACAGGTGAATGGTCCGGTCAAGGTGACCTGGAGCCGCGAGGAGGACATCCGCCACGACTGCTATCGCTACCTCAACTACAGCAAGGTCACCGCGACGCTCGGGCCCGACGGCATGCCCGTCTCCTGGCGGCACCGCGTCATAGGTCCCTCTGTGATGGCGCGCTGGCTGCCGGCCTTCACCAAGGGCGGGGTGGACCTCGACCAGATGGGCGGGGCGGAAACACCCTATTCGATCCCGAACAAGCAGACCGATTTTGCGCGCCACGAGGCGCCCGACGGCATGCTGACCGGCAACTGGCGCGGCGTCGGAGCGACGCGCAACGTGCCGCCGGTCGAGTGCGGCATCGACGAACTGGCTGAGGTGGCCGGCATCGATCCGCTCGAATATCGAAGGCGGTTGCTGCAGCACAAGCCCAGGCTTCTTGCCGCGCTCAACCTCGCCGCCGAAAAAGCAGGCTGGTCCGCGGTGCTTGCGAAAGGCAAGGGGCGGGGCATTGCGATTGCCGAGGATTTCGGCAGTTTCGCTGCAATGATCGCCGAAGTCAGCCTTGGTGAAAACGGCCAATTGAAGACCGACCGGATCGTCTGCGCCGTCGATTGCGGCCAGGTCATCAACCCGGACACGGTGGAGGCGCAGATCCAGAGCGGCGTCGTCTATGGATTGAGTGCTGCGCTCTACGGCCGCATCACGGTCGAAAACGGCGCCGTGGTCGAGGGCAATTTCGACGATGCGCCGGTCCTGCGCATCCATGAGACGCCGGCGATCGAGGTGCATATCGTGCCGAGTTCGGAAGCGCCGGGTGGCATAGGGGAGGTCGGAACGCCGGGTGTGGCGCCGGCGCTTCTCAACGCGATCTACATGGCGACGGGCAAGCGGCTGAGAACGCTGCCGATAAACCAGACCGATTTGCGGAGGGTGTGACCATGTTCAGGCGAACACTTGCGCTTCCGCTTGCCGCCGCTCTGGCCGTCGGCGGTCTTATTGCCGTCTTCGATCCGATCAGCGGTTACGCCGAAACACCCGGTGGCGGTGCGTTGAAGCCGGCCGCCGAGTTCTCTTCGATTGCCGATGCCAGCGCGCGCTCGAAGGCGATCTTCGCCGAGGCGAGCCGGGTGCTGACGCATCCGCGCTGTATCAACTGCCACCCGGCAACACGCAGCCCTACTCAGGGCGAGGACATGCACCCGCATGTGCCGCTGATGATCGCCGCCGATAGCTCGATGGGGCCGGCCGGCCTTGCCTGCAGCGCCTGCCACGGCGCGGAGAACCGCCAGATCGTCGGCAGCCGCCTCAAATCCATACCCGGCAACGCCCATTGGCAACTGGCACCCGAAAGCATGGCGTGGCAGGGCCTGAGCGTTCGCGAAATCTGCGAGCAGGTGAAGGATACGGAGCGCAACGGCAACCGCTCCCATGCCGATCTCGTCAAACACATGGGCGAGGATCACCTGGTCGGCTGGGCCTGGCATCCGGGCGAGGGCCGCAGCGCGCCGCCCGGCTCTCAACCGGAGCTCGCCGCGCTGATCGCCGCCTGGGTGGAGACGGGTGCGGAATGTCCGGACTGAGCGCCAGCTCATGTCCGGACTGAGCCCTGGCTCCTGACCCGTCTGAGCGGCGCATGATATCTGCGCGGCGAAGCCTTCGGTCGCGACTTGACAACAGGCGGGGACTGTTCGACCTTCACCGCCATGATCTGCCGCCTCGCAAAACTGACGACTGTGAAAAAAGCCCCGCTTTCGGGGCTTTCGGTCGTTGCGCGCAGAGCATAGCAAGCACAAGGATCAGATCGACCCCGCCGGTTCGGACGGGGTTTTCGCTTGCGCTCTCCGTCTCCGGGTTTTGAAGGAGATGGAATTTCATGGAAAGCACAGGTTCAACACGACCGCCGGTACCGGGTGGCCTCTGGCTGCCGCTGATCACGCCGTTTCGCGATGGCGAACTCGATGAACGCTCGCTCCGTCGGCTGGTCAGGCACTACGCCGCAGAGCCGATCGACGGCTTCATCCTCGGCGCCACCACCGGCGAGGGCATGGCGCTCGACGAGGGCGAAAGCGAGCGGCTGGTGGCGATCACCCGGGAAATGCTGGCTGCCGTGGGCCGGCGCATTCCGGTCTATTTCGGGCTTTCCGGCAGCGATACGCGAAAGTCGGTGAGGGCGCTTGCGCGCACCGAGGCGTGGGATGTCGACGGCTATCTGATCGCCTGCCCCTATTATACAAGACCGTCGCAGCGCGGACTGTTTGCGCATTTCTCGGCGCTTGCCGATGCCACGGACCGGCCGATCCTGATCTACAACATTCCCTATCGGACCGGCGTCAACCTCGGCAACGAAACGATGCTGCAGCTTGCGGAGCGGAGAAACATCGTCGGGGTCAAGGATTGTTCGGCCGACGCGGCGCAATCCTTCGATCTGCTGCGCCACAAGCCGCAGGATTTTGCGGTGCTGACCGGGGAAGATCCACTGTTTTACACGGCGCTCACCCAAGGGGCGGAAGGCGGGATCACGGCGTCCGCCCATGTGCATACGGCCGCATTTGCCGCCATTCGCAACAGGTTGATTTCAGGCGATCAGCCGGGCGCGCTTGCCGACTGGCAGCGTCTCGCCGATCTGCCGCGGCTGCTCTTTGCAGAGCCGAGCCCCGGGCCCATCAAGCATTGGCTCTGGCGCACGGGGTTGATCGACAGTCCGGAAATGCGTCTGCCGATGGTGCCGGTGAGCGACGAACTGGCAGCGCGGATCGACCGGGCGATGAAGATGCAGGCGTCCTGACCTGGCGGCATCGCCCGACAGCGGCCCGAACGGATGGGGCGTCCTGACCGGAATCACATTTCTCTTTCCCGAAGGACATTGATGTTTTGAGGGCGTTGATCGGCCGAGCGCCGGTCAGCGCCAGAAGCGCTTGGCGTCGATCACGTCGTCGAGGGCGTTCTGCGCGTGATCGATCAGCTTGTCCTTGTCGGTGTGCAGGACCAGCGTTTCGGCATCCGGGTGACCTTCCAGGCCGATCTCGTCGAGCACCTGCGGGCCGGAAACGAGGTCGTTCAGCGTGCCGAGCCGGTCCTGCAGGCCGGTCATGACATCGATGAAGCGCCCGTGGCGCCTGGCGCCGCGCTTGTCGTCAAACAACGTGGCGAAGAACTCGGCGGCATAGCGCAGCTTCTTTGCATCCTTGCGGGCCTCGTGCCGCTGCTCGTCGCTGACCTTGGCCAGCGCGCGGCCGTGTTTCTTGAGCTTACGGCGGGCGCGGTCGAGAACGGCTTCGGCAAAATCGACCACCGGCTTTTCGCGAAGCTCGGCGGGAGCGACCGACAGATAGCCGCCGCAGTGCAGCCACTCATGGAGATCGAGCAGGAGGGCGCGGCCGCGCGCCCCATCCAGCGCCTCGAAGACGTCCGCGTAGCGGGCGCTGCGGGCCGACTTCAAGCGCTCGCGCAGTTCCGGCTCCGGCTGGCGCGTCAGGAGAACGTCGACGTCGCGGGCTCTGCCGAGCACGCCGGCCAACCATTTCAGCTCGCCCTTGAGGCGCTCGCTCTCCGCGTCGCCAAGGATGTCGCGGTAGAGCGAGATGGCCGAACGCAGGCGGCGAAGGGAGACCCGGGCCTGGTGCAGCGCCTCCGGGTTTCGCCGCACGCGCAGCACGTCCTCGTTCAGCCGGTAGTGCCTGAGACAGGCAAGCGCGATGGTGCGGAAGCTCTTCGTCACATACATCTCGCGGTCGAGTTCGACTGGCTCGGCCTTGAAGACGATCTGTTCGGCATCGATCAACTGGAAGCCACGCTCGGCCTTCGACATGACGCCGAAGCGGATGGGAACGATCGCCTCGATCCGCCGGGCAAGGGTGAAGAGCGCCTTCGGGTCGCCGTCCTTCAGCTCGAGCTCGACTTCGCCGACGGCGGTCTGGCGGCTGCCTGAGGTGATCATGCCGCGGTCGAGCACGACTTCGATCCGCGTGCCGTCCTGGTCCACCTCCCAGGTGCTGCGCTCGACCTCGACGGTGAACTGCGGCTCCAGATCGTCGGGCGTCAGATCGAAGACGGCAGCAAGCGGAGTGGTGCGGTCGACGACGGGCTCGTCTGCGGAAAGCGGCTGTTCCCACTCCGGTCGGGCAAAAATCGATGCACCTAGGCCGGTCGCCTTGATTGTCTGGATGCGGGCGGCGCCGAACGTGCGGATGCGCAGGGTGAAGCCCGCCTGGTGAAGGTCACGGGCGCTGGTATCGAAATAGACGGACCGTTGCTCTTCGACGCGCGCCGGCTCACCCAGGAGACCGGACGCGGCGAAGCGGGCAAGATCCTCGGCGGAGAGCGCGAGCTTGAGTTCGATTTCCGTATTCAAACCTTCCTCCATGGGCGCGGGGGCTATGTACCAACGCCATTTGAGCACATCGGTTCATGGTTTGAATGACATGGATCATGTCGCGGGCGCAGGAACGTAAAGGCGATCGCCGGAAATCGCACTTGCAGCGAGATGAGAGGCCGGCAACGACATCAGGCCCGGTATTTGCGGCTTGATGCCGGGAGCGGTGCCCGGCCCACCAACGGTGAATTGACCTAACGCTTTGTAATGGCCGAACTCCCGGACGGAAAACCGCTTCGCACTTTTCCTGGAATTGCTTCTGAGATGCCGCAATTCCTGACGGAAAACCGCTTCGCACTTTTCTTGGAATTGCTTTAAGCTCCCGGCATTTCATGCCACGGAATTGATAAATGTCGCTTCGCCTTGCCACCTTCAATATCGAAAACCTTTTGAGCCGCTTCGATTTTTCCGGCTTTCGCAACCAACTGAAGCAGGATCGCGTGCTCAGGCTTTTCGACGTGAAGTCCGAGGCGGAGTACCAGCGGCTGGAAGAAGCGCGCACCATCGCGCATACGGACGATACGCGGCAGATGTCGGCGCTGGCGATTGCCGATTGCGATGCCGATATCCTTTGCCTGCAGGAAGCCGACAACATGGCCTCGCTGCAGGCCTTCGAATACAACTATCTCTTCCGCATGGTCGGCAGCGGCTATCGCCAGAAGTACCTGATCGAGGGCAATGATTCGCGTGGCATCGATGTTGCCGTGCTGATGCGCGAGGAGACGCGCGACGGCCAGCCGATCGAGTGCCTGGATGTGAAGAGCCATGCGGGCCTGACCTATGAGGATCTCGATCTCTTCAACGACCAGATCGCGCTCACCAATCGCCCGGCTGACCGGATCTTCAAGCGCGACTGCCTGGAGTTGGACTTGAGGATCGGCGGGCGGCCGCTGACGCTCTATGTCGTGCACTTCAAATCGATGGGGCCGGCGCGCGAAGGGCTCGATGGCCGGCAGGCGACAATGCCGCTGCGCGTGGCCGAGGCCAGCGCCGTGCGCCACATCATCGAAAGCCGCTTCGGGCGCGGGCGCACCGCCGACAAGATGTTCGCGATTTGCGGCGACATGAACGACTACCAGGAGAAGGTGAACATCCTCGGCGATCGGCGTAACGGCTACCAGTTCGTGCCGCATGAGGAGGACACGAGTTCGCTCGACGTATTCAGCCATGATGGCTTTGCCGAAAACCCGATGTTGCGCCGGCCGGTGATGGACCGCTGGACGCTGTTTCACAGCCGCGGGCCGCAGGAGCGGCACCTCTGCCAGCTTGACTATATCTGGCTGTCGCCGGCACTTGCCAAGCGCAACCACTCCCAGGTGCCCGAGGTCATTCGCGGCGGCCAGCCGTTCCGCACCATCTTTCCGCCGGGGCTTGAAGTGGAGCGTTATCCGCGCACCGGCTGGGACCGACCAAAGGCGTCGGACCATTGCCCCGTGGCCATCACCCTGGACGTGTGATCATGAGCACAATTGAGAGCAACACGGCGGCGTGGCCGGCCGAAGGCGCCATCATTCCGATCGACGACGTCGAGATCCGCGTCAACGGCGCGGCGCATCCGTTTCACCTGGAGGAAGTTGGCCGCGCACAGGAAAACTGGCAACGCGAGATCGCGGCCAACCCGCACCTCTTCGACGGCCGCATGGTGCTGCAGCGGGCGCTTCGCATCGAGGGCGGACGCGTGAAAGGCGAGGGGCATGTGGTGCCCTATTCGACCTTTCTCTGGTGGCGGAAGACGAGAGTGGAGGGCGCCTTCCATCTCTTCGCCATGCCGGCGATCCTTTCATCTGACGGAGCGCTGATCCTGGTGCGCATGGGATCGCACACCGCCAATCCGGCCCGCGTCTACAGCCCCTCCGGTTCGCTGGAGCCCGAGGACGTCGTCGATGGCCGCTGCGAAATCGACGGCAACATCCGCCGCGAGGCGCTTGAGGAGACCGGCATCGATCTGGCGTTGGCAAGCGCCGAACCCGGCTATCACCTGTTGCACATGGACCGCGCCGTGACCGTCATCCGTGTCTACCGCTATCCGGAAAAGGCAGCAGCCCTGGTCGCCCGCGTCGCGGCACATATTGCCGTCGATCCGGAGCCCGAGATCGACGAGGCGATCGCGATTTTCGGCCCGGATCCGGGGGCGTACAACTATCCGCCGTTCATTCCGCCCATTCTCGACTGGCTGTTTAAGCGAAATGGCCCGCTCTGATTTTGAGTCAGCCGGGCGGTCTAATGGTTTGATTTCGTGAGGCTATGGCGCCTGCCGTCCGAGCGGCGGCGAGAGGTGGATGCGTGCCGTCCAGCTTCAAGCGCGCGCTCTGCTGCGCCGGCAAGATGTGCGCCGACGGAACCGCAACTAAAGAAATCGTGATCCGTGCCGAGTTGTGTACCGGTGCTTTTAAGCCTTGCCGCACGCGTCCCGACGCTGCAAAGTTTGGGGCATATTCGCAAGGGGACATGAATGGCGCTGAGCTACGCGATCTACGACGTCTTTACCGACAGGCAACTCGAAGGCAATCCACTGGCTGTGGTCTTCGGCGCCGATTGGCTGGACGACGAGGTGATGCAGGCGATCGCGCAGGAATTCAACCTGTCGGAGACGGTGTTCATCCGCAGGCCCGGCGGTGCGGCGCATACGGCCAAGCTGCGGATCTTTACCCCCAGCCAGGAACTGCCCTTTGCCGGACATCCGACGGTCGGTGCGGCCATCGCAATTGCCGAGGCCCAGCACGGCGCGACCGAGGAGGGGATCGACCTCGTGCAGGTGCTGGAGGAGAAAGTGGGGCCGGTGCGCTGCGCCGTCCGCCTCAAGCCCGGGACGGCGAGCTTTGCCGAATTCGACCTGCCGCGCAAATCGGCCCGCATCGATGCCCGCTTCGACCGGCAGGCGATCGCCGATGCGCTGAGCCTGAAGCTTTCGCAGATCGGCTTCGAGAACCACGTGCCTTCGTTCTGGAGCGCCGGTGCGCCCTTCGTCATGGTGCCGGTGCACGACGTCGCGGCGGTTTCCACGATCGAGTTCGATTCTTTGCGCTGGGAGCAATTGACGCCGATGGCGGAGGGGCGGCTGGCTTCGGCCTATGTCTATTGCCGCGGCGGTGTGAACCATACGGCGCGCTTCCACGCCCGCAAGTTCGGCCCCGGTGCCGGCAACCTCGAGGATCCGGCGACCGGCTCGGCCGTGGCAGCCCTTTCCGGCGCCATCCATTTTTTCGACCAGTTCGTGGACGGCCATCATCCGGTGCTTGTCGAGCAGGGGGTGGAAATGGGGCGCCCGTCCTTCATCCACCTGCATCTGGATATTGCAGGCGGAGAGATCAGCAATGCCCGCATCGGCGGTCACGCGGTGAAGATCGCAGCCGGCGAACTCTACGTTTGAGGCTCTCGCACAACTTGAAGTCTTTGCTTCAATCGCGATCTTTGGGGCTTGGTCACGGGCTTGAGTCGGGGATTGAACTCATGTTGCAGACCTCTTCCGACATCGCCGCACGCTGAACGCAGTCGCAGGCCGTCTCCCACTGCGCCAGGGACCTGTACGGGCTTTCGCCCGCGCCGAGCGTGTCGAAGCATTCAGGCTGATCGCTTGGGCCGAAAAAGCGCAGGCTGCGCGTGCCATAGTCACGATCGACGGCGCCCAGGTAGCGCCACTTGGACGAGTCGGTGCGCTTCGCCTCGACACTGTCGACTTCGGTTGGTTCTCTGCCTTCGGGAACGGCGATGAATGTGGCAACACCGCCGGCGCCCAATGCGGCAATCCAACCTTCGGAGGTCAAATACAGGCCCGTCCGTTGGGCAGGCCCCCAATCTTCCCACATCCATTTGTCGAAGGCGCCGAAGGGCGTTTTGACGCTGACGTAATAGTCATCACCGTCCCGGCCTACACGCACCGTGGCCTGACTGTTCGGGAGTGAAATCTCCACAGCGTCACGATTGGGCAGCAGGAGCAGGCCAACCCCCAACAGGATCGCGGTCGTGATCTTGTTCCGGCGGATGAGCCCGAAGATGCGGTTGCCGAGATTACCAGCGTTCACGAATGATCCCCGCCGACTGCGCGCTACCATTGGTCGCTAGCACCGAACGAGAATCGCAACCAGTCTCAATCACCGGTAACCGACAATATGAAGATTCTTTGAGAAAATTAAAGAAATCAGCGCTTTAGGAGTTTTGGTGGGTGATCACGGGCTCGAACCGTGGACCCGCTGATTAAGAGTCAGCTGCTCTACCAACTGAGCTAATCACCCATCCATGGCGTCGCTTTAGCGCACGACCGGACGACACTCAAGAGGGTAATTGCGTCACGCGATGAGAAACCCACAGCCGCTTCGATCGCCCGGCGGACGACTCTGGCTCTGAGTTCCGTTGCATTCGCTTTACCCGCCCTCCCGATCAGCGCACGTCGATGAACCGGCCGCGCAGGTCGAAGCGGCAGTTGAAAAACTGTGCCCTGCCGCCACCGCTGTCGTAGTTGCCCTGCACCCAATAGTACCGGCCGCTCTGGAAGGCCATGTTCACGGTGATCCGGTTGGGACGGACACCGAATGCGGCCGATGCCTCGCCCTGGCAGAAGCGCGGCATCATCCTCGTGTCGACGCGATCCGGCTGCTGGGTGTCATCGTACTGCGGCGGGCGTTCTGGTCTCGGACGATTGTTGCCACCGCCGGAGACAACACGGCAGACTCCATTGCCAGCGCCCCGGCGCGTGTAGCTGATCGATGGCGAGCCATCCCGGTTGACGCTGATCGAGACCGTCGTTCGCCCCTGGCTTGCTTCGTAGTAATCACTGCTGAATCGCCGCAGGCGCGACTGGCTGCCGTTGATGAAGACCGGCCCACCCCGATCCGCGTGCACCTCGATACGGCCGGGGCACGTTGCATTGAAGAAGGGCACTTCGGCGTTCGCTTCGGTAGCAATGCCGGCAAGCACGCCGACGAGCATGCCAATTGCGATCGTGCTGCGCATAGGGATGTCCTCTCCACTTGTGGCTGCCGTTATTGTGCCGTTCCGCTGCAAGTATGCCGAGCGTGAAACTCGCGTCAAACGCGTCTTTCGTCGCACCTCGTTTCCTGCCTGCACCTCTAGAAGGCGCGCGGCTACTTCCTGAAGAACACCGAACAGCCACGCGGGACGTTGTCCACAGGGCTCTTCGTCGCTCCGCGAGATTTTTCAAAAGATTTTCACAAAGGCGCTGGACAACCCACCCGAACGCCTTTATACGCCCCCTCACGACAGCAGCGGGACACACCGCAGCGGTCGCGGATGGGTGATTAGCTCAGTTGGTAGAGCAGCTGACTCTTAATCAGCGGGTCCACGGTTCGAGCCCGTGATCACCCACCAAAACTTCTCCTAAAGCGCTGATTAAATTTTGTTTGTGGCGGCGCGCTTCAATTGACGAAGCGTGGGCTGATATTGGTGAGAAGCATCACCACCTTGTCTTCTATCGCCTGGCAGTTGCTTTCATAGGCAACCGTCAGAGGTTCATCCGACATTGCGTGCTCTCTCAACTCATCACGCGTGATCACGGCGACGCCATAGGCCGCCATCAGGCTGTTGAGCGCCAGGAACCTCAGTTCCGAAATCTGTTTCCGGTGTCTTGGCAGTCGCATCATCAGTCGGGCCCGACCGATCTTCTCGAAGTCCATCGCTCTACCTCGAATAACCTTTGAAGTGCAGTGTCCACCACAAGCAGGCAGGTGGCAACAGATTGTGGCCATATTTCTGAGCCGCGCTGGAGCGGTCGAGGCTCGTTGCAAACCGGGCGGTCGAAGCCATTGCCGGTGGGGCTGGCGACGAGGTCGATGATCGGGCCGGATCGACTTGCGAAAGAGCGGCAGCCCGAATGGCCGCGGTTTTCGTCGGTTGCCCCATGAAGGGTCGCAACCATCCCTGTTGCTCCCGTGCAACAGGTAGTTCGTCATTCCGACAGTCAGCGATTGTCCTCTTGCGGCAAAAGTAAACTCGTGTAACTTTCGCCAAATCGGAGCTCAAACTAGAGGAGGCGTACGATGATTCTTAATTTTGTACAGATGCTCACCTCTGGTGGAGTGGCATGCCCGTCACGACGAGTACGCCATAATTCTATGGGTTACTTCGGCGCATAAGCGCTACCCGAGTTCCGCCTTTTCGTATTTTCCATTTTGACTTGATGTGACCGGTTCCCGGAATGTGTTTCCGTGTCCGCGCGCATCCATAATCTAGAGGACCCGACCGCTGCGAGCGGCGGGAATAATCATGCGCGAATTGCAACTTACCGCCGCTGGCACCTTGCCGGCGATCATGGACGACCTGTTTCGAACCTTCGGCTTCCGTCGAACCGTCGGCGCCTTCCTTGTTGCTGCCTGGAGGCGTCAGCGGACGCTCAACCATCTCAGCCATCTCTCCGATCGCATGCTGCGCGATATCGGTGCGGAAGAAGGCGTGAAGAAGCCTGCGATAGCCGAGATTTCGCTCTGGCAACTGCCGGTCGGCTATCCGTGGACGAGGCAGAACTGAGGCCCGCCCCGAGCGGGCCTCTTTCTTGCCGTCGATCAAGCTTCACGATTTGGGTCGTTGGGACCCAGGATCGCCCTGATCGGACGGTGCTGCTGGCTGATGTGCGGCGGCGAGCTTGGCGGCGCAGTGGTGCCTAATCATCGCCGCGGCAAGGTTTTCCCGCTCCTTGCCGGTCGCCCTGGCCTTTGCTGCCGCCATATCCCTGCACCAACCTGCGTCGAGAACCTCTTCAGGGATGTGGGGGATACAGGACGAGAGAAGCAGCAGCGAGCAAAGGAGGACGACGCGCATTCGGGGCTCCGTGGGTGGGTGCCGAATTCATAGCACCAGCGAGCCGAAAGGGAACAGGGCGGTGACGCGGCGGATGCGCGTGGCGGCGTTCGATCTACCGGCCGATGCGGGCAGTCGATGCCTCGACATTTCCGAGCGCAAGCGGTGTCGCGAGGATGGCGCTTTGCAGCCGTGGCCTGTATGTCGCCACCATGCAATCAATGCGGGCGAGTGAAGAGTGCAATTGGCAAGGATCAGGAGCATATTGTTTTCCACCGTCCCGCTCGGTCGGCTGGACTATCTGCTCGGCATGACGCTGTGCGCCTTGGTGCTTGCTACAGTTTTTCCGTTCGCGGTGGCTGACGAAGCGGCGACATCTGTGAAGGCCGCGTTGATTTTCTGCTACGGCCATGTGGTCTTTCTGACGCTGCGGCGGTTGGTGGATCTCGGCGTCGCCAACGCAGGCATCGCGTTCCTGTTTCTCTATGGATATTCCGTCGCCGCCGGCGGTCTTGGCCGGGCATTCGGCGCCTGGGCCGTCGTCGCCCCGGCTGCGCTGTTGGTGTTCTTGTTTTTGAGCCCGACCGCTGACAGCCGAGCAACAGCGGATGTTTAGGGAACTCGACCTGAAATGGGCCTATGGCGGTGACCTGGCGTGGGGCACGGAGGTCGATTTCGATGGCGACGTCGGTCCCGAACGGCCCTGTGCCGGATGATGTGTGCTTCCTGCTGCAGTTGGATATCGGCACGAAGGAAGATCTCTGGGCGGAGTGCTTTTTCGTTCAGGTCGTCACCCCGAACAACAGACCTCACCGATGCCAGGATACGCGACACATCGAAATTCCGCGCTACAGCTTCGCTGTCCTTAGGGATCATGCGAACAGGGTGATTGCGGCTTGCCAGCGTGACACCTGGGATGAAAGCCTGAAAGAACTGCGCAAGCGCTTTCATTGGCAATACGAACCTCGCCGACCCTGATGAAGCCCTGCGCCGGGACGGCTGCCATCATGGCTGGCAAAAGGCGATCCGGAGCCGCGGCAGCGCCGCAGTGTCGCTCGATTGCCGATGCGACCACCCACTGGCCGCCAGTGCGGCAGGGGTGGTCGCGGCTTGGGGCCGTTACTGGCTCGTAGACGGCTGCGTTGTCGACGGTTGGGTCGTCGTGGACGGTTGGGTCGTTGACGGCTGAGTGGTCGAGGGCTGAGTCGTCGACTGGTCAGTCGTTGCCGGCGGCTGCGCCGTTGCGGGCTGCTCGGTCTTCGCGGGCTGCGTCGTCGTCGTCGCCGGTGCTGTCTCGGTGGCTTGCTTGTTGGCCCCCGGTTTCAGGAACACGACGCCAAGGACGATGAGCACGATCACAACCACGATACCGATGACTGTGTTTCGATTCATGCAGGCTTCTCCTCAGGTTAAGTGCCTCAGAACTGTAAATGGAGCGGTCGGTCGAATTATCAACGGCCTAGCTCGCGGGTCGGTTGAAAAACGGTCCTTCCGGTCGGGAGACGGCTGATCGCGCCGTTTACGCGTGGGGGATGGGACATGGCCGCAAGTGGTGCAGCGCCTGGTGCCGCAGGGTTGCCGCGCCGAGGGGAACTGGCGCTCTTCCCTGGAGATGCGGACTGGCTCGGGCCGGGGCTGCCGCCCTAGCGTTCGCCGCCGGCGGTGGGCCTGGGAACGGGGGTGATGAAGCCGAGCCGCAGCAATTGCTTCGAGCCGCCGAATTTCACCGAGGAGTGGGTAAAGAGCTGCAGCAGATCCGTGCTGCCGCCTGTGTCCTGCGTCCTGGAGTTGGCGGCCGAGCCATCGAAATGCGGGCCGCCTGAGGTGGCATCTTCGGCGATCTCCTTGTAGTCGGCGAAGAGCGCGAAGTGGAGAAGCGCGCCGAGCACGGAGGAAAAGTTGCGCTGAAAGGGAAGCGGCTGATGGATGCCGGCGCCGAAGCGACAGTCCTCGTCCCAGAAGATCAGCGGATACTTGATCAGTTCCAGGTCGGAATCGAACTCGCGGTGGCGCGCGCCGCCCTTGACGGTGATGGCGCGTGTGGTGGTCGCCAGCGAATAGCCGCGGCTGTCGAAATGATCGGCGACTTCCCAGGGGGCGCGCGTTTTCAGCTGGTTGACGTCCGCCGCGCCGAGATCGATCGGATACATGTCCAGCATCGGTGCCGGCAGCCGCGAGATCTTCAGGTCTTCAAGCGCGTGGATCACCGACCAGAGCGTGCGGTTCTCGCAATCGTCGTAGACCAGGAATTCATCGGAATCGACGTTCACGTACCAGCGCTCGCCGCCATAGAGTGCAAACAGTGCCTCCCGACAGAGGCGGCCGTGGCGGGCTTCCCTGTGGCGCAACGCCGACGCCCAGAGGTCGACATCGGGCTCACCCAGCAGATATTCACGCGTACCGTCGGTCGAGGCATCGTCGACGCAGATGAAGCGGGTAACGCCCAGCGACCGGTAATGCGCCAGAAAGCCCGGCATCAATTTGGCATCGTTGCTCGTGAGGAAAACCAGCGGAAGGTCGTCGGGATAGAGCGATGTCTGCCCGAGAGGACTGACACAGCGCAGCTCCACCTCGCGGCCTTCCGACCTCTCGTGACGCTCGGCCTTGGCCGTTTCATACCAGGTGGCGAGACGATCGAAGACGTTTCGGTCCGCGATCATCCCGGCGTCGGATTGATCCCTGAAAGGATAGGTAATGTCTTTCATTCCCATTCCGATATGTATTTTTCATACATAATATGGGTCGGGCTTAGATCAAGAACGCAGGTGAGGCAATCGCGCAATGCCATGGGTTCGGGTGCCGATCGCCTGGCTCGGCACGATGCGAAGGAGTGAACACCACCGGCACGTTCCCTTCGGTAAGGGCAGCGTGATATAGCGTTCGCCGATGAGCAATCCGACCCCTTCGACATTCGCTCCGCCCGCCGCGCGGGGCTGCGGCACCTGCACGCTGTGTTGCCGGCTACCCGATATCGACGCGTTGGCGAAACCGGCAAATGCCTGGTGCCGGCATTGTGTGGACGGCGAGGGATGCCGGATCTACGCGCAGCGACCGCAGCTCTGTCGCGACTTTCTCTGTCTCTGGCGCACGGATGCGGACCTGGACGACGCCTGGGACCCGGCGCGCTCGCGCATGATGATCTATCGCCAGGGGCCGCAGGTCACGGTTCTCGTCGATCCGGACCATCCTGAAATCTGGAAGCAGCCGCCCTATGCGGAGACGCTGCAGCGCTGGGCGCACGAGGGCGAAGGCGGGCAGTATGTGATCGTCTTCGTCGGCGACGCCGTATTCAAGATCGACTGAAGCGCACTAAAAAGCCCGGCGAAAAAGAAAGAGCCCCGCACGAGGGCGGGGCAAGCAGGCACCCAAAATGGCTCGGGGTGCGGGGAAGCGCAGTCCAGAAAGAACGTACTGCGCGGTACGGAAGCTAACGCGCGCAAGGCAGCCGGGGGAAGGCCTGATTCGGCGATTCCGGTACGCTTGCCAAAATAATTCCCGAGAAGGCGGGGCCGTCGGGCACTAGGTGTTGCGGCCGTCTTCGTCGTTTCCGGTTGTAAGCCGACCGATTGACTTTGCGGCGCTCCGCCGCATTTCCGATAGGAGAAACTGACGGAGACGATGATGTCGAAGACGATGCTCGTGGTCCTCTGCCTGTCGCTTCTTGCCCTGTCGGCCTGCGGTAACACGGCGCGCGGCATTCGTGAGGACAGTGCCGAGACCGGCCACGCACTCGACAATGCGACCCACCGGGTGCTGAAGTCGACCTCAAAGTAGAACGACCGAAAACGGAACAGGAAAGGCGTTCCGGCCTTTCCTGCGTTTGCCTGCACCAATCGCGGCGGGCTCGGTGCCCGGATGCGCTCTATCGCGGCCGCAGCGCGCTCGGTTGAGCGACCGTTTCGCTGCTCGAAAAGATGACGACCGCAAACAGCAGCACACCGATGAAGGCGACGATCGAGGCCGCGGCGACGACGGGTTCGATCTCGGGCCTGCCGGTAACCATCAGATAAAGCGAGGGCACCAGCACGGCGACGCCGGACGTGTAGACGTAATACTGGATCAGGGCGAGCCGGCGCTCGGCCTTGGCGGGATTGAGTGCATAGTAGATGCCGAAGATCGCCATCGTGACCCAGCCGAGCAGGTTCGTATGGGCATGCGCCGGTGTCGCGGCGTGATCCTGGCTGATCGCCATATGCAGGCCGATAATGAGTCCGATGATCAGGAAGATGATTGCGGTCTTGAAGTACAGATGGGCAAGGCGCGGCATCGAATCTCTCCTCGTTGTGCTCCCCGCTTACTTTATTAGCATTTTTGCAAATTAATAATGATTGCCAATATTGGGCATTTTGCGCCGTCGCTATCCCCTTGAAAGGATTTATACGCGCCGGGCGGTTGCGGCGGTCAAGGCGGCGCGCTTGCGCGTGGCGACGTCGTTGAAGGCGGTGAGGTTCTGGCGCTGCAGATAGGCCGCTATCGCGGCCTCCACGCCGCGCTCGTTGCCGCCTTCGGCATCCCAGAAGGCTTCCATGGCAGCAAACAGGGCGGACTTGTCGAGCGTCATGGTCATCGCAGATCCGCACCGAACTGCTGGTGGTGGTTGAGGGTGCCGTGGACGGCCTGGCTGTAGGGGCTGCGGTCGGCGCCGAAGTCCGCGCACCATCTCTCCCAGGCATCGGAGGTGCGCACGAAGGCCGGCAGCTTGTGCTCTTCCTCGGGGCTCTGGTCGTAGCCGTCGAGCCAGGCGTCGGCGACCGTCTCGGTCACATCTTCGCCGTGGAGGGCGTCGAGATCGAAGCGGATCAGCTTTGYGACATGCTCGCCATCGTGGACACGAAGCCAGTCGGCGGCGGTGCGGTAGGTGGTGCCGACGGTCTCGGTCTCCTCGCAGAAATAACCGGCGCCGAGCGTCATGACGGCGAGAATGATCTCACGTCCGCGAAGGAAAGGGGTGGTGCCCGTCAAGGGATCCGCGATCAGCACGTCGGGCATCGTTCACCTCGGCCTGTTCGAGGGCGCGCGCCGGCGTGCCCTTTCGGGTGCCATCGGTCCCTCCGGTGTTGTCATTGGTATAGTATAGGAAAATTCCTATTTAGGCGTCAATAGGAAACGCGCTACCGGCAGGAATTTTCTGCGCGGGGCGACGCGCGGTTGTCGATAGGCGATTATTTGTTCTTGTTTTGTTCGTTGGATTGCGCCACCTTGGGGCCRCCATTCCAGGTGGCGGAAAAGGAGCATGGGATGATCACCTATTTCGTCGTTCAGAGCTTCACGCTGGGAAGCCGCGGGGCATTGCTTGCCGACAATCCGGTGCAGGCGACCGGGGCTGAACATGCGGTGCGGCTGGCCGAAAGGCTGGCAGCGACCAAGGTGGGCGTCGTCGCCTTCAGCCGCGCGGGCGATCTTGCGACCGGAGAGTTCGAGGATGCCACGGTGCTCTTCATGTCGGGCGATCTGCCGATGGAGATCGAGGAGGAGATGGCGGCCTGAAGTGTCGACATGCAGGAAGCAGCAGGCGGAACGGCCGGCAGCGGTATGGGGCTGCAGGCGCTTGCCTTGCTAGGGCTTGCCGGTCATGAGGCGAAGTCTTGCTCAGCCGTATCTAAAACGCGCCGCGATCTTCGCTTCCTGCGGGATACGTGTGAGGGCCCGCGCGCATTGGTGCGGAATTGAGCCACCTTTGGTCGAAACGAATTTTCCGCGGCGATCGCCGGCGAGCCGGCACCTATCGCTCTTGTGTTGAGCGCGCAACCAGCCATGTGGTGCCGCACGAATTGAATCAGGGAACCTGTATATCCTGTTGAATGTACAGGAATACTTCCGGAATTTCCTTGTGGGATTCAGCGGGCGCTGTATTTGCCGACGACCCGGTGGCAGAAGGACCACTCGACCCGGCTCTCGGTGAATTCCAGGAAGGGGTTGTACTGCCGCAGCGTCCATTCGCGGTCATTGAAGGAGACCAGCCGCTTGATGATCGCCTCGGCGTCGTTGGCGGGCGGCACGTGGTAGAGCACCACGTCCTTGTCTCGGGCCGGCGGCAGGTGCGGGTGGACGAGGGCCATGTCGCCGGGCTCGTAGGCCGGGATCATCGAGCTGCCGGTGAGGTAGATCCCGTAGGCGCCCTTGACGCCCTCGAGCACCGAGGGGCGCTTCACATATTCCACCGCATCGAAAGTGACGATCACGTGGCCGTCGCCGCCCTGGGCTGCCGCAAAGATCGGCAGGTCGCGATGACCGACGAGCTGTTCGCCCGGAACGATCTGCGGCGCGAAGCCGGGCGCGCGCCTGGGTGCCGCTTCGCCGGCGGCGGGGGCGCCCTGAATCAGATCGACGATCGTGCGGGCGTCGCGCTCGCGCAGCTCCCGCGGCGTCTCGCGCTCGACGAACTGCTGGATATAGGCGTGGTTCTTCGCAATCGCGATCGACAGATCCTTGTAGGTCGTCTTCTTCGCGTCGACTGCTTCCCGGATAAGGCGGCGCAACTCGTCCATGGCACTGGCATCCCAGATTCCGTTTCTTACGTCCAATAGGAAATTTCCTCTTGATGAGTGTAGGAAATCCTACTATGAATAGGATGTCAACGGAAATGAGCGGTGCAAATCACCGAACTTTCCAGCAGCGGCCGGCATTGCTGGCGCCTGGGTGATGCGGACGACAACGTCCGCCTTCATCTGGAGGCGGGCTTGTGGCCCTGGAGATCGATCGCCGCAGCGCATGCGGCGAGCATTTTTGAAAATGCTGCTTGTCTTCCGGTCGGCAACGATTGTGGGGGCTGGCAGCGGGCGAGAGGGTCTGCTTCCTCCCCGGAGCCTCTCGCTTTCTATTCGATGTCGGCAAGCCGTCACTGGCGCATGTCTTGTCTCCGCAACCGGCAAGGGTTGCGGTCGGCGGCGCGCGCGGTTTCGGCGCCTGAGCAGGCAGCCGTGCTCCTTGTGAGTGGGCCGCGGCTTGCGAGCGCTACCCGTCGTCCCGCGTGCATTCCTTCCGGATGCGCGGAAGGGACCGAAGGACCTGACCCGTCCGCCCATCAAGGGCGGGCACAGAAGCGGCTTGCCGGCAGGGGTGGAGACAACCGGAATTGGCGCGCGGACAGCGCGATGGAGTGGCCGTGCCAGATGGGGCGGCCAAAGGCGAAGGTGTGGGAAGAGGCATGGCGCAGGACAGGCTGATAGAAGGGACTGGCGAGCGGGGCGGACGAACCGGGGCGCGCAGGGACGCAGGCTTCCTGCCGCCTTTGGCATGCCGCAACTCTGTCGTTGCGGTGGCCGGCAAGGCCGCGGCCTGCGCCGCATATCGGCTCGGCCGGGAGTAGCGGCCATGCGCATCACCGCGATCGTCGAGGCGCTGGTTCAATCCGGTGCTTCGCCGGAAATGATCCTTTGCGCTGTGCGCGCCGCCGAAGCGGGGCAGCAGTCGGAGCTCGAGCGGCGCCGGGCCGGCGATCGTGAACGGCAGCAGCGCCGCCGCGCCCGCGTGACGTCACGCGATGTCACGGCGACAGGGGCCGGTGTCCTCTCTGATAAAGAAAGCTCCCCCGCACCCCCTAAAGAAACTAACTCTCCCGACACGACTCCGGCCGGGAGTGATGCGCAACTCGACCTGCACTTGGGGGAAGCCGATGCAGGACCGTCCGCACAGCGCGGGCGCAGGGCGAGCCGGCTTCCCGCGGCCTTCGAGCCCGACTGGGACTTTGCCGTCGGGCTCGGCTTCGGCCCGGCCGAGGCGGCAGCCGAATTCGACAAGTTTCGCGACTACTGGACCGCCAAAGCCGGCCGCAATGCCACCAAGCTCGACTGGGCGGCCACCTGGCGGAACTGGATGCGCAATGCCGGCAGGCCACAGGGGGCGGGCGTTTCCCGCGTCGCAGGCCGACTGAAAGTGGGCCAGATGGATGACGCCGGACCGCCACGACGCGGACATCGCCAGCAGGCGCCGCCGCACGAGACCGCCTTTGCCCGCCATCAGCGGGAATGCAGGCAAGCCATTGAAAACGAACTGAAAGGGACCCGAGACAATGACGTTTCTGGAAATGATGACTTTGCCGGCGCAGGCCCGGCTTTCGACCTTGAACCGGGAGATTACCGCGCTCACTGAACGGCTGGCGCCGGCGAGCGAGGCGGCGGTGCTGCGGAGCCTCGACGCGATGCAGACGGCCGGCATGCCCATGCCGCAGGGGATCGAGCCGAAGAAGATCCTCGCGGTCTACCACTATGCGCTCTGTGGCGTGCCGGCCTGCGGCCTGGCGGCTGCGACGCAGAAGCTGATCCGCGGCGACTATGCGGCCAACGCCAATGTGCTGCTGGGCACGATCCCGAAGCCGCCGGTTCTGGCGGCCCTGGCAAGGGCGGAGGCGCTGGGCATGCGAGCCGAACTTGCCCGCAAGCGCGAGACGGTCGCCGCCCTCAAGCCCCGCGAGACCGGCCGCTCCGAAGCCAGCCGCGCCCGCGTCCGCGCAAGGTTGGATGCCTTCCGCCAGACCCACGCAGCGGCCAAGGCGGCCGCAAGGACCGCAAGCGCATTCGCAACGAGGGAGAACCACCATGCAGCTTGAGGCAACGGAATTCATGACAGGGGAACACTCAGCGGCCGGAATGGCGAACGGCATTGCAGCAAGGGCGCTTGGCGTGCCGGTGGCACCGGGTGAGGCGGCCGCCGGGCGGCTGCGGCGTGGTGGGCCGGCGCGCGCGGAGTTGGGTGCCGACGCCCGGGCGGAGCGGAAGTCGGCAGGCGACAGGGTAAAGCGGCTGCCCGGCGGCAGGCGAGGCGGTGGCTCCGTCGGGATCACCACGGCTGACAGTGAAGCGGCGGCGGATGTCACGCTCGAGGATCTGGCGGGCATGGTCGCCGTTCAGGTGCGCACGCAGACCAGGCGGATCGCCGAACTGGAACTGGCGCTTGCCGATGCGGAGGCCCGGCTTCTCTCGCAGGCGCGGGTCATCTGCGGCGCTGCGGATGTGGCGGGCGGTGATCTCTTCAGCCGGCGGCCGGTACGGGAGATCATCGAGGATGTGCTTGCCGTCTATCCCGGGGTCACCTGGGAGCAGATCATCGGTGTCGGGCGCGAGCGGCGCCTGGTCGAGCCGCGCCACCGCTGCATGGCGGCGGTTTACGAGGAGCGCAAGGATCTGTCGCTGCCGGCGCTCGGCCGCATCTTCCACCGCGACCATACGTCGGTGCTGCACGCGGTGAACCGGCGCGGCGCCAGCCGCTGACGACAAGCTTTTGAATTTCAGACTGATTTTGCGCCAGCGAAAGCCGGGCCGGCGGCCAGCGATGGCGCCGCAATGAAACGAGGAAACGACACGATGACATCCAAGGCAGAACGCATCCGCATCAAGCGCGCCAGCCGGGCGGGCCGGCCGCGCAAGGCCGACGTGGCACGCTATCCCGGTGGGCAGATCAAGCACGGCGAGACCGAAAGGGAGGTGCGCTCGGTGGCGCTGGACGCGCGCAAGCGCATGCATTTTTCCGGCAAGCGCGACGTCGACGTTGCGAGCCCCTTCGCCGGCTACACGCTCGGCCGCATGTTCCTTGACGGCAAGCTGACCGCGCATGAGCGCGAGGCCGGCGACGAGTACGCCCGGCAGATGGCGCGCTATTACAGCCTCACCGGCATTCCCTTTCCAAGCGTCAGGGCGCAGTCGCTTTTCAGCGTCAAGTGCTTTGCCGGCGAAACGAGTGCCGAGCGCGCCCGCAGCGCCCGCCAGGCGGCGAACCGGATGATGGAGCTGGAAGGCGTGCTGTTGAAGCTTCAGGACGGGCCGCAGGTGAAAACCACCGTCTTCAATGTCTGCATCATGGACTACGAGATGTTGCGCACCATGCCTGCGCCGCAGCTTGCCTGGCTGAAGCGCGGGCTGAAGGAACTGCACTGGCATCTCGGGCTGTCGCGGGAGAAGGAGGTGGGGTGAGGCGCATGCTGGAAACGGCGCGGCTGAAGGCCCGCATGCGGGGCGGTGGAAAGCCCCGCGATCGATGCGGCTTGGCGCTTGAGGAGGCGCGGCGTTCCGGCGAAACGCGCCGGGCTTGCGCAAGGACGCGCGTCACCGCCGCCAGAAGGTGCGGTGGGGGCTGAGGAGCTCGTCCTCGATCTCGGGGAAGGGACCAACGACCTCGATCGGCTTCTGGCCGGAGGCAAGGACCGTGCGCGAGGAAAGGTTCATGGTCGGGTTGTCGGGATGGTCGCCGGTTTCGGCCAGCAGCTTTTCCTCTTCGTAGCCATAAACCAGGCGGCCGATATTTGCCCAATAGAGCGTGCCTGTGCACATGGCACAGGGCTCGCCGGTCGAAACCAGCGTGCAGCTCCAGAGGAACTTTGCCGGATAGGCGGCCGCGGCCCGCCGGGCAAGCTCCGTCTCGGCGTGACGTACGGTGTCCAGGTTGCCCTGGCGCATCAGGATCCGATCGTCGGGGCCGACCAGGACCGCGCCGAAGGGATGATGGCCATGCACGGCTGCCTCCCGCGCGACCTCGTCGGCGGCGCGAAGGTGGGCGAGCATCTGATCGCGGGTCATGGTCGGTTGCTCCTGAAAGGTCGTCGACGACAGCGCTTGGAACTGGCTCCATTCGGGCGATCATAGCTTGAAATTCGAACGGCCGATATCGGGGCGGCGCGGCATCTCCAGACCCGGCGCAGCTGGCGAGGTAGTCGCATGCCCGACCTCCCGCAAGACACGGGCACAAACACCGGCGGCGGGCTGTGGGCTTTGGCCCGAAAGGCGAGGAAGAGGGTGATACCGAGTTTCGACGCCGCTCTGGGCAGAGGATCGAACTCTTCCGGGATGGGCGGTTTCGCCGCCTCGCCTGGCAGGCGCTCCCGGCCAGCTTCCTCGAGGGCCTGTCGAACATGGCTGGCGTGCCGATGAGGATGTAGCGCGCCGTGTGGCGGCTGACATAGCGGGTGGGGCACGCTGCGTTTGAGATTGATGTTTGCCCCACAGCAGGCCGGTGCGAAGTCCCGTCGATCATGGCGGTCATCTGGCTCTTGCGCTTACAGGCGGTCTCAATGTTGCATTCGTGGTCGTGGTCGTGGTCGTGGTCGTGGTCGTGGTCGTGGATCGGTGTGCCGGCGTCGCCGCCGCCCACATTTGGGAGGAGACAGAACTGGCCGTTGGTCTCGCTGCCGGACAGCCGGCGCTCCATGAAAACATCCGCAAAAACGTATCCTGTCGCTTCCACGTTGATCACCTTGCGAGCTTTTGCCGGAGTGCGCGGCCTGTCCGCAGAGGAGGGCCGGGGCGGCAATTGGCGCTGCGGCGATGGCGCCGGCGGGGCAATTTGCGCGAGGTGCTGGTCTGCCGGGCGGCGGTCGTCGACTGAAGCTGAAGAGGCGCCGGAGCACCGCGAACGAACGGGCGAAAAGCCGGGCCTGTTGATCGGGGGGCGCTTTCGACCTATATGTCGGTTACGGGAATGGTGTCTCCCTCACAACCGCACTGATGCTGATGACGCCTGCTGACGATCGCTCCCTGGAGCGCGCAGGAGGCTTGAATGCGGTTTCTTCTTGTTTTTCTCGGCTCCGGTATCGGCGGCGTTTTGCGCCATGGCGTAGGGATTCTCGCCGTGCGGATGCTCGGCGCCCAGTTTCCCTTTGGCACGCTTGCGATCAACATCGTCGGCTCGGCGCTGATGGGGCTGATCGCCGGACTGTTTGCCGCGCTCGACCCTTCGGCCCATGATGCGCGGCTGTTCCTGACGACCGGTCTCATCGGCGGCTTCACCACATTTTCCACCTTCTCGCTGGACGTGGTGTCACTGTGGGAGCGCGGCCAGCCGACCGCATCGGTCGCCTACCTGCTGGCGAGCCTTATTGTCTCCGTCTCGGCGCTGATGCTGACGCTGACCCTGGTGCGGCGTTTCGTGTAACGGGGGCTGTGCGCCGACACTACCGGGCGGGTGCTGTCACGGTTCCCTGATGGAACAACATTTGCCATTTCGCGCCGGTCCGCTTCCAGATGGAGCTTCGCAGCACATGCCGCTCCGAACCGTCGCTTTCGACCCGATGCGTTCTATAGGTCAGCAGCACCGCGTCGGGCGCAATGGCCGTCAGGCGGTAATCATCCGTCAGCAGCTTGCCGCCGTCCGCTTCGTCCTCCTGAAGCAGGAGCTCGATGATTTCCGCGCGGTGATAGACCGTGCCTGATGCCCCGAACTCCACGAAGCCTTCGGCCAGCAGCGCCTCGACCGCCGCCCGCGAACGTCGGATTTCGGGACGGTGGAGCGCCTCTTCGTGCATGCGGATTTCGGTCAGGTGGGGCAGAGGTGCGGTCATTGCTTGTCCAATCCATGGGCCGGTTTTGCCGTGCGCTGGAAGGAATACGCCATTTGGCGGCCGGAGATCGATCTGTGACCTCGGTCCGGTGATATTGCGGTGAGATCAGAAGGGTTGCCATCCGGCCTGTCGGCGACCTAATCCCAGGCGGGAGTCCGGTCCCGCAGCCCATGCCACTATTCCTCACGGCGACTGCTCGCAACTCCCGATCGCTCTGGCCGCTTCAGGAAGCGGCCGCCAGTTTTTCTTCGCGAGCGATGCGGGCGTCGAGGTCCCTCAGGCGATGTTTGAGGGCGGGGTCGCCGGGCAGCAGCGCCAGCGCATTCGTGAGCATGTCGCGCGCTGTGACGAGGTTCCCATCTCTGATGTGGCGGTTGGCACGGTGGTAGAGGAAATTGACCTTTTCCGTCGGCGCGAAACGATCACCGAAGCGGGTGTGCAGGCGATCGGCCCAGGCGGGGTGGCGGGCCATGGCTGCGACGGCGTTCTGATAGGGCCGCATCGGCGCGTCGGTTCGGGCGGTGCGGGCAAGTGCGCGCAGGGCGACAAGGTCGTTGGCGCGGCAGGCATCGATCAGCGACAGCGCGCGCTCGGTGCCGGTAAACACCCTGACGGTGCCGTGGCCGGTCATGTGCACGGGGGTGAGATGCGTTTCCGCCTGCAGGTTCGCGATACGCTCCGCATGCCGGCGATCGATCGCGTGGAAGGGATCATAGAAGATGAAGGCGCGGCCGGCGGCGTGATCCGGGGCTATGCCCATATTGGTGTGCAGATCGGGCGAAAAATGCCTTAGAAAACGATTGTCGCAAGGGACCGCTCTGGGGTTGATGGAGACCTGCGGGCAAAACGCGATGGCCGTGGTGGCGTTGAAACGCCGGCGGTAGCGAAGGGCTGCATAGCCGCCCTGCGAATGGCCGTAGAGGATGCGCTCCGGCGCGGCCTTCAGGATCGGCGCTGCGGCCTCGACCGCGCGGACGACGCTCGCTGCCGGAAACCAGTTGGGACGGCGGCTGATGAAACCGAGGGCGGCGATATCCGCCTTTTCGCAAAAACGCTGGCCCCAGTAGCGGCTGCCGTTTGCCTGGATTTCCATCTCGTTGAAGGTGATGAGTAGGTAAGGCGAGGCGCCCGGGCGATGGATGGCCTCAAGGTTTTCGTCCGAGTAAATGAGCACAGCAACTCCGAAGTATTTCGATATTCGTATTAAAATAATGCGAATATCCGGATGTTATTCTCCGGATATCTTCGTTTTTCATGGTAATGCAAGTTTATGTCGGATTTCCAGTGGCGGCAATTCTTTGCTGTTCGGCGTGTTGGCGGATGTTCGGGTGGGTTGTCCTTTTCTTCGCTCAGCTTTGTCGATCTCCGAGCTTCGCTCTGCTTTCGGTGTTTCGGATAAATTCGACGATCAGCGATGCCGCTTCCGCGGCGTGGGTCTCGAGCAGAAAGTGGCCGGCGTCGAAGATGTGGGCCTCCATGCGCGGCAGGGCCTCGATCCAGGAGAGAACTTCGGCGCTATCGAAGAACGCATCAGCCGGCCCCAGAGCAGGAGCGCGGGCGGCTGCCAGCGGACAAGATAATAGGCGATGGTATCGAAGCGGGCGACGTGGTTGCCATAGTCCCCGATGAGGGCGCGCTGGGTGTCCATTCGTCCCGGCTGGTACATCACCCGCCAGTCCTCCTCCCAGCTTTCAGCCGGATGCGCGCCGCCACCTCGGCCGGGACGCCCGCGACGTATTGGTCGTGCGTGCCCTCGAAGGTCAGGTGCGCGGTTGCCGCGGCCTCGTTTTCCGGGGTTGGTGTGGTCCAGAATGCCTCCGTTGCCGCCCATTGCGGACCCAGCCCGGTTCTGTGGGCGTTGGCCAAGGCTGCGGCAAGGTTCCGACGCCCGCGCTGCGTCAGACGCGATCGAGGAAGGCGAGTACGCGCCCGGTGAGCAGGGCGGTCGCCTCCGCGTCATAGGACGGCAGCGAACTGTCGGCGAAATAATGCTGGTCGCCCGGATAGAGGAAGAGTGCGGCATCGTCGGCCTTCTCGACGAGTTCGCGTGCCGCGTCGACATCGCCTTCGCCGACGAAGATCGGGTCGTTGTCCATGCCGTGCACCTGCACCGGAACGCCCTGCGGCCAAGGGCCGAAGGACCACTGGCCGCTGATCGGGATGCAGGAATAAAAGAAGAGGGCGCCGCGGGCACCGGGCCGGGTCTGCGCGAGTTTCTGCGCCGGCAGGACGCCGAAGGAGAAGCCGGCATAGACGAGATCTTCGGGAAGCGCGTCGGCGAGGCGAACGCCGCGCTCACGCATCTCGTCGAAGCCGACCGCGCCGATATAGGCGAGGCCTTCTTCGATGCTCGTGAAGGTGCGCCCCTCGAAAAGATCGGGAAGGTGAACGGTGTGGCCGGCGGCGCGCAGTTCATCGGCGAAAGCGTGGAGGCCCGAGGTCAACCCCTGGGCGTGGTGGAAGAGCAGGACTTCGGCCATGGGCGGGTTCTCCTTCGGATCCGATCTCGCGGTCTTCGTCGCCGGAACGTTGAGCGTCGGCTGAGAAAATTTTCCTGTCGCAGCGATAGCACATTTCCTTGACGTCTTGTTGCCATCTTCGGCCGCTTCCTTGCGGATCAGCATTGGCCACGATTCTGGAGGAAGCCGTCATGACGGAGAAGTTGCGCATTGCCGTGTTGTTTGGTGGCCGTTCGGCGGAGCATGAGGTTTCGCTGATGTCGGCGCGCAACGTCGTCGCCGCGCTCGATCGCAGCCGCTACGAGATCGTGCCTATCGGCATCGCCAGGGATGGGCGCTGGCTGTTGCTCGCGCTTGAAGACGGTGAGCTGCCGCGTGCCATTCCGGCGGCGGGAACGCAGGTGGCGCTGATCCCGGGCGGCAAGGGGCGGGCGGTCACCATCGCCGAAGACGGAACGCAAGGGCTGTTGCCCGCGGTCGACCTGATCTTTCCCGTGCTGCACGGGCCCTATGGCGAGGACGGAACGGTGCAGGGCTATGCCGAGACGGCCGATGTCGCCTATGTCGGCTGCGGCGTTGCGGCTTCGGCGGCGGCAATGGACAAGGTGCTCGCCAAGCGCCTGCTTGCGGCCGAGGGGCTGCCGGTCGCGCGCGCCATCGCGTTGCATCAGGACGATGCCTATTCCTCCGAAATCATCCTGGAGACCTTGGGGCTGCCCGTCTTCGTCAAACCCGCACGGCAGGGCTCTTCCGTCGGCGTCAGCCGTGTCGACAGCCTCGAGCGGCTTGCGGCGGCGCTGGAAGAGGCGTTTCGCCACGACGACAAGGTGCTGATCGAAGAGTTCGTGCAGGCGCGTGAGATCGAATGCTCGGTGCTGGAAGACGCCAAGGGCAGGCTCACCGTATCGCGGCCGGGCGAGATCATCCCCGCGGAGAGCCACGGTTTCTACAGCTACGACGCCAAATATGTGGACGCCGGCGGCGCGATCGTGAAGGTGCCGGCGGAGCTTGCCGAGGAGGTGGGCGCGCACGCGCAGGAGATGGCCGAGCGGGCCTTCCGGGCGCTTACCTGCGCCGGCATGGCGCGTGTCGATTTCTTCCTGCGGCCGGACGGAAGCCTGGTCATCAACGAGATCAACACCATTCCCGGCTTCACCAATATCAGCATGTATGCCAAGGCGCTTGCGGCAGACGGCATTTCCTACGGCGCGGCCGTGGAAACGCTGATCGCGCATGCGCTGACGCTGCGCGGCTAGGGCGCTGGAAACCGCGTCGTCTACGCTGCTTTTGGTTGTATTTAACATTAGGAATATCGCATTCATTGCGGGTTCACGTCATTTCGCGAAACTGGCGCCTGTTTCCAAACGGACAGGTGAGATGGAATGAAGAAGATTGGCATCGTCGTTTTGGCGGCGGTTACGGCTCTTTCGGGCATCACGCCGGCGAATGCCGTACCGGCAGTCGCCATCGAGCGGGTGCAGAAGAGCGACGTGGAGCTCGTGCGTGACAGGCATGGCAACGGCCACGGCTGGGGTCATGGCGGATATCGTCAGCGCTGGCATGGTGGTGGGTATCGGCCCTACCGTCCCGGTTATCGTCCGGGCTACCGGCCGGGATGGAACGGCGGCTATCGGCCGGGCTGGAACGGGGGCTACTACAATGGCTACCGCGGCTATCGCTATGAGCGCTACGGCTATCGGCGCCACAATGACGGCTGGTGGTACCCGCTGGCGGCCTTTGGCGCAGGGGTCGTGATCGGCGGCGCGATTGCCGCTCCGCCGGCGCGCCGCTATGAACCGGGCGTGAGCCAGAGCCACGTCGACTGGTGCTATTCGCGCTACCGCTCCTACCGCGCCTACGACAACAGCTACCAGCCCTATGGCGGCCCGCGCCAGCAGTGCTACTCGCCCTATTGATAGAGGCGAAACCTTGAAGAGAAAGGCCCGTCGGTCGGTGTGACCGGCGGGCCTTTTCATGTCGGCGACTGGCGTGGTCCGGACTTTTGACGTCACGCGACACCGGACCGGGCACCGGTTTCCGCTTTTCGTAGAACGCACTAGCGGCTGCTTTTCGGAAGCTCCTCGTCGAAGCGGGTCTTTACGCGTCCCGGATCGTCGTCGAGGATCTTCTCCTCGCTGTCTTCCGGCAGGGCATCGTCCGGGTTCACATTGGCCTCATCGCGACTCGGAACCGGCGGCACGCGGCCCTGGTCGCCGGGCGGCAGGTCATCGCCCTCGGGTACCTGATCGGCCGGCAGGGGCGGGATCCTGCCGATGGGCACGACGTTCGGTCCGACGGGTTGCGACCGATCGTCCGGTGTCTGGCTGGGATCGCGCGATTTCGGGTTCGCCTTGCTCATTCGCATCTCCTTGTTTGCTTGTGTCCTGGGAGTAAGGCGAGGGGGCGGGAAAGGTTCCGGCGGGCCGGGCACAGGGTGGGCGAGCGCGGGCCGACGTGGGGACTGCCGGTTCGATGGCGGCGAGACCAACGGCCCGCCTTGCCCGGGAACACGACGGGCATCCTGAGCATGCGCTCGACGCCATTCATGCTAGGGGTAAAGGCGGGCGGTTTCGTCGCTTGTCGCAGCATCGGCATGACGGCGGCGTCTGCCGGGGCAAATCACGACGACTGATGTATCGACGACCTGCGGACATGGCCGTCCCGACGAACGATGATCTCCACGACCACCCGACATTCCGCGGGCTTGTCTTTCTCGGGAGCCGGCAGCTTCGTCATGAAATGCGCCCTGACCTGTCTCGCCCCGTCCGGTTTGTCGGGGAGAGTTCGGCTGCAACATGAAATGGAAGTGCGGCGGTGAGGCCAGCGACAAGCAGGCGAAATTTCATCGGAGTCGTTGCGAGAGCGAGGCCAGGCGGTGTCTGAAATCTTCTCGCGGGGATTGCAAAGAAGCTTCGCCGCATCGTTGGCGGCGCCGTGCGCGCAGCATGGGGCACCGTGCGCGGATGGCCGCGCCGAAAGCCCTATTGCGGAAGAACCTGTGCCCTAGAATTTCAACCGGGCGTCGTCATGATCGGGCGGACGGTGCGCGTCCTTGCGGCGCATTCCGTAGGCAAGCGCGAGCCCCAGGATGGCGGAGCCGACGACGATGGCGGCGAGTGCGAAGAAATTCTCCATGGCATTTTCCTCCCAAGGGAAGCTTAACACAGAATGCGCGCAAACAAATGGCGTGGCACCGAGAATGCGCGTCATGGTTACTCAACGCACTTCGGCGCCAGAGGTTCAATCCGAAATGGCCGATGCGGGGCGACGTGCGAAGGATGACGCTACTCGCGCCTAAACGCGCGGTGCCTAATAGCCGGAGCTCCCGCCACCCATGCTCCCGCCGCCCATGCTCCCGCCGCCTTGCATGCCCGGGCTTGGGGCAGGGGCAGTATTGCGGCTGGCCTGGTCGGTGGTGCAGCCGGCAAGCGCGACAAGCGCCGCGATGACAGCGACAATCAGATATCGTGGGGTCATGGAATCCTCCCGTCATCGAGGGAGCGGGCCTTCGCCCGCTTCACCATCGAACCGGACACCGGCGCTATGGCCTGCCCGACGATCCATTGCCGTGTAGGACGCCAGGCGCCAGCGCTCCGGGCGCAATTATATCACCAAACGACGGCTGAGTTGCCGGTAACGCCAGAGAGGAGCGGGGATGCGGCTTGCGAAAAAACGAACAAAACGGAAACAAATTTAGGCGGGAGGGCTTGCCAAGTGACGGGAAGCGGGCTAAGGATATTACAGGCTGGCCGTTTCGTCATTGAAGCGGCCTTTTTGATTCCGGGTGCGGCTTGAGGCGTTCGACCTGACGCGGTGGCGTGGTTCTTGCAGCGCCCTAGCGGAAGCCGGGCAAGGGGATAGCGACCGGCTGTCGCTCRTTATGCTTCCTGTTTGACGATCTTGCCGGTAACGGCGCGGACGGACTCGCTGCGCGAGCGCGGTTGCCCGATGTTGCGCAGCCAGCGCGAGGCCTCTTTCAGGTCGCGTTCGACGCCAAGGCCTCTTTGATAGATCGTGACGAGACGAGCCTGCGCGGCGGGATGGCCCTGTCGGGCGGCCTGCCGGTTCCAGTGAAGCGAGGCGGCGTAGTGTTCCTCGCCGCCGTCGTTGAAGTAGATTTCAGCCAGTTTTGCCTGGGCGTCGACGTTTCCCGAGGTGGCCAGTTCAAGCAACCTGGGCGAGATATTCCTTGCCGAAGGCCGCGGGGTGAAAATGGTCTTCAACTTGCTGAACGTGCTGCGGATCATCTGGCACCTGTTGCATTCATTGCATGGTTCCCGCCGCGAGGCTGCTAGACTGACAAACTATTCAAAAATTTGAACTACTTTGGCTCTTTGCTGGCTTACGCCTGCGAAGCATCGGCATAGGTGCTGCACTTCCGCCGGGGAGGCCCGAGGCAGGGCGAGCCGACGCGAAGTATTGATGAACGAATACAACCTGAAGTCAAGTTCGCAAGCGTGACATCAGGCGTGACATCCGCAATTTTCTGTGACCGGCTGTCACGCTTCGCGCGCCCTTGGCGGCGACGGCGGACGGCGCTTGACGATTGGCAACTGCGCTGAGCCGTTCGAGCAAAGGCGCGGTGACGGACCGCAGGGCCGAATGACCGTGATCTCGTCGAAGGCTTTGCTATCGCCGGCAATGCGGATGGCGAGGACGAGGAATTTGCCCGCCGGCGTGGCATCTTCGGCGATGGCGAGGAGACGGCGAAGGCGCTGCAGGAGGTCGACTACTACGAGCTCTATGTGAAGGTGGATGCTGATGATGACGGCATTGCCGAGTTGCGCCGTCTGGTCTTTGCCGGGGGCACCGGGGCCGACAATCTGCTTGAGGATACGGAATGGGACGAGGTGCCCTTTGCTGACCTCATCACCGAGCGGCGGCCGCACCGGCGCGAGGGCAACGCGATCACCGACGACATGGCGGAGATCCAGCGGGTGAAGACGGTGCTTCTGCGCCAGACGCTCGACAATCTCTACTGGCAGAACAACCAGCAGCCGATCGTCCAGGAAGGGGTGATCCAGAACCCGGAATCGGTTCTGAACCCGAAGTTCGGCCAGCCGATCCGCGTTGGCCAGGGCGTCGATGTGCGCGGCGCCGTCGGCTACCCGTCAGAATCCAATCCGTTCGAGAGGCGATGGGGTACTTCGACGAAAATCCGATACTGACCGGCAACAAGGCTTTTGCCGACGTGGAGGCGCGGCGCGGTGAGAACGCACGCTTCAAGCATCCGCCGCCGAGCGAACTTATGAACGGCGATTTTCGCAAGGCACCGATGCACTTTCGCGGTACGCTGACGGATACGACGAAGTTCAGCAAGCAACATCAGGCGGTGCCAACCGAGCGCCTAAAGCCGACCACGGACTACGACAAACTCTCGGATAACATCGCGTTGCGTCTGAAGCGAGATCTGCAACGGGATCTGATCATGACCGAACAGGACGCTGCCGCCTTCGTCGGAAATTTCGACCACGAAAGCGGCGGATTCGGACGGGTGTTCGGCAATTTGTGGCAAAATGGCCGGGTAAACGGAAATGCTTATGGCTATCCGCAATGGGACGATCGCAGGGAAGCTTTCTTCAACTGGGCGGAAGAGCGCGGGCTGCCGCCCGAATCCTATGAGGCAAATTATGGCTTCATAAAGCACGAACTCCTCAATGGCGAGCGCGGTGTACGGGAGCCGTTGTCGACTGCCAAGGATATCGACGACGCTACATACGTCGTCGCTGACAAGTACGAGCGTCCCAACCCCGCCAAGATGAAGCTTGGTGAACGTCAAGCGTTAGCGCGGCGAGCGCTGCAGCTTCCGGATTACTCTGTCGAGACACCCGTTCCCCCTGCCAATCCGATGCGCAATCCTATCTCAGATCCACCCTGGCGGCGCTAGGCGGCATCAAAGGGGAGGCGGTGGCCGAAGGATGGCCGTGTCGTAGTTCAGCCGGTTCCGTTGCCATCGCCGAGTTCGTCACGGCACGAACGGCGATAGCTGTGGTTGATTGTGCCGGGCGAGAGATGCGATTTCTTCTCGACGATCTCTTGTGCTTGTTCTCTTAATGTTCTACAAGTTTTGCGAGTGAACAAAGGGGTCGGCGTACCGGTCGAATTCGTCGGTGTGCTGAGTATCGACCCCAGCATGCACTCTCAATTTTCCATTCATTAGAGACGTCCGGCGTTGGCCTTGGAGGGATCGTGTTCAGGTGGTGCGTGTCGGCCCTGGCGGCCTTGTTTGTCTTGAGTTCGGCGATCCCGGCGGCGTCCTCGCAACCGTCATCCGGCAGTGCAAGACAGGTTTTTGGCGCGTTCCTCGCCTGCAAGGCGGACATCTTTTCGCTTCTCGGCGGTGACAGGGCGGATTTTGGCGCAGCAGTGATCGGGCCCTATGACTGGAGCATGTCGGATGGTGTCACAGGGCAAACGATCGCGTTCGCGGCGCCTGTCGACGTCGGTGGCCTGTCGCTCACCGGCTATGTCCAGTTTGAGGCCGTCGGCATTGCTGTTCCGCACTTCACGTGGGGTTTTGAGGTCGAGCGGCGCGTATCTGACGTCGCCAAGGCGATCGAGGGAATGCTTCCCGGTGCTAGGTTCGTGGCAAAGGATGGTGGTGCGCTCGAGTTGAAGCTCGATGCCCAATCGGTTCCACAGGGCGATGCATCGGTCGCGCCGGAGGACAGTTACAGAAAAATCGTCGTTCGCCAGGCAAACGATCCTTCGCGATCCCTCGTCATGTGTGACGCGTCCAAGGATCGAATGGCGGAACTGACGACCGATGAGGAGACTGGCAGGAGGCGCCTCCCGGACGCTGAGGACCTGTTTCCGTCGGCGAGGCGGCCAGCCGTCAAGACCAACCATGTTCTTGACGCGTTCGTCGCCTGCAAGCCCTCTTTCTTCGAGGTGTTGAAGGCTGAAAGACGCATCTTCCCGCGGGTCCGTATCGAGCCTTGGGAGAGCCCGGACAACGCGCCTCACATTCCCGAAGCGGAGAAGACCTACAACGAAACCGTGACATTCGAACACCCGGTCGAGATTGGTGGCCTCCGCATCGTCCGGTTCTTTCAACGAAAGACGGTTCAGTCTGGTGAACCGACGCGCTTTGCCTGGGCCCTTCAGGTCGCTCAAACGCCCGATGGAGCCGCTCGTGCTATCGCGGCTCAGTACGGTGCGAGATTTACGTATTACTGGAGTTTGGTTGACAAGGATGTCGGTGCCACGCCGGTTTCGCAGCACCTGACGTTGCGTTCCTACTTCGATCCCGATGAGCAGGCGACGGTGACCTGCGCACCCGACGAAGCCGAGACGAAGGACTTCCGCCTGCCGGAAGCAGCCGAGACCTTCGGCTGGGCCCAACTTGGGCCACCACCGGTGGGCCGCGGCAACCGGCTGATCAATGCGCTGCTGCAATGCCGGGCGGATTTCTTCGAGGCGCTGGGCGAGGAAAAAAATGCTTTCGGCAAGGTGGCGTTCAAGCAGGCCGCCGGCCCATACCGTAAGGATGGAGACGCAGAACGCGCGCCAATGCGTGTGGCGTTCGAAAAGCCGGTCTATGCCTCGGGCTTCACGCTGACAGGATACATTCAGCGGCGCGTGAATGTTGCAGGCGAGATGAAACTGAGATGGGGTTTTCAATCACCGGACGGCATGAGCAGGATCGAGCGGACCACCGAGAGACGCACAGGAAGCGTTCGTGTGTCCGGCAAGGGGTGGTTGTTCGACCTTGAGACCGACGAAACCGGCTACACACCGTCTCCGGATCTCGAGTTTGACGAGGGATTCTTGGGGTGCACGACGCCGCTCGCATCAGGCATGGAACTGCTGAAATCCGGCGACCTCTTTCTGAAATAAGACACGGGAAGGGTGCCGTAGAACTGCAATAGGCTCTTCGGCCAATGCCGTTGCGCGTCTCGCGCGGGGCAGGCGGCGCCAATGGCGGCTACAACCCGACGACCGGGCTGACGGTGGCCCCGACCGACGGCACGCAGCGCCCGTTCACCAAGGCGATCCTCGACCAGGTGATGCAGACGGGCTACCAGAACGGCGCCAATTTCCGCCATGTCTCGGTCTCGCCCTACGTGAAATCGGTCTTCGTCACCTTCATGTCCGACGCCAACGTGGCGCCGTTCCGCTACGCCGTCTCGCAAGGCGGCGAGCGCAACACGATCGTGGCCACGGCCGACTATTACGAAGGCCCGTTCGGCACCGTGATGATCCACCCGAACCGGGTGCAGGCGGGCAGCGCCAAGCTCGCGCGCAACGCCTACTTCCTCGACACCGACATGCTCTCCTTCCTCTGGCTGCGCGGCATCCAGGAGGACAAGGCGGTGGCCAAGACCGGCGACGCCGACAAGGGCGTGATCATCGGCGAGGGCACGCTGAAGGTTCACAACGAAAAGGGCCTCGGCGTTGCGGCCGACCTCTTCGGGCAGAGCGCGGTGAGCTGATCCCGGAGTCCTGCACATTGGAAAGGGGCGGCCATTGGTCCGCCCCCGAAAGATCGAAAAATCGCTGCAGAGGCTGCCGTCGGGGCGAGCAGGGCGCTGAGCATTCCGCTCAGCACGCCGTCAATACCCACCAAGGAGACCAAAATTGAAAAATCTACTCAAGGACGCGTTCGCCTGGTACGTCGATTACGACAGGCATGAGGGGGACGTGGAGGCCTACAACAACAAACGCTATCCTGAACTGCCGCATTTGTCGAAGGACAATCTGCGAAACGTCAGGGGTATCAGAAACGCGAAAGAGCGACTACGGCCGGCTTTTTTCGGCAGGTCGCAAGAAGCGGTAGGGCCGGCCAATTTCGGCCGTTCCGCCGTCCTCTGCGAGAGCATCGGATTGCTTGAAGGGCCATTCAATTGTGGCCCTTCAAGCAAGCTAACTGGCCGCGGTTGGGGAACCCAGCAACGGCCGAATCGTGCCGCGCTGCGGATCGCCAAATCCATCGAAACAGGAACAACAGGGAAGCCTGCGGACACGCGCTTCCATGGAGACAAGCCATGCCCAGAACAGGCGGCGTCTATTCGCCTCCCGCCGGCACCAAAGGCGTGCCCAATACCACGATTCAGAGCGTGCCCTACAACACGCTGATCGACGACCTGACCGCAGACGCCAACACCCCGCGTCCGTTGACTGCGGGCGGCACGGGCGCGACGAGCGCAAGCGGTGCCAGGACGGCGCTCGGTCTTGAGATCGGCACCAATGTCCAGGCGCAGGACGCGGGCCTGCAATCAATCGCCGGATTGACCACAACGACCAATCAGATGCTCTACACGACGGGGACGGACCTCTACGCGACGGCGGCGTTGACGCCGTTTGCGCGGACGATTCTGGATGACGTGGATGCGGCAACGATGAGGGCGACGATCGGTGCGGACAACGCTAGCAACCTCACGAGTGGCACAGTTAATGACGCACGCTTGCCATCGACGATGTCGAGCAAAACGTTTCTCGGTGGTCTCAGGGCAGTCACGGGTACGGCGGGGGACGGCTACATAAACATGTCAGCCGGCAACGCTGTCAGCACCGGTTATTTAGATTTTCGAAAGGGGGACGACATCCGGGTTGGTTACATTGGTTTTGCGCCTAGCGCCGGTGGCGCCATCACTCTCAATGCTGAGGCCGGATTCTACTACAATTTTTCCGGTGCGCTTCCCACCATCGGCGGGCAAGGCATATGGAATGCGGGCAATTTCAATCCAGCTACTAAAGCTAACTTGTCAGGTGCGACCTTTGGGGGCGCCATCACGACACCGAGTTTCGCGGTCGATAACAATGGTGATCGTTCCATCATCTTCCGCACTGCAACGGGTACGATGCGTGGTATGGTTCGCCATGACCAAGCTAGCGACGCGGTTGTAATCAGTACGTTTGGTACCTCGGGCACTTGGAATCGCGACCTGATACTGGGCGGGGCCAATGCCCACCTCGTTTGGGGCGGTTCCGAATTCCGCATGGGCGGCGCTCGTTACCTTAATGACGGCAACATTTACATGCCTTGGGCGGGCGCTTGGTTGCATGAGGCTCTCAGTTCCAAAATCACGACCGATGGGCGGGCGTACCCGCGCCGTGTTGGCGGCGTCGATCTGAATTTCAACTGGTCCGGTCAAGGTGGTCAACCTTCGTGGCTTTGGGGCGGTAACGACGGTACGAACATGTACGTCTACAATCCGTCGAACTTCAACGTCAGCTATGCGGCTAACGCCGGCAACGCGCTCGGTCATGGTCAAGGGTGGCAAAACGTTACTGGTTCACGCGCTATTAATTCGTCCTATCAGAATACAACCGGTCGCCCGATCGCAGTAACGACCTATATCGTTGCGAGCGGTGGCGTTGACGTCAATCTCGTTGTCTCGTCTGACAACTCGACATGGGCAATCGTTTCATCTGGTATCTACGATGCGACAAGCGGTGGCCCATCCAGGAACATGGGAAATGGTGGTTTTACCATCATCCCGTCCGGTTGGTACTACAAGGTATTGACGAATGGTGGTGCTTCGGTGGTCAACTGGCAGGAGTTGAGGACTTGACATTGGAAAAAGGATTCTTTCACCCCGGCCTTGGATACTGGCAAGCGATCGATGATGTTCCCACTGAAATTCTGACCGGATATCCCTATGGAACGATCGAAGTACCATTGAGGCCTTCCGCAGAGCATCGCTACGTCGATGGCGCGTGGGTACACGTCCCGCAACCCGTGCCTACGCCCGAAGAATTACGGGAGCGGATGCCTGTCCTGACGGCGCGTCAGCTCAGGCTTGGTCTAGTGGCTGAGGGCAGATTTTTGGTTCAGGTCGATGCGGCGATCAATGTCATGCCCGAGGGCGCCGAAAAGGAAGCTGTCAAGATTGAATGGGAATATGCGACCTCGTTCAGGCGCAAACACCCGTTGATCGCCACGATAGGGACCGCGCTCGGTCTATCAGATGCCCAGATCGATAATCTGTGGCTTGCTGCTGCCGATCTCTAGGCACTCTCCACAATTCAGGTGAACTATGAATCACTCGGTATTTTTTGCCGCTCTCCGGCGACGGGGTAGCGCGGCATTCGGCATTTCTCTGTCTGCTCAGCAGATGAGGGGCATCGAGGCGATCCTCGATGAAGCCCGTGGTCGCGGTGTCGGCCTCTGCCACCTCGCTGCAATACTCGCGACCGTCTATCACGAAACTGGCGGCTCCATGCAGCCGGTCGAAGAAAACCTCAACTACTCCGCCGAGCGGCTCACCCAGGTTTGGCCCGCACGATTCCCGACGCTTGCAAGTGCAGAGCCCTTTGCCGGCAATCCGCGCAAGCTTGCGAACCGGGTCTATGGCGGTCGGCTCGGGAATGTCGCGGCGGACGATGGGTGGCGTTTCCGCGGGCGCGGGCTGGCGCAGATTACCGGCAAGGCGAACTATGCGAAGTTCGGCCTTGCGGCTGCGCCGGAGCAGGCGAGCGAGATGGCGACTGCGGTGCGCATCCTGTTCGATGGCATGACGGAGGGTTTTTTTACCGGGAAGCGGCTTGCCGACTTCGACACGGACGAAAGCCTTTCCGGGGCGGCAATCGGCTATCGGTATGCGGCGTCACGCGCGATCGTCAATGCGGATGTCAGGCAGATTGGCCCAAAGATCGAGGCTTATGGCCGAGCGTTCGAGGCAGCGTTGCGAGAAGCCGGATATTGCCGGACCGGCCAACCAAAGGCGGCGTCGGCGGAGCCCGGCGTCGTCGTTGCGCTACGGCCGGGAAAGTCGGGACCCGCGGAGAAGGGCGAAGGGGACAGCGATGCGGCTAGGTCTATCGGCAGCACGTTCGAACGCCTTGTTGCAGCGGTTATCGCTGTTTTCGCGAGGTGGGCGAAATGAGCGCGGTGATGATCCGCATCGTGTTGCGCTATGGCGCCGGCTTGCTTGTGGCCAAAGGCTTGCTGGCGCCTGAAACCGGTCCCGCGCTTGCGGATGATCCGGATGTCCAGATGCTGCTGGAGGTTGGCGTCGGCCTGGCTGCCGGGGTTCTATCCGAAACCTGGTATGTGCTCGCGCGCCGTCTTGGCTGGGCCAGGTGATGCTGTCCTGGCCGAAATTGTTGGCCTGCGGTTTGGTGCTCGCCGGCCTCGTCTGGCTCGTCCACGAAATCCGGGCCGACGGTGCCCGTTCCATCGCCAATGCTATCGAAAGGCAGAACAATGACGCTCAGAGCCGCGCTCGCGAAAAGCGCCTTGATTACGATTCCTGCCTTGATGCAGGCGGGCTGTGGAACTTCACAACCGGCCAGTGTTCCGGGTCTCAGGGGCGTGGTCGGAACTGATCTCATCGGCGCGCGCGGTGCGACTGCTGTCGATCAACGCCGGATCGATCGTACGGCCGTTGGCCTGTGCGCTGCGGAAATATGGACACGGGCGGAATGCGCCCGGCATGGGGAGCGTGCCGATGTCGGCAGTTGAAATCGATGTTGCCGTTCACCGCCAGCTCGGTGAACTGGTTGCAGGTATGCGCGGCCTGCAGGAATCGATCCGCCGGATCGAGGAGGGGAGCCGCCGGGCCGAGGACAAGTACGCGGCCATTCATGGCAGCGTGCATCTGCGCATGGAGCAGTTGATCGACCGTGTGGGTGAGATCGAAGCGTGCGTCTCGGCGATCGGTGGGGACGTTGCGGAGATGAAACCGGTGACCGATGATGTCAGACGCTGGAAGCTGATGGGGATCGGCGCATTGGGCGTCACCGGCATTGCAGCGATGGCGCTGGGCGTCAGCTTCGCCGAAGCGATCCGCCGTGTGGTCTTTGTCATCGTCGGCAAGGGGTGACGGGCAGCGCCCGTGAGCGGAGGCGTCGAATATCTTGAGCTGACCGAAATGCCGGTTACGTTCCAACGCAGTTCAGATCTAGCTTGACCGACAGCCCAAGGAAGATCGCGCCAAACCACCGAATTCAATGTAAGCCGCGCGCCCCAACGGGCGCGCGGCGGTTTTTGCGTTTTCTAGCCCTCGAGTGGCACCAAGATGGCAATGCTTGGACTGTTGTCGGCTGGCGGCTTAGATCGCCTGGAAGTGTGCCGCTGGCGGCGTCTTCGGGCGGCCCCAAACGAACGCGTCTTGCCGCCGCGGCTCAGTCGACGGAGCCATGATCCTGTGGCGCACTAAGCCGGCGCCGCATTCGGCGCTCCGGCGGCCATACGCCGGGCACCATCCGATACCGAGAAGCGGAGGCGATATTCCTTCGGCGAAAGGCCGAGGATCTTGCGGAAGATCTTTCGGTAGGCGTTGGTGTCGTCGTAGCCGCTCTGCCAGGCGACCTGCTCGATCGAGAGATGCGAACGCTCCAGCAGATCGCGCGACTTGGCGATCCGCAGCCGCTGGCAATATTCGGTCGGGTTGAAGCCCGTGGCCTTCTGGAAGCGACGCAGGAAGGTGCGGTCGCCGAGCCCCGCGCGCTCGGCCATCATCTGCAGCGTCACGCCCTTGGTGTTGGCGCCGTGTAGCCAATGCTGAATTTTCAGGATGATGCTGTCGCCGTGATCGAGCTTCGGCGCAAAGACGCTGTAATAGCTCTGCTCCCGCGCGCCGGGGTCGATGATCATGTACCGCGCAGTTGCCAGCATGACGTCGGTTCCGAGGAGCCGGTCGACGAGTTTCAGGCCGAGGTCGATCCAGGCCATCATCCCGCCGGCGGTGATGATGTCGCCCTCGTCGATCAGCAACCTGTCGGTGTCGACGCGGATATCGGCGTAGCGGTCGGCGATCAAGTCCTGGTGCGACCAGTGGGTGGTGATGGTGCGGCCCGCGGCAAGGCCGGACTCGGCCAAAAGATAGGCGCCGCCGCAGACCGAGCAGATGGTCGTGCCGCGTTGGTGTTGCTCGCGCACGAAGCCGGGCAGGGCGCCGATGCGTTCGCCGACCGGCAGATCCGCAAGTGTCGGCGGAAGGATCAGCGCCATCAGGCCCAAGGACGGGCCTTCGTGGGTATCGCGCGACTTTGCCACTGTGCCATCTTCCTGAAGCTTCCAATGGCTGATGCGGATCTGGGGAGCGTCTCCCCCGCTTTGCTCGACCGACTGCATGCTCGCCACCTGGAACATGTCGGTCAGCCCGTGGATCGCCGACATCAGTGCGCGCGGGTAGACGACGATACCGATCTCCGCCGGTTCGCTGGTCGATCGTTTTGTCACTTCTGCCCCCATCGTTGTCAGCTTTGCCGGTCGAGAGGTTATGCCCGCCGATTTATCAATTCAACCATCGCTTCCACGGGATGGAAGCCTGGCAACAGAGATCAAAGAGGTGAGGACAATGACGCAGGCAAGAGCAGTTTCCGCAAGCATTTCCAATGGCCTTTCGCGCCGCACGGTTCTGTCGGCCGCCTTTGGCGCCGCGGCCACCGCTGCCGCGGCCACCGCTGCCGCGGTCAACGCCATGAACACGCCGGCCAAGGCCGCATCGACCACCGCATCAACCGCCGGCGCGTCCGGCACCGAGGGAGCAAACACCATGGGCAGCCGCATCATCACCCGCGATGGCGTCGAGATCTATTACAAGGACTGGGGCCCGAAGGATGGCCCGGTCGTCGTGCTCAGCCACGGCTGGCCGCTGTCGTCGGACAGCTGGGAGGCGCAGGCCTTTCATCTGGCCAACAACGGCTTCCGCGTCGTCACCCATGACCGCCGCGGCCACGGTCGCTCGTCGCAACCCTGGGACGGCAACGACATGGACCATTATGCCGATGATCTGGCGGATCTGATCAATGCGCTCGACCTGAAGGACATCTTCCTCGCCGGCTTTTCCACCGGCGGCGGCGAGATCAGCCGCTATATCGGCCGCCACGGCACGAGCCGCGTCGCCAAGGCCGGATTGATCTCGGCGGT